>JAHHHB010000145.1 GCA_019359545.1 Desmonostoc geniculatum HA4340-LM1 | reverse complement strand
GGTAGGGGACTTTTGACTGTCCCACAGGGTTAATCCCTTGAAAGATAACTGTGGAGAATGATGGCTTTAGCCTCATTCGGAACAACAGTTTGAATCACCGTGACTTTAGTCCGGTGAGAGTCAATGCTATCGTCCTAGCCCCAGCTTTTCCGGCTATGTATTCTAGGATTGTAAAAAATTGTCCAAAAGCAGCATCATTCCAGGATTTATTCAATCCAGATTTAGCTGATTGACCATTGGGCAAGTATTTACCGTCTACGTCTTGTTTTGCTTTGTTGCGCTTTGATAAAGCTTTCAGATTTAAATCTTCGTGTACAAAAACTTTTTTGTTAGTACGTAAAAGTACATGAGCAGCCTTAAAAGCGTGGTCTTTTCTTGCTCTTGCTATACGTTGATGTTCCCGCGCTTCCCTCTTGACAAGTTTACGGCGCGACTTACTACCTTTTTTCTTGGCAGACTTGCGATTTGATACTTTGGCTAGCCTTTTTTCAGACTTCCTGAAAGACTTTAGCGCTTTTCTGAGAATAAAAGTCAGGATTGTCTCGTAAAGTCGGTAAGGCACAAACCAAAGGACAAGCATTAATACTGTTACGGTTATTTTCCCACCAATTAAATCTGTCCCCTAGCTGCTTGTTGTACCAATATTGGCAAACTCTCAACCAAGTATTCAGTTCTAGTTTTTGATTGGTGTTTGGGTAAACGCGATATTGGTAATTAAGCAACAAAAAGACTCACCTCCTTAATATTTTGGCACTGTTGTTATTAGAGACTACACTAATTATGGTTGAGTTCCTGAAAAATATGTGAAAAATGATTTTGTTTCCAAGGGTAGGTCAGTCAGTGACCTCAAAATTCATTTGGTTTTAACAACGAAGTATCGTCGCAAAGCTATTACTGGTGAGATGTTGCAGCGATTACACGTTATTCTTGAAGACTTGTTGATTAAATGGGATTGCAAATTGGTTGAGTTTAATGGTGAGTCAGACCACGTACATGTGCTGTTTCAGTACCATCCAGATTTACAATTAAGCACGTTGGTAGGAAATATCAAATCAACAACTTCTCGCAGGCTCAGGCAAGAATTTACAGAACACCTGAGCCATTTCTACACCAAAGATGTTTTTTGGAATGGCTCGTATTTCGTTGCTAGCTGTGGTGGTGTTACTATCTCGACATTGAAGCAGTATATTGAATCACAAGACCGACCTGAAAGTGGCAATTCCGACGCTCGAAGACTCGCTAACGCTCCGCTATCATCGACCAACATTGCTGATTGAACTGCGTTCAATGCCGCTCGTCGGTCAATTCGTCATCGCCCAAAAATTCATCCCACACCATCGGTGAGAGGTTAAGGTTATAAAGCTTTTGTCAATAAGCAATAGTACTTAAAATTTTGGTAAAAATGGGGTTAATCAACAGAATTTTTGGGCTAGCGATCGCATTATATTTAAAAGGATCGTTCGTTCTTGCATCAATATTCAGTATAAAGCTTTATTTCATACCCAATTTTTTAGTAAATTTTCAGCAGAGTTACTAATTGACAAAAATGATTTTGTCTTAACCTCTCACGAATGATCCCACACTGCCCTTCGGGTCAGATGTGGGGCTTCTTTTTGTTTTAGCTAATCAGAATTGTCATCGACTCGCCACCGTTAACTGGCAAGATAAAAGCGATCGCTTTTTGCAAATTCTGATTCTAAACCCATGCGATCGGCGATCGCCTTGGCTGTGGTAATGTGATCTCCAGTGATCATTTTTACCTGAATTCCGGCTGACTGACAGGCACGGACAGCAGCGATCGCTTCTTCTGCTTTCGATTCTTGTACAAATCCAATAATTGCATTAATCAACGTTACAGCCCAAATCACCGCTGCATTTGTCCACGATCCCAGCAGCGCTTTAATGATTCCTGCAATCAGCAAAATATAGAGCAGAGCCTGATTGAATTGTAATAAAAATCGCAACCAACCAGGTTTTCCAGGTTTAGCCGTCAGTTCATTATTATGACTTTTAACCGAATAAGAGCAAATACTCTTGTTTTTGAAAATGATAAATAAAAGTGATTAAAAGAGAATTCAGAATGGGCTACGCCCCGCTGCGCTAACAGGAGTCAGAATTCAGCAATGCAATCAGTGGGAGATAAGGGCGTCAAGTCAGAGCAGCGGACGACTGATGCCTTTATTCTTTATTATTAATAATGATGAATTATGAATTGTGAATTAAATTCAAGATGGTTTTCGTTAGATGGTAAATAGATTTCTGCTGATTCAGTCTGAGATATTCTTGGCAACTAGCGATCGACATCGGTTAATATGACTAATCGCCCTCTGACTTGACACGAAATTCAGGTTGCAAACGCGTTGGTAGGGGCGTACATCTGTACGCCCCTACATCGATTCTTGGATTGCTCTGATTCCTGAATTCTGAATTCTGAATTCTTATTTTTAACTTGTAATTATGCTAACTAGTGTTGACCGTCTATTATTTGTCCGGCGAGTCCCGATTTTTAAGGAATTGCGGGACGATTTTATTGTGCGGCTGACTTCAGTGATGAATGAACTGTCATTTCCAGCTAATTATACGATTTTTAGGCAAGGAGAAGAAGGGCGATCGCTCTACATTGTGGTATCAGGTCGAGTTAAAGTCCATATTGGAAATAAGCAGCTGGCAGAGGTAGAACAGGGAAAATACTTTGGTGAGATGGCAGTATTTGATACTCAACCCCGTTCTGCCAGTGCAACCACTTTGGAACCTTGTGAATTTTTAGAACTGACCCAAGAGCAACTATATGATGCCATTGAAGAAACTCCAGATATTGCAGTGAATATCATTCGTGAGTTATCGCGGCTGATTCGCAGATTAAATGACGATATGAATATGACTTCTTTGCCAAGTTAATCATCAAGTCAAACAATTTTGGATTTTAAATTTTGGATTTTGGATTTGTTCCGCCCACGCGATAGTGGGGCATGTAGCTTGCTTCTAGGTTCGCGTAGCGTTCCGCAGGAAAGGAGTACCGAAATAATCTAAAATCTAAAATCTAAAATCTAAAATCTAAAATTGGCACGGTCAACAAGAAATAATTCAGGAGTGAGTTGTCATATCATGTCCGGTTGAAGACTTCTCATTACGGCTGACGCAAAGAGAAGTCGGAGCGCCGGTTTCCGGCACTCTGAACTTTGTAAGAGAGTGGCGGGTCTAAATTCCCCACTAAAAGATTACTGAATTCTGTTAGCGCAGCGGGGCGTAGCCGATTCTAAATTCTCTTTTAACCGGAAACGACATGAGTTGTATTGCTAACAGTTTTTGCTTCTACAAAAGCTTCTCGACCTGTAATCAATCTAGAGCGACGATTCCGAGTAATATAATTCCATGCCCACTGAAATACTACTAATAATTTAGTGTCAAACTCGATTAAAAAGTAGATGTGAACTAGTAGCCAAAATACCCAAGCAATAAATCCTTGGAGCTTGATTAAGCCTAAATCTACAACTGCTAAATTTTGCCCAATCATCGCCAAACTACCTACATCGTTGTAATGAAATTGTGGCAAAGTATGACCTTTAAGCCGTTTTTGAATAAGTTTAGCTACATACTCTCCTTGTTGTTTGGCTACGGGTGCAACACCAGCTAAGGGTTTACCATTTTGATGAGAGAAGTTGCCTAAATCTCCCACTACAAAAATGTTTTTATAATCCCTGATAGTCAAGTCCGGTTCTACAATCACACGTCCGGCGTGATCGCACTCTACACCTGTGCGTTCTGCTAGGACTTGCCCCATTGGGGAAGCTTTTACACCTGCTGCCCACAATATAGTTTTTGAGGCAATTTCTTTTACTTCACCGCCTTGCTTGAAAGTAACAATGTCGTTGTCAATATTTATCACCCTGGTGTTAGTTTGGATAACCACACCCAACTTTTGCAAAGATTCTGCTGCTGCTTGAGATAACTGTGGCGCTATGTGTGGCAGAATGCGATCGCCCCCTTGCAGTAGTAAAATTCTTGTTTCTGAGGTGTCGATGTTGCGGAAATCTTCTTTGAGAGTTTTGTGTGCCAACTCAGCGATCGCACCTGCTAATTCTACACCAGTCGGACCGCCCCCTACAATCACAAAAGTCAGCCAAGCACGGCGTTTTTCGGGATCAGTTTCATTTTCCGCTGCTTCAAATGCGCCAAATATCCGGCGACGCATTTCTATGGCATCTTCAACAGTTTTCAAACCAGGCGCAAACTCTTTCCAGTTATCTTTACCAAAATAGGAATGGTTAGCACCTGTGGCGACAATTAATGTATCATAAGATACTACTTGATCGTCCAAAATAACTTTTTGTGCCTTTGGATCAATATCATTTACTTCTCCCAGCAATACTTTTGTATTTTTGCTTTTGCTGAATACAGCTCGCAATGGTGAGGAAATATCACCAGGCGATAGTGTTCCTGTGGCAACTTGATATAAAAGTGGCTGAAATAGATGAAAGTTACGTTTATCGATGAGAGTAACATTTACATTAGCTTTTGCAAGATGTTTTGCTGTGTATAGTCCACCAAAGCCACCACCAACTATTACAACCTGATGTGATACATTATTCTCAAGTGAAACGGCCATAAGAATTATTTCCTTGTGTTAAGACTTTTGTAACGATTCTTAACAAAGATGTAACAGCATTACGATAGACGTTGCCGTTTATTTAGAACATTTGAAGAAATCATGAAAGTAGCCAAAGTTAGTAATGAGTTGCTTATGCTTTTCTGGTTCGGTCATTAAGGCTTTGAAAATGCAAATTTGAGACATTCTTTAATAAACTGCTGTGGAATTTCTACACTTTCTCCCCAATGCAAATGAACATAAGAAGCATGAACATTTACAGGTAAACCCCATCCTTCATATCCCATATTTTCCTCACAATCGTAGCGAGAAGTTTCAAATAGGGGCTGACTAGGAGTTGAGGTTAAGTGAGAACGATGAAACTCATGTCCGTAAACAGTTGTACCTGCATTCACTAACAAATTATCTTGCAAAGCTACAGCACGACGATATCCTAAAGTTAAACGTCCACCCATCAGCGCAGATGTTGGTAAAACTCCTGCCATTGACCAAGATTTACCTTCAAAATCGATAATTTCCTCACACAAATACATCAGTCCCCCGCATTCGGCAATTGTGGGCATTCGTTGAAGAATTGCTGTTTTCACTGCATCACGGGCGCTGATATTTTCTGCTAATTGCTGGGCAAAAACTTCTGGAAAACCACCCCCAAAATACATTCCTTGCACATCTTTTGGTAGTTCGGCATCTAGTAGAGGACTCCAGTAAACCAGTTCTGCACCCAGTTGTTGCAGCAAATCGAGATTGTCTTGGTAATAGAAATTAAAAGCGCGATCGTGGGCAATGGCAATTCGGACTGGGGATGAGGGGGATGAGGGGGATGAGGGGGATGAGGGGGATGAGGGGGATTTTAACAAAGGTAATAAGCGTTGCCAATCGAAACAGGTATCTCCTAAATCGGCGAGGCGATTGATTACAGCATCGAGTTCGGGGAGTTCGGCTGTGGGTATTAAACCCAAATGGCGATCGGGAATTGTGATGTTATCTTGACGGTGTAGGACACCAAGAATCGGTAATTGTAGGGATTCTAGGGAGTCTTTGAGGAGAGAGAGATGGCGATCGCTGCCCACTCGATTGAGTACCACACCAGCCATTTTAATTCGGGGATCAAAAGATTGATAGCCGTGGGCGATCGCTGCCACAGAACCAGACAAACGGCTACAATCAATCACCAACACCACAGGCAAATCTAACAGTCGCGCGATGTGTGCCGTACTCGCAAAATCAGTAATTTGTCCTTTGTCATTTGTCATTTGTCCTTTGTTTTTTACAAATGACAAATGACTATTGACCAATGACGAAACACCATCAAACAACCCCATCACCCCTTCCACTAGGGCATATTCACTTAGTTGACTATGACGGGCAAAACATTGCTGAACGTAGGCTTGGGAAGTCAACACTGGGTCTAAATTTCGACAAGCACGACCGGTTACATGTTGATGAAACATGGGGTCAATATAGTCTGGGCCGACCTTGAAAGATTGCACTGGGCGATCGCGACGACATAAAGATGCTAAAAGGGTGAGCGTGACTGTTGTCTTGCCCACCCCACTACGTTCTCCAGCAATGATTAAGGCCATCAAAGCTTCTCTGCTAATTTGATTACGCGATCGAGTTTACTAGGTTTTGCCCGATAGCGATACCACCACATCACAAAACCAGTGATAAATAGAATTAACGGTGCAAGCCCGACAAATACATAGAGGATGCGGGATGGAAGTCCCCAAAAAGTACCGTAGTGCAGGGGTACAAAAGAATTGAGGACGCGATCGCCCAACGGCAGTTTCAAACCGTTATCAACTCGCAAAACCTTACCTGTATACTGATCGAGATAAACATTACTATTACCGTAATCTGAACTTTCCTGGGGTAACTTCATGCGAATTTGTAGTTTTCTTGTTGAAAAATCAGAATATCTCGTGCGCGGTGAATCTTCTCATTGATATTATAAAGGGGGGGATTTAAGAGATTATTCCCCCCATTTACAAGGGGGGTTAGGGGGGGTATTAGACACTTTGGGTAATAAATATAGTTTTTCAAACACCCTCTCAGAAGATGTTTGAAAAGTCCTCTTATCGGTAGCACAAAGTTTTAGATCCCCCTAAATCCACGTGAGTTGCTCATACAATTTAATACTTAGTTAATGCTTGAAGCACTTGTATTTTCTTTGACAAGTTCATCTTTTTTAGTAGTAACTGAAAGATGCACAACATGTACTGAACAAGGAGCATGGTGAAGAACGTAGTTACTCACACTACCGAGAAATAATTCTGTCAGCCCAAAACGACCACGACGCCCCATAACAATTAAGTCAGCACCATAACTACGCGCTAAGTCACAAATAATGCGTCCAGGATTACCAAGATTTTGCGTAAATCCAGTACTAATACTTACTGCATTAGCTTGGGCGCTGAAAGATTGCAACATATGGATACCTTTATTTTTGAAGCTTTCCCACTGCTTCTGGTATAACTCGAAGCTTTGACTGTTCAATCCCGGATAGTAGTCAAAATTAGACACCATAGGTACGTAAGGGCTACCGTCTTCTTCTGGTGATAGGACATGTAGTAACATTAAGCTAGCTTGTGTTAAGTTTGCTAACCCCAATGCTTGGTCAAAAACCTTTTGCCCTACTTCGGAGCGATCTAATGCAACTAAAATCTTTTTAAACATATAGACCTCCAGTTCTATTGGTAATTGGTCTTTAAGATTGTCGATTTGCAGATAGTGGATTGTCAAAAATCAGCAATCCCTCTACTATGTTTGGTAATATTTTGCACTATTCTCGATAACCTTGCAGTGCCGACACTACAAGAATTGCAATCGAGCAACTGATGTCATATCATGTCCGGTTGAAGACTTATCATTAAGGCAGCAGGGGGGCAGAGGAGCTCTTGAGCAGAGGGGAAGGGTTTTTGGTTTTCTGCATAGATTCGGGAATCATAACTAATTAGCCGGACATGATGTCAGATATCAGTTTGGCAACTTTTGAATTTTAAATTCCTGAAACGTTTTAGTCTGATAGTTATATTTATAGCAAAAGAATTTGAGATATTTGTGAAGAAAGCAAACGCTGAGTCTTGTTTACTTTTCTTCACACAGTTTGGTTTTATTGTGCCGACTTACTTATACAGTTTCTTTGTGAAACTGCGCCAAATATGCCGCTTTTTTTAAACGCAAAGGTGAGGCAGCGCGGTCTTGGGGAGCCACTGCGGTCTTGGGGGTTTCCCCCATGAGCAAGTGGCGTGGTCTCCCCCATGAGCGACTGCCGACGCAGAGGTTTATCCCAGAATAATTAGGCGCATCTTCATAGAGAATTGGTATTAGGTTGGGTTGAGGAAGGAAACCCAACCTACACATTTCTATTTTTATGCTTAACCGAGCAGTATTGGACTCTAACAGAATTGTGACAAATTGTGTTCCTCAACTTAAATGAACGGCTTTTCAGGGTTTTGGAAAACTTTTCGGTCTACTGAGGATGGATGACTTAATTCCGAACCAGAAGGGAGATGGAAAACTCAGTGCCTTGTCCTAATTCTGACTGGACTTCCAGCCGACCATCATGTTTCTCGACGACAATCTGACGGGCGATTGCTAAACCTAATCCTGTTCCCTTGCCAACCTCTTTAGTGGTAAACAAGCGATCGAAAATCTGAGATTTGACTTCCTGATTCATACCTTTACCGTTGTCACCGATGCGAATTTCAACTGCATTTTGTTCAGATAATAATGCAGTTTGAATCGTAATTTGTTGGGGAGAATTTTCTAACTTTTCAAAGGTTGTTTGCTGTGCCATTTCATCGAACATATCAATCGCGTTGGCCAGAATGTTCATAAACACCTGGTTAAGCTGACCGGGGAAGCAATCAATTTCCGGGATGTCACCGTAGTTTCGGATAACTTTAATGGCAGGCCGATTTTCATTGGCTTTGAGTCGATACTTAAGAATCAACACTGTACTATCTAACCCTTCGTGCAGGTTGGCTCTAACTTTGTGTTCCGTATCGGCACGAGAGAAAGTACGCAGACTGGTGCTGATGCCTTTGATGCGATCGCTTGCGCATAATCGAGTTAGTGCTGTTTGAGGGCACGAAAATTCGCCGAGAAGCAACACTTCCGGCATACTTTATTCAACCTTGAGGGTTAGCAATTTTTCTTTGAAGATTTCCCCTTTGATTGGCTTGCAAGTATTAGTTATGCAAGTATTGAGGACTATCTAAGTCTTAAGCACTTTACAAATTTCTGAGGGTGTGGATTGACAAAAACAATTAGTTTCAGTCTGATTAAATCTAGGACTTACGCATTGACATAAAAGCAAAAATGGCAGATAGAGTTTTCAAAGCTTTTATCTAGGTTTTTCAATCATATTTTGGCGATCGCCAGCAATCAAAAGCAACCTCCAAAAGCCTGGAACAACGTATTTACGTTAATACACAAAATAGTTCTTTTGTACAGTGCGTAAGTCCTAAAATCTTTCTCGATCGCTAGACCAGCCAAAGATTTACCACAGCCATAGTCAAAAAAGAGTTGAAAGATCGAGGTGGAGTGTCCTAAACTCACAATTCATAATTTGCGTGGTTTGTCAACGCCTAAGTTTTACTAATTTCAAAATAAGGAATGCTCGACATGTCATAGAATAAGTAATCTTTACCTATGCGATTGTTGTGGGCGTAGCTTGCTGCTGTAGGCATCACCCTTGAATATCTAGCTGGCAAACAGGAAACATCTAAATAACCCAATAATAACTAAATACCGAATATTTACTTAGATGTCTATCTTTTCAGCAAAATTTTTGCATACTCTTCATATTTGCTGATATAAGTTTAGATGCGAGGTGCTATTTTTAACACCTCGCATTCTCAAATTTTTTATTGCCCTCTGTGGCTAAGTGATGGAACTCTAATTACACTTAAACAACCACAAAATTGTTGTTGGTTAATGACAAGCCAGTAGACAGTTGTGCAAATTGTACCTGAGTAAATGCTCCTGCACTGCCATCAGAGTCAAAGAATAATACACCTGTAGTCGAGTTATAAATAAATTGCTCACTGATAGCGGTTGCAGATGCTCCGATGTGAAACTGACTAGCGGATAGTACACCTGCTGATAATCCGCCACCAAAACCAACAGCCGATACTCGAATCACTTCATTAGTAGCACTGAAGTCATAAATAGTATCAAGTCCCTCATTGTAACTATTGAAAGCAAAGGTATCAGTACCATCTTTGCCATAAAGAGCATCATTACCGCTACCACCTGTGAGGATATCATTGCCATCTCCTCCATAAAGGGTGTCATTTCCATTGCCACCATTAAGAATATTATTACCTAATGCCCCAGAGGCAGACAGATAATCATTGCCATCGCCACCGTCTAAGAGGTTATCGCCTGTTGATAAGTCAACATTCAAAGTATCAGCACCAGCGCCTCCCTTGAGAGTGTTATTGCCAGACGCCTGACGATAGACTTCGTAATATTCGTCATAAGAGTAGCCAGAAGCAGTCAGAAAATCATTGCCATCGCCCCCAGATAGCAGACTATTACCTGCTGAATAGTCAACATTCAAGGTATCGTTACCAACGCCACCGTTGAGGGTATTATTGCCAGTGGTACTGTAATACGATTCTCCAAAACCGTAGCCGTAGCTAGAGCCAGAGAGATAATCATTGCCATCTCCTCCATCTAATAGGTTAGCACCTCTTGAATAGTTAACATTCAAGGTATCGTCACCAGCGCCACCGTTGAGGGTGTTTTTGCCAGAGGTGTTATCAAACCTATAGCCATCGAAGTTAGAGGCAGTAAGAAAATCATTGCCACTCCCTCCATCAAGGAGGTTATCGCCTGTTGAAATGTCAGCACGCAGAGTATCGTTACCAGCGCCTCCTTTGAGGGTGTTATTACCATAAGCAAGGTTGACGGAGAGATCATCTTTGCCATCACCTCCATCAAGGAGGTTATCACCGCCTGAATAGAACGCACGTAAGGTATCGTCACCAATGCCGCCTTTGAGGGTGTTATTACCTAACACTAGAGGATCGTAGTAGCTAGCAGAAACAGAGACAAAATCATTACCATCGCCACCATCGAGCAGGTTATCACCTGTTGAATAGTCAGCATTCAAGAAATCGTCACCAGCCCCACCTTTGAGGGTGTTATTACCAGATACCGCAGGGTCGTAGTAGTCACCTAAAACGGAGAGAGTATCATTGCCATCGCCACCATCAAGCAAATGATTGCCACCTGAAGAGTCAATATTCAAGCGATCGCTACCAGTACCACCGTTAAGGGTATCATTGCCCCCATTACCAATAAGAGTATCATTTCCCGCATCACCTTGCAGTAGGTCGTTCCCCGTGCCACCAACGAGGGAATCATTACCTGTACCACCAACGAGAGTATCATTCCCCGCACCACCAATGAGAGTATCATTCCCCGTACCACCCCTGAGCAAGTCGTCACCACTTAAGCCGTCGATTTTGTCATTACCCCCCTGACCATTCACCACATCATTTGAATTATCTAAACCTGTAATGTTGTTAGCGAGGTCATTGAGGAAAGTCACCGTGTTCTTGATGCCGATACTCGTATCAGTAGAATTGGCATCCAGGACATTAAAACCGTCAACAATGGTAGTTTGCCCATCAAACAAGATATTGCCAATGGCTGGTCTTGTTCCAGAAGCTTTGAGGTTCTCCAAGTCTTCTAATTTGAAGTTTTGCAGGATGACTTTGGCACTCGGCACCCCTTCAAAGGTGATTTCCAGATTATTACCATTCTGGGTGAGCAACAAATTTTGGGCAGTCAACCCAGTGCCTTGAAATTTGATGGTATCAATTTCGGCAATGACTGCTGCTGTGGGGTTTGTTCCTTTACCTACTCCACCAAAATCAGTGATTGTATCAGTACCATCGCCCAAATTGTAAACAAATTTATCTTTACCACCGCCACCAGTCAGACTGTCGTTACCTATTTTACCGTTAATTGTATCCGCGCTGTTAGTGCCCACCAGAGTATCATTAACGTTGGTTCCAATGATATCTGCCATAACTTTTACCTTCCTTAATCAATTTTTTCAGTAGCGTAAGTAAAATGAATTGGAGATCGAGAATTAGAGATTGTCCATAGTCCCCAGTACTCAGTGAGAAAAGCGGTGTAACCAGAGCCACCAAACTTTGATTTGGCGAGGGACTCCTAGCAAGCTATGGGTAGTGTCTCGCTTTAGCTGCGCTATCGTTGCGAGCAGTTAATAACTTAGTTATTAGTGATGTTTTATGGCACACAGAACTAGCCGAAAGTTAAGGCTTTGGGCGTTGCTGAATCTAGGGATGAATGTCTCACGCAAAGGCGCAAAGACGCAAAGGAAAATCTATAAAATCATCCCGCATTTATGCAACGCCACGCTTTGATGTCACCCTTGAGGGTTAGCAATTTTTCCCAAATATTCGCCCTGTTGACCAGTGTCTACTTAGCACTTAACGATCTAGGACTACTTAAGCCTTAGGCATTCTACATATTTCTGAGCGTATGTACTAGGGGAAACACAGAGTTTCAGGTTTTTTTCAATCACCCTTGTCCACGGAGCCAGGAGTTAACAAACCCAGGTGTAGCGGAAAAAGCGTTGAAAAATCAAGCTTAAATGCCCCAAATTCACACTTCATATTTAGTTTTTTGTCTATGCCTCAGTCCTACTATCTTGAGAATAGAGAACAGTTTAAAGTGGATAGGAAACAGGCATTGTCACACCAGGGCTATGGGCTATTGCCCGCAGGGTTGTAACTTTAAAAATAGGGAACAACATTTAAATAACACCATAATAAGTAAATACCGAATATTTAGTTGCATGTCTATCCCTAAAGACATATCTTTGCATATTCTTCACATTAGTTGATAATCCTATGTATATATCAGTACTTTTCTTTGTGTAGTATTGACATTTCAAGAGTTTATGGTTAAACATTTGCATAATTCAGCAGATCAGCAGTACCAAGGGTTTCCGGAGCTTGTCGCAGAGAAGCTTCTAACTATGGAAACTTTTGATATCAAGTTCGGATAATCACTTACTATTCAAAACTCTCCGCGTAAGAGCGTCTCCCTATCAGTCCTTATGATAAGTGTTTAACCGAACTTGATATGAGATGCTCGAAGGAGTGATACAAAAGAGTAGAGGTGACTGAAATCACAAATGCAGACATGGTTAAATTATGTTTTCAATTGCCTCTGCTTGGAAGTGATGAGTATCATCAAGACTCCAGCTTCGCAGTTCTGCCGCTTTACCGTTTTGGACGGAAACTATTATATACGAGTATCCTTGCCAAGCGTATAGGCGATCGCATTCTGAAGGTACAGCAGGGCGATCTGGGTGGGAGTGAAAAATACCGATAATACTCAATGAGCGATCGCGTGCTTGTTTTTGTGCTTGTAACATCACTTCAGGTGCGATCGTATATTGCCACTTTTTACTTTCTGCTGTGCGATCGCCAGAAAATTCAGCAGCCGCCTCTGTATTCCAGGCATTTTCTGTTGGGATGACTTCTACTGTGGTTTTGCCCCCACCACCCAAATAACCCAAAATTATACCACAGCATTCCTCTGGGTAGATGTTTTCGGCATGGGTGCGGATGATTTGCAACTGTTGTTCGTTAAATCTAATCATCTGTGCGTTTGTAATTTTATTCACCTCTAGGGGTTTTCGTTTGGGTACAAGATATTGCTACAAATAAATATGTATTTTTATATCATATCCGCTTGAATACTTATAATTAAGGCTGACGCAAAGATAATAGGACTTACGCAAAATATAACGAAAGTAGCGGTAATTCATGAATTACCGCTACGCAAGAATAACGCTTTTGGTCACATTTTGCGTAAGTCCTGGATAAGTCGGAGCGCCAGAAGCTGGCGCTCTGAACTTCCCCTAAGGGAGAGGCGCAAGGGACGGAGAACACGACGAATTTTTAATTACTTGTAATTAAGCGGACTTGATACTACTCATTGCTTCGGGAATTTGTTTGCTGCGATCGCCAAATAATTTTTGAGAGATATATCCTCTGTCATGAAATGCGATAACTATTGTCATTACTTCTGATAAGTGCATCCGGGAAGTGCTACGCCGTTCTCCTGTTGTCGATGGCAGTTGCGGTACTTGCTG
>JAHHHB010000144.1 GCA_019359545.1 Desmonostoc geniculatum HA4340-LM1 | reverse complement strand
AGAGTACACATATATGTGTTATTCAACTGAACGTCTGCTAGGAAACGTGGTAAGCGGTTCGACTCGGCAACACAGACAGTAATTGTTATAAAGTGCGATCGCAATTTCTAAAATAAGCGGGAAGTAGAATGTAACTCAAAATGCGTATAAGCTGCGGCTGCCGTCATTTTATTCTCAGCGTCCAGTAGAGACTCATAATTGAGTAGTTTTTGAGTAGCGCTATCACAGCTTGCGATCGCCAAAAATCAAGATAAAAATAATAGTTTTGAGTAGTATTTGAGTAGCAAAGGCAAAATGAATCGTCGAACCGCTTGCCATGCAAACATCCTGTTGAATTGTGTATGGAGTCATGATTGTCAAGTAATCAATATTATTTGTGAATATTCTGTTTGTCGAAGATGAAGCCAAAATTGCTAACTTCGTCCGGGCTGGATTGAAGGAGCAGGGATTTGTCGTAGACTACTGCGACAACGGTGATGAAGGATATCTGCGGGCATTAGATAACGAATATGATGCGATCGTACTTGATATCATGGTGCCAGGTAAGGATGGACTATCGATTCTCAAACAACTACGGCACTCAGGGCGGAATACACCAGTGATTTTATTAACGGCTCGTAATGAACTGGACGATCGCCTGTCGGGTTTGAATTTGGGAGCAGACGACTATATAGCCAAACCATAATTGGGATGACACCTCAGCCACCGCCCCTGAATAGAGAACGACCCCCAAGACCTCAGAATATAAATCCACCTTTTCCTCCCCCACGCCCACCTCAATTTGTCTCCCAGCAAACAGCGACAGGAACTTGGCGGATTGGGGCAGCTCGATTTCCCAATGCTCAGGTTGCCATTGCCGTTAGCCTAGAAGCCGTCAACCAAGAGATGGCTAGTATTCGCAATATCTTTCTGGTATCAATTCCCGGAGCGCTTTTGCTGGTTGCCGTTGGGGCATGGGTAGTTGCTGGTAGTGCCTTGCGTCCCATCCATCAATTAACAGGTGTCATTCAACAGGTAACCGTCAAAGGGCTAGATCAGCGGATTCCCATTGGCACAACGGATGTTGAATTTGTGGAACTGATTCGGGTGTTTAACCAAATGCTAGAACGCCTGGAACGCAGTTTTACCCAAGCTTCTCGCTTTAGTGCTGATGCTGCTCACGAACTGAAAACCCCACTCACCATTCTCCAAGGCGAACTAGAACGAACACTGCAACCAGTTGACTCTGGATCGGAAGTGCAACAGCGCTTAACCCTCTTTTGTCAGAGTGGGAAAATCCAATCGCCCAAATGCTTACAGGGCTTTAATTTCCACTTTTATCTATAAATTTCAGTTTCTGTTAGAAAATAAAGCCTCAAACCTTGATGAAATCAAAGTCTCAGAATCAGGCTGAGATTATTGTTTTCCGAGAGTGACAAAAGAGGGTTAAGCAACCTCTTGGATGAAGTGCGCCGCTTGAGCGGCATTATGCGGAAACTTTTGCTGCTGTCTTTGGCAGATGCAGGACAAATGAGCTTGTATTTGGTTGAAGTGGATATGTCTGAGTTGCTGATGGAGATACTAGAGGATGTAGAACTGCTGGCTCCCCATTTGAGCTTGCACAGCGATATTCCTGATGGTTTAAAGGTACAGGGCGATCGCGATCTCCTAATTCAAGTTCTGCAAAACCTCTTGAGTAATGCCATCAAATATAATCTTCCTAACGGTTGGATAGAAATTCACGCTCATCAAACTCAAACAACGCTCCACGTCACAATTACCAACGCATCAAAAGATATTCCAGCCAGCGATCGCTCACGCCTGTTTGACCGCTTTTATCGTGGCGATCGTGCCCGCACCCGCAAAGTCGAAGGAATTGGACTCGGACTGAGCCTAGCCCGTGAAATTGTTCGGGCACATCGCGGCGATCTGATCCTTGACTCAACAACATCTGTTGGTCAAACAGCGTTCACCCTCATGTTGCCCCAATAGGCAAAGCCACTTACTCTCCAGCGCGAGGAGGTTCGGGAAACCAGCCACCGTAGGCGATGACGTTAATCAGATTTCAAAATTGGGAAGAATAAAGTCTGGTGAGATTTCACAAGCAACAGTGATTTATCAAATGAGGCTTTAATCTTTATGAGTTCTGACTTTCAACCCCCACCTAAGAGTTTGTCCATACTGGCTTCCGTAGGAGGAGTGGTGACTGCTGTCATCGCGATCGCTGGTTTTAATTTTTGGTCTGGGCAACTTTCTCGAAGTTCTCCAGAAAAACCTGAAATATCAACACCCCAAGCTGCTTCACAACCAAAGGAACCCATACAAAGCACTCCTTTTACTGCTCAAGAAACTGAAACAATTGCCAAACTTGATGCTACATCTGTGGTTTTAGCAGGTGAACCCATTGCTCCCAACCAATTAACCATCGCCATCACTCCTTATGTTGCTCCTGGCGCAGGATCGTTAACAAAAGAAGAAATTGCCACTGCCCGTCAGGCTTGGTCATACTTCCAGCGCAACTGGAATGACGAAACTGGCTTGGTTAATTCTGTTGATGGCTTTGCCTCCGTAACTATGTGGGATCAGGCAGCAGCGATCGCCGCCTTAGTCAGTGCTAGAGAACTCGATATCGTCCCTGCGGCTGAATTTGAAGCCAAAATGACCAAAATGTTGAAAACACTGGCATCTCTGCCGTTATACAAAGAAGAACTACCCAACAAGGTCTACAACGCAAAAACCCTCATACCCGTTAATTATGGTCAACTAGAAAAACGGGAAGAAATTGGTTGGTCTGCCATTGATTTGGGGCGAATGGCAATCTGGCTAAAGATTGTTGGTGCAAAGTATCCCCAAATGCGATCGCTTTCCAGTGATGTTTGGAAACATTGGCAAGTCAAGCGTCTCACCAGAAAAGGACAAATGTATGGTACTTCCGTCATCAAAGGTAAAGAACAATACAACCAAGAAGGTCGCTTGGGCTACGAGAATTATGCTGCCTATGGCCTGAAGCTTTGGGGCTTGGATGTTAAAAAAGCCTTGGATTATCAGTCCCATACTGCCTTTGTAAATCTTTACGGACAAGGAATTCCTTACGACCGACGTGACTATAAAAAATCTGAAGCGAATAACTACGTTTTGAGCGAACCCTATATTTTAGATGGTATTGAAACTGGGTTTCAAGCTTTGCCTAAAGCCTATGCCGATAGAATTTTAGCTGCTCAAGAATCTCGTTATCAAGCGACAAAACAATTAACAGCCGTCACTGAAGACAACTTGGATCGCGCTCCTTACTTTGTTTACAGCAGTTTGTTTGTCAACGGAGAACCTTGGGCTACCATCACAGACACTCGACAACAGCGTAATGATTTGCGCTTTTTAAGTGCTAAGGCATCAGTCGGTTGGCACGTGCTTTATAACACTGTTTATACGCGTAATTTATTTGATTTCGTCCAAGCCAACCTCAAGTCAAAAGATGGTTGGTACAACGGTTTCTATGAATCTCTGCGTCAGCCGAATAAAGCTCTAACAGCCAATAATAATGGCGTGATTTTAGAGAGTTTGCTTTACAAACAAGTCGGACAACCACTTACCGTTTGGGCAGGAGTTAAGAGAAGTAACAAGTTCTGAAAATAGGGAAGGCTTAACGATCGGGAGTTGGAGTTGTTGCAAAAGTTTGCCAAGACGCTGGATATACCGATGTCCAAAGCGTTGAGAACCGAGAATTAGCTAGATTTTATGGAACTGCATTTACCCCAGTTTAGACAAATCCTTGAGAAACTTATCCGTTTCTTTCAGAAGCGCCCCACCTCACTTACCCACAAAACACTAATTAACATGGCACTGCCAGTCACGGTGGTGGTAGTTGTGTCTGCTGGGGTCAGCTATGTTCATGTGATGTCCCGTTTGGAAGCCCAAACCCAAACTCAGCTAGAAAAATACATCAACGGACGGGGACAGCAAGAAAGTAGCATTTTTCAACTCGCACAAGATAACCTTACTTTGCTGCGCGATCGGCTTTTGAAGGAATTCAAGCAACCCACTAATATTAATATTGATTTCCAGGCTGAATTTAAGCGCCAGTATTTCCCCTGGAACGATGGTACTCAACGCAATTTTCCCCAAAATCGGCCGATCAAAGAGTTTGATTCCGCTCGATATGGTAGCTCAGTCATTGGGCGAAATGTGCAGATCGCTAAAGAACTCAAGCAGCGCATCTTAACGGCTAACACACTGGTTAGTGCCTACGGGGCTGCTTGGTCTAATCGGTTTGTCAATACCTATTTCCTGACACCAGAAAATGCAGGGGTTAACTATTGGAATGGGGTGCCGCTGGCATTGCAGGTATCGCCCGATCTCTACAACCCAGAACAGGAATACTTCTATATTGCCGATCCTCGGCATAACCCGTCTCGATCGCCGAAGTGGACGGGTGTTTATCTCGATCCAAGTATTAAGGTGTGGATGGTTTCAGCAATTGTACCGCTTTATGATGGCGATCGCTTTCTGGGTATTGTAGGGCATGATGTGGTCTTAACCGATCTCATAGAGCATACGATTCAGGATCAATTACCAGGTACTTACAATCTAATTTTTCGCTCAGACGGTCGTTTAGTTGTCCACCCCCACCGCACTGCCCAAATTCAGGAAGCTCAAGGACAACTCACAATCGATACGATGGACGATCCCCATCTCAAACGCATTTTTCAGTTAGTCACAAACGCTCAACCTCAAACCCACGTCCTGGAAAATAGCCAAGACAGTGAATATCTAGCAGTGATTCGCTTACAAGGGCCAAACTGGTATTTTGTCACAGTCTATCCGAAATCACTGCTATCGGGGGCAGCATGGGATACGGCTCAATTTATCTTAATGTCTGGTACTGTGTCGCTACTGCTAGAAGTGTTATTGCTCTTGTTGGTGTTGCAACAACAAATCGCTAAACCCCTCCAACAATTAACCGCCGCCAGTAACCAACTTGCTAACGGTGATTTTGCCATCGATCTCAACACCACACGACAAGATGAACTCGGAGGACTCGCCAGTTCTTTCAACACTATGGCAAGTCAGGTAAAAACTTCTTTCATCCAATTAGAACAGGTAAACAATGCCTTAGAGCTAAGAGTTGAGGAACGGACAGCAACGTTACAAAAAACACTTGAAGAATTACGTCGTACTCAAGCCCAGATGATCCACAGTGAAAAAATGTCAGCGTTGGGTCAACTTGTAGCAGGTGTGGCACATGAAATCAATAATCCTGTCAACTTCATTCACGGTAACCTCACCCATATACAAACTTACATCCAAGATTTGTTGAAATTTATCCAATTGTATCAGTATTACTATCCCAATTCAGTCGCTGAAATTCAAACATTTTCTGAACAATTGGATCTGGAATTTACTTTAAATGACCTGCCGAAGATTTTGTCTTCGATGAAAATTGGCACCGAGCGGATTCGTGAAATTGTGCGATCGCTCCGCAATTTTTCTCGTTTAGATGAAGCTGAATTTAAGGCGGTTGATATTCATGAGGGCATTGATAGTACGTTATTGATTTTACAAAATCGTCTCAAAGAACAACCGCACCGTCAAGCAATAAAAGTGGTAAAGAACTATGGTAAATTACCTTTGGCGAGCTGCTACCCCGGTCAACTCAATCAGGTTTTTATGAATATTCTGTCTAATGCCATTGATGCGTTAGAACATGCAAATCAGCAGCGTACACCTACAGAAATAGCTTCACATCATAGCACAATTTGGATTCATACTCAATTGGTATCTCAAAACCAAATCATGATTTCTATCGCAGATAATGGTCTGGGAGTTCCAGACGCAATTATCACAAGGTTATTTGACCCCTTTTTCACAACTAAAGATGTGGGTAAAGGATCTGGATTAGGTTTATCTATCAGCTATCAAATTGTGACTGAACTACATCAAGGTAAGCTCGATTGTAATTCCACATTCGGAAAGGGCGCAGAATTTGTCGTAACTCTACCGATAGAAGCTAATTAGGGGACTTGCGTTTGCACGTTGTTTGTGAAATACTACTTTTAAAATACGGTAAATCGGTACAAATTAAGTATTTTATTCAATTTACCATCAAAAAACGAAACTAAAAGCGATTGGAAGCTAATCTCAAACGATGACAAACACAGAAATTCGCACGACTCAGGTAAAAGTCCCCAACGGTGATTTACAAATTGACGCTTACTTAGCTGAGCCAGCAAAAAAGGGAACTTTCCCAGCGGTGATTGTGATTCAGGAAATCTTTGGGGTAAACATACACATTCGGGAAGTCGCCGAGAAATTTGCCAAAGAGGGGTATGTGGCGATCGCTCCGACTTTATTTCAACGCACTGCTCCCAGTTTCGAGGCTGGATACAATCCTGAAGATATCCAAAAAGGGAGACAATATAAGGAGCAGACCAAAGCAGACGAAATATTGAGTGATGTTCAGGCTGCGATCGCTTATTTGAAAGCTCTACCAAATGTGCAAGCAGATGCGATCGGTTCCATAGGTTTCTGCTTTGGTGGCCACGTCGTTTACTTAGCTGCCACATTACCAGATATTAAAGTTACAGCTTCCTTTTATGGTGGTGGGATTACAAACTCAACTCCCGGCGGTGGAGAACCAACCATCACACGCACTCCCGATATTAAAGGCCCCATCTATGCATTCTTCGGTCTTGAAGATCGAGGAATTCCCTTAGAACACACACAACAGATTGAAGCTGAATTAAAAAAATATCATATTCCCCATGCAATCTTCCGCTACGAGGGAGCAGGACATGGCTTTTTCTGCAACCATCGCGCTAGCTATAAATATTCAGGAAGCGATGCTGACTACTGAACAATATGCAGCCATCACACCGGAAACTATTAGTCAGAAATAGCATTAGTGGGTGTTTTAAAAGTGGTTGGTTGTGATTTTAATCGAATTATTACCCCCCTTAATCCCCCCTTATAAAGGGGGGAAACAATAAAATCCGGTTCCCTCCCCTTTATAAGGGGAGGGTTAGGGTGGGGTAAAAATATTTAACACATCAATCATGACTTTTCAAACATCCTCTTAGAGGTTGTTTGAAAAGTGATTAACTGTGATTTTAATCACCCCCCTTAATCCCCCCGATGTATTGGGGGGAGACCGGAAATCTAGTTCCCTCCCCAATACATACGGGGAGGGTTAGGGTGGGGTAAAAAATATTTGACACATCAATCATGGCTTTTCAAACATCCTCTTAGATAGTGTCTTAGGGACTAGGGGAGAAGAATTAATAACCAACGACTAATGCCCAATGATTAATGACTAATGACCAATGAATAAATTTGGAACAGAGTGATTATGGAAGTTTTTTGGTATTTGCCTACACAGGGAGATGAGCGTTATTTAGGCACTACAATTGGCAGACGTCCAGCCAGTTATCCTTATATGCAGCAAATCGCCCAAGCTGTTGATAAGTTGGGTTACGGCGGGATGTTAATTGGTACTGGACAAAAGCAGGATACCTGGATTATAGCTAGTTCTCTGATTTCAGTTACCGAACGTTTGCGGTTTCTTGTAGCTTTTCGTCCGGCAATTAAGTGGCTAATGGCAACACTCAGTTAAACCCGAATTTCTCACGCATAGGTGGGGAGTGTGGGGAGTGTGGGGGGAAAGATTTCTTCCCCATCCTCCCACACCTCTCACACCCCTAGATTTCTCACAAGTGAGAAATCCAGGTTAAAGGCCAAGACCTTCACAGCAGATGCTTTTTGGGCTAAAAATTAATCAAACTAACTCAACATACTCAATAATTGTTCCATCAGGATGCATAGCTCGCATATTAACTCCGGTGGGGACTTTGTTCGGTTCCGTGAGAATTACTGCGCCTTGCTGAGTAAGTGCTTCTCGAAAATCATTGAGTGAGTCCACGAGAAATGTTGCGTGTGTACTTTTGAATGGAGAGAGTGCTTCAGCTGAACCGGCAATTAAAAGAATAGAACCGACGCCAGCCAGTTCCAACTCAGCGTCGGAATATTGAAACCACAACCAACATTTTTCTGTAAAGAGGTTTTCATAGAAAGCGATCGCCTCATCCAAGTCTATGGGACTAAGATAGACTCTAGTTAGTACTTTAAGAATTTGCATTGCAACCTGTCTATTAGGCAGCTATTGTATTCGATCGTGCGAATAAAGAGTGCTGAGTTCCGTTAATGGCAGGGGGCGTTTACCCTTTGGGACCCATCCTGGGGTATCAACCTTCTCCTAAGAAAAGGATTCCGCCCAGAGGGAGAGTTACTCTTACCAAGTACATCAGTAATGAGTAAACTTATTTACTCAGCACTCAGCACGGGCTAAACGCCCCGTTACTGCTAACAGCACTCAGTACTGATGAAAAAAGTCTTCAACTCTGTGTTCACCTAGCTCAAGATAACGCTACTCGCTATCACTCAAAATGCATTTCATTTCTACACCTTTAGCCCCGCCTCAGTCATCTGTATGGTTATTACGAATATATATACATCATTAAGCATCAGTACCTAATTTCAGTAGCGATGGAGGACGATCGCTTTGTCAGAGAGTAGCAGGTTTGAATCCCCCACAGATAGCGTAGCGGTAGCGAGTCCACTAGGGTCTTAATTCTGACTCATGAATTCTGAATTCTTCTTCAACACCTTAATAAATTTATTTAAAGTTATTTGATATTTGTCTCCAGCTACCCAGAACAAATCGTTATGACTAGCCTCCTCAATCCACAAAGAAAGTTTTGGTGATGATGCAGCGGCAAACAATTTTTCTCCATGATAAAAAGGAATAATTTCATCAAGTTTACCATGTACTACTAATAAAGGGCAGTTAATATTGTTAATTTTGTCAAGATTAGAGAATTTATCAAAAGGTAAAATCCGAAATGGTACTATTACTTGAAATGCTGAGATAAAAGTACTTTCAATGATTAAACCTGCTACTGGTCTTTGGGCTGCTAAATTTACAGCAGAACCACCCCCAACAGAACGCCCCCAAACTATAATTTTTTGGGGTGATATTTTTAAGTCTGTTGTCAAGTAGTTGTAGGCGCTATCAATATCCTGATAAGCATTCTTTTCTGTTGGGATGCCTTCACTCGTACCATAACCACGATAATCATAAGATAAAACACTAAACCCCCAAGCGTGTAATTGCTCTAGAGTTTGTTTGATATTACCTAAGTCTTCTGCATTACCGTGAACATAAAGAATAGTATAATCAGCTTGAGGATTAAACAAATATCTAGCAGAAAGTTTTGTGTTATCATTACTTCTCAATTTGATAATTTCCTGACTATCTTGATAACTAGATGGTTGGGGAAGAAAAATCATGCTATCTGCTCTAAAATAGACATATACAGCAAAAAATATATAAATAAAAAGTATGGATTTCATCAATCTCTGCCAAGTAAAATCGCCGATTATTATTTTTAGTAATTGTTTTTTCTTCATATTTATTTATTTATTGATAAAATACGTGGATCAATAAGTATCAACTAGCTGAATATAGTTTGATATTTATTTAGCAATCACAAAAGGAAGAAATTTTATCAAAATACATCCTACAAGAGAGCCGATAACTTGTTATTTACATCTTTCCCTATTCTTGAGTCAGGGTAACGGATGTGGTATAAAATAGCGATTGAGATCAGATAGGCGATCGCATTGGCTGAAGTATGCACAAATATTTCGGCTCCCAGAGGTCATCTGCCGTGTTTAGAGTAGTAAGGGCAGGGCATCAAAGAAGATATTACTGATTTTGTCACGTAATTTAGAAAAACATTAGTCTGCTTGCATTCAAGGTAGGCACCCACCCCATTCGCCTGAACTTGAAACATAAAACTTAAAATATGTTTATTATCCTTTAAAATCATTTGCAGAGATTTAGGTACGACGTATGGCTGATATTGTTGATATTGCTGTTAATGCTGAGTCTTTCAAAACACTAGTAGCGGCTGTACAAGCTGCTGGTTTAGTAGAAACATTAAAAAGTCCTGGGCCTTTCACCGTCTTTGCTCCCAATGACGATGCTTTTGCCAAGTTACCACCCGGAACTATTCAAACTCTGTTACAAAATATTCCTCAGTTAACGCGGATTTTAAAATATCATGTCGTTTCGGGAAAGCTGTTGCAGACAGATTTGGCACAACTCGGTACGGTGAATTCTGTGGAAGGTTCACCGATTAAAATTAGTTCTTCTGATGGCTTTGAAGTTAAAAATGCCACAGTTTTGGCACCAAATATCGAAGCTGATAATGGTGTGATTCACGTTATTGATACAGTGATTTTGCCCGGTTAATTCAGTCAGGGTGGGCGTTTCCCACCCGATTTATGCAAAATTTTTAGGACTCATTAGGATTCACTATTGTTACTATAAGAAATTAATTTAATTATTTAAATTATGTTAAACGTTCAATTTTCATACTCTCGATATATGCTAAGGTAGATTTCATTATTTAGAAATAAGTTACATTATATATAGGTTGCTAACACTATCCCCAGGATCTTAATGTTCGATTTCAACACCTTAGCTGAATTCTCTCGCGCCAACTGCGTGACTATTTGTGCATTTCTTGTACCAGCAAATTTGTTGGTGACAATTTTGACGATGGTTCTGACAGTGCTACGTCGGCCATCACATCAAATATGGCAGTCTGCGGGAATTGCCAGCTTTTTCGCTTCCGTGATGATTTTGCACGTATATACTTGGTTTATGGTTGGCGTGGTGATGGCTCCTACATATATCTTGAT
This sequence comes from Desmonostoc geniculatum HA4340-LM1, assembly GCA_019359545.1. GTDB lineage: Bacteria > Cyanobacteriota > Cyanobacteriia > Cyanobacteriales > Nostocaceae > Nostoc > Nostoc geniculatum. Next base: position 3,233 of record JAHHHB010000144.1, on the reverse strand, counting down.
GTCCCTAGCAATCACCTGTTTGGTCATTAATTCGGCAGCAATTATTTTTCACAGACGCTACGCTAACATCCCCAGTCTTTCTAACAACGTCTGATATTTTTTGTCATTTGTCATTTGTCCGTTGTGCTTTGTTAAAAAAATAATGACTAATGACTAATGACCAATGACTAACGACCAATGACTAATGACTAAACCGATTGTTTGGGTAAATGGAGACTGCCTCAGTCCATATAATCCCGCATTACAAGAATACCCTGATGCTCCCGCTATTTGGGTTTGGGATGAGGCTTTGATAGAGGAATGGCAACTCAGTCTGAAACGCTTGACGTTTATTTACGAATGTCTGCTAGAGTTACCTGTTGTCATCCGTCGTGGGAATGTGGTACAAGAAATTTTGGCTTTTGCTGAAGAACACAAAGCAGACTTAGTGGTGACAGTGGATAGTCCGAGTCCTCGGTTTGATGATATCTGCAATCAAATTGAGCGTTCCATAAAAGTGGAAGTGCTAGAGGTGGAACCATTTTTTGATTATGATGGCTATATTGATTTGAAACGGTTTTCGCGCTATTGGAAAGTGGCTCAAAATTATGTTTTTGAGTAGGTTACAGCAATTTTCATGTATTTGAACCACATCTGTCGTAGGGGCACAGCAATGCTCATTGGTGTCAACTTAACGTGAAACCCTTCATTCACTTACGGTTACTCACCGCGTTACCCCACCCTAACCCTCCCTGATGTATTGGGGTAAAAAAATATTTGATACCTCAATCATGACTTTTCAAACATCCTCTAAGATAATGCTGTACCCTCAGCAATAACACACCCTACAAAACTGATTAATGGAGTTCAAAGCCTCATTAATGGAGTTCAAAGCCTCATTAATGAAGTTCAAAAGTCCCTTTCAAATACAAAGGATGTTTTAGATGGTTGCCCAAATCCAAGAACTTGAAACGCAGCACTGGGTGAAAACTCGTTCTTCCCTCGATCCTAGCGAATCCACTTTCCTGATCTGGAAAGGTAAAATTTACGCTTTTATTCCCGGCGAGAAAAGACAACTTTTGTTTAAAATATTCGGATTGAGCGTTAGTAGGTGTGTTCCCACGGCAGAAGGTAGCTGGGATTTTACTTCTAGGGAACTGACTTACTACCTAAATCCACAAACAGAGGAAGTTTTGAGCAAATGGGAGAATCCTTGGACAGGGGAGATAGTTCCGGTGATTCATGTTGCGAATAATCCGGTGCAGGGTATATTTAAGGGAAATTTTCCAGCCCTTGTAGATGGCGACAGCACAACCTTCATTTTTGATATATTTCCCTATTACCCCAATCCCTTAGCAGACGATCCCAAATTTGCCGAATACAGCCCACATCCAATTTATCAAGCAGCAGAATTATTTAAATTAACCGTACCAACGGCAGATTTATTCAATCTAGCACTCTCCTCAGTTTCCGAACTGAAACTGAGTTGGGATAGAATTGGTCAATGGCTTCCGTGGATGAAAATGGGCGATCGCCCCGGTCAACTGATCTATAGTGCTATGGGGTGCAAAGTCAATGGTTTAACACAACTACCCTCATTCCTACAAGACGAAATTAATAACCGTATTCCTTTATATAAACAAGCGCCAAAAGCCTTTATCGATGGCGAAGATATGACCTCTTGGTTGTACTTCCAAAAACATTTTCAAGCTTACTTAGCTGGTGAAATCTTCCCTCTTCCCCAAGCGGAAGAATGATGAAGAGTGGTGAGTTACCCAATTCTGACTCGGAGAATTCATCAATGAATCTTGATTTTCACAAAGAAAATAAAGGTAAATGCCAAACAAAAGGGGCGCGATCGCTATTCTACTCATTTAGATACTTGACCGAGACAATTTTAGATTTTAGATTTTGGATTTTAGATTAAAATCTAAATCTAGAATCTAAAAAATGTTTCAAGCCTCTGGGTTTACGGAGATAAAAACTTTCATGTTTCAATATTCAAGCCTCTTCTTTCTAAGGAGAGGTTAATCCAAAATCCAAAATCGCGTGACCTGAACAATCAAATAAATGTAAACCCAACCGCTGGGAAAGTTCTTCACACACCTTTACCCCCCGCACACTATTACCACGCACATCCAGTGGCGGCGAAAACACGCCAATGCCCATCTTATTAGGTACAACGGCAATGATCCCGCCACAAATTCCGCTTTTTGCCGGAATCCCAATTTTATAAGCCCACTCCCCTGCAAAGTTGTACATTCCACAGGTGTACATCACACTCAAAATATCTTTGATGTAAGGCTTATCAACCGCCCGTTCTTTGGTGATGGGGTTAATACCTCTGTTAGCCAGAGTTGCGGCCATCACTGCTAAGTCTTGGCAATTCACCAACACAGCACACTGCTGAAAATAAAGATCCAGCGCTTCTTCAATGTTCGGGTGAATCATCCCAAAGTTAAGCATTAGGTGCGCCATTGCACGGTTGCGATGTCCCGTACTGCGTTCTGAGGTAAAAACTGACATGTCAACGAACACATCGCGGCCAATATATCGCCGGAACATCTCCAACATCCGGTTGAGGCGTTCGGTAGGGCCAGATCCATTGATTAAACTAGTAGTGGCGATCGCTCCGGCGTTTACCATTGGGTTATAAGGTCGCTTCGATTGCTCATCCAAAATAATCGCGTTGAATGCATCCCCCGTCGGTTCCACCCCAACTCTCGTCAGAATGTAATCCCGCCCATGATCTTCTAAGGCAAGTCCGTAAGCAAATACCTTGGAAATCGACTGAATGGTAAAGAACTGCTCCCAGTCCCCAACTTTGTGAACCTGACCATCTACGGTGACAATACAAATACTAAATAAGTCTGGGTTTACCTTTGCCAGTTCCGGAATGTACTTCGCTACTGCACCCTCACCCAATGACTTGTACTGGGAATGCAAGTCGTTGACAACTGTTAATAATGACGATGAGTCGATTTCTCAATCTCCTTGATTTACTCGGTTTGCTACCAGACTGATAGCATTTTACAAAATACTTGCTGGATGTATAGCAATTCGAGCTGATTGCCTGAAAAAATAACGTATAGCTTTAAAGCAAGGGGTAATTCCCCATTCCCAAACGATACTTAGGGTTTGCAGAATAAACGAAAAACCTAGATAAATCAAGAGATTCGGGAGGATAAAAGAGAATAAAGTGCAAGTAAAAAGGATAAAATAGGTAGAAACCCTTGTACCGAGTTGCGTTGAGA
>JAHHHB010000143.1 GCA_019359545.1 Desmonostoc geniculatum HA4340-LM1 | reverse complement strand
ATTGGTCAGAGATTATGAATTATTGCCCGAAACCTCAGAAACTTTTATCTACCTTGCAATGATCCGTATTATGGTGAAGCGATTGGCTTAATTTTTGACTCCCTAAAACTTTTCAAACATCCTCTAAAGTGTGAATATAACACTGACTTATTTGACCACCAAACGATTCAGCGTTGGCTTGGTCATTACGTTACCTTATTAGAAGGTATGGTTGCTAGACCTGAGCAACACCTTTGGGAGATACCATTATTGACGGAAGCACAGAAATCGCAGTTGTTTATGGAGTGGAATAACACTCAAGCTGACTATTCCCAGGAACAATGCATCCATCAATTATTTGAAGTTCAAGTAGAGCATACACCCAATGCTATTGCCGTCATCTTTGAAGATCAGCATCTGACTTATCGGGAACTGAACACTAAGGCGAATCAATTAGCACACTACCTGCAAAAACTGGGTGTAAAGCCAGAGGTGCTGGTGGGTGTATGCGTCGAGCGATCGCTTTCTATGGTCATCGGAATATTAGCCATCCTGAAAGCGGGTGGTGCATACGTACCATTAGATCCAGCGTATCCCCAAGAGCGATTAGCCTTTATGTTGTCAGATTCAAAAGTGCTAATATTGCTAAGTGAGCAGCAACTGTTAAAAGACCTGCCAGAACATCAGACCAGAATTGTTTGCTTGGACACAGATGGGGAAACTATTGCCAAAGAAAGTCAACATAATCCGAGCAATAGCTGCACAGCTGATAACTTAGCTTATCTAATCTACACTTCAGGCTCCACCGGTCAACCCAAAGGTGTGCTAGTCAACCATCAGAATGTCACCAGACTGCTAGCTGCAACTCAGTCCTGGTTTAACTTCAACTCGCAGGATGTCTGGACACTCTTCCACTCCATTGCCTTTGACTTTTCGGTGTGGGAAATCTGGGGTGCGCTGCTTTGGGGTGGACGACTGGTAGTTGTACCCTACTTTATCAGTCGCTCACCAGAATCCTTTTACAAGTTGTTGTGCCAACAGCAGGTGACAGTACTCAATCAGACTCCTTCCGCTTTCCGCCAACTAATACGAGCAGAGGCATCCTTGGAAACTGCCAAGCAACTCGCCTTACGCTTGGTAATTTTTGGTGGCGAGAGCCTGGAACTTCAAAGCTTGAAACCTTGGTTTGAGCTACATGGCGATCGGTCACCACAGTTAGTCAATATGTACGGCATCACAGAAACGACTGTGCATGTCACCTATCGCCCACTGACGCTGGCAGACCTGAAAATTGCCGCAAGCAGTGTTATTGGTCGTCCAATTCCTGATTTGCAAGTTTATTTGCTTGACCAACATCAGCAACCTGTGCCAATTGGGGTCTGGGGTGAGATGTATATTGGTGGTGCTGGTTTGACTAGGGGTTATCTCAATCGTCCAGAACTGACGGCACAAAAGTTTATTTCTAGCCCCTTTAGCAATCAGCCAGAGGCACGCCTTTACAAGTCAGGAGACTTAGCCCGTTATTTGCCGAATGGAGAATTTGAATACTTAGGTAGAATTGACAACCAAGTGAAGATTCGCGGCTTCCGTATTGAAATAGGGGAGATTGAGACGCTGCTAACTCAACACCCATCTGTACGGAAGACTGTAGTACTAGTGCAGAAGCCCCAAGGTAATGAAAAGCAGTTGGTAGCCTATGTTGTCCCTAACACTGAGCAGTCCCCAACCATCAGCCAACTACGGAACTTTCTGAAGCAGCAGTTGCCTGAGTATATGATACCAGCAGTTTTTATCATACTGGAGGCATTGCCGCTAACACCTAATGGCAAAGTAGACCGCAATGCTTTACCTGCACCAGAAAATACGCGTCCTGAATTAGACGAGGTTTTCGTAGCACCTTTCACTCCCGAAGAAAAAATACTAGCAGAAATTTGGGCTGAGGTTATCGGTTTGGAACAAGTTGGTATTCACGACAACTTCTTTGCTTTAGGAGGAGATTCCATCCGCAGCATTCAAGTTCGGTCTAAAGCCAGAGAAAGAGGTTTGAACATCTCACTTCAGCAACTATTCCAACATCAGACGATTCATGAACTGATCCAAAACCTTACAATAGTAAAGACTGATCTGGCTATTAGACAGCGAGTCCAAGCGTTTGACCTCATCTGTCAACGCGATCGCTTGAAGTTACAAGATAGTATAGAAGATGCCTATCCCCTGACTAGCTTGCAAATGGGGATGCTGTTCCACAGTGAGTACAGCCCGGAAACTGCTATTTACCACGACATTTTCAGCTATTATTTCAAAGCGATTCTCGACCTTCCTCTTTTACAGAAAGCGATCAAACAGTTGGTCTCTCTCCATCCTGTGCTACGGACTTCATTTAGCCTGGGCGACTTTAGCGAACCTTTGCAGTTGGTTTATCACACAATTGATGTGCCGTTGCAGGTAGAGAATCTCTGTCACCTCTGTTATGCCGAGCAAGAAAAGGCAATAACTACTTGGATAGAAGTGGAAAAGAGTCGGCATTTTGATTGGGCTTGTCCTCCCTTAATGCGCTTTCAGATCCATAACCGTTCTGAAGAAACATTTCAGTTCACTCTGAGCTTCCATCATGCCATTCTTGACGGATGGAGTGTGGCTTCAATGCTCACTGAGTTGTTTGAGCAATACTTTTATCTCTTAGGTGAAAAAGTTACTCCCCTTGAGCCGCCTCCAAAGATAGGGTTGCGGGATTTTGTCGCTTTGGAGCGCAAAGTTATTGAATCACAGGAGCATCGAGACTTTTGGTTTCAAAAACTTAGCCAGAGTACAATTTCAACTATTCCTCGTTGGTCTTCTGCCGAGAAAGTCGCTAACAATAAGCAAATAAACATACAGGAAGTTTTCTTAACCCCTGAAGTTTCTCAAGGTCTAAGACAACTGGCTCACTCGACTAGTGTCCCGCTTAAAACTGTGCTTTTGGCAGTACATATAAGAGTAATGAGTTTACTCACTGGACACTCAGAGGTGACGACGGGTTTGGTATCCAACGGCAGACCGGAAGAGTCTGATGGCGAACGAGTTCTAGGGCTGTTCCTCAACACCTTGCCATTTTCAATAAAATTACCTGGAGGAACCTGGATAGACTTAGTACGGGAGACCTTCGAGACAGAACGAGAATTGCTGCCTTTCCGACGCTATCCCTTGGCAATAATCCAAAAGGAGTTTGGCGGTCAGCCTCTGTTCGAGACAATCTTTAACTTCACCCACTTTCATGTTTACCAGAGCCTTCAAAAATTCGGCAAACAGGAGATTTTAGGTGGAACAGCTTATGAACGGACAAACTTCACTTTCTGTGCTGATTTTAGAATGGATTTGTCCTCATCTGAGATCCAACTAGTTTTAACGGGTGATGGAACTAAGCTCTGCCACAAGCAGATGGAGGTAATCGGTGGTTACTATGCCAGAACTCTCAATCAGATGGCTGGTGAACCATTGGCACGATATGAGTCTGGGCAGCTTCTGGGTGAGCAGGAATTGCATCAGTTGTTAGTGGAGTGGAATAATACTCAGGCTGACTATCCCAAAGAGCAATTGATCCATCAATTATTTGAAAATCAGGTAGAGCATACACCCGATGCTATTGCTGTGGTCTTTAAAGAACAACAACTAACTTACCGAGAACTGAATGCTCAAGCGAATCAATTAGCACACTACCTGCAAAAACTGGGTGTAAAGCCAGAGGTGCTGGTAGGTGTATACATGGAGCGCTCTTTAGAAATGGTTGTAGGACTTTTGGGTATTCTCAAAGCAGGTGGAGCTTACGTACCCCTAGACCCAGGTTATCCCCAGGAACGCTTGGCTTTCATGCTAGAAGACAGCCAAGCAAAGGTACTGCTGACTCAAACCCATTTAGTTGAATTATTTGCTCAACCAAATGTGCAAGTTGTTTGTGTAGATAATGAATTGCAATTGCTTACTCAACAAAGTACAGAAAATCTGTGGAATGAAGTTAAATCTCATCACCTAGCTTATGTGATATATACTTCCGGTTCTACTGGTATTCCCAAAGGTGTAGCAATTGAACATCAAAATTGTGTTGCGTTATTAACATGGTCAAGAGACGTCTTTACAGATGATGATTTGACTGGAGTGTTAGCCTCAACATCCATTTGTTTTGATTTATCAATATTTGAACTTTTTGTTCCCCTCAGTTGGGGTGGTAGAGTAATTCTTGTAGAAAATGCATTGCATTTACCCTCATTAACTGATGAAGTAAGCTTGGTAAATACAGTGCCCAGCATTATTACAGAATTATTAAAAATAGATGGTTTACCTGCTTCAGTGAGGACAGTTAATCTTGCTGGTGAGTCACTACAAAATCAACTGGTACAACAGATTTATCAAAATCATCATATTCAGAGAGTTTTAAATCTTTACGGACCTTCTGAAGATACGACTTATTCTACATTTGCGGAAATAAATAGAGATAGTAGTGTAACTATCGGTCGCCCCATTGCCAATACACAAATTTATCTCCTTGATACTAAATTACAACCAGTACCAATTGGTGTTACAGGCGAAATTTATATTGGTGGTAATGGACTTGCTCGGTGTTACTTAAACAACCCAAAATTGACTGCCGAAAAATTCATTCCTAATCCATTTAGCGATCAACCCGGGGCCCGCCTCTACAAAACTGGTGACTTAGCCCGTTACTTAAGCGACGGTAATATCGAGTTTATTGGTCGGAGAGATCGCCAAGTGAAAATTCGCGGTTTCCGCATTGAACTTGGAGAAATCGAAGCCCTGCTAATTCAACACCCGGAAGTCAGAGAAAGCGTGGTCATCGCAAGAGTTGACCACCCAGGCGACAAACACCTAGTGGCTTACGTTGTACCTCGACCAGAAACAACTCCTAGTGTGAGTGATTTGCGTCAATTCCTCAAACAAAAACTGCCCGACTACATGATACCTACAGCTTTTGTGCTACAAAAAGAGCTACCATTAACACCAAATGGGAAAATAGACCGTCAAAATTTGCCAGCACCGGATACGATTAGACCCAAACTCCAGAAAAACTTCGTAGCGCCTCGTGACATTTTAGAATTACAACTTGTACAAATCTTGGAAGGGCTTTTGAATATTTCCCCTATCGGAGTTACAAACAATTTCTTCGATTTGGGAGGTCATTCACTTTTGGCTGTGCGCTTGATGGCTCAAATTCACAAGCAGTTTGGACAAAAATTGCTAATATCTACTTTGTTTCAGGGAGCTACTATTGAGCAGCTAGCTAGTATTTTACGTCAGTCGGCTGATAGTGTGCGATCGTCCCCTTTAGTTGCAATTCAACCTCATGGTTCTAAGCCGCCTCTATTTTTCGTACATCCAATTGGTGGTAATGTGCTTTGTTATTACGAATTAGCGCGTCACCTAGAACCAGACCAACCATTCTACGGATTGCAATCACTTGGTCTTGATGGAGAATCACAGCCCCACAACCGCATCGAAGACATGGCAACAGACTACATTAAAGCACTGCGCCTTGTTCAGTCACAAGGGCCATACTTTTTAGGAGGTTGGTCTATGGGTGGCGTTGTCGCTTTTGAAATGGCTCAACAGTTACAAAGGCAAGGTCATCAAGTAGCCCTACTTGCTTTATTGGATACTTTAGCCCCAGTTGCTAGCAATAAACCTGCACAAATTGAGAATTATGATTCTGCCACAGTCTTAATCAATCTTGCTTGGGACATGGCTAATTCTGCTGGGAAAAACTGCTTTATTTCTGAGCAACATCTTCAGCAATTAGAGCCAGAAAAACAACTAAACTATTTCCTGGAACAGGCGAAGATAGCTAACCTCATATCTCTAGATATTGGTATTGAGGAATTATGCTGTTTTTTACGAGTTTTCCAGAGTAATAATCAAGCTTTATTGAACTATCAACCACAAATTTATCCTCATCGAATTCAACTCTTTCGAGCTAGCGAGAGAACTACTCATGACCTTGATAATCCCACATTAGGTTGGGATAAACTTTCTTCTGAAGCTTTAGAGATCATTGCTATTCCAGGTAATCACTACACAATGCTTGGCTTACCTCATATCCAGGAATTAAAACAACGCTTGAACTATTACCTCCATCGAGATTAGACTTCTTGCAAAAGTCCTTCTTGTTTGCGTCTTTGCACGCCAGTTGCTTCTTTACGAGACGCTACGCGTAGCTTGCTTCCCCGGAGGGGTACAAGTTGGCGGGACCGACGACACTTGCTTCAAGTCGGGCATTGCCCGCCCAACAGAGTGCCTTGGGAACCCGCGCAACGCAGTGTCTCTCCAACGCACTGGCTCATCTTTGCGTGAGACAAAAAATATTTATACAAAAGGTCTATGGAAATATTATGACTAATAGGACTTACGCACTGAAGCCTGAAACCCTGATCCCCCCTAGCCCCCCTTTTGAAGGGGGGAAAGTCTAAAGCCCCCTTTTTAAGGGGGTTGGGGGATCTGAGTGTGTAAGTTCTAACTAAGATTGCTTCGTTTAAGAATTTCTTCATGTTTCTCTACGTAAAATAGTATGATAATCATTCTTATCAAAAAATATTACTGCATTTAAAACTCAAAAACTCATAACAATTTTGTATTGTGGGCTAAAAATGTGTGTCGATTTATCAGACTGGGGAGTGGAGGAAAATTTTGAAGCTAGGACATTTTAGTTATTTAGGCATTGCAGGTATTATCTATTTGCTATGTTCCGAGTCTGTACAAGCACAGGGAAAAGAAAAGTTAGTCCAGATTAATTTGATTCCAGAGTATACAGTCTCTCAAGAGGAAACAAAAGCAAAAGTACCCATCGCACAGATTCCCCAAATAAGTGATATTCAACGTCCCCACACCAGCGTCAAAGAATGGTTAGCACAGCAGCAAAATCAAGTCATATTAGTAACAGGAGTAAGCTTAAACACCAGCGATAATAGTTTGGAAGTAATTTTAGAAACACCTACTTCTGACCAGCTGCAAACAGTAGTTAAGAGTGAAGGAAATAACTTTATCGTTGATATTCCCAACGCTCAACTGAAGCTAAGTACTGGTGAATTATTCCGTCAAGAAAAACCGCTTGCGGGAATTACTGATATTGTAGTGACAAATCAGGATGCAAGTACTATCCGAGTCACGGTAATTGGTGAGACGAGTTTACCGAAGGTTGAGCTAGATGACAGCGATAAAGGTCTAATTTTTGTTGTCACACCAGTTACAAATTCTGCACAACAACCACAAACGCCACAGACAAATCAACCTGATAGTGAAACACCCCCTACAAATACCACAGAACAAGCCGAAGAAGCACCAATAGAACTTGTTGTCACGGGGACAAGATTGGAGGTTCCCATTGAAGACACTCCCCAATCAATTCAGGTGATTCCACGTCAAGTACTAGAAGATAGGGGAGTAGTACGTTTAGATGAATTTACAGATAATGTCAGTGGTGTCCAACGTTTAACAGAAGGAACAGGGCCTGGTTCATCAGGTTTTATCATTCGGGGTTTTTCTGATGAGTACGAAACTCTCCGCAACGGTTTTCGCTCTCAGGGCGGTTTTGCTAGGGATTTGGCAAACATTGATCGCGTTGAAGTCCTCAAAGGCCCAGCCGCGATTTTATATGGCAGTGGTTTTCAATCTGGTACGGTTAATACAATCACCAAAAAGCCTTTAGAAGATCCGTTCTATGAGATTAAAGCTACAGCTGGTAGTTATGCTTTTTATCGAGGTGAAATAGATTTAACCGGGCCGCTCACACAATCAAGATCCCTACTATACCGACTGAATGCTTCCTATCAAAATCAAGGGAGTTTTCGTGATTTCGGTAGATATGCAGGGACTTTTATTGCACCAGCGCTGACTTGGAAATTGGGCGATCGCACCACATTGAATATAGACTATGAGAACCTGACCTATGAATCAGTAGATCCTGGTGTATTCCGAGCAGATCCCAGATTTTTGAACATCCGGCGCAGTTTTTTCCAAGGGGAACCCGATATCAATTTAGAAACCTATACCGCTAACTCGTTAACTTACGAATTTGAGCATCGGTTTAGCGATAATTGGCAATTTAAACAAACATTTAATGGTCTTTGGCAACAAATTAGCTCAAGAAGGGCGAGTAGTCGCGGACTACAAGATGATGGACAAACCTTAAACCGTCAATTCATAACGGGCGATAGTGAGACAAATAACCTGACTTTTCGTAACGAAATCTATGGTAAATTCACAACAGGTTCAATAGGACATAACTTGTTATTTGGGGTGGAGTATTCCCACTTAGATTATCCTGGTAAATCTTTCAGTTCACCAATTGCGCCTATTAATATCTTCAATCCAGTTTACGGTGCTAGACCAACAGGAGAACTTTCTTTAGATTATTTTGTCACATACGGTAGTGATGTGGTGGGTATTTATGTGCAGGATATCATTGAACTGCTGCCTAACTTAAAAATTGCCGCCGGTGTACGCTTTGCTAATGTTGAAGGGTTTTACGATGACCTGGATACAAACACCAACATTAACAAAATCAGTGACAGCAAATTCTCACCACGACTAGGAATTGTTTATCAGCCAAGTGATACCACAACCCTGTATGCAAGTTGGTCTAATGCTTTTATACCCCAAGTGTTTGGCAGAAATACTAGTGGTGAAGCTTTTAAGCCAGTAACTTCTGAACAATATGAAGTAGGAATTCGCCAAGAATTGTTTGATAGAAAGTTGTTGGCAAATTTAGCAATTTATCAAATTACCCGCCAAAACGTCGCCACTATAGACCCCAATTCCGATGACTTTTTTGACAGAATTCAAACAGGAGAACAACGCAGTCGGGGGATAGAATTAGATATTTCTGGGGAAATATCACCGGGATGGAGAATTATTGGTACTTACGCCTATACTGATGCCATAGTGACAAAAGATAACCTGATTCCCGTTGGCGATCGCTTGGGGAATGTTCCTTATAATAGCGCGAGTCTTTGGACTACATATCAAATTCAAAAAGGTAATTTACAAGGATTTGGCGGTGGTTTGGGATTAGTATATGTAGGCGATCGCGCCAATGGTATACCCAACGAATTCTCCGTTCCTTCATATCTGCGGACTGATGCAGCGTTATTTTATCGCAGCGATCGCTATAAAATTGGTTTGAACTTCAAAAATCTTTTTAACGTGAAGTATTTCGATACTAACGATTATGGTAGCTTGAGCGTACAAGAGCCATTTACAGTGATTGGTAGTTTTTCCTATAGGTTTTGAAGAGGATGTTTATGATTGATACCTGTGCAGAAACTACAGTCATTACCTATAAATTTCCTCTTCAACAGAGGAGATGGAGAAAATTATTAGCTGTTAGTTGGGGAATCCTACTCATCAGCTTAACTGCTTGTAGTCGCAATACCTCGAATTCAAGCGTCGCAGCTGCAAATCCCGTTCCTAGAGATGAAATTGTCATCGATTTAGGATCGCATGAATATATTAATTTTCGCCAGGGATTTGATCCTACCGATGGTTGGTCTTGGGATAGTTACAGCGATCCATTATTGCAAAGTCGTCTATTGAGGCGTGACCTTAATCAAGGACTAGTCATGGATTTAGCTCAAGACTATAAATTGAGTAGCGATCGCAAAGTCTGGACAGTAAAAATCCGCCCTGATGTCCGCTTCAGTGATGGAAAACCCTTAACAGCAGAAGATGTCGCTTACACATTCAACAAAGACACAGAATTAAGTTTAGAAAAATTTCTAGACAAAGCCGTAGTCACAGGCGATTACGAGGTGAAATTATATCTTAAAAAACCAAATGTCATGTTTGTTGACAAACTCGCCAGCTTAGGCATTGTCCCTAAACACGCCCACAGCAAGACATACAATCGTAATCCCATTGGTTCTGGCCCTTACAAATTAGTACAGTGGGTTGAAGGAGAACAAATTGTATTAGAAGCTAACCCTTATTACTATGGAAACAAACCCAAAATCAAGCGTGTTGTGTTTTTATTCACCCAAGGAGATGCTGCTTTTGCGGCTGCTAAATCAGGTCGCGCTCAAATTGCCAAAATTCCCTATCCCTTGGCGAAGCATTCTGTAAAAGGAATGCAACTATACCAAGTTCCCACTCTAGATCATACCGTCACGATCTTACCTTTTGCCCCCGATACTGGACAAAAAAATGCTCAAGGTTATCCCACTGGAAATAACGTCACATCAGACCGAGCAATTCGTCAAGCAATCAACTACGCAATTAACCGCCAGAAATTGGTAGATGCGATTTTGTGGGGCTATGGGTCTAGTGTTTATGGCTATCCAGATGGGCCGCCGTGGCAAGAACCAGCCCCAGCCATTGCTGATGCAGATATCAATAAAGCAAAACAAATCCTGGCTGAAGGTGGGTGGCGGGATAGTAACGGTAATGGGACGGTGGATAAACAAGGAACAGAAGCAGAATTTACCTTGCTTTACACAGCAAGTTTACCCCACGAACAAGGATTAGCGATGGCGATCGCCCAAATGCTCAAACCAGTGGGGATCGAGATGAAACCAGAGGGTTCTTATTGGGAACAGATGAAGCATCGCATCCAGCATGACGCTTGGTTCTATACTTTAACAACACGTTCTCTAGATTTGCGTTCTCTCTACCGCAGTCCTCTGGGTATACCCAATGGTCGCCCTAATTCCAGTAATTACACCAATCCCACAGTCGATCGCATCTTGGATCGAGGGTTGGGTGCTGCTGATGAAACCGCAGCTAGCAAGTATTGGAAACAAGTGCATTGGAACGGTCAAACTGGAATTGGTACTCAAGGGGATGCAACTTCTGCTTGGTTAGTTAACTTGAATGAGACTTATTTAGTAAGTGAATGTCTGGATATTGGTAGAAAAAAAATGCCATCTCAACGTCACCAAGGACGGCTTTTAGGGAATATTACTGAGTGGAAATGGATATGTAAATAAGTAAGGCGGTGGAAATAAACCAAACTATGTTACGAAACGTAAATAGGCTTGAAATCCTTACTAATAACAAAGGACAAATGACGACCCTCACTAGTTAGCTTTATTTACCTCGACTTACTTAATTCCTATGAGGTGATCGCCCTAAATTGTCTCTCAATCGAAGGATTTCCGATAGTTTTTCTCCTCTGCATAAGAGCTTTTTCAATTCTGCTAGCTTAGAGAAACCAACCTGCACTAATGTAAATTATGCGTTCAAATGTCGATTCTCAGAAAATTGCACAATTGATGAAACTTTTAGGTAGAGAAGCCCGTGGCTCTGGTTGCATTTACTTTACAGGTGGTGCGAGTGCTTTACTCGTGGGATGGCGTAGTTCTACTGTGGATATCGATATCCGTTTAGACCCTGAACCTCCAGGTATCTTCCAAGCGATCGCTAAACTTAAACAACAGTTGGACATCAATATAGAACTAGCTTCCCCGCAGGATTTTTTACCTCCCCTTCCTGGATGGCGTAACAGAAGCATTTTCATTGGACGAGAAGGAGCAGTATCATTTTATCATTACGACTTCACATCGCAAGCCATTTCTAAGCTATCTAGGGGATATAACCGCGATATTGATGATGTTCGAGCTATGTATGAGCAGAAATTATTTTCTTTAGAGGAATTACGTGATTGCTTTAGAGCAATCGAACCTGAATTGATCCGATTTCCTGCCCTTAATCCCGATATTTTGAAAAGCAGGATCGAACAATTTATCGAGTCCTGTGAAAGTACACCAGGGAGTGATCAATCATGGAGCTAAATGAATTGCCTGGATCTGAGTTAATCTTACCCGG
The DNA here is from genome assembly GCA_019359545.1 of Desmonostoc geniculatum HA4340-LM1. Lineage (GTDB taxonomy): Bacteria > Cyanobacteriota > Cyanobacteriia > Cyanobacteriales > Nostocaceae > Nostoc > Nostoc geniculatum. The sequence continues at coordinate 2,443 of JAHHHB010000143.1, read as the reverse complement.
GCTGGAAGATCTTCTCCACGGTAAAAATAATACCATCGGAGCGCTATTAATCGCGATCGCATCTATACGCTTAACCAAAGCAGGTTTAGATATCCCAAATCAAACTCTAGCATCAGAGCCAGAACTGGCTTTGTATGCTCATCTTCAGCAAGAACACGATGATGCTTATTCTTACTATAATGCTTTGTTAAATAGTCTCAATAGCTTTTGTGCTGCCCTCGAACTCAAGTCCAGATATCAATGAAAAAGATGGATTTAAGAGGTTTTTGGAGTTTTCACACCAAATATATGATAATCATTTTCATGCAGAAGTCTATGAAAATAATTTGTAATTAAATGAATTTTTTATTGCGATTTTTTCTGAAAAAACTGTTTTATCTTTTCCTATTGCTATTGACAGTGGCAATTATCACCTTTGTGTTGATGGATTTATCTCCCATTGACCCAATTGATGCCTATGTCAATGCTAGTTTGCGACTGACACTGACTCCTGAACAAAGAGAATTAATTGCCCAACGCTGGGGATTAGATAAGCCCATGATTACCCGCTTCTTTCTTTGGTTAGGGCAACTTTTGCAAGGGAATTGGGGCGAGTCTATGGTTTATCGAACATCGGTATGGCAAGTTATTGCTAACCGCTTTAGTGCATCGCTGTGGTTGATGGGGCTTGCTTGGGTGCTGTCAGGATGCTTTGGCGTAACTCTTGGTATCCTCGCCGGAGCAAAAGAAGGCTCATTTTTGGATCAAACTATTCGCCTGTATGCCTACACCTTGGCATCAGCTCCTACCTTCTGGATTGCTTTACTATTACTGACTTTATTTTCTGTCACCTTACAAATTACACCAATTTGCTGTGCTTCGCCACCAGGGGTATTGCTGGGGGATGTCAGCCTTTGGGATAGACTATACCATTTACTATTACCTGCTCTAGCACTGAGTTTAATGGGTGTTGCCACTATTGCCTTAGCTACTCGTGAAAAACTGATCGAAATTCTCCACAGCAACTTTGCTTTGTTCGCCTATGCTCAAGGAGAAACGAAAACAGGGTTGATTCTGCATCACGGTTTGCGAAATATTGCCTTACCTGCGATTACATTACAGTTTGCGAGTCTGGGTGAATTGTTTGGCGGTTCCGTGCTGGCCGAAAAGGTGTTTGGCTATCCTGGTTTGGGTGATGCGACAATTCAATCTGCACTCTCTGGTGATGTACCTTTACTGGTAGGCATTGTTTTCTTCAGTGCAGTGTTTGTTTTTATAGGCAATGCTCTAGCAGACTTCACCTATCAAATTATTGATCCCCGCATTCGTCTTGGAAACCCCACACCATGAAACAAAGAATTGCGATTCCTGCTTCTTTTGCTAGAAAACGTCATCATCTCTCAATTCTGAGTAATCGCCGGAGTAAAACTTTAGCGATCGCACTCCTTTGTTTATTCGTGCTGATAATTCTGCTGTTGGGTACTCAAATTATTAGCACAAGTGGATTAGAAATCAACTTGCAAGCTCAAAATCAACCACCTGACTTTGCTCATCCCTTCGGTACTGATTGGTTGGGAAGGGATATGCTCACCCGCACCCTGCATGGATTGAGCCTGAGTTTATGGGTGGGGTTACTCACTGCTATCTGTAGTGCAGTGTTAGCACTGGTGTTAGGCACAATTTCCGCAATTATGGGTGGTAAAGTCGATGTGGCTATCACTTGGTTAATTGATGTGTTTTTTAGCCTACCTCATTTGGTGCTGATTATCTTAGTGGCATTTGCGGCTGGTGGTGGAGTAGGGGGTTTGTTAATTTCCATCATTATTACTCACTGGATGGCATTAGCAAGACTCCTACGAGCAGAAGTTTTGCAAATTAAAAATTCCGACTACGTGCAACTATCTGCTAAATTGGGGCGATCGCCTTTGTGGATTGCCTGTCATCACATGATACCCCACCTGTTTCCCCAGTTCATCGTCGGGCTGATTTTACAGTTTCCCCATGCGATTCTCCATGAGGCTGGTCTGACCTTCTTGGGTTTGGGTCTTTCGCCAGAAACACCCGCACTCGGTATCATACTATCAGAATCAATGCGCTACTTATCAGCCGGTTACTGGTGGCTTTCCGTATTACCTGGAGTTGCTCTATTAATTGCTGTCAAAGCCTTTGATATATTGGGTGCAAGTATGCGTGCATTGCTCGATCCCAAAACAAGTCAGGGATAACAATTCAAAGTTTTATTATGTTATCAGTGAAAAATCTGAGTGTTACTTTCACAATGTACGATGCGGGACTGATCCAGAAGCAGTTAACCGTAATTTCCGATTTAGATTTAGAGGTTACAGCAATTTTCAGGTAATTGAACCACAAGTTACGGTAATATCGAGCTAGAGTGATTGTTTTATTAGATGCCAGTATCTTACTCAGAGGATTTGCGTCGTCGCGTGATTACAGCTTGGGAAGC
>JAHHHB010000142.1 GCA_019359545.1 Desmonostoc geniculatum HA4340-LM1 | reverse complement strand
CTGCTGCACTTGCAGGGTAGGATTTTCACCTACATGGTCATTCAGTTGTCATGGTTCTATAACCAAGCTAACCGTCCCTGAGTATTTCTACTCATTTAGGTTAAACGAATCGCACACCCACACCACAACCCACATCCAGAATATTTGACGCCCCCTGTACCTCAGCCCAAGTCAGTAATTCTTCAATCAAATCAATCTGCGCTTGACGACGGTCTTTTTTCTCACTACCATCAGCCCCGTAGTAGCCGTGGTGCATATGTTCTCCCCAAATCTGTTCCCACAGACCAGAGGAAGCATCGTAAAATTGTTGAATTTGCTGGTAAAGTGTTGCACTCATTAAAAAGTAGTCTCAAGAGAGAGCATAGTTCAAAAAAAACATACTCGTAGGCTACCATGTATGTTTTTAATTAAATAAGGGTATTTTCGTTCCAGAGAACGTAAACCATGATGTATCCTCGTGGGGAAAATTTTGCAGTTTTACCTCAATAAACTGTTCTTGCTCGAATTTATACCAATGATTCCAAAGAGGGCTACAGATTCAAGCATGTGCCAACCCATATTAAATCTGGTTTTCTGAATTTTGAATTTTGAATTTTGAATTTTGAATTAATTATGACTGTTGCTCGGACAATTTGTTTGGGATTTATGGCTGTCATCGCTATCGGAACAATCTTGCTGATGATGCCCTTTTCAACTAGCGATGGTACGTGGAATAACCTGATTGTGGCATTATTCACTTCTACATCCGCAGTTTGCGTCACAGGCTTATCAGTAGTTGACCCTGGTACTTATTTTTCCTTTTGGGGTCAGTTGTTTATTGCACTATTAGCTCAGATTGGCGGATTGGGTTACATGACAACCACCACATTTCTGATTTTGCTAATAGGACGTAGATTTGATATGCGCCAAAAAATTGCAATTCAACAAGCTTTAGACCGACCAGGAATGAGTGGTAGCGCCCAAGTTATCCGCTCAATTATTGCCACAACATTAATTTTTGAAATTACTGGTGTATTTTTACTTTTGCCCGCTTTTGTTCCCGAACATGGTTGGAAAAATGGACTGTGGTTAGCGATTTTTCATAGTATCAATGCTTGGAATAATGCTGGATTTAGTTTGTTTAAAGATAATTTGATTAGTTATCAGTCATCTTTTTTAGTGGTCTTCACTATCACAATGTTGATTATTTTCGGGGGAATTGGCTATCAGGTAATTTTGGAGATGTATATTTGGTTGCGCGATCGCATTTTCCAAAAAACTACTGCCCAAGTATTTTCTCTAGACTTTAAAGTTGCCACCAGCACAACAATTATCTTACTAATTCTAGGAACAATTGCTTTTTTCTGTATAGAAATTAGAAATCCTGCAACATTTGGTTCATTAAGTTTATATGACCAGATATTAGTAGCTTGGTTTCAATCAGTCACACCGAGAACTGCTGGCTTTAACACCATTGATATTGGCAAAATGACTACGGCTGGTTTATTTATTACCATTGCACTGATGTTTATTGGTGCAAGTCCAGGTGGTACGGGAGGCGGCATGAAAACAACAACCCTGAGAGTCTTGACAAGTTGCACCAAAGCAATTCTTCAGGGCAAAGAAGAAGTTTTATTATATGAACGCAAGATAGCAATATCTTTAATTTTGAAAGCTGTGGGTGTGTTGGTGGGTTCAGTAGCGATGGTGATTTTAGCGACTATTTTAATTAGTCTCACAGATCCAACATTGGATTTTATTCAGATTTTATTTGAAGTAGTATCAGCCTTCGCCACTGTAGGGCTTTCCACAGGCATCACAGGCACTATTTCCATAGCAGCAAAGCTTGTGCTAATTCTCACTATGTATGTTGGACGAGTAGGTGTTTTACTGCTGATGTCTGCTGTATTAGGAGATCCCCGTCCTACTAGAATTCATTATCCTGAAGAAAATTTACTTGTGGGATAGTTTGGGAAAGGGAGTAGGGAGTGGGGAGTGGGGAGTGGGGACATCAGGGGTAAAGGGAGAACAACTAATAACTCTTGACTCTTGACCAATAACAAATGACCAATAACAAATGACAAATAACAAAACTGATAAAATATACAATCTAAGGCAAAAATAAAATTTTTAATTCAAGCGGGATAACCGTTTTTTGCCCTAAATACAGGGAGCCATAATAAGGATAACAACTGTGAATCTGTCATCGTTAGGTTTTTTTCGCAGTTTACGTAAAGATAACCACCAATTTGCGGTAATTGGCTTAGGTCGTTTTGGTAGATCTGTTTGTTCGACATTGCACAATTTTGGTTATCAAGTGCTAGCAACAGATATTGATGAAAAACGAGTTTCCGAAGCGTTGACTGAGGAAATAGTTGGTCATGCTTTGCAACTAGACTCTACCGAACCGGCTGCACTCAAAGAAGCTGGAGTTTTTGAATTTGATACTGTAATTGTAGCGATCGGTAACTACGTTCAGGAAAGCATCATAACCACTCTCAATGTAAAAGAGGCTGGTGTACCTCATGTAGTTGCCAAAGCTTCTAGTGAAGTTCACTGTAAACTGTTGCGGCGAGTAGGGGCAGATCATGTTGTTTTTCCTGAATACGAAGCGGGTTGTGCCCTAGCACGTACACTCACCAAACCATCAATCCTAGATCGGTTTGACCTCGACCCAGATAATAGTATTGTAGAAATAATCGTCCCTGATGAATTTCACGGCAGAACGATTACCGAACTTCAACTTCGTAACCGCTACGGTTTGAATTTGCTAGCGGTAAGTCAGGATGGTAAATTTCAAATTAATCCTGACCCCACTAAGCGTTTAGAACGCGGTTCAGCAATGGTAGTTATTGGCTGTAACAAAGATATCAATCGTTTGCCGATTTGAATGAGTTGGGAGTTAGGAGTTGGGAGTTAGGAGTTAAACTTATCACTTACAGCAGATTGCAACAGGCGTGAGGTACAGATAATCGTAGGGGCACAACATGTTGTGCCCCTACCTGTGTACTTCATTTAGCTGAATCCACGCTAATCTATTCTGAATTCTGAATTCTGAATTCTCAATTCTGACTTCTTCTTCATTGTCCAGAACTCGTTGAACTGGACTGTGGTTCAACTGAAACAGGTACGTCGCTGGGGCTGGCGGGTGTTTCGGTAGGAGTTTCTGGTTGGTTTTGCGTCTGTGGCACAGATGTTTGTTCTACATTACTTGTAGAATCTGGAGTCTGGGAGGGAGTAGCAGTTTGACTGGCTTGAGGTTGCTGTTGCTCTCTTTTTTGGGCAATTTGCTGCATTAGCTGTTCAATTTTCTGGGCTTGTTCAATATTGCCTTGCTGACGATATTCGTTATGGGCACGTTTCAAGGCTCCGTTTGCTTTTTTGATGTCGCCCTGGTTATATAAAGTTACTCCCAAGTTATAGTAAGCTGAGGCATTTTTAGGATTTTGGCGAATAGCTTGCCGATAAACGGAAATGGCCTCAGCCGGTTGACCATGAATTGCTAGCAAACTTGCCATATTGTTGTAGGCTGTGGCATTTTTTGGATCTAGCTGTAAGACTTGACGATAAGTTGCGATCGCCATTTCTATATTTCCTTGTTGTTGCAAGGCGATCGCTAAGTTAAAATAAGCGCTGGCGTTGGTGTTATCAAGATTAATTGCTTGCTGATATGCAGCGATCGCTTCCTGTAACTGTCCTTGTTCATACAATACCAAACCCAAATTATACAAGGTTGTGGCGTTTGTGGAATTAATTACCAAGCTTTGCCGATAAGCAGTAATCGCAGCTTGTTTTTCTCCTTGTCGATGCAATACTAATCCCAAGTTGTAATAAGCTTCACTAAAATTGGGACTAATCTTAATCGCCTCTGCATATTCTTGCACAGCCTCATCCAGGCGATTTTGTTGCAAGAATATATTGCCTAGATAGTTCCGTGCTGTACTCAAGTTAGGATCTTTCTGCAATGCTTGGCGAAAGGCGTATTCTGCACCCTGTAAATCGTTGCGGTTATAGCGCATGACTCCCTGTTGGAAAAAGCTGGCTGCTTCCAAGTCCTGAGAAATAGCGTTTTCTGCTAGCAGCTTGCTTCCTGGGTAATTAGTAATTGTTGGTGCAGCCAAAACCACAAACGCAGAACAACCAGAGAGTGTCACTTGGAAAAATAAACGTAACCACTCAGAAAATAGGTATTTTTTAGACATGAATACCAGACCTGTACTTATTTTTAACTCCTCATAAGTCAGAGTACCCACCACGCCAAAAAAAATTCCAAATTCTCAATTTTTCACAGACGCGATTAATCGCGTCTCTACCCCACACCTTCCGGTAAAATTAGCATGGCATCACCGAAGGAATAAAAACGATACCGAGAAGCGATCGCTTCGTGATATATATTCAACAACCTTTGTCTACCAATGAGCGCACTCACCAACATCAGCAAACTCGAACGTGGCAAGTGAAAATTCGTAATTAAACCATCAACTACTCGCCATTGGTAACCCGGATAAATAAACAAGTCTGTCTTACCACAAAATGGTTCTAAATCACCAGATTGAGCCGCCCCTTCTAAAGCCCGTACTGCTGTTGTCCCCACAGCAATAATCCGACCGCCAGCTGCTTTAGTGGCGCGGATTTGCTCTACTGTGGTGGCGGGAACTTCAATCCACTCTTCATGCATTTGATGGGTAGTTACGTCCTCCACTTCCACGGGGCGAAATGTGCCCACACCAACATGTAGCGTTACAAAAGCTTGATTAATTTGGCGATCGCGTAACTTTTGTAATAATTCTGGGGTAAAGTGTAATCCTGCCGTCGGAGCTGCGATCGCTCCTGGCTTTTGGGCATAAACTGTTTGATACTGTTCATCAGCAGCTTCGGAAGCAGTGATATACGGCGGTAGCGGTACTTCACCAAAAACCTCTAACAGTTGCACCAAAGATTTTCCCTCAGGCACATCAAATTGCAACAAACGCCCCCCAGTTGCGGCGTCTGTTTCTAAAACCGTAGCTGTGAGTTGGGGACTGGGTACTGGGGACTGGGAACTAGGGGCTGGGGAAGATTCTTCCCAATCCCCAATCCCTAATCCCCAATCCCTAATCCCTAATTGCCTCACTTCAAAAAAAATCCTCGATCCCGGTTTAAAGCGTTTTCCTGGCTTAACTAAAGCTAACCAACAGTTATGTTGCCTCTCTTCCAGCAGCAATACCTCGATTTGGGCACCAGTAGACTTATGACCATAAAGCCGCGCTGGAATAACTTTTGTATTATTCATCACCAACAAATCACCAGGCCGCAGCAGTGTAGGTAAATCACGGAAAATGTGGTTTAGGGGTGCTGTGTCGATGCCTGTAGTGGGAGAATTAACCACCAATAACTGCGAGCTATCTCTAGGAAATGCTGGGTTTTGGGCAATTAGTTCTGGAGGTAGTTCATAGTCATACCCAGCTACCGAACAATCTAATTCCAAATTTTTTGCTTGTGAACTCAAGTTGTTGTTACAATTAAGTTGTGATATTTTTTGCTTCATTTACTAGTATTTATACTGCTTGAAAAAAATTGGTTTGAGCTTACGCTTATAAGCAACTCCATGACATCACTGCTTAATTTTATTTCTACACCAGAAGATAGATACTATTAGGTAACACGCAAAAATCAACATAAAAATTGGGTAAACCTCCCCATCCAAAAACGGGGGCTTTTACCCTACCGGGAACAGGCATAGGTTTACGAATATAGATATGTAGGATTGGCTTTGATCCCAAGCACCAACAAACATGGAATACTTGTATTATTTGGCTAATGCCAGTCTAACCCTGAGGGTCGTTCAACATCTGCACGCTAGACCCCAAACACCTGTTTCGTTCGTCACCGTAATTCATCAAATTGATGGCTGGGTGGTTAGGATCAAACTCAGAGGTCAAGTCTCGGCTCAAGAAGATGGTGACTTTCGGGCTTTTCTAAATGAATTAGGAATTAGCTACGAGCCACCAATGAGGGTACAGATGGCACTTTGGAGTTTGGAAGCGGGACAGTGCCCTGTGGATGTGATGCGTCGCTATCAAGTAGCGATCGTCTCTCATGGTAGCCCAGAGAGAGATGAAATCGAGGCTTTCCGGCAACAGTTTGTCCGGGGCTTAGGCTATTGTCCAGAAACTTTGGCGTGAACCGATGTGGTTGTCACGCTACCACAAAATTATTGGTCATTGGTAATCAATTAATACAGTCGAAAGCTGCCAGAATGTATTCTTGCAGCCTAAACTCATATCCGGCTGCTGATGAACTAGCGAGAGCTTCTTGAGTTGCTGTAACCCCAGTCGTCTTTTTTGATAACTCCTGACAGTAGACAATAGCAACATCAAATCGACAGGAGTAATCTGCTTTTTCAGGGTACTGGGCTAAAAATACTCCAGCTGTACGCGAAATTTTTGCTTGCTTTTGTGGGGTAATTGCGCTTCTTCCCCCTGCATCCCAACTGCCCGAACTGCGGGTTTTCACTTCAACAAATGCCAATATTGATTGGGGAGTGGGGAGTGGGGAGTGGGGAGTGAGGAGTGAGGAGTTATTCTCCTGTGCCCCTCTGCTCCTGTGCCCCTCTGCCCCTCTGCCCCTCTGCTCCCCACATCCTCCAGAATGTTCGGCGATAATATCAATCTCCCCCCAACGGCAAGAAAAGCGGCGATGCAGAATTACCCAGCCCGTAGATTGCAACCATTGGGCTACTAGGTCTTCTCCAAAATGACCAATATTTGGATAATGAGATGGAGGAAGGTTAGTCATTGACTAAAAATATTATGAATTCCATGAATTCTAGGTTAAGCGATCGCGTAAAAGTTTCTAAGCTCAACTCATCCCACAATGAGTTGCCGTTGGAGCGTAAAAGATATTATTTGATTTGGGCAAGCATACTCAGCTTATTTCTTTGGGGAATAGTTGGCGTCACCGCAACCGTCGGTTTTGCTCCCACAGCTTTGGCACTCGAATATAATAAGGAAATTTTGATTGAGGCTGATTTCTCCGGACGTGATTTAACAGACTCCAGCTTTACCAAAGCTAATCTTCGCCAGAGCAACTTCAGCCATGCCAATTTAAGTGGTGTCAGTTTCTTTGCAGCAAATTTGGAGTCTGCGAATTTGGAAGGCTCTGACTTGAGAAATGCAACTTTAGACTCAGCTCGCTTCTTCAAAGCAAATTTGACAAATGCGCTATTGGAGGGGGCGTTTGCTGCTAACGCCAAGTTTGATGGTGCAATCATTGACGGAGCAGATTTTACCGATGTGCTGCTGCGTCCCGATGAACAAAAAAAATTGTGCAAAGTTGCTAAAGGGACTAATCCAGTTACAGGACGAGATACGCGTGACACGTTGTTTTGTCCATAGGGAGTAGGGACTAGAGAGTAGGGAGTAGGGGGAGATGAGGGAGAATAACTCCTAACTCACCACTCACCACTCACCACTCACCACTCACCACTCCCCACTCCCCTACCAACCACGAGCGCCAATCTGTTCACAGACAAATTGCATTCCTTTGCCTGGTGAAGAATCTGCTACAAAAGGTATTTCTCCTTTTTCTTTATCTTCTTGAAGTAGCTCTCCCTCTGAACCGTAAATCGCTATGCGATTGAGGAAAAGGCGCGATTCTGTACACGATGCATCGAATGTAGTCTCGAAGATACCATCTCCATACATGCCGTAAAGTTTATAGGTCGTACCCTTAATACTTTTTGTGTCCAGAGCTATGCTGTTTCCTAACTTATCATGACCTACAGTGATATACCTTTGTGCATCTTCGGCGATGGCTGTACCACTGGTCAAGAAAATAGCGATCGCTCCCACAATGCCGCCTATTTTAAAAGACATACAATTTAAAAATATAAGATTTCATATATTTCTAGCCGCAATCAAAGCTGTTCTGGCAGGGTAGAAGCACTGAAATCAAGATATAGCAAGGTATTATAAATCGAAAAAGCGCCCGGATTTTGTTCAAGCAGGAAATTTTGATCTAAGTTGAGATGGCGATCGCTCTTTACTAAAGACGGTATAATCGGGACTAAAACAAGCCTTATACTTGGCTACAAGACTGAGGTTCTATACTTGAGCAAGGAATTTTTTTTAACTGACTCTGTATTTCATCGGAATTTCTATCCAGAACTCACACCCATTACCAGGTTCAGACAGGCACTTAATATTACCGCCATGTTTTTCCACAATAATTTGATAGCTAATAGATAGCCCCAAACCAGTACCTTGTCCAGGTTGCTTAGTAGTAAAGAAAGGTTCAAAAATGCGCGATCGCACCATTTTTGGAATCCCACAACCGTTGTCTGCAATGCAAATTAAAATAGTATTCCATTCTTGGACTTTTGTCCGAATCCATATTTTCGGATTCTCAATTATTTGACCAAAATTTACTGAGTGTTCTAGAGCATCAATGGCATTATTGAGAATATTCATAAATACCTGATTCATCTGCGCTGCATAGCAGACTACCGGAGGTAAATCACCATATTCCTTAATTATTTCAATGGCAAAAGAATTAGTCTGGGGTTGCAGTCGATGTTGTAAAATTAGCAAAGTACTGTCGATGCCTTCATGCAAATCAACGGGTTTCATTTCGGCTTCATCAAGTCGAGAAAAACTTCGTAAAGACAATACTAATTGAGAAATTCTGTCTGCACCCATTGTCATTGAAGTGAGAATTTTTGGTAAGTCATCGGCAATAAAATCTAAGTCTATTTCTGCTGCTTGTTTTTGAATGTCTGCTGTTATTTGGGGATGCTGTTTTTCATAAAAACGGAGTAATTTTAATAAATTTTCAGCATGTTCACTAACATAAGTGATGTTCCCGTAAATGAAACTAATTGGATTGTTAATTTCATGTGCAATACCAGCAACTAATTGTCCTAAGCCTGCCATTTTCTCGCTTTGAATTAACTGGCTTTGAGTCTGCTGTAATTCTTTGAGAGTCTGGGTGAGTTCTTCTTTTTGACGTTGAGTTTGTTCGAGTAATTCCGCTTGCTGGAGTCCTACTCCTAGCTGAGTGCCAATCTGCATCAGCAAATCGACTTCATCTTCTTGCCAATCACGGGGTTTCATATTTTGATATGCTGCTAGTAATCCCCAGAGTTTTTCACCCTGAAAAATTGGCACAATCATATATGCTCTAGCCTGAATTAGCTCGATTAAGGCAACATGACAGGCAGAATAATTAACCTTGTAAATATCCTTAATCACCAGTATTTTACCATTAGCAAAGTTTCCACCTTGGGTCTTTTGCAAGTAATCATCTGCAATCGCACTGACAAGTTCCCTGACTGGTATCCAACCTTGAGCTAAGGACTCAGCGACAAATTCCCCACTCCAATCAGTCCGGAATCGATAAATTGTTACTCTATCGACTTCTAATAGCCGTCGGACTTCTTCTGTGCTTGTAGCAAAGATGGTGTTAATATCAAGAGATTGACGAATTTTTTCTACCGTTGCGGCTAAAGCCTTCTCCCTTTCAGTGGCTTTAGCCAGCTTCTGGGCTTGTACTTGCACCTGTCTCAAAGATTCAGCTTGCTGTAATGCTACCCCCAATTGGACACCAACTTGCGCCAGCAAGTTAATTTCCTCATCTTGCCAATAACGGGGTTGGGAGTTTTGATAAGCTACTAGCAATCCCCAAAGTTTCTCACCTTGAGAAATAGGTACAAAAACCTCATTACGTGCATACTTACCTGCTTGAGTTCCTTGCACAAGAACACCTTCCGTCACAGGCTGGGGCTTAGCCACTGGTGTCCAGCCATCAACAATAGAATCAGCGACAAATTCGCCACTCCAATCAGGATAAAAGCGATAAATTGCTACTCGTTCTACTTCTAATAACCGTCGGACTTCTTGAGTAGTGGTTTTAAAAATAGCTTCAATTTCCAGCGACTGACGAATTTTTTCGACAGTGTTGGCTAGCGCCCTTTGCCTTTCAGCAGCTTTACTGATTTGTGCTGCTTGGAGTTGCATTTGTTGTAAGAATTCTGCTTGCTGCAAAGCTACACCCAGCTGGGTACTAACTTGAGTGAGCAAGTAAACCTCATCTTCTTGCCAATCACGAGTTCCAGTGTTCTGATATACTGCTAGCAAGCCCCAGAGCTTTTGACCGTGGTAAATAGCAATGATCGCGTAAGCTCTTGCTTGATAAATTTCTAAAACTTGAATGTAGCAGTCACTAAAGCCTGCATTGTAAATATCATTACAAATACGGTATACTTCACTTCTGCTAAAGCGACCTCCTGACGTTTCTTGTAAGTAAGTATCAGCAAGTGGGGATTTAGCTAAATTTTTAGCAGTACATTCGCTGATGTTTTCGTTCAATTCTGGCTGGCGCAATTGCTCATCTATCAGCGATATCCAACCCTCTGCCACTGATTCAAAGACAAATTTACCACTCCAATCTGAATTGAAGCGATAAATCGCCACGCGATCGGCATTTAGTAACTGTCGAAGTTCTGCTGTGCTGGTGCGGAAAATACTTTCCAAGTCAAGGGACTGACGAATTTTCTCAATAGTTATGGCTATAGTTCTCTGCCATTCCGCTGCTTTTTCTTTAGCTTTTGCTTGTGCTAATTGTGCCGATTGTAGCTTCACTTGTTCTAGATAATCTGCTTGCTGTAAAGCTACTCCTAGATGTTCGGCAATCAGTTGCACAAACTCAATTTCTGATGTTTCCCATTGTCGAGGACTATGACACTGATGAATACACAATAATCCCCATAAATCTTTACCTTTCAACAAAGGAGCCACTATATTGGCGCGTACCTGAAATCTTTCCAGAATCTGGACGTAGCAATCACTGGTGCTAAGTTGATAAATATCAGCTGTTGCTTTAATTCGACCTTGCTGATATAGCCCTGCAAAGTCTTGGGCGAAGCAGTGATCGCCCACTTTGGCTGCTAGTGCTGAACTCCATTCACTTCCCACATCTTCATAGATAAATTTTCCTTCCCATGCCAATTCAGGATAAAAATGAAACACACCAACCCGATCGCTTTTCAGCAACTGGCGGACTTCCGTAACTGTAATTTTAAAAATGGCGTCTATATCTAAAGATTCACGAATTCGGGCAACAACTCCCGACAAAGCTTTTTGTTGCTCATTCTGACGCCAGGAGAATGTGACATCACAATGAGATTCTTGCTGTTCTGAATTTGGTTCTATGGGTTGAATAATAGAGGAGTTTTCCATTCCCTGGGGAATTTTAAATATTAAAAGTTCTCCATCTCATAATTCCCTCAACCATCGCAAAGGTAACAATTACCTGTCTAAAAGGGACTGGGGATTGGGGATTAGGGACTGGGAATTCGATGAAGAGTGCTGAGTCCTGTTAGGGGTAGCGGGGCGTTTAGCCATTGCTGAGTGCTAATAAGCTGTCGGGCATTTACAGCTATTTTCAGTTAAATAGACCACGTTGTAGGGGCGCACAGCTGTGCATAGGTGTCAACTTAAGCTAGAAATGCTTATCTCACAGGCGTTTTACCCCCCTTAATCCCCCCTTGGAAAGGCAGGAAAAAGGAATCTAGTTCCCTCCCCAATACATACGGGGAGGGTTAGGGTGGGGTAACGCGGTAAGTAACGGTAAGTAAATGAACTCAACATCACGTCTTGACAAGGGTTTCACGTTAAGTTCACACCAATGACAGCTGTGCTACCCTACAGATGATGAATGTGTTGCAAAGATTGTATAAAATAATGTAGGGACATGATATTATCATGTCCCTACAAAAAGATTTTTCAACGACGAGAAGATTATCGCCGCTTGGGAGTGGTGCTGCCAGTGGTGCGTTTTTCTTCATCTCGACGACGGCGATCGCGCCAATCTGCCAGGGTCAAATAACCAATACCACCAGTGACTACTACGAGTAGCACTACAGCAACTAAAGCCAAAATACTCAGGAATGGACTTTCTACCATACCTCTACAGTCCGTTGCGTCCCCAGACTACCATTGCAATTGACCAAGTGAACACAACTAACAGTGATACCCAACCTAGTGTCAAAATCTCCATAGTCCCACTTTTCAAATAATTACAAAAGGTTTCTAATGTTTATCATACAGGGATTGGGCAGCTCAGACTTTTTTATCAATGATATTGTAAGTTTTGCAGGTATCGCAAATTAGACACATCTTTATCTTGGTGGGTTGATATTTTAAGTAATCATGAAAACGAGTATAAAAAAGTAGCGATCGCACTTTACACTTGATGGTTTGGGAATACTAGGGTTATAGGTAGACATTTCAAATTCCCCAACCCCCAGTATCATGCTGACATTTTTCAACTATGCTTTCCAGTCCGACGGTTTTATTCCCCACGGACATTGTTATCTGTGGAAAACTGGATTAGTTTGGCTCCACATTATTTCTGATGCCACCATTGCTTTTGCCTATTATTCCATTCCCTTCCTACTAATTTACTTTATTTCCAAGCGCCAAGACGTTCCTTTCAATGGAGTCTTTTTGTTATTTGGTGCTTTTATAATTGCTTGCGGTACTGGACATTTAATGGATATTTGGACGCTTTGGTATCCATACTATTGGATTGCAGGTAGTTTAAAAGCTCTAACTGCGATTATTTCGATATACACGGCATTTGCGTTAATTTATTTGATGCCTCAAGCCCTGACGTTACCCAGTCCAGGCCAGTTAGAAGCTATCAATCGGGCGCTTTCTAGTGAAATTGTAGAGCGCAAACGCATCGAGATAGAACTACGCCAAGCCCAAGAAATCGCTCAAAATTCCAGCCAAGCCAAGAGTGAATTTCTGGCAAATATGAGTCATGAATTACGTACACCCCTTAATGGTATTTTGGGCTATACACAAATCCTCCAACGTACAGAATTTTTGAGTGAAAAAGGACGCAAAGGAGTCGGTGTCATTAACATCTTATACAGCTTACAAGTAATTTCCAACTCAAACGCTTGGAGATTTTTATTGAAGAATGTATCAATTGAAGAAGAATTTAGAATCAGTTAATGGGGTATATTCAACAGTAAACAGACTACAAAACAGCCACTTTATTCTTGACAACTGAATACTTGATTTAGTGAGGTAATTAAAACCCTTTATTTATCAGCCAGTCACACAGAATTTGATTCGGAATTCTGGCTCATGATTCCTTAATTATGTTTTGTTAATTTGAGTGGAATTTTACTTTTCAATCCGTCATGAATAAGAACCAAAATACTGGATTTATTTTGATTGTGGATGATAATCCGACAAATTTATCTGTTCTGTGTGAAGCGCTCAATAGTGAGGGTTTTCGTTTCCGTGTTGCAGTGGATGGAGAAAGTGCGATCGCTCAAGTTGAGCGCAATCAACCAGAGTTGATTTTACTGGATGTACAAATGCCTGGTATTGACGGCTTTGAAACTTGTCGTCGCCTCAAAGCCAATTCTGTTACCGAAAACATTCCGATTATTTTCACCACTGCTTTAGCAGATACCGACAGCAAAACCAAGGGATTTTCCCTTGGTGCAGTAGACTATATCCCCAAACCCTTTGCACAAGAGGAAGTCATTGCTAGAGTGCGCGTGCATTTACAACTCAAACAATTGACTGAATCTTTGGAACAAAAAGTTAGCGATCGCACTAAGGCTTTGCAACAAGCCCAAGTCAAACTGGTACAGCAAGAGAAACTATCAACACTCGGAGAGTTAATTGCTGGTATAGGCCATGAAATCAATAACCCCATCAACTTTATTTCTAGCAATATTCCACCTTTGCAAGAATACATTGCAGCAATGAGCGAGTTGCTCTTACTGTATCAACAAGAATATCCAAACCCAACCGCAAAAATTACCACTGCTATTGAGAACTTGGATCTAGATTTTGTTCTCGAAGATATCATAAAAATTTTGAACTCACTCGAACTAGGAAGTGAACGAATTCGCAACCTTTCTACTTCACTCCGCAACTTCTGCCGTTCAGACAGTGATGCCAAGATATCTGCTGATTTGCACCAAGGAATAGAAAGCACACTGATGATTTTGCAACACAGGCTGAAGGCTAATAGCGATCGCCCCCGCATTGAAGTTATTAAAAATTATGGGGTATTACCACAAGTCAGGTGCTATCTAGGGCAAATGAATCAAGTATTTATGAATATCCCTCTTCTGTCACTCTCCGGCATTAGCAAGTAGTAACTAAGTGAAATTATCCAGAAGCATAACAGGGTTTAAATTGATTCATTTCACTAATTAATTGATTGAATCCCAGCAATAAATTAGA
>JAHHHB010000141.1 GCA_019359545.1 Desmonostoc geniculatum HA4340-LM1 | reverse complement strand
ACAAGTAAAATTTAGTCGCTTTTTGCATATTTTCTGCCACTCATTCGCTACTCAAAAACCTTTCAAAGCATCCAGGGCAGGGACGAATATTACCAATTTTGCATTTCTACTAATTCCATACACAAATTCATTTTCCCACTTTGAGTGCCTAAATATGCATCAATACATCACATTCTCATTTATCGAAGCTTGTTGACATCAAACTAAACGAGCGTGTGTTGCTTAATCGCTTACTCTGTCTAATTTTCAGACTTTTTATTCCGTCAAACTCAGGTATTTTAGGGAACGAAACAGCCCTGGGACAGAGGGGGTTGCCGCAGGCGGTGGGGTTCTTTCTATTGGTATAACTGAATTCTGAATTCTGAATTCTGAATTCTGAATTCTCACTTCATAACTTCCAGTAATTCGCTAGGTTTATGAATTAAATAATCTGGATTTTGCTTAGCTAGTACTTCCGGTGAATTAAAGCCCCAAGTCACTGCAATTACTTGAATATTTGCTTTTTTTGAAGCTTCTATATCTCTAGTTTCATCTCCGACATAAATTACATCTTGAGGCTTGAGTTGTTTTTGCCTCAATACATTATTAATAATGGTTGTTTTACCAAAAATTGTAATTCCTGAATATATAAAATCAAATAAGTGATTTAAATCATTTATTTGGAGGAATTGCGTCACATTATCTTTGGAATTAGAAGTGATAATTCCCAGTTTATATCCTTGAGCTTGGAGTTCTATTAATGCTTCTTTAATTCCAGTAATGGGCTTTAATTCTGGGATTTTGCTTTTTAATTCTCCTTTAACTTTTTTAACTAGAAAAGGTATTTTAAACAGAGAAACTCCGGAATGCTTAATAATTTCCCTAGATGTTAAGTTTTTGAGTAGAGCTAATTGGTCTGGAGTTATTTGTATATAACCAAAGTCTACAGCTAGACGATTAGCAATACTCACAAGGGCATCTACTGTATCGGCAATTGTGCCATCAAAATCAAAAATAATTACTTTTTGGGTCATCTCTCGCCTGGATGCGTCAAGATTAGCACGAGCGTTGCGTCGTAACATTTCTGGCTTAATCCGCCGCAAGGCAGATGCTGGAAATCGTTTATCCCACTCCCTATCTGAGATTTGCGCTAATTCTAGCAGTTGTGGAGCAAGATTCCCAGGATAAGGTTGAAACTCTACAATATCAGTTGTCTTGGCAAAACGTTGATTCCAAGGACAAACATCTTGGCAGATATCGCAACCAGCAACCCAGCCTTGCAAATGGGGTGTGAGTGTTTGTGGCAATTCTTCTGCCCGATTTTCAATCGTATGATAAGCAATGCAGCGATTTGCATCCACAACAAAAGGCTGAGTAATTGCACCGGTAGGACAAGCCTCAAGACAACGAGTACAGCTACCGCAGTGTTCTGTATGGGGGCGATCGCTTTCTAGTTCCAAATTTGTCAACACTTCTCCCAAAAACACCCAAGAACCATACTCGCGTGTAATCACATTACCATTTTTGGCAATCCAACCAATTCCCGCTTGTTGTGCCCATACTTTATCTTGCACAGGCCCAGTGTCTGCATAATAATTGGCTTGCACGCTTTCATCTAGTGATTTTAGCCAGGTGGCTAACTGTTTGAGTTTTTTATGCATCACCTTGTGATAATCCCTTCCCCAGCCATAACGAGAAATTTTGCCGTATTCTTTGCCTTGGGGACGCTGATGTGGTGTGTAGTAATTCAATGCTACACACACAAGCGATCGCACTTCTGGCATTACTAACCGAATATCTTGACGTTTTGGGTTTCCCATCCATTCCATATCGGCTTGATAACCCAGGGCTAGCCATGCTTTCAACCTCTGTGCTTCTGTAACATCTACCCTGTCTACAGCAGCAATCCCAATTTTATGAAAGCCCAACTCGCTGGCTTTTTCTTTGACTACGCTGCTGGTTACGGAACACTGATTCATTGTTTTATATTTTGATTTTGCCTATCTACAGGCACACAAATTATACATCATCTAGTTATTCTTTTTGATTAACATTTATTGCTATTCCCACAGAAATAGGGACATTGCAATGCAACATCCCTACTTCCACCGTGAGAAATATTTGTAGATGTATCAGATCTATCTCAATAGCGGCTTTTTTTTGACTGATTTTTGTAATGAAATTAATATTTAGCTAACATAATATAGGTAATTTTATGACCTCTGCTGAAATATCCCCAGTACAGCCTTCGTCAGAATTCAAGATTGAGGGAATTACAGAAACAACGGTACTGCGGTATTTTGAAACATTAAATGCAGGAGAATTTGAGGAAACTGCCGCCTTATTTGCCAACGATGGTGTGATGCATCCACCATTGGAATCTGATATTGTTGGATGTGATGCGATCGCAGCTTACTTAAAACAAGAAGCCCAAAACATTAAAGCTTACCCCAATACAGGAATAAGCGACACTTTGGAAAACAGTACGATCCAAGTCCAAGTCACAGGCAAGGCACAAACTTCTTGGTGCGGCGTAAATGTCTTGTGGATATTTATCCTCAACCAACAACGGCAAATTTTATATACTAGAGTCAAACTTTTAGCCTCACCTCAAGAGTTACTATCTTTACGCCCTCAAAAATAGCAAGTAACTAATCATGGGTTAAGACCTACTCATTTGACTAATTCGGGTAAAGTCGCTTCTAACTTGAGACAGTTAGCGCCATTTATCTGCAACTTGTAGTCTACTTTATCCATGAGACGATTCATAATCAGCCAACCATAACCACCTTCTTGTTTTTCAACGGGGTCGGGAGCATAGTATGTAGACATATCAAAGCCTTCGCCATAGTCCCAAACTTCTAGGGCAAGATCTCGGTCTTGGAGTTCCAAACGCAGTAGAATGGGCAAATTTGGTTTGTCCCTGTGGGCGTGACGTACTGCGTTTGAGTAGGCTTCCACTAAAGCTAATCTCAAACGACTTGATTGGCGCGACCAATCTACCGAGTCTCCTAGCTGGATTTTCAAACATCCCAGCAACCAGTTCTCGACAATATTGAGAAAATTCAAATCACTTGGTACATGAAGCTCACTTTTCATTACTTACAAAATCTCCAGCGAGAGTATAGTTTGATCATCTTCTTGGACGTGGTTATCTGCCTGGATGCGAGCTAATAAACGGTTAAGAGAAAGCGGTTTTTCCTCTTGTTGTAGGAGTTGCCAAAGGCCATCTTGATTCAGCATAGAACGATTACATGGC
This sequence comes from Desmonostoc geniculatum HA4340-LM1, assembly GCA_019359545.1. Taxonomy (GTDB): domain Bacteria; phylum Cyanobacteriota; class Cyanobacteriia; order Cyanobacteriales; family Nostocaceae; genus Nostoc; species Nostoc geniculatum. The sequence continues at coordinate 11,377 of JAHHHB010000141.1, read as the reverse complement.
TCAACGCCAGGAACGGTTTTTACTGTATTAATAGCATTATTTACTACCATTGCTTCAGTAATACCATCACTGGTTAGTAACAGTGTGTCTCCAGGAGCGAGAACCAAGCTACAAGACTGTCCTTGCCATTTGGGCAATATCCCCAAAGGAACGCTGCGGACTTTGAGGTAGTTGGGACTGTCGGCTGATGCCGCTTTGTGTGACCATAATAGTGGATAAATATGACCAGCGTTAGTGTAAACGAGTTCCCTAGTGCTAGGGGTATAACAGGCTAACACAAGAGTGATGAAATAATTATTGCTAATCAAGTCTTCACTCAGAGCGTGGTTAAGATTCTGCATAACGATATTTGGCTGGGCTGGCGCTTCTTGAGATAATTCCCGCCGCAAGACAGAAATCACACTAGCCATAAATAAAGCAGCTGGAACGCCCTTGCCAGAAACATCACCCACAGCCAACCACAAATCGCCTTTGGGATGAACAAACACTTCAAAAAGGTCTCCTCCGACTTCCCGCGCGGGGTAGCAGCAGGCCTGTACCTTCACACCTTTGATATCAGGTAAACTTTGGCGGAGCAGGTTGTACTGAATTTGGCGAGCCACCTCTAACTCATTGTGAATTTGTTGTTGTTTTTCTTGGAGGCGTTGGTAGAGTTTTGCTTGAGAGAGAGCTAAAGCGGCTTGTTCGGCAACACCAGCAATCAGTTGGATGTCTTCGTCTTCCCAGGGGCGATCGCGTCCCCATTGATGGAGAGCCAACACAGCCACCAAATGTTGCTGGTAGCTAAGTGGCACAACCAGATGATGACAGGGGTTACCGTCGTATATTTCTTGAGCAAGTTGATAATGACGGGTTTGCAGCGCTTTTTCAATTAAAGCATTGGGGTCAAAGGCACAATCCAACACATCGGATTGAGGATCGTAGTATGAAAATTGGTCTGGCGTTAAGCGATCGCCTTCTGTTGGTCTGAGCAAGCAACTGGTAGCTTCAAATGTTTGTCCAATAGTTGCTACAGTCTTTTCCAGCATACTGTCGTAGTCTAAAGACTCTCGAATTGCCGTTGTTACCGCATTAAACAAAGATTCTCGCCGCAGCGCCCGACGTAACTCTTGGGTGCGCTTCTTGACTACGCGGTATGTATCCGTGGCTTGCTCAACTAGCGCCCTGAGTCGCTCCGGATTCCAGGGTTTGGTGATGTACTTGAATACTTGACCAGAGTTAATCGCATCTACCAAATCTTCCACATCAGTAAAACCAGTTAACAAAATCCGAATTGTGTCCGGAAACCGTTCCACCGTGCGACTAAAAAATTCGCTCCCACTCATTTCTGGCATTCTTTGGTCAGAAATAATCACAGCCATTTCGCCAACTTTCTCCAACATTTCCAAAGCACCAAGAGCATGATTAGCTTTGTATACTTGAAAATCTCGTCTAAAAGTGCGGTAGAGTAAATCTAAGTTATCCGGCTCATCGTCTACCACCATGAGCTTGAGTTTGTCCACCCCTGTCTCAGCCATATTTGACTTTAATTTTTCAACTATGTTTAGTGGCGAGATAATATGATGTTTATCCCACCTGACAACCAACGAAAATTTAGACCTAATCATTCTCAACAGTTATCAGTTATCAGTGTTTGAAACCTTGATAACTGCTCACTGTTAGCTGAATTTAACTTTTATCCCACTAACCCAGAACGCAAGGCGCGGACTGCTGCTTGGGTACGGTCATCGGCACATAGCTTATTCAAAATATTGCGGACGTGAGTTTTAACAGTTCCGACAGTGATATAAAGCCTTTCCGCAATTACTGCATTGCTACAACCTTCGACAATCAACTGTAACACTTCTAACTCCCTTTCTGTCAGGGTGTAGGGTTCAATTCCTTCCAGATTATCCGCAAAATCAGGATTAGGGGCAACGGTCTTGGTGTCTACAAAAGCCGATTCGGACTTTTGGGGATTTTGTTGCGCTTGTTGTAATACAATTCGAGCGATCGCCGGATCGATCCAGGCGTTGCCATTGTAAGTGACTCGCACTGCTTCCAGCAAATTATCAAATTTAATATCCTTCATACAGTAAGAGTCCGCCCCAGCTGCAAAAGCCGCCAATACCGCTTCTCGATTATCTCGCAGTGTCAAAATTAACACCTTTGTGCTTAACTCTTCGCTATTAGTAGTAGATTTTACCTCCCGTGTCAACTCAATGCCATCCTTATCTGGTAAACCAATATCTACTATGGCAATATCTGGTTGTAGCACTTTTAACATTTTTAGTCCCTCGGCGGCATTGGCAGCTTCCCCTACAACTTCAATTTCATCCTTTTGCTGTAGTGCTGTCCGAATACCCACACGAGTCAGATCATGATCTTCAATCAGAGCGATACGAATTTTACTCATAGCCAACTTCAGCCCGTTACACTACCTTAACTGTAAAGTCGAGTTTACTAAAAAGTCTTAACAGACCCAGATTAAAGACATCTGTATATGGAGGTGTCACACTTAAGCAACTCAAATCCTACGTCGAAAAGCAACACAGTCCTGACAATTAAGGGCACTTGATGTCCCCTTAATTGTCCCGCAATTCCCCATCACAGCCATTCCTACGAGCGGTTTAGGGACTTGCAAATAAAAAAATATCCAACTATTTCTTCTGCGGTGGGCATCTTGCCATTGGCGTCCATTTAAAGTTAAGGAGCAATTGTCAATAAGTAATCTTACTCAAAAGATTGCTCAAATCGAGGGAGATAACACAATTTTTAGGCTAGCTTACGCGTCATATTTAAACGCATCATTGATTGTTGCCCACCTACTTAGACGGGTGGGGAATTCCGCGAAAGAGGATAAATTATGCTTTCTATTGTTACAACTGTTGCTGTCTCAGATAGCAGACGGGCGTACAATAGGGTAGGAAGTCGCTTCCATGCCTCACCCCTACCCTCATAACAGAAACCAGAGTGGCTCCTCTTAAATTTTTCCTTGATAAAAACATTTGATAAACTTATCATTCAAGGAAGTGTGGTGTAAAATCAATCGAAAATAGGCTATGTCTAAATCGCCTGAAGCATTTTCAGTGTTGGGGATACCAGTTCATGTGATGACTAATTATCCAGGCTGGTTGTTAGAGTGCTTGCAACAAGGCAGAGGAACTCATGTGGTAACGCTCAATGCAGAAATGACTATGCAGGCAGAGCGTAACAAATTCCTAGCTCAGACCATTAAAAATGCTGAACTAGTTATTCCAGATGGAGCTGGGGTTGTTCTGTATTTACGCTGGCTGTTATGGCAAAAAGTGCAGCGTTTTCCGGGAATTGAATTAGCAGAAAAGCTTTTGCAAGAACTTGGACAGCACAGGACAGGAGCAAAAATATTTTTCTATGGTGCTGCGCCTGGAGTAGCCTCAATTGCAGCAGAGTTCTGGCAGCAGCAAATTCCAGATTTGAATATAGTAGGCACTTACTCAGGCTACCATTCCCCAGAAGAAGAAGCACAATTGCAACAAACACTTGCCCAATTGCAGCCACAAGTGATTTTTGTAGGTTTAGGAGTGCCACGTCAAGAATTATGGATTGCCCAAAACCGCCATTTGTGCCCCCAAGCAATTTGGATTGGCGTCGGTGGCAGTTTTGATATTTGGTCGGGAACTAAAACTCGCGCTCCCGCTTGGTTAGGAAATAACAATTTGGAATGGCTATATCGTCTGTATCAAGAACCTTGGCGCTGGCGGCGGATGTTAGCTTTGCCAGAGTTTGCTATGAAAGCCTTTATTTATCGCTGGACTGCAAGGAGTCCAATTAAGTGCTGAGTGGGGCATGGGGCATGGGGCATGGGGCAGCAGGGGAGATGGGGAGCAGGGGAGCAGGGGAGATGGGGAGATGGGGAGCAGGGGAGCAGGGGAGCAGTAAGTTTTTCCCCTCTGCCCCTCTGCCCCTCTGCCTCTTGTGCCCAATGCCCAATGCCCAGTCCCTTGCCATACTTAGCCGATACTGAAGTCTTCAACAAATTTTAAATTTCTCTGTTGGATTTGAAATTCCCAGGCAAAACCTGGGAATTCTGATTTTGGGGGGAATGTCAAATCTACGTTGGCAAAGTGTTTGGTTGTGGGTATGAGGAGAATTTAACAATGCCAGTATTAACAACTGAAGTTAAGACAGAGAAATCCGTCGATCAACAGAACAGTGAACCTCAACAGCACATTAGCAACACTGCTGCAAAGGTGCAATTGCAATCTGTAACCAAGACCTACGCTAATGGCTGTCATGCTTTATTGAATGCGAACCTTGAGGTTAAAAAGGGGGAATTTCTGTTTATCACAGGACCAAGCGGTTCTGGTAAATCAACGCTTTTGAAACTGCTGTATGGCCAGGAGTTACCTACACAGGGAGAAGTAATTGTTGATGAATGTAATGTAGCGGGTTTAAGGGGCGATCGCTTGTCATTATTGCGCCGACGTATTGGCATTGTATTTCAGGACTACAAACTCATTACCCAACGGACAGTAGCAGAAAATGTAACTTTTGTACTCCAAGCTCAAGGGTATACCCGTAAAGAAATTCAACGCCGCTTAGAACCAACGTTGAAGTTGGTAGGTTTACTGACTAAAGCTGACTGCTTTCCAGATCAACTGTCTGGAGGAGAGCAACAGCGGGTGAGTATTGCGAGAGCCATCGTTAGCACACCACCACTGCTGTTAGCCGATGAACCAACGGGAAATCTCGATCCAGATAATTCTTGGCAAGTTATACAAATTCTCCAGAAGTTAAATTCCTTTGGCGCTACGGTGATTGTTACCACCCACGATGAACAATTGGTGCGGCGGTGCAATCATCCGGTAGTCCAAGTTCGCAATGGACACCTGTCTCGAAAATAGTCATTTGTCATTTGTCATTTGCTAATGACTAATAAATGCGGTGTTTGAGTTTTGCTGATATGGGGATGAAAGTTTTGGCTGTTTTGGGTGGTAGTAGTTGTAGGCGATCGCAGGCTTGCAAGCTCTTAAAAGCTGCTTCTCTAATCACAACTTCCTCCTCTCGACTCAGTAGGAGTTGCAAGCATTCGACTACATCTTGCTGCGCTGAAGAATCAACTCGCTTACGGGTGATTAATTTAGTGAGTTGACGCAGGGCAATTAACCGCTTTAATGGATCTTTTTCTGTTAAATTGACTAACAACCGATCGAGGTGGTCTTCTTCTCGATTGCCGTAAAAGTTGACAAGTTGCCATACCAATAAAATTAAAGTTAATAGGGTTGCCATGCCTTGGGCGATCGCACCAGCAGCAATCCATTGGCTGTGAGAGTCAACCCAAATTGCAGCCGCCATGTAAGTGCTGACAGTAGCAACACCACCACTGAGGACTGCTAAAACTAACCGACGGTTTGAACTATCTAAAAACTCACGTATTTTAGACCAGCGCAATTGCCAGTCCCACCCCTGCATTGAGTAAACTAATACCATTACTCCAACGCCAATTAAGAGAGCTAATAGGAGTTTCCAGTTCCACAACAGCATAGCAACGACGATTGTCAGGAACCCAAGAAAGCCTCCAGGTCCACAGAAGCGTTTAAATGTTTGTTGTTTTGAGCTTCCTCCTATCTTGAACTTTGGAAGCGACCAGCTGGGGATCTGGTTGATCAATTGCTGCCAAGAAGACGAAGCCTGTGCCACGGTGTTTACCTACTTGATTACGAAATTACCTATTGTAGAAGTTTTATTAGAGACGAAGAAAGCAGCAAGCATCCCGAATTGGTAAAAATACCAGGATATTAGAAATCGCACCCTAGTTTCTACCCTTGGGGAGATCCATGAACAATATTATATTATCGGCGAATTGTTGCGATTATCTAAAAGAATACGCGGACTCGGACAAGTAAGCTTAATTTTGCTACTGAGTTTTTAACGTTTCCGTTTTAGAGACAAAAACGAAAGTCATCAAGGATGAATTGACCGTCAAAAGCACAGAAGGTAACGCTGTAGATGTTATTCCCAGTTATAGATAATAACGTATTGGGGGAAATTGCCGAGTCAGAATTGGCAAGATTAGCGCCTGGTAGTACAGTTTGTCCAAGGAGTTGGCGATCGCCATCGTAAGCGGAAAGCACCAGCCGCTGGGAACTAGTGACATAGGCACTAACTGAGTTCACAGGACGCAAGAAAGTAGCTTCTAAAAATCCGCTTTTGGGCGCTCCCATTAAGACTGTCAGCCCTGAATGGCTTGGAAATGCTGGATTTGATGGCTGTATTGCTAGAGAATTATGAAAAATTACTCCCCATTGTTCGTACTGGCGCTCTACTACTTCAAAACACTTCAACTCTTCCAAGTCTAAACAAATATAAGTAGGTATACTCAGCTTAGCAAGGTCAATGGCTGGCTCGATGCGATCGCGGCGAGATGATGCCGTAATTTGGTTTTGTATATTAAAATTGTCAAGCGCAAATTTAGGGTCTTCAATCCTTAGTGCTTTATTTGATTGAAGAGTAGCCTGCTTTACCATGACATTCCGCCTTACCATTACCTAGAGAATAATTAGATTAGTAATATATCAAAAGCTATTCTTTTTAGACGTAGAACTAGAATGAATAGCTTATTAAAATCAGCGTTTTGACTATTCTTGACGCTCAAAATTATTTATCAGTTTCTTCATAGAGTACCATAAATAACTCATCTATATTTATGTCTATAGTGATACTCGCTACCACTTATAATCCTTGAAACACAGTAATTACAACGTTAGTTTATTGTTAACTATGAAAAAATAAACACCAAATCTTTACAACTAATTCAGTAGTTTTACATCTACTTAATCTGACGCTGGCCAGAAGTCCTGAAGTAGCTGGTTCACCGATAATAAAAATAAAGATGCTCTGTAGGAGACGCAGGAAGTAAGAGACGCGGAGAGTAGTTTTTCCGTATCCCCGCGTCACCACGTCCCCGTATCCCCGCGTAAGAGCGTCCTTCCTGTTACCAGTGTTAGTTAATCATTAGAGTGAAGAAAAATATTTATGTTTCAGCCCATAGGATTTGAACAACGCTCCGTAATTACCTCATTAGGTAAAATTGTTTATTATACTGCTGCTGGATCGCCTTGGCAAAACGATGTAACTGCCAAAGATGACCGAGAAACTTTGGTGTTTCTGCACGGCTTTGGCGGCGGGTCTTCTGCTTATGAGTGGTCGAAAGTATATCCGGCTTTTGCTGCTGAATATCGGGTTATTGCGCCAGATTTAATCGGTTGGGGTAGATCTGAGCATCCAGCACGTAGTTATAAAATTGACGATTATTTGACAACGATTCGGGAATTTTTACAACAGACTTGTACTGGGCCAGTAACAACGATCGCCTCTTCTTTGACCGCAGCATTTACAATTAGAGTAGCGATCGCTCATCCGGACTTATTTAAGTCTTTAATTCTCACTACTCCCGCCGGACTTTCTGACTTTGGCGAAGACTACTCGCGGAGCTTTTTTGCTCAGTTAGTCAGTGTTCCTATTATTGACCGTGTGCTATACAGCACTGGAGTTGCTACCAGTGGAGGTATTCGCGGCTTCTTAGAGCAACGACAATTTGCTCAGTCTAATCGAGTCTACCAAGAAATTGTAGATGCTTACCTAGAATCCGCCCAACAGCCCAATGCTGAGTATGCAGCACTGTCTTTTGTACGTGGCGATTTGTGCTTTGATTTATCCCTTTATATTCAACAATTGACTACTCCCACTGCCATAATTTGGGGACAGAAATCGCAATTTACAGGACCTTCAATTGGTCGCCGTCTCGCCGAAATCAATCCCCAAGCAATCCGGTTTTTTCAACAATTGGAAGATGTGGGGTTAACACCGCAGTTGGAATTACCAGCAGTCACAATTGGGTTAATTCGCCGATTTTTGCCGTTGCTAAATTAATCTAAGAATTCAGAATTCAGAATTCAGGAGTCAGAATTCAGAAGTAAGCTTGGATTATAAAATCAAAATTACTATCATTTATTGATTTTCTTAGCTTATTCAGCTTGGTATCAAACCCTTCTGAATTCTGAATTCTCTCAAATACTATTTGTCTTGTAATCTCACATCAATGACAGTAGCATTAAAGTTGTAATTAAAACCTTCCAACTCAAATGGCATCCCAATTTTGACTTTACTGTTACCAAGAACTGGCCCACTTGTAGTGACTTGGGCTTTGCCATCTAAAGTTAAAAGTAAATCTGTACTAAAATTATTGCTTTTTGGATCTGGCAATTCTTTAACGGAACCATCAGGCTGGGAAACATTGATTGTTCTGGGTAGTTGTTGAATTGATTTAATCTCAATCCGTCCATAGGGTTGATTGCGGATAATTACATTAGTTTTACCGCCTTTTTTTAACCCGTTATTGAATAATTGTTCGGGGTCACGCACATTCAAACCACGAACTACTAAATCTACCTCTATGGGCACTGTTTTCGCACCGACCTGGGCAACAGAACCAGAAGTGCCAGGAAAGATAAAGATGCCAAAGATAACTAGCAGAATTACCAGCGCAGCACCTAAATCTAGGAGGTTGATTTTGCCAAACAGACGACCTTTTGAATCTAAAATAGCCATAAAAAGTTTTCCAAGGTAATAGCCAAGTAGTTGATTGTAGCAAGAATGTTTTTGAGGGGAACGGCAATTTTCCCTATTTGGTAATTAAGGAAAAGCGGCTGGGGCTTGGGTTTATGCGACAGTTTATCACGAGTTCGTAAGTTTCGAGCGATGGCAGCTAACCCTCAAATTTTTGCCTATTAGAACTGATGTACCCAAAAGGTAAAGTCTAATGCTGAAGCCTATCTCTAGAAGGAACCGTTAGCCGTATAAAGTCCGGTATATTTGCGTAAGTATTGATTGTATAACAGCCCCTTTGGTTTTGAGCTAATAATGCAACTTAGAATACTCTAAATCCGTCTCATAATTTGTCTTATCATTTTACGTTTTCCCGAAATTATCTTCAGTGCAGATTATGTTTAAGTTTAATTGGAAAGGTTTTGCTGTAAATTACCGGATGTGGCGGCGTCGCTGGTTTTATCCACTAATTTCGCTGGTAGTTGCTTTGAGTCTGTGCCTGAGTACAGCCTTACCTGGAAGAACTTTAGAATTCTTGCCTCTGATATTGCAGGGAGTTCAGGTACTTCAGCTTTCTAATATATCCGATCGCCAGGAAACTGATATTGGCAAGCAGATTAATCAGCAAATACTAGGCAGTCAAGCTCGACTTTACCGGAATTCTAATGTTAATGCCTATGTCGAACAAATTGGTCGGCGTTTAGCAGCTAATAGCGATCGCCCCAATCTTCCCTTTACCTTCCAAGTAGTTGAAGATGATGCCATTAATGCCTTTGCTACTTTAGGGGGTTATGTATATGTCCACACAGGTTTGCTGAAAGCCGCCGATAATGAAGCCGAACTGGCAAGTGTCATCGCCCATGAAATTGGTCACATTGGCGGGAAACACCTAGTTAAACAGATGCGCCAAAAAGCGATCGCCAGTGGTTTGGCAAGTGCAACTGGTTTAGATCGCAACACAGCCGTAAATATTGGTGTAGAACTTGCCTTGAATCGTCCCCGCAGTCGTCAAGATGAATATGATGCCGACAAAAGAGGATTAAGAACTTTGACACGGGCTGGTTATGCCCAGTCTGCAATGGTTTCTTTTATGCAAAAGCTGCTGAAAAAGGGTGGTTCTGTCCCCACATTTTTGAGTACGCACCCCGGAACCAGCGATCGCATTGCTGGCCTCAAACGTGCAATTGAGTCCCAACCTAGTAATGGAAGCTATGGTTTGGATACTGCTAGTTATAGAGCCAATATTCGCCCATTAGCGCGGTCTTGAGGGCATTGGGCATGGGGCATGGGGCATTGGGCATGGGGCATTGGGCACAAGAGGCAGAGGGGCAGAGGGGCAGAGGGGCAGAGGGGAAAAACTTACTGCTCCCCTGCTCCCCTGCTCCCCTGCTCCCCATCTCCCCTACTCCCCATCTCCCTACTCCCCTCATTTCTAATCGCGGCGATCGACTTTAATTTTGGCCGGGTCAACTGCGATCGCTACATCTTTTAAGGGCAGGGCACGGAGACAATTTCTAAAAATGTTAACTTGATATACTAAATTATTTGTAATATCTAGTCCAGTCAACCAGCCACTCCGGGGATGATAAGCACCAGTATCTATGCCCAGCCATCCCTGTCCCTGTGCCAGTTGACCAGGAGAAACACCTGGTAAAGTAAAGGTGATGGTGTGACCGATGATAATTTGCTTATCAGGAAAGTAAGGCTTGGAAATGCTGTGAAATTCTTCTCGTATCCAGCACAGTTGATCGGCTGTTTGTTCTATCACTGGCTTACAAGGGTCAACACCAGCATGAGTTAACCAAATATCGCCCAAGTCAATATATGTAGGTAAAGCCTTGAACCAATCTAAATGGTCATCTGGAATTGGAGCCTCGTGGTAACTGGCTACGGTCGCTTGCCCCCCGCTGTACAGCCATGCTTGCATCCTTGGGGAGGAAGTCCTTTCATCATTGAGAATGCTTAATAACATCTGCTCATGATTTCCCAGCAAACACGGGTAGTTATTTCGCTTGACAAAATTAACTACTTGTGCGCTATGAGGTCCGCGATCGATTAAGTCTCCCAAAAAATAAACTCGATCGTCTGATGTGGGGGCGATGGCCTCCAACAATGTCATCAAACCTTCATAGTGACCATGTACATCCCCAATTACAATTCGTCTGGGGTTAGTTTCGCTCATTGTCTCTTGGCTGCAATAATTTGGAATTTTGGCTAATACTTCTGCTACAGTTTAAGCTGTCTGGTTTCCGCAATGACAGGTAAAAACACTGGATAAGCTTTATTTTAATTTAAAGTTTTATTTAAATTGAATTATTATCCCAGCTAAGGAGTGTCAACTAAGTTGTTAGGCTAGAATTTAAGGCGTTGCTGTATACCTGACTTTCAATCTCACAATGTCTAAAGATTTTTCTACTGAAATTAGTTCACGCATCTGCAACCACATGAATGAGGATCATGCTGATGCTGTAGCTCTTTATGCTAAAGCTTTTGGTGGTGTCGCAGATGCAAAAGCAGCGCAAATGCTGTCAATTGATGCACAAGGCATGGATTTAACAGCGCAAGTCAATGGGGAAGATGTGCCAATTCGTATTCAATTCGATCATGTTTTAGCGGATTCAGAAGATGCTCATCAAACTTTGATTGCAATGGTGAAGCAAGCACGGGTGCAGGCAAAGTAGAAATATCCCTCTTCTGTCACTTTCCGGGTATTCTGAATAAAAGAATAAAAAAATAAAACCCTGAAAGGTAAGTAGGGCAATGGATGTAGAATTACAAATCTTGAAACATTTGGCAAGAGATGCTCACC
>JAHHHB010000140.1 GCA_019359545.1 Desmonostoc geniculatum HA4340-LM1 | reverse complement strand
ATTGGTCAGAGATTATGAATTATTGCCCGAAACCTCAGAAACTTTTATCTACCTTGCAATGATCCGTATTATGGTGAAGCGATTGGCTTAATTTTTGACTCCCTAAAACTTTTCAAACATCCTCTAAGTACCCTCTCTTAGGAATACCTTGTTCGCGTTAGCGGACGCATCAGAAGATGGGGACTTCCGCGACCCGTTAAAAATTAAAAATGCTTGTGAAGTTAGCATATATTTGCAACATAGCAGTTAAAAAGTTAGCTGCAAATAGCTTTGAAGTAAGCAGCTAGGCAATAATCGACAATTAAAAATTAAAAATCAAAAAAAATCATTCTGATTTTTAATTTTTAATTTCTCTCCCTTGAGGATTAATTCGTAGTTTGTGCAGCTAGCATCTGCTTGAGCTTTTCCAATTCCGAAGCCCAACGTGGATCTGGACGAATAGCGTCTGAATCTGTGGTCGTGGTGCTTTCACGAGAACCTCCGCCACTGCTGCCACGACGAGGCTTCTTAGAGCCTTTGTCACGACGACTACCTTCTTTGTTGGCGCTAGGAGTAGGGTTACTACTGGCAACATTAACTGGTTTAGGAGCTTGCTCGTCGCCCTCCTCACCCTTTGTACGAGGTAGTGCTTTTTCTAGCTTGATGGGAGTGTCTTTAAACATCTGACCATTATACTTTTCAATTATTTGGTCAGCTTGTTCATCATTATTGACCGTCAGAAAACCAAAACCACGGCATTTGCCAGTTTTGCGGTCTTTAATTAATTTAGTAGTTACAGCATCGCCTTCAGCTGCAAAAACTGCTTGTAGATCTTGACGATCAATTTCTTCTTTGGGCAAATTACCTATATATAGGCGAACGGACATGAACTATACCTCCAACAGACGAATGAACATGGCAAAATGAGAAAACCATTACTTGGCTTTGGCTTTTAAAATAGATGCTATTGAGAAAGACTGCCACCAACCAATTTTTTTGCTCCAAACTATCAACCTATACAATACAGTTTTTCGTTGGGTTCAAGCTTATTTAATCCAAAGGCTCACACTAAGATGAGCTAATAACACCTTAATTCTAAGAATTGTAAATTTAATAGCCTACTATCTGCCAAAGTACACGCTTTCTTTAATGCCTTTTTTAGCAGAATAAAATACCATCCTTTACATTACCACGGTATTTTCTACCTAGCTAGTTTAGCGCACACACTTTCGACTTTAGTATTGTTGCATCGTAGCATAAAACACATTTTTTATTCAAGACAGGATTTTTGGAAACAAAAACCAGCCAGTGGCTGGTTGATTTGCTGCTGTGTTGGGAGGATGAAAAGGTATGGAGAGGGGAAAAAGCATCCGAATTCATCGCAGAGCTATGAGGCTGAGTTATGTCGGTTGCTATTGTTTGTGTAAATAAATGTAACACTTGGGAATAAAACCTGCAACTTTTGTTTACATTTTGGCTTGTCATTTGTCCTTTGTCAGCTGTCCGTTGTCCAAAGCAAATGACTAATGACCAATGACTAATGACTAACCAGTGAGAAAAACGTATGCACCCCAAGCCTGGGCTGCAACTGCTAAAGCAGTAGACCAAATGGGATGAGGGCTATGAACGGCTTTACCACTTTGAGTTTCTAGGGTTTGAATGTCAATCCAAGGTGTTGCTCCTCGCCGAAACCAACCTGTGACGATAATTTGCCTACCAATCAAATCCTGATGATTGACTGATTGTCCCAGCCAAGAAACGTGATGTAATTTCACTAAGCCCGCGCTTGATTGTAAGATTAAATCTTGGGCTAGGGAGTTGCTAGTGCCTTGACGACCTAATAATTTGCCCACAAGGCGGACGCTGATGCTGTCAATGGGTAAGGCATAAGAGTCTGCTAACAAGTTGGGCAAACCGTCATCAGTTTCCACAGTGCCAGGTTTAATATCGGGAAAGAAAGAATTAATCCGGATCACTGTACCGATGCTAAAGCCAATCAAAAGGCAGCCTGTAATGAAAGACCAATCCTCATAGATCCATTTGAGATTTAAAAATTTGAGCGCGAATGCTAATTGCCACGCTACCCACACCAAACCTGCAAACAGAACTCCTAGAGGAATTCCCAACCAGGGAGCGATTTGTAATAGAAAAGACTGACGCCTAGCTTCTAATGGTTGTTCTCTAGGGAAATGTAATTCGGTGTCTAGATGCCAGTGACGGGCTATTTGGCAGAGGCGTTCGATGCGATCGCCCACTAAAGGATGGCTATTATTAATCGTAAACCATCGACCATAGGGATTGACAATATCCCATTTCAAAAAAGATTCAAAAGAAAGATGACTGGCAATAGTCCCTAAAGAAAGGCTTTGTTGATGACTGATTGGTGCGACGAGATTTAAGCTTTCCAACTGCCAACTGGTGTATTCTTGTTTTTCGATATCAGTTGCAATTCCAATGGCAATTTTGAGCAAGGCACGAATCAAAGCATTGGGATTACCTGTAATTTCAGCTGCGGTGCGATCGCTATAATAAAGCCGCAACCGCGACAACCACAATGCAGTCCCAGTTAGCAAACACCAAACTCCATAAATCAGACTAGCCAGAATTGTCACCGGCAAGCGCCAAACTTTTCCTGATATGCTGTCACCCAAGTTTGATACTTGCTGATATACCTTATAAATTGGTAGTGTCACCAGCAACACCAAAGACATGACAACAAAATCCCAATGAGCAATATGTCCTAGCTGGGTGGCGTAAATGATGGCAATTTCATCATCTGCTAGTTGTTCTAACAATCCTTGACTAACTACAATCCTCGCATTCCGTGGTAAACTACCGTAGGTGAGAATAATTGGTGCAGCCATTGGCAAAATTCGCAGTTTGGGTAACGGCCAGTGCCGTTGTTGACAACAACGTTGTAAAATCCGAACGGCTTCCCGACTACGGCCATTCAATACATCTTTAGTGAGTTCTCGTTGACCATACAAATTTGCCAGTAGCAAATCGAGCAACCAAGGTGATATCCCCATTAAAATCACCAACGCTATTAGCAACAATCGGGTAGGATCGTTGTATAAAAACTGCACTGGTTCCACGTAAGGCAGTTTAACTAAAGCTTGGTTGATGAATCCCAACATTAACTTGAGGATTTCTCGCATCACCCAAAACAGGGCGATGAATGTTCCTGCCCCCAGGAGCCGTAACGGGATTAATTTTGGCTTACGTAGGGGTTGCCATGCCCTGGCGCGTTGTGCTTGTCGCCAATAAATAACACCGAAGAGTTTGGCTTGGGTGCGGGTGACAGAACCCATGAAGCCATTGAGGGGGGGCGGTGGAGGCGGTGGTGTGACAGTAGCTTTGAGTTTAGCTAGTGGCACCATCGTTGGGATATTCTGGCTCTTGGTTTCTGTTACTTCATCTTTTGGCTTCTCCTCTGATGTGGGAGTATTTGGGGGTGAATTATCAAAGGCAACAAATCCAGTTTCGGCATTTTTTGATTCTGGTTCAGGTTTTTGACGTTTTGTCAAGTGTTCGAGAGCGCGTGTTGCCCACTCTTGAACTTGGGGATTGTTACTCTCAATGAGATTTTGGCAAAAGGCGATCGCTTTAGAGACTTCGCCAGTACGGGCATAAGCCATCACTAAACCAACCCTTGCTTGTAAGTTAGCAGTGGCATTACTTTCACTGCTAGCAAGAGGTTCTAAATGAGCGATCGCTGTTTGGTAATTTCCCTGCTTGAGGGCAACTAAACCAGCCTCCAAAGACGATTTGGCATGTGAAGGCATACAAATTCAACAATTTTGGATTTTGGATTTTGGATTGATTCAGAATTCAGAATTCAGAATTCAGAACTCAGAATTTAATTTTGTACTATTGGCGGATGCATTAAGTGAGTTTAAGACCCCATTAAATTTTCTACTTGGTCGTCTTCAATCAGCCCAGGACTGGAATTCCCACTGAAATATTCCTGAATTCTGAATTCAGGAGTCAGAATCCAGAATTCAGAATTCAGAATTCTTCTTCATTCCTCCACTGCTTGTTGACTAGAAAATACTGGGGCGATCGCGCTTAATTTCAACTCTGGATGGTCACCCTCTAATTGTTGGCAATTCCATTCATTCCGGAATAGCAACACTGGGCGTCCCATACTATCTTTGACTGTAGTGGTATTGAATAAACGTCCCACTTTATTTAATGCTTCCCAACCACCTTCAACCCAACGGGCGACACTGTAGGGTAATACATCTAGTATGGTTTCTACACCATACTCATTTTGTAAGCGAAACTGCACCACCTCAAATTGCAACTGACCCACCGCCGCTAAAATTGGATCGCGCTTGGCTTCATCAATTGAATACATAATTTGCACAGCACCTTCTTCGCGCAATTCCGCAACACCTTTTTGGAATTGCTTAAACTTCGAGGGGTTGGGATTCCTGAGAGTTGCAAACAGTTCCGGCGAAAAATACGGAATCCCTTCATATTCCAGCTTTTGCCCCGTGTAAATTGTATCCCCGATCGCAAAAACACCGGGATTGTTCAAACCGATCACATCGCCGGGATAAGCCTCATCAATCGATTCCCTCTCCTGAGCAAAGAGTTTTTGCGGACGGGATAGACGGACAAGTTTACCAGTGCGAGCGTGATTCACCATCATATCTTTTTCAAACTTACCAGTGCAGACCCGGACAAATGCGACGCGATCGCGGTGTTTCGGGTCCATGTTTGCTTGGAGTTTGAACACAAACCCAGAAAAGTCTGGGTATGTAGGTGGAACTTCGCCAACACTGCTGACATGAGAACCGGGTTTGAGGGCATAGTCTAGGAAGTACTTGAGGAATAACTCTACCCCAAAGTTTGTCATGGCGCTACCAAAGAACACTGGCGTCATTTTGCCATCATGTACCAACTGCAAATCTAGCTCTGGTCCAACTCCTTCTAACAGTTCTAGATCGTTTTTCAGTTGATAGTACAGGTCTTGTTCTAGCAGCTGTTCTATTCTCGGATCGCCTAATTCTACTATCGTATCACGGGCTTCTCGGCTACCGTGGGCGCTGCGCTCAAACAGGTGAATTTGTTGCTTGTGTCGGTCAAAAACACCTTTAAAGCGATCGCCCATGCCAATCGGCCAGTTTACCGCATAGGTTTGCAACTTCAATTCTTGCTCAATTTCATCTAACAGTTCTAGAGGTTCTCTTCCTGGGCGATCGAGCTTGTTGACAAATGTAAAAATCGGGATACCCCGCAGCTTACACACTTCAAACAATTTACGGGTTTGGGGTTCCAAACCTTTTGCGGCATCAATCAGCATCACTGCATTATCGGCAGCGGCAAGGGTGCGATAAGTATCTTCACTGAAATCTTGGTGTCCCGGTGTGTCTAATAAATTTATTTGACAGTCCCGGTATGCAAACTGCAACACCGTAGAAGTAATGGAAATACCACGTTGTTGTTCCATAGCCATCCAGTCTGACGTGGCCTTGCGTTGTGCCCGTCGTGCCTTCACCGCCCCAGCTTCGTGAATTGCACCTCCGTATAGCAGTAGCTTTTCTGTCAGTGTAGTTTTACCAGCATCGGGGTGAGATATAATTGCAAAGTTGCGGCGAAGTTCAACTGCGCGATCGAGTTCCGACTCAAGTTCAATTGACATAACTGTATTTGTTTGTAACTTAACTTAATTTTTTTCGACTTTGGGAAGTCTTTTAATCTTAAGACAACGATGCTCGTGATAGGGTCGTAATATAATCAACAATTTGACTAAATTAGGAGAAAGGAATGTACGACACAGACAAGCGAAAGCTTTTATCCGCCTTGTCTCATGCAGCCATTTTTTTCAGCACGGCTGTTGTATCTGTAGGTATACCTATTGCCATACTATTAGTATCTGACGATCCTGTTGTTAAAGAAAACGCCAAAGAATCGATCAATTTCCACTTTAATGTCTGGTTCTATGGAGTGATTCTAGGAGCGCTGTTTTTCCTATTCGGTTGGTTGGTCTTACCACTATTGTTACTTGGTCCACTAGCAGGTATTGGGTATTTGTTGCACTGGGGACTAACAATCTGGGCACTCACCCACGTTTTTAGCAATCCTGATACACCGTTCCGCTATCCCTTTATTTTAAGAGTGTTTTAGCATAAATGATGGGCATTGGGCATCGGGCATCGGGGATTGATAATTGTAGGTTATTTTATTTTGCTGTTGTCCCTTTAGTTTATACACAACTAATAACCAGGATTTTGCCAACAGAGGGTCTGACAATTTTCAATTGTGAATTTTGAATTGTTTATTGTTTATGGATACAATGCCCAATGCCCAATGCCCATTTTTTATATTGTTTTTTGAGTTCGTCAGATAGGTGACAACGAAGCTGTAAAATACAAAATTGCCCCACAGCTTGATTAAGAGTAGGGCAATGGTCAGTTAAGCACTGTTTGTAGTCTGTCTGACAGCAGGAAAGTTTTAGCCTGCTTTTGTGACGCTTTGTTTTGTGTCCATTTGCGTTGTTTTTCTTCATAAAATTTTATGTTTCCTCTACATCGCCCCCGCCGTCTGCGTACCCATCCCCAACTGCGCCGGATGGTTCGTGAAACTGTTTTGACAACAAGCGATTTCATTTACCCACTATTTGCCGTACCGGGTGAAGGAATCGCTAACGAAGTAAAATCGATGCCTGGAGTCTACCAACTTTCAGTAGATAAAATCGTCGAAGAGGCAAAAGAAGTTTTTGACTTAGGAATTCCTGCCATCATTCTATTTGGTATTCCGGCTGATAAAGATGTGGATGCTACTGGCGCTTGGCATGATTGCGGTATTGTCCAAAAAGCTGCAACTGCGGTAAAAGCAGCAGTACCAGATCTGATTGTAGTTGCTGATACTTGTTTGTGTGAGTATACCAGTCACGGCCATTGTGGTTATCTGCAAGTTGGTGATTTGACAGGACGGGTTTTAAATGACCCAACCTTGGAATTGTTGAAAAAAACAGCAGTTTCTCAAGCAAACGCTGGTGCTGATATCATTGCACCTTCGGGAATGATGGATGGTTTTGTGCAAGCAATTCGTCAGGGTTTGGATGAAGCTGGATTCCAAGACACGCCGATTTTGTCCTATGCTGCTAAGTATGCTTCGGCTTATTATGGACCATTTCGGGATGCAGCAGACTCGACGCCACAATTTGGAGACAGAAGAACTTACCAAATGGACCCAGGTAATAGCCGCGAAGCAATTAAAGAGATTGAATTGGATATTGCTGAAGGTGCTGATATGCTCATGGTTAAGCCAGCCTTGGCATACATGGATATTATCTGGCGGGTGAAGGAAGCGAGTAACTTACCTGTCGCGGCTTACAATGTTTCCGGTGAGTATTCGATGATTAAAGCTGCGGCTCTCAATGGTTGGGTTGATGAGGAACGGGTGGTTTTGGAAACTTTAACTGGGTTTAAACGCGCCGGGGCAGATTTGATTTTGACTTACCATGCTAAAGATGCAGCGCGATGGTTAAAGTAGGGTGGGCATACTAAATACTAATTTAGAGGGAAATCTCACACAGAGGCGTAAAGATGCAAAGTTGTGTTTTGGTGTCTAGATGTGAGATTCTTTGTTTATAGCTTGGGCTAGCGCGAAATTGAAACAAATTTTAACTGGTTGCGGCGTTAGCGTAGCGGTAGCGAGTTATGAACAACCCAACAATAACAAAACCCCCCTGCATCCTGCATAGGGGAAATTGTCATGCTGAACATATGCTGCAAGATGCACCAACGGATTTATCAAAACGTTCAAACTGTAACAAAGCGATCGCTGATAAAATTTTGTTGGAAGGTTGCGATCGCTTAAGTTTGCTTTCGTAGTCTTTCTAGGTTCTGTTGATGTAACTCTGGGAAGTTTTCTAAATCATCTATTGACTGCGGCGCAGGAAAGATTACAGCATCTTCAGAGGTAAATCTATCTAAATAAATTTGAAAAGCTTCATCATCTTCTCTGTGGTCAAGGATATATTGACGCAATTGGGCACGGGGCATTGTTAGAAAATCTGGTTTATTCATACGTATCTCCACTTCCCGTCTAGGTAAATTATAATTTCATTTTCTTCACCAGCAAGAATTACAATATTTTTTGTTCGTTCATCGATTCGCACTAAAAACACAGGTAAATACATTTTAGTAGCCCAAAAAGTTAAGATAAACAACGTTTTCAATTGTTCTACAGTAGGCATATTTAAATTATTACTCTGAGCCTATTTTATTAACCAAGATTTTTGCCAAGCTTACTGCTTTAGGTCGTATTCATCCCGTTTCTACAGGCGTTGAACCCTCTTAAATTGGCAACCGTATTGATTACTACAACAGATTTTTTACTCTGACCTAATTGATTATAGTTAGGTTAGCATCTTTCAATTGTGAAGTGTTTAAACACATTTTATGTATATTGCCTACGTGATAATACATAAATACGAGATTCACTTGTTTGCAACAAAGGGACGCGATCGCTTATAAAAGAATATAGTTAATGAATTTTTCTCAATTGCCATTTAATGTCAATTGATTTAATAAAAGATTTCAATATTTTCGAGGGGAGCATGGGATATGGATATGCAAGTCCTGAGAGAGCGTGCTGGTCTTAGCCGTGCGGAGGTTGCCTTCAGGCTTGCAATTAGTGAAACCAGTGTTCGTAACTGGGAAGCTGGGCGTACTGAACCGACAATGACGCCAAAAAAATATTTAGATGCTTTGCGTCTGTTCAAATGTACACCTGAAGAGTTGGCAGCGGCAAGTGAAAAGTCAATTAATCAGCGACATAAACGCAAACCAGGCAGACCAAGACGCTTTCCAGACACTCAAGTATCTCAAGTAACTGATTCTCCAGTTTGTAGCTGATAACTTGCTAAGAAGAATTCAGGAGTCAGAATAATTAAAGAATCAGAGAACATTGTTTCGCGTATGAAGGGACGTTAGCAAACAGGGCAAAGTTCGGTTTTAACTAGTCAGACAAAATCTATACTGAATTCTGACTCCTGAATTCTGAATTCTTCTTGATAAAATCTAACTTAGGAGTGTAGATTTATTGATTCGCAACTCCTAATCTAGGGTTCGCTAGCTGTCTTGGTAACCTAATGTTTCTCAGGTATTGGTGCGCTAAGCTGATGGTAAAGCATTACTTGTCAGGCATTTAACCATTAGCTACTCATTCTGCCTCTGTTATGAAGTTAAAGTTTGACGCTTGATTATACTCCAGTGAAGACAGTTGCGCTTCTACGACTGCTGCAAACATAGGGATTTTGATCTTGGTTGATAAATTTTCTCACACCTGATGTTTAAAAAATCAGCACTGTTACCCGATCTGTTTAATGGCTGATTTCCGAGACATATACTACCGTAAATATACGGTAATTGTTGAATCGGGTAACAACTTTGATATAGTTGTCTCGACGATTATTCCCTGGTTAAGGGGAAAATAGCAATTAAACAGACAGCACAGGAGATGAGAAATCACAAACAATCAACAAAGAAACTTTTTAGCAATTCTTAGGGTTTATGCCTGGGGCGGTTCGTTTAAACAATTCAAACTCTAACTAGTGCGATCGCTCACGGTATTTGCCACAACCACACGATAAAATTCTAAAACCATAATCGTACTAAAGGTCTAAATGGCAGAAACACTATTCTTCAACGCCTTGCGTGAAGCCATTGATGAAGAAATGGCGCGTGACTCGAGCGTATTTGTTCTCGGTGAAGACGTAGGACACTACGGCGGCTCCTACAAAGTTACCAAAGACCTGTACCAAAAGTATGGCGAACTCCGAATTCTAGACACCCCCATCGCCGAAAATAGCTTTACTGGGATGGCAGTGGGAGCAGCCATGACTGGATTGCGCCCCATCATCGAAGGTATGAACATGGGATTCTTACTCCTAGCGTTCAATCAAATATCCAACAACGCGGGGATGCTGCGCTATACTTCTGGCGGAAACTTCAAAATTCCGATGGTAATTCGCGGTCCTGGAGGTGTGGGACGGCAGCTAGGTGCTGAACATTCCCAACGACTAGAAACCTACTTCCAAGCAGTGCCGGGGTTGAAGATTGTTGCCTGTTCCACACCCAGAAACGCTAAAGGACTACTAAAATCCGCCATCCGCGATGATAATCCGGTGTTGTTCTTTGAACACGTTCTGCTTTACAACTTAAAAGAAGACTTACCAGAAGAAGAATACCTGCTCCCCCTAGATAAAGCAGAGCTTGTGCGTCAAGGAAAAGATGTCACAATTATCACTTATTCTCGGATGCGCCATCATGTGCTGCAAGCAGTAAAAACTCTTGAAAAACAAGGATACGATCCAGAAGTTATTGATTTAATATCCCTCAAACCATTAGATTTTGATACCATTGGTGCATCAGTAAGAAAAACCCATAAAGTCATTGTTGTGGAAGAATCCATGCGAACTGCGGGTATAGGGGCAGAAGTCATCGCTTCAATTAACGATCGCTTATTCGATGAATTGGATGCCCCAGTACTGCGGCTTTCTTCCCAAGATATCCCCACACCATATAACGGCAATCTGGAGCGACTGACAATTGTCCAGCCAGAACAAATAGTGGAAGCTGTGGAAAAAATGGTAGCGTTGCGGGTTTAACAGTTAGGAGTTAGAAGTTAGGAGTGAGGAGTGAGGAGTTAGGAGTGAGGAGTGAGGAGTTAAAAATTTGAAAGTTGAGTTTTAACTTCAAACTCCAACTTTCGACTCCTAACTCATAACTCCCAACTCCCAACTCCCGACTCCCAACTCCCAACTCCTAGCTCCCAATCCATAACTCCCAACTCCCAACTCCCAACTCCCGACTCCCAACTCTCGACTCCCAACTCCTAACTCATAACTCCTAACTCCCAACTCCTAACTCATAACTGCATAAAAGAGCGCTATTATAGCCTTTGTCAGTTGCGAGTTATGGTATGCAAAGACAGCGATCGCTATTAATCTTGATTTTAGTGCTGGTAATCGCCGCTATCACGGTGATTGCTACGATTCCGATACCTCTTGGACTTGACTTGCGGGGAGGTTCACAGCTAACAATTCAGGTGAAACCAACAGCGGAAATTCCCCAAATCACCGAACGAGAATTGGAAGGTGTGAAGAAAGTTGTCGAAGGTCGGATTAATGGTCTGGGTGTTTCTGAGCCGGTGATCCAAACAGTCGGCAAAGATAAAATATTGGTGCAACTCCCAGGAGTCAACGACCCAGAGCAAGCTGAACGGGTGCTGGGAGGTACGGCGCAGTTAGAATTCCGGACGCAAAAGCCGAACACAGAAACTCAACTGTTAGCTTTCCAAACATCACGAGCTGAATTGAAGGCAAAGCAAGAAGAGTTGAGAAAAAGCAAAGATAAAGCAGCAATTGCCAAAAATCAAGAAGATTTACAGAAAAATAATCAAGCGATCGCTGAATTGTTTGAAAGCACCAATCCTCCCCTAATTGGCAAATACCTCAAGGATGCCTATGGCGAACCCACTCAAGGTAACAATTGGAATGTTGCCATTCGCTTCGACCAAAAGGGTGGTGAACTCTTTGCCCAACTGACAAAAAACCTTGCCGGTACTGGGCGTAGTATTGGTGTTTTTCTCGACAATGAACTGATCAGCGCTCCTACCGTAGGTATAGAATTTGCCGCAACTGGTATTACTGGTGGTTCAGCCGTGATTACAGGGCGGTTTACTGCACAACAAGCTAATGACTTGGGTGTACAGCTACGTGGTGGTGCATTACCCGTACCAGTGGAAATTGCAGAAATTCGTACTGTTGGGGCAACTTTAGGTAAAGACAGCATCACTAGCAGTATTTATGCTGGTATCGGTGGTCTAGCTTTAGTATTAATATTTATGGTGGTGTACTATAGACTACCAGGACTGATTGCTGATATAGCACTATTGATCTACGCCTTGTTGACCTGGGCTTCTTTTGCTTTGTTGGGTATCACCCTGACTCTGCCAGGAATTGCTGGTTTTATTCTCAGTATTGGCATGGCGGTGGATGCCAATGTACTCATTTTTGAGCGGACGCGGGAAGAATTGCAAGCAGGCAAATCCCTATATCGTTCTATAGAATCTGGCTTTTACCGCGCCTTTTCCAGTATTTTAGACGGCAACGTTACCACAGTTATTGCCTGTGCTGCGCTATTCTGGCTAGGGGCTGGCTTGGTAAAAGGCTTCGCTCTAACTTTGGCTTTGGGCGTAGCAGTGAGTATGTTTAGTGCTATTACTTGTACTCGCACCTTGATGTTTTTAGCATATACAATTCCCGCACTGCGGAAACCAGAACTTTTCTCTCCCAACCTGCCAACATCGAATAAGGCAGAGGTGTCTCAATGAAACTGAGTATTAACAAATCGCGATCGCTGTGGTGGGCTATTTCTGTTGGCATCATCCTGGCTGGTATCATCTCAATGGTGATTTCTTGGCAAAACCCCGACATCAAAGCACCCCTACGTCCCAGTTTGGATTTTGTCGGTGGTACACGATTACAGTTTGAACGAGATTGCACAAAACCTGGTAACTGCGACCAGCCCATTGATATCAATGTTGTTCGAGAAGTTGCTAAAACTCAGGGACTTGGCGATAGCAGCATCCAAATTGTCGCTGACAAAGGCACTGGTGCAGAAAATGGTATATTAATTCGCACAAAAAGCTTGGATCGCGACCAGCGTACCAACTTGCAAAATGCCTTAAGCGAAAAAATTGGTACTTTTGACGAACAAAAAAATCAATTTGATACCGTTGGTCCGACTCTGGGAGCAGAGCTGTTTAGGTCTGGGGTAATAGCTCTGATAGTTTCGTTTGCGGGTATCATTATTTACTTGAGCTTTCGTTTCCAGCTGGATTATGCGGTGTTTGCGATCGTTGCTCTATTTCATGATGTGTTGATTACCGCAGGGATTTTTTCGATTTTGGGTTTAGTATTGGGTACTGAAGTCGATAGCTTATTTATCGTTGCTCTACTGACGATTACAGGTTTTTCAGTCAACGATACAGTGGTGATTTACGATCGCATTCGAGAAACCCTGACAATTAATCCCGACCGAGCGATCGCTGACATTGTGGATGATGCCGTAAACCAAACCCTAGCAAGGTCTATCAACACAACTCTAACAACATTACTAACATTACTTGCAATCTTTCTGTTTGGGGGAGAAACACTGAAAAACTTTGCCTTAGCTCTAATTATTGGCTTTACGATGGGGGCATATTCAAGTATTTTCATCGCCAGTACTCTCTTAACTTTGTGGCGAGAACGCAACGGTCAATCTCAAGCAGTAGTTAATGCTGAGTCAATTGATACATCTGCTGGGAATTAGTCATTGGGAATTGGGTATGGGGATATGAGGAGATGGGGAGAAATAACCAATGACAAATGACCAAGGACAAATGACAACTGACCCATCATTTGCTCAACAAGTAGAAAGGCTATACCAGCTTCACGTATATGGTCGATGGTTGTTTGTGAGCTGTTTATGGCTCACCATTGCGCCTATTTGCCTGTGGGATTTACGTAGAGAAATTTCTCTATGGCAACAATATTTTACTTGGGTAGCAGTGCGATATGGACTCTTCTATCATCCATTGTCTACCTTTGGTTTAGCGTTTTGTATCGGAATGACCGCAGCCGTATTAGTTTGGCAAAGTCGCAATATCTTACTGGGATTACCAGAGGAAGAAAAACAACGTTTAGAAAAACAAGTTTATCGCATACGTCAGCAAGGACCAACTCATCCTTTGTGGAAATGGGTTTGTTAGCTCATTACCTGCTCTCCCTCCCCACCCTACTAAGAGTCTTCTGGTGGGGACTCCCGCGATACCGTTAAATATTGCCCTAGCTGAGTCAAGCCAGAAAATCGTTGCATATACATATACACGTCCAGCAATTTCTAGCAAAATATGACTTAGCAATAGCTTAAGATACAGCCAAAGTGAGTGCCATACATGAACAATCCTCAAATTGAATTTAGCGATCGCAAATCTGAAATTGACCTTTACCAACTCCAAGAACTGTTAAACATTTCAGCTTTCTGGGCAAAAGGCCGCAGTATTGAGGATTTAAGTATAGCCATTGCCAACAGTGAGCCAGTGATTTCTGTTTGGGATAACGAGAGTGAGCGACTTATTGGCTTTGCTAGAGCAACATCTGATGGTATATATCGCGCTACGATTTGGGATGTTGTGATTCATCCAGAGTATCGAAATATTGGTTTGGGAAGCAATTTAGTGGAAAATCTTTTGAGCCACCCCCGCATGAGATGGGTTGAGCGCGTTTATCTGATGACTACTCACCAACAGCAATTCTATAAAAAGATTGGTTTCCAGCCCAATACTACGACTACGATGGTGCTACTTAACCTAGCTAACCTTAGTTTGGTTCCTGATACAGAAGTTCAGCTTCAAGAATCACCGAAATAGTCCTGAGTGAGGAGTTAGAAGTTAGGAGCGAGTAGTTATACCAATTTTAAAAAAGAATGTGACAAATAGACCATTTGTAGAGACGCGATTCATCGCGTCTTCATCCAAGAATGTGTTGCAATCATTAATTGAATTGGTATTATTTATAAAGGATATGCTGAAAACCCTGTGGCTTTAGCCCAGGGATGAAAGCTATTTCGTAGGCTTTAGCCTACCAGTCAGCTTCGTTGTTGTGCAATGTAGTTTTTAACTGTCTGTGTAGAAATAT
>JAHHHB010000139.1 GCA_019359545.1 Desmonostoc geniculatum HA4340-LM1 | reverse complement strand
TGTTGCTCACCTGTCATTTCAACCTGGATATTTGAGCTACGTCCCTGCATATGTGATTTTTTTGCCACCCTACAAAAAATATCTTCCTCTATTTCCGACCCTTTTTTGCGGTGACTTGTACTTAGGAATTACACCTTGGTTCATCAATTCTTTGACTGGTAACTGATCTAACCAAGATGTCCATTCTTTTAAGCGGTTTTCCTCTTCTATCCGTGCCAAAGCCGCGCGGTATTTAGCTTCACGCTTGAGCCAAAATGCTGCTGTACTCACCAAAACTCGTTCTAGCTTCAGTGCTGTTTCTTCATTGATAGGTGCTTTACCATTAATAAGCAGGCTGATGTGTTTCGTGCTGTAGCCTAAACGTTCTGCTAACTCTGCTTGTGTCCAATCACGTTCTTCTAATATATCGGCGATGGTATCACCAGGGGGAGAAACCCAATCTGGAGTAAAAGGCCGGGTTGTCTTAGTCATGGTAATCTCCAATTGAATTCAATACAAACAGCAGTAACTTTTGACCAATCAATGCTTCCATCTTCGGTAAGAGGGATGGGGTCGTTATCAGGCTGAAATACAAGTCGTTTACCGCCCTCCAGGTATACGGCAAATTCACCTGCTCTATTTCCTTTTAAGGGATGAGGACGACCTGCAACTAATTCTTTGACACAACCAACAGCAGCAAGGTCAGCTAACCGGCCTTCCAATTTCTTGGCACACTTTGCACCCAATTTTGTTTTCGCTAGTTTTTCTTGCTCGCATAGATTTTGCAGTTTGCTGTCAGCGAAAGTGATTTTCATGCGTTACTAGACTAATACAAGTTTACCATTTTGGTAAACAAATTTGCTATGTCCAGAGAACATATCATATCAACTGATGCTTTACCGTTTTGGTAAATAAATTTTTTCTATTGTGAATCAGAAATAATAAATTAAAGTGATTAATTATTGTTTGAGAACTCAAAATCTATAATCTATTGGGGAAAAACTTTTACACTCTCGCTGGCAATAGATAACTCCACTCTTGTACCCACAGGTAAAACTACATTAGCTAGCGTCCGCGCATGGAGTTCTTTCCCAGAGAGAGTTTGCAAACAATATTGGTACTCACGTCCTAAAAACCGCCGGGTGCGAACGACTACAGGCGCATCATTGGCTGGCTTTAAAATAAAATCTTCTTGACGAATCATGATTTCACCAGCGTCTTCGGTGTGATTCGCTGCTAACTCAAAACTACCGATTTCTGTTTCCCATAAATTCCCTTGACGATGGGCAGGAAGGAAATTAGCTTGAGTCACAAATTCGGCGACGAATCTTGATGCTGGATGAGTATAAATTTCTTCTGGTGTCCCTAGTTGTTCTAAGTGTCCTTGGCGCATGACACCTACTATATCTGAAATAGCTAATGCTTCTTCTTGGTCGTGGGTAACAAAAATTGCTGAAGTACCTGCTGCTTTGAGAATATCTCGCACTTCTTCTCGCAAGCGTAGCCTAACTTGGATATCAAGATTGCTTAAGGGTTCATCTAAAAGCATGAGTTGGGGTTGGGGTGCCAAAGCGCGGGCGAGGGCAACTCTTTGCTGCTGTCCACCTGAGAGTTCGTAAGGATAACGTTTTTCTAAGCCTTCGAGTCTCACTAGCGCCAAGACTTCAGCTACACGTTTTTGTATTTGTTGTTTAGGGAGATGTTTCAACCCAAAGCCCACATTTTCTACCACATTGAGATGGGGAAACAGTGCATAATCTTGAAAAACAATGCCAATATCGCGCTGTTCGGCTGGGATGCAAATAGAAGTGTTACAAACTATTTGTTCTCCAATTTTAATTTCTCCTGTTTGCAGCCGTTCAAAACCGGCAATTAATCGCAACAATGTTGTTTTACCACAACCAGAGGGACCCAGCAATCCTAATATATCTCCTTGTTGTAATGTCAAAGATATGTTGTCTACAGCAGGAAAAGAATTTTCTGCAAACTGCTTGGTGACATTCTGTAAGTGGAGAATTAATTGTTGCATAAAAGAGGGGTTAGAAAAGAGATTTTGACGTTGCTGATTAAAAGTATAAATTTAGTCTCACGCAAAGGCGCAAAGGCGCAAAGAAGAGGATGAAAAGAAAGACTTTTGCAAAAGATATTATGAACAAAGTGAGTGTCAATAGACCTGAATCTAATTTTGTGTGAAATGGTATTAGCATCTACCTCTTCTTTGCGCCTTTGCGCCTTTGCGCGAGATAAAAAATATTTCTGCAAGATATCTAAATCTAGAATTTTGTTTGTATTTGTGTTTGATTGATAGTTTTCTCTTTTTTGACGTTTTCTTGAGATAAGACTAATAAGGTTGAGCCGATAGAGACTACCAACATGGCTAATGAGGACGCGGCTGCATCGGCAAAATCTACATTTTCTGTGGCTTGCCAAATTTGCATTGCTAAGGTGGTAAACCCAATAGGTGCTAATAGTATCGTAGCGGGTAGTTCTTTAATTGCTGTCAAAAATACTAGCACTGCACCACTTAAAATTCCCGGTTGTACTAATGGCAGGGTAACTTCTCTTAAAGTTTGCCAAGCATTCCTACCTAAGCTGCGTGCTGATTCTTCTATTTGGGGATTTAATTGTAAAAGTGAACTGCGGACTGTTCCCACTGACTGCGGTAAAAATAACACTAAATATGCAAATATCAGCATGGGTAAAGTTTGGTACAGCATTGGCAAATAGTTGGCACCAAAAAATACCAAAGATAAAGCAACCACGATTCCTGGAACTCCAAAACCTATATATGAACAGCGTTCAATTATGGCGGTGATTTTATTAGGAAATCTGACTGCTAAAATTGCAACTGGTAGGGCAAAGATAGTGGTAGCTAAAGCCGCTAGTCCAGCTGCACCAATGGAGTTGAGAATGGTGGGGAATAAGTTAGGGAAAGTGTAGCCACTGTTAAATCCACGAATTAACCAAAATAGGGTAATACCTACTGGCAAAACTACACCCAAGCTAGTAATTAGCAGACAAAAAATGAAAGCTGGCCATTTCCAAATTCCCAATTTGGCAATTTTTAGTGGACGCAGGGAAGCGGAACCACGACTATAATATGCAGCACGCGATCGCATTCTATATTCTAACCACAAAATACCCAACACCAGTATCACCAACATCAATGATAAAGCTGCGGCTGAGTTGCGATTAAAACTAGCTTTATATTGCAAAAAAATTGCTCTGGTAAAGGCATCAAACCGCATCAGTGAAGGTGTACCAAAGTCACGCAACGCATACAAAGCAACTAATAATCCACCTGCAATTATTGATGGTTTCAACTGCGGTAAAACTACCCGAAAAAAGGTTTCTCTGCTACCATAACCTAAACTTCTAGCTGCTTCTTCTAAAGATGGATCGATACCTTGTAAGGCTGAACGTACACTCAGCAGCATGTAGGGATAGGTAAACAAAGTAATTGCCAAAACTGTCCCCGGAAAACCATAAATAGAAGGTAATTCTTCTACTCCTAATGGTTGCAGTAATAACTGTAAAAAGCTACCCCGTGGTGCCAATGTTGCTATGAGCGCAAAACTGCCTACATAACTCGGAACCGCTAAGGGTAATGTTGTTGCTACTAACCAAAAACGTCTTCCTGGTAAGTCTGTCCGCACTGTTAAAAATGCCAACGGTATGGCAATTAAGGCAGAAAATAATGTTACCGTTGCTGCCATAGCCGCACTGTTGAAAAAAACCATGACATTGCGGGGACGAGAAATTAATTGCCATAATTCTTCCCCGCCAATGCCTGTGGTACGAATTACTAAATATAGTAATGGCAGAGCGATCGCAACTGCCACCACTGCTGCGGCTAATGTGAGAAATAAGGGAGGGCGAACCGCTTTCAATTCCTACAAAACTCCTGCCTGTTGTAATAAATTCAATGTTCCGGGTAAGTCATCTAAGTCTGTTAAGCTCACATTAGGCGGATTGAGTTTGCTAATTGGCACTTGTTTTGATGGTGCTGCAATTCCTTTTACTAAAGGATATTCGTTAGTTTCTTGAGCAAAATAATTTTGGGAACTCTGTTTGAGTAGGTAATCAATCAAAGCTTCGGCATCAGCTTTTTGGTCAGTGGTATTTGTAATTGCTACCCCTGCCACATTAATTATCGATCCTGCATCTTTTTTGGTATAGTGATGAGCAACAGGGAAGTTAGCATTATCTTTTTTGAAGCGATACAAGTAGTAATTGTTCACTAAACCAAGGTGAATTTCTCCCCGTCCCAAAGCTTCAACGATCGCGGAATTTTTCCCGTAATCTTTGACACCATTGGCTTTCATAGCTTTGAGCCATTGTAACGTCTTTTGGTCTCCATCTAAGACTCGCATGGCGGTGACAAATGACTGAAATGAACCGTTTGTTGGTGCCCAGCCGACTTTACCGCGCCATTTTGGTTGTGTTAACTGCGAAATTGATGACGGTAATTCGCTTTGTTTGACTAGCTTTGTGTTGTAGTCAATTACACGAGCGCGTCCGGAAATTCCCAGCCAATGCCCTTTGGCAGAACGAAAGCGAGAATCAACTTTGTTCAGCAATTTGGGGGCAATTGGTAGTGTGAGTTGTTTTTTCTCTAAAGTGCCTAAAGCACCAGCGTCTTGAGCAAAAAACAAGTCCGCACGGCTATTTTTGCCTTCTTCCAAAAGAGCGATCGCTAATTCCGCAGTATCGCCATAACGTACTTGAATATCTTTATTCAAGTCTTTTTTAGCTTTTTCGATTAAAGGCCCAATCAGTTTTTGCTCTCTACCTGAATAGATTATCAGGGTTTTTGTTTGGGCGTCTACAGCTATCCCGATTCCCCAGCCGAGTGTTAAAGCTAGAGCTAATGCTGAAACTTTCAGCAATGGTAAAGTTTTCAATCTTCAGTCCTCCACCTTAATACTTACCAGGAAGTTTTTGTAATAATTTTGGTATTCTCAACCTTTACCATTAACTTGTGCTACTAAGCAAGAACATTTCTCAAAAAATTAAAAACATATTCTTAAACAAAGCTTAAACATAGTGTTTTTAAATGCATCATAGATCCTCAATTCAATAGGAGTGGCTAATAGTGGTAAATAGCGAACTCAAGAATAAAGTAGCCTTGATTACTGGTGCAAATAAGGGTATAGGACTGGAGATGAGTCGTCAACTCGGACAATATGGATTGACGATTTTGATCGCAGCCCGGAATTTAGAAGCAGCAAAAACGGCAGTCAGTAAGTTGCATGATGAAGGAGTCTCGGCTGAAGCGATCGCTCTTGACGTAACTAACAGTACTCAAATTCAGTCTGCTTTTCAACAGATTAGCGACTCTTTTGGGAAACTTGACATTTTGATTAATAATGCAGGTGTGTTTTTGGATGGCGATTGGTTAATCAGTGATGCCAGTTCTGTTTCAATAGACATTATTCGGCAGACATTCAACACCAACTTTTTTGGGTTGGTGGAACTGACTCAAGTACTGCTACCGTTAATTTTAAAGAGTCCTAGTGGTCGAATTGTCAATATCTCTAGTATTGAAGGCTCATTGACACTTCATGCTACTCCCAATTCACCAATTTATGACTCTAAACCATTTGCTTACAATGCTTCTAAGGCAGCAGTCAACGCCTTTACCATCCATTTAGCCCATGAGTTACGCAATACTCCTGTGAAGATTAATAGCGCTCATCCGGGTTGGGTGAAAACTGAATTGGGTGGTGAAGGCGCAATGATAGATATCGCAGAAGGAGCGAAAACCGGCGTTGAGTTAGCGATACTCCCTGACGATGGTCCTAGTGGTGGCTTTTTTCATCTTGGTCAACCAGTACCTTGGTAAAAACTTTAGCCAATAAAGTGGATGTCTCTGTCGAAGTGGCATCCACTTGCTAATACTTTAGATAGAATCTACAGAAAGAGTCAGATTTTAGGAGTAGACTTCTGTCTTTACAATTTATTAACGTTCCCACAGCCAATTCTCAACCGCCCGCAGGTTTAATTGTCACTTTGCATGGTTGGGGTGCTAATGCCGAAGATGTAGCATCTTTGTTGCCTTTTATCAATTTACCTAATTACCAGTTTGTATTACCCAATGCACCTTTTCCCTATCCCTATTCCCCTGTAGGGAGGGCATGGTACGACTTGAGGGTAGAGAATATGTATGAAGGGTTGGCAGAAAGTCGGCAACTGCTAATAGATTTTTTGCAATCTATAGAAAGCAATACTGGCGTGCCTTTGTCACGGACTATTTTGAGTGGATTTTCTCAAGGTGGGGCTATGACTTTAGATGTAGGATCGAAATTGCCCCTAGCCGGTTTAGTGGTTATGAGCGGGTATTTACATCCTGATGCAGTCACAGCAGCTAAAGGTACGATTTCGCCAACTGTAATTACCCACGGTAGATATGACGAAGTTGTTCCACTACAAGCTGCCTGGAAGGCACGAGAAACTATAGAGTCTGTCGGAGTGGCAGTAGAATATCATGAATTTGATACGGGGCATGAAATAGATCCACAAACGATAGAGGTGCTACGAAACTTCGTTGTGAACACAATTGCTTAGTCAAGATTACGAATTTTTTATAAATTCTGGTATAAATGCGGAAAAATTTCACGAAATCAATGACCTCTAATGAGTAATATATATTGGGTGGTTGCATTGGGCGCAACTTAACCCATGCTCAAGGCGAATGCTGCATAAGGGAGGGGCAAGCATTATGATAACTCTAAGCATTTCCAAGAAAGAAATTGCTGCCATGACTGCGGCAGAAGTCGAAGAACTGGCTACACGTCTGGAGCTGGATAATTACAGTAATGCTTTTGAGGGTTTAAATGATTGGCATCTACTACGAGCGATCGCATTTCAGCGTCCAGAGTTAGTAGAACCCTACATTTATCTGTTGGACTTGGAACCCTACGATGAAGCTTAGTTGAGAGTTAGGAGTTAGGAGTTTGGAGTTAGGAGTTAGAAATTCATTACTTGTTCCTAAGTTACTACTTACTCCTAACTTTTTACCATGACTAATCCAAAATTGAACAGGGTTTTAGTTGCTATAGGTGGCGGTATCGCCGCCTATAAAGTTTGTGAGCTGATTTCGACGCTGTTTAAAACTGGGGTGGAAGTGCGAGTCATCCTCACCCGTTCAGCACAAGAATTTATCACGCCTCTAACTGTCGCAACTCTATCTCGCCATCAAGCATACACAGATGATGACTTTTGGCAAGCAACTCACTCTCGCCCGTTGCATATTGAGTTGGGTGAATGGGCAGATGCGATCGTAATTGCCCCCTTAACGGCTAATACCTTAGCAAAATTAGCCTACGGTATGGCTGATAATTTACTCACAAACACCGTGCTGGCTTCTACTTGTCCCGTGCTGCTAGCACCAGCGATGAATACGGATATGTGGGAACAACTATCGGTGCAGCGAAATTGGCAACAGCTATTGATTGATAGCCGATATCATGGCATGAATACGGCATCAGGTTTATTAGCTTGCGATCGCGTTGGTGCTGGTAGGATGGCAGAACCCCCAGAAATTCTGGCTTATATCCAATCGCTGCTATACACCCAAGGCAAACGAGATTTAGTCGGGAAACGAGTTTTAATCAGTGCTGGGGGAACGCGAGAATATCTTGACCCAGTGAGATTTATTGGCAATCCTTCTACTGGTAAAATGGGATTAGCTTTAGCCCAAGCCGCACTCCACCGAGGGGCAAGGGTGACTCTGGTGCATACTCCAGCCAATTGGGAAGTACCATTGGGAGTGCAAGCAATTCCTGTGATTAGTGCAGAGCAAATGCACCACGCCATGCTGGAATATTTAGCCAGCGCTGATATCATTGTCATGTCAGCAGCCGTGGCAGATGTCAAACCCAAAGATTATAGTACAGAAAAATTGCCCAAGCGATCGCTCCCCGAAGCTTTACCCTTGGAACCCGTACCCGATATAGTCGCCAAATTAGCAGAACTCAAACAGTCGCATCAGATATTAGTTGGCTTTGCTGCACAAACTGGGGATATTGTCAATCCTGCGTTAGAAAAATTACAGAAGAAAAAATTAGATGCGATCGTTGCTAATCCCATCGATCAGCCGGATAGTGGTTTTGGCAGTGATAATAATCAAGCGATATTTTTAGATATACAAGGAAATCAAGTAGAAATTGCACCTTGTTCTAAATTAGAAATGGCGCATCAGTTATTTGATTTTCTCAGCAGCGAATTGTAAAAGGGACTGGGGATTAGGGATTGGGGCGTTGCTGAATAAGGGGATGAATGTCTCACGCAAAGGCGCAAAGACGCAAAGGAAAACTGATAAAATCATCCCGCATTTATGCAACGCTGGGATTGGGGATTGGGTTTTCACTCGTAAAAATTATGGAATTCTGCTCTTACCCACAGTAAATTTTGGAATATTTTCCCAGTCCCCAACCTATGAAAAAATTAGCAACCGAGTCACCATCTACCTGGCGTTTCATCCCAATGCTTCAGACATCAGGAGGAGTGCAAATGGCGATCGATGCTTGGTTGTTCAACCAATGCGAAGACGGACAACATCCGCCTACCTTGCGTTTTTATACCTGGTATCCCTACGCACTCTCCCTGGGACATCTGCAAAAACAATGGCCTGCCCAGTGGCATAATCTGATTTACCAGGGACAGGAACTCGATTTAGTTCGTCGCCCAACGGGAGGTAGAGCTGTTCTCCATCAAGGGGACTTAACCTATACCCTGATTACCTCAGCTAGTACAGCAAAAAGCTGGGGTATCTATGAAAACATCTGTAACTTTCTGATGCAGGGCTGGCAAACCTTAGGTGTCGAGTTAAATTATGGTTCTGCTGGACGGGGTTACATTCACAATCCCAGTTGCTTCAACACAGCAACAGCGGCTGACTTAGTTACCGCCGATGGAAGTAAATTCATAGGTAGCGCCCAACGCAAGGGAAGAAATACAATTCTGCAACACGGTTCAATGATTTTGTCTACAGACAAAGGTTTATTTGAAGAAATCTTTGAACAACCCGCTCCTTGGAATACCTCGTTTTGTAACCCACAGGAACAGGATAGCTGGATAGTCAAGATTGTGGATACACTGACAGAGACAGCAAAACAGTACTTTGGTATAGAACTAGTTACCCAACCATTCACAGAGCAAGAATGGCAGGATATCCTCAAATTGCGATCGCTTTATGAAGTGCGTTAGCGTAGCTTACCGTAGGTATCGCCTATTACCAAACTTGAGGTTATGTAAGAAATACTGAGAAAGTAAGTCGTTTTTTAATCACAGTGAATAGTTTCCATACCCTATTACAAAGCATGGAGTCAATCCAAAATCTAAAATCTAAAATCTAAAATTATTTTAGGGAATAAATACCGTTGATTGACCAGGATAGACTACTTCAATCACACCCGCCCACGCACACATCAATTTAGATGTATTATTCAGTGCTGGGATGTTAGCAATGAGAACGGTAGGCGAACCAGGTGCCCACGGGGCAGGGATCACGGGTATACAAGGCATAGGCGTCAATACACCCGAAGCAGCTGCTGTGGCGGATGCAACTGTTGGATTGGCTAAAGACGAACACATACCAAAAGGCATGATATTCACCATTGGCTTATTATCCATAATGTTCGCATCTGGTGTACCGGTCAATACCCGATTGATGGGCAGAACTACCAAGGAACTTGGTGCAAGACCAAAGCTACACTTGAGCGTTGCGCCGGAACATACTTGCAGAGCCATAATTTATCCCCTCCACAAATCAAGATACAATTTCCTGGATACTGTAGCGTAGCATTCATCAGCTTGTATTGCAAAACGCCAAATCGGATAATTTGGGCAGAAGACGGGGGACGTTATACATTAATAAGTGTGTCTGCAATACCGGACTTGTTCTGGCTTAGTCTCAATAGCAAAGGTTTGGAGATGTTTACTTTATCAGAAACTTCTATCCTGGCAGCAATCCTGGTGGTAGCTTTAGGCATTTTGGGTTGGGGCTTTTATCGCGCCAGACCTTTTGGCAAGCTAGGAATCTTGGCCTGGTTACAGTCGGTGGTGTTGATGACTCCGTGGCTACTGTTTTTTGGATTGTTTGCCGTAGGAATTTACATCAACATAGCAGGTATATTGTTCTTAGTCGTGACTTCTGCTGGATTGTACATCTACTTGGGCAGCCAGTTACGAGCCGCTGGGCAAGATGCCATACTCAAGCAGCGGGCAACTCAAAGACTCGCGGCTGAGTCTTTACCTGAAGAAAATTCCCCACAACCAACAGTAATAGAACTCAAACCCCAAATCCCACCGATACCAGAAGATGACTTGAGTGCAATTAAAGGTATTTTTGGTATTGATACGTTTTTCGCCACAGAAACCATCCCCTACCAAGATGGAGCGATTTTTAAAGGCAATCTGCGGGGAGAACCAGAAGAAATTCACAACCGTTTGAGCGCTAGTTTGCGAGAACGGCTTGGCGATCGCTATCGCTTATTTTTAGTGGAAAATACAGATGGTAGACCAGTAGTAATTGTTCTGCCAAGTCGCAACGATCCGCGGCCGATGCAGTTATCCCAAAAAGTCTTTGCAGGTATTCTATTAGTAGCGACCATCGCCACAAATTTAGAAACTGCGGGATTACTGCTGAATTTTGATTTCTTTACCAGTCCTGGAAGATTCACAGAAGCTTTGCCCATAGGTGCTGGCATATTTGCGATTTTAGTAGCTCATGAAATCGGTCATTGGGTACTTGCTCGCCGTCACCAAATCCGCCTCAGCTGGCCTTTCTTTCTACCTGCCGTGCAAATCGGCTCCTTTGGTGCTATTACCCGCTTTGAGTCTCTATTGCCCAACCGGAAGGTATTATTTGATATTGCCTTGGCAGGACCGGCCGCAGGTGGTATCGTTTCTTTGGTAATGCTGATTGCTGGTTTGCTGCTTTCCCACCCAGGTAGCTTATTTCAATTGCCAAATCAGTTTTTCCAAGGGTCAATTTTGGTGGGAAGTTTGGCGCGAGTTGTGCTTGGTTCTGCCTTACAGTCGCCTTCGGTAAGCATTCATCCCTTAGTGGTGATTGGTTGGTTAGGGCTAGTAATTACCGCTTTGAACTTAATGCCCGCCGGACAACTAGATGGTGGCCGCATTGTCCAGGCGATTTACGGACGCAAAACCGCAGGACGAGCAACTGTGGCAACTTTAATTTTACTGGTGCTAGTGTCTCTCGGTAATGTTCTGGCCATGTACTGGGTAATCGTGATTTTCTTCTTGCAACGAGATTTAGAACGCCCTAGCTTGAATGAAATTACTGAACCAGATGATGCTAGAGCTGCTTTGGGTCTTTTGGCTCTATTTTTGATGATTACTACCCTTTTACCGCTGACTCCGGCATTGGCTGGACGCTTGGGAATAGGATAGCGCTTATGCAGCCTACACCCAAACAAGCAATATCCGCAATTCGAGTGTGCGCTCAACTTACAAGAGTTTATAAACAAATAGACCTTGTGAGATTGGACGAGCGCACCAGAAATGTTTACATAGCATTTTTCAGGTAATATCATGTCCCGCTAATTAGTTATGATTCCCGAATCTATGCAGAAAACCAAAAACCCTTCCCCTCTGCTCAAGAGCTCCTCTGCCCCCCTGCTGCCTTAATGATAAGTCTTTAACCGGACATGATATAAATGAGGTACACGGGTAGGGTAGCACAGCTGTGCTACCCTACGGTAACTGGAGAAATTCTTTGGTTATGACAAAACCTAACTTTATGGTTTCCAACCGGCAAGTAAATTTGGGTAAGTCGTTGGTGTGGGAAAAATTTTCTGGAAAGTAGTTTGACGATCTAGGGGTTTTTCTTTGCTCATGTTCCAGAGAGTTTCATAGAAAAAGAAAGAGACTCCAGCAAAGTTGCGATCGCGTACTTTTTGCACTTGTGTCTGAATCTGTTGCATGGATATAGATCTATTTTTTAAACCAGCTAAAATGCCAATACTCACGGGAATATGGCTCTTTGCAGCTTTCACTTCTGGATACTCTAACTCATTAACAAAAACATTCAAGTCATCCCGATAGATTTGCAAAACCAAATCTTCAACAATTCCCATCCTTTCCCACTTCTGCCAGTCTGCTAAAAAGTATTCGTAGGAAAAACGTTGAGGATTCGGTGCAACAGAAACGATACAATCTTTTTTAACGGCTTTGATAGCTGTGAATACCCGCTTCATAAAGTCAGTGATTTTGTTAGCTCTCCAACCTACCCATTCTGGATCTTTAGAATTTTTAGAGGGAGCTTGACCACGGTGTTCTTTTTTATAAAGTGCCACTGTATAAGCATCGTATCCTAATTCTGAAGGTAAGCCAAAATGGTCATCAAATTGAATGCCGTCGATATCGTAATTTCTAACAATTTCAACAATTAAATCTTGAATAAATTGTTGCACTTCTGGACGAAAAGGATTTAGCCAAACCCGGTTATGTGTACCTTCTTTGACAATCCGTGTGCCATCGCTGCGACTGGTGAGCCATTGGGGACGATTTTTAGCCAGTAGGGAATCCGCTGGTGCCATAAAGCCAAATTCAAACCAGGGAATGACTGTTAACCCTTTTTGGTGTCCCACATCCACAATTTCTTTGAGCATGTCTCGCCCTCGCAGCCCTGGTGTAGGGTCGATCGCTCGCCCAATGACTTTGGCTGCAACTTTGCTAGGATACAATGTGTACCCCCAATTCCAAACCGCTGGATATACGGTGTTAAAATGAAGTTCATCAAGACGTTGCAAAGATCCCTTCAGGCGATCGCGCTCAAATAACACATCACTATCAATATTTGTTAACCACACTCCTCTTAACTCAGATGTCGGTAATCTCTGAGGAGTAGTTTGAGCGTTTAACGGAAACGATAACATCACCGTAGTTACCACGCTTAAGGTAACCATCACCAGAAATAACCCCGACTTTCGGCTTTGGCGAATATTCCAAAACCCAACACACCACTTTACAAACCTTTTCATCATCTACCAAAAGTGCGATCGAATTATCGTTTCGATTGTATGCCCAATATGGGGCATTGGGCATTGGGCATGGGGCATGGGGCATTGGGCATGGGGCATTGGGAAGAAGCAGGGGGGCAGGGGGCGGGGGGCAGAGGGGAAGATTTTCTCCCCTGCTCCCTGCTCCCCGCTCCCCTGCCTCCCCATCTCCCTCATCTCCCTCATCCCCAGTCCCTGTTCATCATTGGCCGCTAGCTGTAATCTGATTCCAAGCTTTAACTACTACTTCTAAATTGCTTGGCAGATTATTTTGAGAAATATCGTTGTACTGAACTGTATTTTTTTGGCTGGTGAGAGTGTAGGTGATATAGTCAGCAGCACCGCTGGGCGCAGGGTAACTGAGATTCTGGAATTGAGTAAATTTATAGCGTTCTAGCGATCGCAAAAATTGTCGCACTTGTTGTACAGAAACACGGCGAACACTACGTTCAGAATCATTGGCATCACCAATCCGCACGCGAATCAATTGCCCATTTTTGAGTAAAACAGTCTCGTAGGTTCTACCAGCAAATCCCCCACTGGAAATTTGTCGAAATACTACATCTCGATCCAAGGGTGGTGGTAACTCGCTGGCTGGTATTCTCACAGGTGTAAGTGTACCTTGGTTAGCTTTTTCATTCAGCCGAACTATCGAACCTGTTTGATTGGTATGATAAACCAAGGTTTTTTCGCGCCCACCAACAACTACCCGCCAACCTGGTACCAAAGCTTGGGTACAGAATTCATCAGGATTCGCTAATTCTAAACAGCCATTTCTCCAAGTTTGCTGTTGAAATTCAACAATCGTTAGCTGAAAAATCGGCTGTTGCAAACGTCTAGATGCAGCTTGCAAAACAGCATTTTTTACAGATGTGGGTAATTTATCTGAAGGATTATTTGCCGAAGCTAAACGTAGCGTTCGCCCGTTGCTATTAGTATGATAAATCCAATTTTCTTTACCATTAGACACCACAACCCGCCAGCCAGGAACTAACGCTTCGGTGCATAATTCATCTGGTTGAGGTAACTCCAAGCAACCATTGCGCCAAGTCTGTTGATTATAGTTAGTAATTTTCAGTTCTCTAATCGAAATTCCCTCTCTATCGGCTAAATCTTGCAGCACCGCGTTAGCTACTGGATGCGGCAAGCGATTTGATTTAATATTGTCTTTAGAAACATCAGTGCTTGTTTCTAGTGAAAAGTTTGCAGAACCCGCTGTGGCATTTTTGATGAGTGTTAAACTGCTGGTAACAGATAAAATACCAGTCAAAACTAAAGCCGTGAAAATTCGTGCTTGATTCTTGCTAAGATAAGTTTTTGCCATGATTTTCATACTAATATGGTCCTATTAGTCAATAGTTATAAAACTAATAAATAATATCCACCAATTCAGGACAATAAAATACATAATCCCCGAACTTCAGTACTTAGGATTAGTTTAATGTTTGTCTTTTGAAGCAGATATAAAGACAGACGCTAATGTAATGATTCTTTGTTCCTGAACTAGACTTGATGCAAAGCAAAGAACGCAAACCATCTAATCTGACAACATTTTTGGCTTTGCGGTAAAAACTTTGGTTCTTCAGTTACTTTTATGGAGAATTAATACTAAAATGCCAGTTTAATAAACTGCGTAATCGAAAATTGCTAAAGTTACGAAAGCCATATCCAAGCCTTTTAATTAACTTAAGTTTATTATTAA
>JAHHHB010000138.1 GCA_019359545.1 Desmonostoc geniculatum HA4340-LM1 | reverse complement strand
TATAGGAATCATATTTGATTTCTGAAAAAGACTACGAGATAATACTGAGGGAGATATCTGTCTAAGAGTGAACCATGATAAATCAGCATCTACAAGGGGCGATACCTTCGGTAAGCTTCGCTAACGCAGAACTACAGGAATTTATAGATGCTCGTCCAGATGCGCGTGAAGTCAGGAAAGCGTTGGCAGTCAAACTGATTTATCAAGGCTACAAGTATGAAGAAATTCAAACAATTTTAGATGTGTCAGTTGGTTCGATAACAAGTTGGAAGCAAAGTTACGAGGAATATGGGGTTTCGGGACTGCGTCTGAGCTATAAGGGAAGGAAAAGCTATTTGACTACCGAACAACGAGAAGAAGTATTAAGTTGGCTACAAACGAAGGCATATTGGGAACTGGGTGAACTTGAATATAAACTTGCGTTTGAATATGATGTCACTTACGAGTCGAAACGCAGCTATAGGACTACTATTTTATTTTTGAACAGATACGTAGGGGAGCCAGCGCTGTGCGGGGGTTCAAAGAGTTGAGGCGACTGGCGTTGCGTTATCGGCGAGAGTACGGCACTATTCTTAAGGATTCGGTGCGTTAGCGTTTCGCGTAACGCACCCTACAAATACTCGTAATTGGGTTTGGGGAAAAGGTTAAAGGGTAAAGGTTAAAGGTTTTTTCTTTTCCCTTTCCCCTTCCCCTTTTCCCCAAAACCCGACAAGTATTGCCCCTCTGCCTACACAGCGACAGGATATTTTTTAGTTGGAAGTTCCTTATTGGATTCCGCCAATGCGATTAACAGGCCAGAAACGAAATACAGCATGACCAATAATATTCTGACGGGGGACAACACCCCAGCAACGGCTATCGTAGCTACTGTTACGATTGTCACCTAGTACTAAATATGAGTCCGCTGGTATTGTCTGAGATTTCGCCAAGAAGGGTGGTTGTGGCCCTGATGAGCAAACATCTATTAATGTACTCTGCCCGTAGCTCAGATAATTTTCTTCTGGAAGAGGTTTATTGTTGATATAAACTTTGCCATCTTGAAGTTGTACTTTTTCTCCAGGTAAGGCGATTACACGTTTGATAAAAGCATCTTGATATTGTTCTTTTTGTAACTCTTCTGTAGGCCAAAAAACCACAATATCTCCCCGTTGTGGTTTAAAAAATTTATACTTCAACTTATCAATAATGATTTTATCTGCTTCCCACTGGTTTGGCGTACCATGCAGAGTTGGTTCCATAGCACCAGAAGGAATCCAGCGTCTTTCAGTAAAAATCAGGATATACGCAGCAATAGTCCAGAAGACTAGTATTACACTACCCTCTACAATCATCTTACGGTTGATACTGGGCATACTACGTTTTCTTTTCGTTTGTCCTTTGTCAGTTGTCCTTTGTCATTCGTCATTTATTTAGAATGACTAATGACCAATGACTAATGACTAATGACGTTGTTTTTTGTATGGCGATTATCCCATGTTTATGGAGTTGTTTGTGGATAAAGTGGTGTTTGATCGATTCCCCCAACGTGATTGAGAGGCCAGAAGCGAAATACAGCACGGCCAATAATATTCTGGCGGGGAACAACACCCCAGCAGCGGCTATCGTAGCTACTGTTACGGTTGTCACCTAGTACTAAGTATGAGTCCGCTGGTATGGTTTGGGGTGTTGCCAAAAAGCGCGGTTGGGGAGCATCTTTACAAACATCAATAACTGTACTCTGTCCGTAGCTCAGATAATTTTGCTCTGCCAGGGGTTTGTTATTGATATAAACTTTGCCATCCCTAAGTTGCACTTTTTCTCCAGGTAAGCCGATTACACGTTTAATAAAAGCATCCTGGTATTGTTCTTTTTGCAGCTCTTCAGTAGGTGAAAATACGACAATATCTCCGCGTTGGGGGTTAGCAAATTTATACTTCAACTTATCGACAATGATTTTGTCTGCCTCCCATTGGTTTGGTGTACCATGCAGAGTTGGTTCCATCGATCCAGAAGGAATCCAGCGTGCTTCAGCAACAAAGGTACGAATTCCCAGAGCTAGAACAATGCTCAAGACAATTGTTCTACCTAGCTCTGCGATCCAGGAATTATCAGGTTGTTGACTAGAGTTGTTATCAGACACTTGATTATGCATGAAATTACTTAAATAAGAGAGAGGCAGGTAACTAACTAGACTAAATAAATTTTATCTGTTAATCTTAACGGAAAAATTTTAATTTCCTAGTTACGTTCGGATTTTCACGGGGTTCTTCATAAATTAAAAATAAACTTTTTTTTAACGCTCCGCAAAAATTCGTCATTCAGAGCGCGACTAAGTTTAACCTAAAAGCATAGTTGTCTGTAATGCCTAAGTTGCTCTTGCTAAAAAAAGGGTTCCAGAAGTAGCCAGAATACTTGCCAAGATTAGATTTTTTGATTTTTAGTTTTAAATTTGAATTGCTAACCCCCATGTCATCTCCAAAAATTTTACTGATTCGCCACGCTCGTATTATCCTACCCAATGGTGAAGCAATGATTGGGGATGTGTTGGCGCGCGATCGCCAAATAGTCGAAGTTGCGCCAGAAATCTCCCAAACAGCACCAGCCACAGAAATTGACGCACAAGGGTTAACTTTGTTGCCAGGAGTTATCGATCCGCAGGTGCATTTCCGCGAACCAGGGCTAGAACACAAAGAAGATTTGTTTACCGCCAGTTGTGCCTGTGCCAAAGGAGGAGTCACTTCTTTTTTGGAAATGCCCAATACGCGCCCCCTAACAACTACACAGCAAGCTTTAGACGACAAGCTAGAACGTGCCTCGAACAAGTGCTTGGTTAATTATGGCTTTTTTATTGGGGCAACAGCAGAGAATCTACCAGATCTGCTTCTAGCTAAGCCAACACCAGGTATTAAGATTTTTATGGGGTCGATGCATGGTCAATTGCTGGTTGATGGCGAA
Source organism: Desmonostoc geniculatum HA4340-LM1 (assembly GCA_019359545.1). Classification (GTDB taxonomy): domain Bacteria; phylum Cyanobacteriota; class Cyanobacteriia; order Cyanobacteriales; family Nostocaceae; genus Nostoc; species Nostoc geniculatum. The sequence continues at coordinate 11,920 of JAHHHB010000138.1, read as the reverse complement.
ACAGCGCTGGAGGGTATATTTGCTAAAGGCGATCGCTTGATTGCTGTTCATGCCGAAGATCAAGCCAGAATCAACCAAAGACGCCAAGAATTTGCCAATATTCACGATCCAGCCGTTCATTCCCAAATTCAAGATAATCAAGCAGCCTTGCTGGCAAGTCAACTGGCATTAAAACTTTCTAAAAAATATCAACGTCGTCTACATATTCTGCATTTGTCAACAGCCGAAGAAGCAGAATTACTACGTCAGGATAAACCGAGTTGGGTAACGGCAGAGGTAACGCCACAGCATTTGTTGTTGAATACCAGCGCTTATGAAGAGATTGGCACTTTAGCACAGATGAATCCCCCTTTGCGATCGCCCCACGATAATGAAGTCCTGTGGCAAGCTTTACGGGATGGCGTGATTGATTTTATCGCCACAGATCATGCACCGCACACCTTAGAGGAGAAAGCACAAGAATATCCCAATACCCCATCGGGAATGCCTGGGGTGGAAACTTCCCTAGCTTTGATGTTAACTGCGGCGATGCAGGGAAAATGTACTGTTGCCCAAGTTGTGAATTGGATGTCCAAAGCTGTAGCTGTGGCTTATGGTATTCCCAATAAAGGAGCGATCGCACCAGGTTATGATGCTGATTTAGTCCTTGTAGATTTAAACACATATCGTCCAGTCCGGCGCGAGGAACTGTTAACCAAGTGCGGCTGGAGTCCTTTTGAAGGCTGGAACCTCACCGGCTGGCCTGTAACCACCATTGTCGGTGGTGAGATTGTTTATGACAAAGGGCAAGTAAATACCCAAGTGCGGGGTCAAGCTTTAACTTTTTTGTAGCAAATATTTATTTAAGCTTACGTAATACATCAGTTAAAGATAGTCGCATTGTATTGCAGCGAGAGGAGCGAAAAAATCAGTTTACCTATGAAAATGTTAATGAAGAAATAGATAACACTAACAAAGATATTATTGAGCAGTTAATATATACCAGAGATGGAAATAGCCCGCAGGTGAAAAAGGCGATCGCCTCTTTCATTAAAGATAACTAGTGCATCCACGTAAGCATATTAATGTCAAGCTAGTTATTCTAAAATTTATCGTATTTCTACGCTGTCTTATGTATAAATACGATAACAATTACTTATTTACTTTTGAATGTAGTGTTATTTACAGATGTAAATAACACAATTTATTGATAATTCAAATTACAAAAAATAATCTTAAAAAAATCTAAACCAGTTTATTTTTATGTATAGATTGTGAACTTAACTTGGGAATACTAAGTATTAGAACAAGTTAAACGACTTATATAAAAATTGATTGCTGTTTAACTTTTCTGTACTAGCTTTAGCTGCTAAATAATTTAGATTAGTTCTCCGAATGACAGTAGATAACTAATCTGGTTAAGCCAAGCTGACTCAGTTCTGTCAAATCTCTCATTTAACCCAACAACAGTTTACATTTGCTTGACTCATAACCCGCCAAAATTAGGTTTTTAACTGATTTTTCAGCACGAAAGCTAGTAGATATTAATTCGGAATTTATCAATACTGTTCAGGCAAGAATCACTGTAGGTTCAATACTATTCGGATTTAAAAGACTAACCGAAATGTATTGTAATTTAAACTGCTTGTGTCTCGTGTTCTTAGTTTTAACTGAACCGTATATCTGCTGTTCAATAATTCTCTAGTTTATTTTTGGTTGAGATAACAATGTTAGTGATTTACAGTGGTGAGCGTGGTAGTGGCAGATAGAACGAGTGTAGAACTCCTATTCATAGTGAATTCTGAATTCTGCCATTTATGGCAGCAAGGATTTTGTCAATAGCACAATTGAATGGTATGATTTGGGCTTGGCGATTGCCCTCGTATTCATATGTCAAACTGATACTCAGATAACTATCTGGCTTGTAGGGCATTCGTTCTGCCCATTCAATGGCCACAATCCCTGGTGTAACCTCAACACCTTCCCAGTAACTTTCTAAATTCAGGCTTGGAACTTCTTGTGGTTCTAGGCGATATAAATCTAAGTGGTAAAGGGGAAGGCGTCCTTCGGTGTACTCATTAATCAAGGTGAAAGTGGGACTGACAATGGGTTCAGTAATTCCCAAACCTTTGCCAATGCCTTGAACTAGGGTAGTTTTGCCAGCGCCTAAATCACCTTCTAGTAAAATTACATTACCAGGGGTTAGGGATTCACCAAGAGTAATACCTAAACGTAGCGTTGCCTCTGTATCTGGAAGAAAAATTTTCATAATTTGTCATTTGTCATTTGTCATTTGTCTTTAGTCATTAGTCATTGATCATTTATTTAGACCAATAACCAATGCCCATACGCAATGACTATTTCCCATGATTAGCTCTACCGTACCACCGCAATAAGAGCCGTGCTAGTTTCTGCGGATTGTGACGTATAATACCTGTTTGATCTTCATATAAAACATTAGCTGGCACAATTCGCCGTCCCAGTTCAATTACAGCTTCTCTATCTAAGAAAACTGGATGGGAATTTTGTTGGGCGTAGCGGATGAGTGATTGCTCGGAGGGGGATTTTTTGTGTACTAGTACAGCATCAAATAGTCGTCTTTGTCCACAAGCATCATCAATTGCACGGATATGATCGGCAACAGTATATCCTTCAGTTTCTCCTGGTTGAGTCATTATATTGCAGATATAGATACGGGGAACATCTGTTTTGGCGATCGCATCGGCAATTTCTGGTACTAATAAATTAGGAATCAGGCTGGTATAAAGGCTACCTGGGCCAATAATAATGTAATCTGCTTCTTTAAGTGCCTTAATAGCTGCTGGTATGGCTGGGGGATTCGCTGGAATACAGCCAATTTTGACAATTTTTCCGCCAGCTTTGGGAATGCTAGACTCTCCTTCAATGCGGCGACCATCGGCTAATTCTGCCCAAAGGCGAACATCACTCAGAGTTGCTGGTAGTACTTGTCCCCGCACAGCTAGCACTTTGGAACTCGCTGCAACTCCCTGTTCCAAATCTCCGGTAATATCACTCATCGCCGTTAAAAACAAATTGCCAAAACTATGACCTGTTAAGCCATCTCCAGCACGAAAGCGGTATTGAAATAATTCTGTTAATAACTTTTCTTCATCTGCTAGGGCTGCTAAACAATTGCGAATATCCCCTGGGGGTAGAACGCCAAATTCCTGGCGCAATCGCCCAGAAGATCCACCATCATCAGCTACAGTCACAATGGCAGTAATATTAGCGCTGTAAGTTTTTAATCCCCTCAACAAGGTAGAAAGCCCTGTACCACCGCCAATGACTACTATTTTTGGCCCTCGATATAATCGACGATGTGCCAGCAAAACATCAATGAGTTCCTCTTCACCTTCCGATCTTAATACCCTAGTAATTGAGCCTACGGTGCGAGTTTGTCCCCAAAGCAGCAACAGCAAGCCGCCAAGCAGCACTAAAGGTCCACTGATATAGTTGGGTAAGATCTCGGTGATTACTCCCAGGAAATTCCTAAGCAACTCGATCATCAAAAAAATTGGGGTCAGCTTAACCCAAATAGCTAACCCCAAAATCGCTAGCAGTACACCCCCAACACTGATTAACAGCCAGCGTTTTATCGATAATCCGGGGGATAACCATTTGAACCACTGGTTAACTCGATAGGAAGTGCGAGAGGGCGACTGCTTTCGCAGGGCGTTGAGGGCTTGTCTGAGAAAACCAATTGACATACTTGATGATTCACAGCAGTGCTACAAACAATAATTAACAGAAAATCTACACCACTTGGTTTCAAACATCACGGGTGAAATTATTATATTTTTCAATCCCATTAGACTAAAAGCAAGTCGTCAAGATTGCCAGTATTCCCAGTTAAACAATACCTTACCTTGGTAAAAGTGAATTTAATGGAAAAACGTATTTTAGGATTAGATCCAGGACTGGCAATTTTAGGATTTGGGGCAATTACCTGCACACAAATTCCCGGCAAGATGCAACAGACTACAGTAAATATGCTGGATTTTGGGGTAATCAAAACGTCAGCGGATGTGGAAATGGGACAGCGCCTATGCACCTTATTTGATGATTTACACACCGTAATGGAGGAATTTCAACCGGATTTAGTGGCGATCGAGAAACTGTTCTTCTATCGTATGTCAAGTACTATCTTAGTTGCACAGGCGCGGGGCGTAGTCATGTTAGTCTTAGGGCAGCGTCGGCTTCCCTATGTAGAATTTACTCCTGCTCAAATTAAACAAGCTTTAACGGGGTATGGCAATGCCGATAAGTCTGAGGTACAAGAAGCGGTGGCGCGGGAGTTGGATTTAGATGAGATTCCCAAGCCAGATGATGCTGCGGATGCTTTGGCAGTAGCTTTGACGGCATCTTATCAGCTTTAAAAGTGTACAAAAACAATAAACTTCTTGTCTTGGAATACAAACTCCCTTCAACAACATCAAGGTAGACAAATATAGGCTAGATTAATTTTGAGTAAACTAATTAATAGCCTACCTGTACCAAAAATATAATACATATATTACTCGTAGTATTAATCAGTAGCTCAACATTGCGATTAATTTGTACAAAATTTGTACGTTTTGAAAAATAGTAACCTGAAATGTGTGTAATATCGTTAATCTGTAGGTTACCCGGCTTACTAGCGACTCTCTGTTTAATTGTGAATGACCAATAACTAAGTACTAATCACTCTTGACTAAGAACTGATGACCCTAGCTTATCCACGCCGTCAACGACAACTCGAAAGCTTAGTCAAAAAATTTGGTTTGCCAACAGAAGCACCAATCAAATGGCAACTATTGGACTTAGCACTGACTCATCCCACTGTTTCTGAGTCGGCAAATTATGAACAGTTGGAGTTTGTTGGCGATGCAGTAGTACGGCTAGTGTCAGCTGTTGTGTTGTGGGAACATTACCCAGATTGCCCAGTAGGGGATTTTGCGGCAATTCGTTCGGTGTTGGTGAGCGATCGCATTCTCGCCCAATTAGCAAGAGTTTATGGTTTAGAGCTATACTTACTAGTTGCTGGCAGTGCTACGGCTGATAAAGTTGGTCAAGAGTCACGATTAGCAGATGCTTTTGAAGCAGTTCTGGGTGCGCTTTACTTAAGTACTCAAAATCTAGAACTAATCCGCCCTTGGCTAGATCCCCACTTTCAACAACTAGCAACAGAAATTCGCCTCGACCCAGCTAGACTTAATTACAAAGCTGCTCTCCAAGAATGGACACAGGCACAATTTAAAGTTTTACCAGAGTATCGGGTTGTGGAAGTCAATCAACCATACCGCAATCAAGAACGTTTCTTAGCTGAAGTCTGGCTGCACGGAAACATGCTAGGACTTGGTAAGGGACGCTCCATCAAAACCGCCGAACAAGCGGCTGCTAAGGTAGCTTTTTTAGCAATTACTAATCAGGAAAAACCCTGAACTCAAAAGATTGCAAGTAAACTGATAATCAGTTGATTGTCCTTGGTCATTTGTCCTTTGTCGTTATTTGACCAATGACTAATGACATAATGACTAATGACAAATAACAAATGACAAACCAAATTAAAATTGCTGCGATCGGAGTTGGACGTTGGGGGGTGCATTTACTGCGAAACTTTTTAGCACATCCCCAGGTAAGTGTTGTTGCTGTAGTAGACCCTCATCCAGAACGATTGATGGCGGTAAAACAGCAGTTTAATTTAGACGAAGATGTAGTATTAACAACAAAGTGGCAGGATTTAAAGCAAGTGCTAGGGCTGACAGCAGTGGCGATCGCAACTCCGGCTAACACCCACTATGCCTTAATTAAAGATGCTCTCCAACAGGGTTATCATGTTTTGGCAGAAAAACCCCTCACTCTCGACCCAGGAGAATGTCGGGAACTTTGCCAGCTAGCAGAACAGCATCATTTAATACTTACGGTTGACCACACCTATTTATTTCACCCCGCAGTTGAGCGGGGGAAAACTGTAGTTCAAGAGGGTAAATTAGGGGATCTCCGCTATGGCTACGCCACTCGCACCCATTTAGGTCCCGTGCGGCAAGATGTTGACGCGCTTTGGGATTTAGCGATTCACGACATTGCTATTTTTAACACATGGCTGGGTCAAGTACCTGTGAAAGTACAGGCAACGGGTACGGTGTGGCTACAAGGGGAGGGGAGTAGGGAATGGGGAGTAGGGAGTAGGGAAGTGACCCATTCCCCACTCCCCACTCACCACTCCCCATCCCAAGGACTAGCTGACCTAGTATGGCTTACACTGACATACCCAGATAATTTTCAAGCTTATATTCATTTATGCTGGTTGAATCCTGATAAGCAGCGACGGTTGGGCATTGTAGGTAGCCTTGGGAGCTTGATTTTTGATGAAATGTTGCGATCGTCACCTCTAACTCTGCTACATGGGGAGTTTGAACAGCAGGGCAATCAATTTATTCCTGTAAATCAAAGTCAGGAAGTGCTGGAATTAGAACCAGGTGAACCATTGCAGCGAGTTTGCGATCGCTTTGTTGTCTCTATTCTTAACAATACTCCCTCAGAGGTTTCGTCTGGCTGGGTCGGCACCCAGTTAGTAGAAATTCTTGCTGCTTTAACAGCATCTCTCAAAGAAGGCGGCAAACCTGTTTTTCTCAATAAGTAGTCAATCGATTTTGGATTTTGGATTTTGGATTGAAAGAAACCACTCTGGGTAAGGGCTTGGGGATTTTAAATTTTGGATGAAAGGATTTATTCCGCCCACTAAGGGTAGGGCATGAACCGAAATAATCTAAAATCTAAAATCTAAAATTGGCACGGTCGAAATTGTCAAAAATTGACAGTCATTATTAATCATGGCAGGATCTCAAAGATAAGCACATCACTGGAGGTGCGACATCATGAACGTACATCTCGGCGAAACATTAGATAAATTTGTGGCTGAACTCATTGCAAGCGGCCTCTACCAATCGCAAAGTGAGGTAATTCGTGAAGGGCTACGGCTGCTCAAAGAGCGCGAAGACTTACGGAAACTCAAGCTTGAGGATCTGCGGCGTGAGATTCACAAAGGACTTGACCAGCTTGAGCGAGGAGAGTTTACTATTTACACCTCTTCACAAGACCTCGCGGAAGAAATTAAGGCCACAGGACGCGAAAAACTTGCCTCCTCAAGAAAAAACTCCCAGGCATGAAGCAGCTACGAGTTACCCCTGAGGCAAAGGGCGATCTAGCTGACATTTGGTGGTACATCGCGCAAGACAGTGAACGTGCCGCAGATACCATTATTGACAAACTCACCCAGAAATTTGATGAACTAGTTGTCACTCCTGGCATCGGCAGAGCGCGTGCCGACTTAGCACCACAGCTTCGTAGTATTCCTGTAGGAAAATACCTCATTTTTTATCGCTCTATTCGTGAAGGAGTTGAGATTGTGCGAGTTATTCACGGCGCCAGAGATATTGAAAGTCTCTTTGAGGAACCATGAAGAACATGCACAACAAAACATTTGTGTTTTAAAGTTAGTTCATGCCCGACTAACGTCCCGCTATCTAAGACCTTTGTAGGTGAAACAAATCCAAAATCTCCAAGCTCCGTACCCTGGTAGTCTCTTTCAATCCAAAATCTAAAATCTAAAATCCAAAATGGTCTCACCTTTGAGATGTCCCATTTGCATAAACCTCTCCTTTTGGAAGACTGAGGAGGATAGTTTGCTGGGGCGAAAGACTAATTTGATAAATCTCCTTTCCAGGTAGCTGCTGAAGCTTCGGGGAGTTCTTTTTGTCTACCCCTACTTTCTCGGATTTGCCGATCCCCGCAACCAGACTTTTCCCAGAGTCCTGTGGGCTAGGGTAACGGCTTACCTTTACCCCCTCATTCCCAGAGGAGAATCCAAGATCCCCTATATTTCCTTCTTTTTTGGGAATAGGTAACAGGGAGATATCAATCAAAGGTAAGGTAATCTTTACCGTCGTACCTTGATGAAGTCCTACACTCTCAAGAGTAATGCTACCTCCCATGAGTTCAATTAAGTTCCGTGAAATTGCCAGTCCCAGTCCAGTCCCTTCATACTGGCGTGTGGTTGCGCCATTCACCATCACAAAGGGGCGAAATAATTTGTGCTGCTGAGCCGGATCGATACCTATACCTGTATCTTTGACACTCACCACTACCTGAGATTTACCATTACTATATTCAATTGCTGTAGCAATGTTAATGCTTCCGGCGTCAGTGAATTTAGTAGCGTTACCAATAACATTAATTAACACCTGCTTGAGTTTGGCCGCGTCTGCCTTTATGGGTATCGGTTCAGTGCCTAACTCACATTTCAATTGCAAGCCTTTCTGTTGAACATTAACTGATTGTAAATTGATTACTTCTAACAATACTTGTCTAAGGTCAATAGGTGCTGTGACCACTGAAAGCTTACCTGCTTCAATTTTAGAAATGTCGAGCAAATCATTAATAATTCCTAGCAAGTGAATTGCTGTTTCATCGGCACGTTTGAGAAACTCTACTTCTTCTTCTCGGTCATCACATAAGCCATCTGCAACCAGGCGAATACAGTTAATAATAATATTCAATGGGTTTCTCAATTCATGGGAAGTTGTAGCCAAAAATTGACTTTTAACTTGGTTAGCGCTTTTTGCTTCTTTCCAAGCTATTTCTAGTTCTTCTGACCCTGCTTTAAGCCGTTCTACCATTTGGTCTAGTGCTTGGGCTAGTTGATTGAATTCTCGGATTTTAAAGTTGCGGGGAACTGGTTGTGCAGCGTGGTGAGAGTGAATATTTAAAGCGTAGTCTCGCAATTCTTCTACAGGACTTGCTAAGTAGGGAGCTAGATACAGGGATGCTAATAAACTTGCACCAATTAAACCAACTGTTAAAACGATGAGGATGAGTTTGATTTCTTCTAAACCAAAAAGGGCATTATCAACAGTGGTAACAGCTAAGATAATCCATTTTTGCTGGTGTTGTTGGCTGAGTGGATTTGCGATCGCCGTATAGCCAGCTAGTAATTCTTTTCCCTCAAAAGATAAATTTATTGAATCGTTTCGCCCAGTAATTGCATTTTTGATTATGCTTTTGAGTTGGGGAGCATTTGGATGCTGCTCGATATTTGTTCCCACCCAACCTGTTAAGGGGTGCGCCAAAATTGTGCCATCCTCAGCAATCACTACCATAGCGCCTGTGAGCGATCCCGGCCGATTTATGGTTTTTTGGGATAGTGCAGACTGAATACTTAAACTGTAAACTACATTGCCTTGGCGATCGTAGACTGGTGCAGATAACACTAGTTGCAGCTGATTTTGGCTGTTTCTTTTACCAGTCATTCCTGACTTTGGCGGAAAGATTGGTTTGACATCAATTCCGTCACTAGGCAAAGGTAACTTTAATTCTCCAATTTCTCGATCGCCACAATCACTGGCAATTATTTTTTGGCTGAGAAAATTTGTTAATTGGATGCACTCAATACTCGCTGGAAGTTGTTGCCTTAGCTGCTTGAGAATTTCTTCCTCTTCTAGCGGCAAACGCGACGGAATGACTGTTGTTTTGCTGACACTCAGCAAATGAGCTTTCAAAAGAGCGATCGCATCTGTTGTTTTCTCTCCTTTACTAATAGCGCTTAGAGTTAAATTTTGACGGGCAGTTGCTAATAGACTAGAACGTGCCTTATTCAAAGCCACGATTTCACCTACAAGTAAAACTGGGACGAACAGAAGCAATATTCTTGTTACTAAAATTCGACGAAAGGATGATTGACGGGAATTACTCATCGAGTGTCTCACTTTGCATCTGCAAACCATAACAGCAAAGATATGCAACTTACTCAAGCTAAATGAGACATTTTGTCATGTTATCATAGCTTTATTTTCAATGTTTAAAAATAACAAATTGGTATAGTAAAAAAAGAAATCTAGTATACCAAAAATCATATACGGTGGATGTAAAAACGATTTGTGTTGCATATGAATACAGTAGTTAAATTGTGAAACAGTAGCTTGTAGGCATGGATTTTCTTAACATCTACATACGTGAAAGCAAAACATCAAAATTATAAAAGTAATTTAATGCTGCAACATCGTCCTCATACTACAGTTGTTTTAGCAATGAGTGCAGATGGCAAGATAGGAGATTTTAGGCGATCGCCTGCTCGGTTTGGTTCAAGGGCTGATAAAGCACACTTAGAAAAACAAATCGCTGCCTCTGATGCCGTTTTATTCGGTGCTGGTACTCTCACCGCCTACGGAAGCACACTTACCGTATCAGATTCAACCTTATTGCAACGTCGGGCACAAGGGGGCAAACCCCCCCAACCGGTTCATATAGTGATTACACAGTCTGGAAACCTGAATCCGGAAATTCACTTTTTTAAGCAACCAGTTGAACGTTGGTTACTGACAACAACAGCGGGAGCAGTTTCCTGGAACAAACGCCAAAAGTCACTTTTGCGTCACTTGCCCCAAGAGGATAAAGTTCAGCACAGCGCTGGCTCTCCAGAAGTGTGGCAGTTACAACAACTCTCGGAACCAGAGCAAACCAGCGACTCCAAAACCTCTGCACAGGAGTTTCCTCCAGAATTTAAGCAGATTATGGTTTTTGAAACACGAACGGGAGAAATTGACATCCTGGCGGCTTTCAACCATCTAGCCACTCTACATATAACACGCTTGGTGATTTTGGGTGGTGGTCAATTAGTAGCCTCCTTGCTGGAACTAGATTTAATCGATGAATTATGGTTGACTGTCTGTCCACTGATTTTAGGCGGTACTACCGCACCCACACCTGTGGATGGACAAGGTTTTTTATCACATTTAGCTCCCAAATTGCAACTACTAGAAGTTAATACAGTTGAGCAAGAAGTGTTTTTGCACTATCGCCTGCAACGATGAGCTTTCTTACCCACATTCCGCACCCTTAACTGTCACAATCGGTTATTACGGAAGTAAATTTAGGAAAAAAGAGTAAAAAATTACATCTATCTAGAAAAAACACATTTGGGATAGAAAAATTGCTCAAATGTATTTTCAATAATCAGCAATAAATAACGAGGGTGGTTTGAGAGAAAAAACTAATAATATAATTTTATTCTTAGATACTTAATATATCATTGTAAATTATATAGGAATCATATTTGATTTCTGAAAAAGACTACGAGATAATACTGAGAGAGATATCTGTCTAAGAGTGAACCATGATAAATCAGCATCTACAAGGGGCGATACCTTCGGTAAGCTTCGCTAACGCAGAACTACAGGAATTTATAGATGCTCGTCCAGATGCGCGTGAAGTCAGGAAAGCGTTGGCAGTCAAACTGATTTATCAAGGCTACAAGTATGAAGAAATTCAAACAATTTTAGATGTGTCAGTTGGTTCGATAACAAGTTGGAAGCAAAGTTACGAGGAATATGGGGTTTCGGGACTGCGTCTGAGCTATAAGGGAAGGAAAAGCTATTTGACTACCGAACAACGAGAAGAAGTATTAAGTTGGCTACAAACGAAGGCATATTGGGAACTGGGTGAACTTGAATATAAACTTGCGTTTGAATATGATGTCACTTACGAGTCGAAACGCAGCTATTACGAATTATTTGATGCGGCGGGAATCAGTTGGAAGAAAACTACAAAGCTCAATCGCCTAACCAACAATTATTGATTTTTTGGGATGGTGCTTCTTACCATCGTTCCCATCTTGTCCAAGACTTTCTAGCCGAGGTCAACCTTGGTTTACCCGCAGAAAAATGGTTAATCCATTGTGTCCGCTTTGCTCCTAATTGCCCATCACAAAATCCGATTGAGGATATCTGGTTACAAGCAAAAACTTGGGTGCGACGTTTTTGTGCCTTGCTTCCCACATTCTCACATTTAAAGTGGATGTTTGAGTGGTTTATCCGAAACACTACCTTTGATTTTATGTCTCTCCAGATGTACGGAGTTTTTTCAGAAATCAAATCATAGTCCTATA
>JAHHHB010000137.1 GCA_019359545.1 Desmonostoc geniculatum HA4340-LM1 | reverse complement strand
CCGAAGTAAGTGTTAGTTTGGCAAACTTAAACTTTTTCGCGTCAATTAAAATTGGCGTGTTTAGTGCTGCAAATTCCGTGGCAGTAGTAGTGTAGTTAGCGAGCAAAGTACGAAGCACGTTAGCTACGTTTGTCCTATATCATTAGAAAGCATGAGAGCATTGTGGGTTGTAGCGCCTAATATCATCACACCGGGGAAAGGTGGGGGGCATTAGTTCAACTGCGGGTTGAGGATGTCTACAATGCCAATGGCTCGCCCCTTGAATACATTACCTTTCGGGCTTGTACTCGCAAGGCTGCACCTGACGGGAGTCGCCAAACTCGGCAAATTCCAGTACATCCAGTTCTGATCGAATCGCTACGAGCGTATAAACCGACAAGTCTGACATGGTTATTTCCCTCCCGTGAGGGAGATGAGCCAATGACTATACGCTGGGCTGACAAAATCTTACGTGCAGCCGTGGTAAATGCCGGTTTAGATACTTTGGGTATCAGCACTCACAGCACCCGCCGCACTTTTATCACCAGACTTCATGAGCAGGGAATAGACCTGTACACTATCCAACAAATTACCGGACACCGCGACTTAAAAGCCCTTGGGCATTACGTCGAAATTTCATCTGACAGAATCAAGGGAGCGATCGCCACTTTATGAACAATGCATTATTTGTGAGAATTGAATTTTTCTATTGCCAACTCCAAGCCGGCTGCTATGACCACCCATTCGATTTGGCGGTGGCACTGGAGGCGTTGAACAATCAAGCATGGGACGAAGTTGAGCAACTTTACCCAGAGTTACTACCCAAAACTCAACCTGGCGACTAACTTGAGATATCTGATCATACTCAACGCGATCGCTCTTTAAAACCAATTCAAAAGCGCGATGCCTGCGGCGGGCGAGTACGCCTACGCCATTTTTAATAATTGCATTTCTCATAAAAACCCTGTATCCTGCCTTGACACAGGCCTTTCAGGATACAGGCAATGCTCAAACCGGGACGAAACAGTACCAGCTTCCCGCCAGCTTGGAACCACGGTCAAACCCAAACTATCCGCGTACCAGTCGCACTAGCAGAACAGATTTTAGAATACGCTTACGCGATTGACTCTGGTTTGGTAGTTGACCAGTATTTGTTTTTAAAAACTCTTGACTGTTTTATAAAACAAAGAATTGCAGAATTTCACCCCAATCAGTACAGCCGTACTGGCTCAACTACTAGCCGTCGTTGGGATGAACTGCGGCGATTTAAAAAGGCGATCGCTCTTGGTACGATTTCCAAGAGTGAATTAACTTCTCAATCTCACCTGGCGGCTGCCCGTCACTAATCCAAACTTCGATATCTGCCTTTTTACGTTTAGCTAGCTTACTGTTTACACTGCCAAGGTAATGACGGTGTATTTTTCTACCTACCATCCAACAATACCGAAAATACCAATATTTATTACCAGAACGCTCTACCCAGTACCGCTCTACCCAGTGGGTATCGTGTTGGGGGGCAGATTTTTGAGTATTACAGATAACTTCCCTAGTGTGGGGAGTACAAGTATTCTGGGTGTTAAGAGTTACTTGCCCCCCAACACTTTGATACGGTTGTTCTGCCTGGGAATTTTGCCCCCCAACACGTAATTCCCACTCCCGCCAAGAAGAGTTGTAATCATCCAAGTTTTGATAATCGTCCGGCGCTGGTGGTTCGTCGCTGTCATCCCAAAAAATTGTCAGCTGGTCGCCCTCAGCCTTTCTCGGTACTTCTCCAAAGTGGGCAGGGTTCCATCGGTCATCGTCGCTGTGTTGGGGGGCAGTTTCGATTTCATCCCAGTAAGGATCGTAAACGGGAGTGGGGACTAGGGAAAGCGTAAAAGCTTCTAAGTCAAAAAGTGTTGGTTGGTTCATAATCAAACTGGTTATTAAATGTTGCTGCTTCCAGTAAAAGGAAGCAGTTTTTATACGTAGTATTCGTAGAAAGGAGAATCTTTTGTAATTAATCCTTTGTGTTGTAATAAACGTTTGTTTTCTGGTTCTTCCCAGTATTCCCATCGCAAGCAGTCAATTAGCCAACCTATACGGTTAGGTATGGTGTCTCGTTTATTTTTTAAAAGTAAGAACCCTAAAGCCACGCTGATTTTTTCAATGGGGTAATAGTAGATATCACATTTCTCTGGTAAGTGAATATCTGCACTTAGACAAAGTTGTTTAACTTCTTTCTTGGTCTCTTCAGATACATGGGTGTTAAGACAAGAAGATGTATGCTGCTGCTGATTAGACCCCTGAGAATTTTCTGAAGTATTTTCTTGTGTTTGAGGCTCTATTTTGGAACTACTAGTACTAATTTCGGACTTTTGTTCTACTTGTTTTCTCGGTGGTTCTAACCACTCTAGAGGTTTGATTATTAACTTGAATTCGTGCCAGCTATATTTTTTGATGAGTTTTACTAGTCCGAAATCAAGTAGTCTTTTAATCAGATTTTTTAGGTGTCTCTCGGGTAAATGTACGCCTGATTGCTTCTCTACCCAAGCGTTAAATTCATGCAATGTGACTTCTATTACTTTGCCTGGTTTGGTGTAGTTTGTTAACCAACACCAAAACTGTTGATATGCTCCTTTTACCCGGTACTTGAGGCAAAGCTCTTGATGTTTCTGTGTCCAGAAATTAGGCTTTTTTTCGCTATTTTGTGCCATAATACTATTGCTATTTTTTTCAAGGAGCCACCACGAAAGCTATTTCTTTTGGTGGCTTTTTGGTTTTTTAGTCATTAGTCATTAGTCATTGGGCATTGGTCAACTACGATCGCTAAAAAAAATCACATCGAGGACAACCCGAACGCCCCTCATCCCCCCTCATCCCCCCCATCACCTCACCAGTGCGGCGGTACATGATTTTGTAATCGCCGCGACGCCGAAGATCATCTGAAATTCTTACGTAAATACCTTCCAAACATGAAATTTGAGGTCATGTTTGACGAGCAACGCCAAGAAGTTGCTCAAGGGTAACTCATGCACCTCACGCGTGAACGCGTTTAACCCAGGGGACGTTTCGGTGTTGCTGGAAACGTCCCCTGGCAATTTTTGAAGTTTTTAGCGATGGCTTTGCCAACGCCAAAGGGCGAACGCACTTGCTGTTAAGGAGGAAGTGCGATCGCCCTTGAATCCGCTTTAGCGGACACCAAGAATTATGCAAATTATATCAGTATCTCATGACTAAACATGACACCTGGGTGAAACTCAAACCCGGTAGCCCAATCGATCCAATTTTGAATTTATTTCCAGACGGCATGATTCCCATGCGTGACCCGTTCCCCCTGGAGCGAGTCACAGATTCACAAAATAATCAGACGGCATTGTGGATTGTAGATTTGGAGCGCCTGAGTAGCGTACGAGCAATGGTTGATGCTCTAAACGTCATTGACCCCGAAAACCAATATTCGTTGGTTGGATATGATGACGAGTTTGAGGATGATGAAATTTATGAATAATGAAAATTTATCAGACATTCCACAACCCGATCCAGCATGGGATTACTACCCACTTTGGCATTCATTACATCACATTAAAGCCAAAATAAACAAGGCTTTGGAAATCATGAACGAGCAGGAATATGTAAATCCTGTAACTGATATAGAAATGAGAGAAATACTTGATTTAGCTTCCGACAAGCTAATAGGAATTGTTAACTCATTAGAGCATGACGAAGAATAACAACCGCCTGATGAATTGCAATTGAGAAATTGCGATCGCACTTTATAAAAGTGCGGGATACTCCGACAGATCGCCCATAAAATTGTTCTTCAAGGATTTGTTTTTATTTGTTGCGATTTACAAGAACACAGTAAATCTTCTCCGAATGATGTATTATACAATTTAGCCCAACAAATAGCAGAAAAATTAGAGATAAGTACAGAATTTATTTCTCAAGAAGAATTCAATAATAATCTAGATATATTTTCTAACGAGTTTCTCCCGAAAATTTATCAGACAATAGGTGAAAAAAATTTAGTATTATTACTGGATGAATTTGATGTTGTCGGGAGTGATGACAACATATTAAATAATCCTAATAATTTTTCTTTTTCCGAATATTTACAGTCACTTCTAAAGCAGCATCAAAGCTTATTTATTATTCCAGTAGTAGGACGAACTATAAATGATTTCAAAAAATTGCGTACTTTATTTAAGGATGCGCCATTGAAAGAAGTTGGTTTACTTGATGAGTTAAGTGCCAGAAAATTAATTACTCAACCAGTACAAGGTAATTTGGAGTATGACGAACATGCAATCACAGAAATTTTGAAACTTTCATCAGGACATCCCTGCTTGATTCAATTTATCTGTTTTAATCTTTTCATATACGTAAGGTTGCAAAGAAGATTGACAGTTACTCGTGAAGATGTAGAACAAATTTTAGATAATGCAATTGAAACGGCAGAAGGTGGAATAGCTTGGTTCTACGATGGACTATCTCCTGAAGAGAAAGTATTATTTTCAGCAGTATCAGATGCTCAAGAAATAGCTATCAAGCAAAATAAATCGTCTCCAGAAAACACATTTACACACCTGGAAAACTATGGAGTAATTAAGACTGAAGAACTAACTCAAGCAGCAAAAAAGTTAGTTGATAAAGGTTATTTAGATGAAAATAAGCAGCGAGTTAAAATAGAATTAATTCGCCGTTGGATCGTGCAATATTATCCACTAAATAGAGAAATATTGAAATTGGAGGAAATTAAAAAAGAAGAGATTAATCAAATTTCCGAAAAAGCAAAAGCCTTGTATAAACAAGGTAAAATTCAAGAAGAAATAGACCATTATGAAAATATATTGCAACTTCATCCAAATCATTTCAGTACTATACCTATTCTAGCTGAGAGTTACTTGGAGATTAAGAATTTTGATAAAGCCTTGACACTTTACAAACGAGCTTATCAGGCTGACCCTAATCGGAATAAAGAAGGTTTTTTACTTGTAGGAGAAAAGTATGGAGAATATTTGATAAAAAAAGGAGAATTAAGTCCGGCTAAAATTCAGTTAGAGGCAGTTTTAAAAATTGACCATAATAGAAAATCTGCAAAAGATAAACTACGCGAAATTGAAGCAATAATTGAGCAACAAAAACTAGAGATGAAACCAGAAGACGATAAACAAAAATTAAAAATTTATCCATTTATATTGCTTATAATTCTAATAATTATTGCCATTGTCAGTGGTATTATCGGTATTATCATTTATCAATCATTAACTTCTTGTCCTCAAGGTCAACAGAAATTGAATGATGAATGTGTTACAACTGTGCCGGATTTACCAGTAAGAAATGATCCTATTCAGAGTAATATTAGTAGTGGCGCTGAAGAAATTTATAGCAACAGTTTGAGAGAAGAGTTTGAAAAGAACTTTAAAGGTCAGATTATTTCCAAGATAGATTTGAGAGATCCAATACTGAATATTGAGCAAGAACTTAAAAATAAAGATAATCTATCTCAAAACTTGCAAGCTGTGATACTGTTACCAAATGTAGATCATACAGCCACAGCACTCGATATTGCTAAAGTCAATATTAATCATAAGTTAGGATTAAAATTATTAGGTGGTGATGCTCTGTATAATCAGAAAACCTTAGACGAAGGTGGAAATGGTGTTGAAGACTTAGTTCTTGCTGTGCCTTGGTTTAGAGAAGCACCACAAGCTAAAGTTTTTTCCCAAACCGCATACAAACTATGGGAAAAAGACATTAGTTGGCGCACGGCTACTAGTTATGATGCTGCTCAAGCTTTTATGAACTCTCTGTCAGCCCAACCTTCGAGAGAAACAATTTTGCAAAAATTACCACAGACGAATCTTTCCGCTAAACTAACATCAGGAAATAATCTGAAATTTCAGAACGGAGAACGCCAAAATGAAGCTATCTTGGTCAACGTTGAGTCAGGTAAGTTTAAGTACTTGGAGCAATGTTCCCCTTAGGAGGAGACGGCTAGCTTTTTAATATGAAGAATAATTTTACTGCTCGCAGAAATCCTTATATCATCGGTCGTCCAATCTTTGAACCGGAAAAATTTTTCGGACGCGAAGAATTATTCCAGTTTATTGAAGATAATCTCATTAGAGATGTGAAATTTATTTTCCTGCACGGTCAACGACGTATTGGTAGATCTTCTGTACTCCAGCAAATTCCACATAAAATTGCTCAAGATAAATTTGTTTTTGTTACTTTTGATTTACAAGAACACAGCCAATCTTCTCTGGGTGAGATATTACACAGTTTAGCTGAAGCAATAGCCGAAAATCTAGAGCTAGATTCAGAGATTATTCGGCTTCCTTCTCAAGAAGAATTCAAGAATAATCCAGATATATTTTCTCATGATTTTCTCCCGCAAATTTATCACAAATTAGGTAATAAAAATTTAGTATTGTTACTCGATGAATTTGATGTTGCCAGTGGTGATAATAGCATCATAAATCAGGGCGGTAGTTTTTTTAGATATTTACAATTACTTCTCAAACAGCAGGAAAAATTATTTATTATCCCAGTATTAGGGCGAATTAAAGATGATTTACAAAACCTGCTTGATTTATTCAAAGATGCACCATTTCAAGAAGTTGGTTTACTCAACGATCTAAGTGCTAGACGACTAATTACTATACCAGCACAAGGTATACTGGACTTAGAAGTTGCAAATTTTGATCGAGCATTAACACTCTACACACGAGCTTATCAAGCTGACCCTATTCGTAATAAAGAAGGGCTTTTGCTGGCACTAGAAAAGTATGGACAATATTTGATAAAAAAAGGAGAGTTAAGTAAGGCAAAAATTCATTTTAAAGAAGTTTTAGAAATTGAGTCTGATAGAAAATCTGCAAGAGATAAGCTACGCGAAATTGAAGCAATAATTGAACAACAACAGCTAGAAATAAAACCGATAAGCTATAAACAAAAGTTACAAATTAATTCAGTTATATTGTTTATAGTCGTAGGAATTATTGCTATCATAGGCAATATTTTTGGTAATATAATTTATCAATCATCAACTTCTTGCCCTCAAGGTCAACAGAAATTGAATGATGAATGTGTTACAACTGTGACGGATTTACCAATAAAAAATGATCCTATTGAGAGTAATATTAGTGGTGGCGATCGCACTCTCTTTTTCACTATCCCCAACAGTTACCGCGACCAAGGTATAGAAGCATTTCAACAAGGTAATTACACACAAGCCATTAAATTATTTCAACAGGCTATAACGGCTAATCGCAGCGATCCAGAAGTGCGGATTTACTACAATAATGCAATAGCTCGTCAAAGAGGTAATCCATTCACTTTAGCAGTAGTAGTACCCGCAGAAAATGGACGAGATAGATCTCTAGAAATTTTACGTGGAATTGCACAATCACAAGAGCAATTTAATGCCAATGGTGGTCAGTATGGTCGTTCGCTGGAAATTCTCATTGCTAACGATGGTGACAACCCAACGCAAGCCGAAGAAATAGCTCAAGAACTAGTTAATGATAAATCTGTATTGGGAGTAATTGGACATGGTTCTAGCAACACTACAAAAGCTGCTCTTAATATATATGAACAAGCAGGTATACCTTTCATCTCTCCTACTAGCGCTTCTAACACTTTGGAAGGAAAAAATTTCTTTAGAACAACACCTTCTGATGCTGCATCTGGTAAAAAGTTAGCGGAATATGCTATTGATTCTGGTTTAAATAAAGTTGTAATTTTTTATAATACCAAAGACGTTTATAGCAACACTTTAAGGCAAGAGTTTAGAACTTACTTTAAAGGTCAGATTATTAGTCTGACAGATTTGACAGATCCGACACTGAATATTGAACAAGAATTTAAAGTTAGTGCATCTAAACAAGTGCAGGCGGTTATATTATTCCCAGATGTAGAACATACAGCCACAGCACTTGATATTGCTAAAGTTAATCTTGATAAAAATTTGGGACTAAAGCTGTTAGGTGTCGATACTCTTTATAGTGCAAGAACCTTACAGAATGGTGAAAATGCTGTTGAAGGCTTAGTTGTTGCTGTGCCTTGGTTTAGAGAAGCACCACAAGCTAGAGATTTCTCCCAAGCTGCAAAGCAAATATGGGGAGGAGATATTAGTTGGCGCACAGCTACTAGTTATGATGCTGCTCAAGCTTTTATTAACTCTCTGTCACCCCAACCTTCGAGAGAAACAATTTTGCAAAAATTACCACAGATAGATCTTAAAGCCAAACTAACATCAGGAAACGAACTGAAGTTTCAGAACGGGGAACGCCAGAGTGAAGCTGTCTTAGTGAAGGTTGAGTCAGGTAAGTTTACGTGCTTGGATAAATGTTCACCTTAAAAAACGGGTAGCTTTTTAAGGGACTTCCAATTAAAAAAATATCCCATCGTAGGGGCGCACAGCTGTGCATAGGTGTCAACTTAAGCTCAAATGCCTGTCCCACATACCTTTTACCCCCCTTAATCCCCCCGATGTATTGGGGGGAAAAAGAAATCCGGTTCCCTCCCCTTTACAAGGGGAGGGTTAGGGTGGGGTGACGCGGTGAGTAACCGTAAGTGAATGAAGGGTTTCACGTTAAGTTGACACAAATGACAGCTGTGCTACCCGAAAAATGTAAAATAATTTGGGATAATTTATTTTCTGGAAGTCCCTAATATGAATAATTCCACCACTTCTTCTAACATACAAGATTGGGTTTCATACTCGACAGGAAGCAAGCTAAAACCCAACCTATTGATTTTAAATTAATTAAGCATTGGCAGTTCGGTAATCAGCATCTAACCAACAGCGCGGTAAACCTTCACCAGAAGGAAAAACGAGATTTTCTTTTTTAAAAGAATCAGGTTCCTGTTCTTCTTCACCTTCTTGCTCTCGTGCATGAACAACATCACTATTAGGGTCGAGTAATTCCTGAATCTCCAGAATTTTTATCAAGTCGCCGGTATCTTTAAGTTGTAAAAGCATATAACTAAACCTCAGTAATTTTGCATGAAAATTTGCAGCGAGTTGATATTGAAACTCGCCAAAGCTAGATAGAGAATTTATTCTGAATTCTGAATTCTGACTCCTGAATTCTTTTTTGTTAAATTTCGCGTTGATATTTTTCCAAAATATCTACTAAATTGACCTGGCATTGCAACGGCAGGAAATCGATTAAAGGCAGTTCGCGTTTGCCGCCACCAATTTTTACTGGAATAGATTGCAATACTTGTGTAACTCGGTCTTCATTGACAGCGTTGGAAGTAATTAAAGGATATAATTGCTCGGCAACAACTGTATGCAGTTTGGCATTAGATAAATAAAGATGCCATTTGGCAACGTCTATATAGACGTTTTCACCAATTTCAGCTGCTAGGGCTTCGAGTAGTTCTGCGGTGTTAGTCTTAGCCATAAAAATAACCCTATATTGAGAAAGAGCGCGAAATTTCAGGCTTATTTACATTATTGCTCAATTAACGAGGCTGATTCTACTGCCACAGGTTAAATCGCCCTAGCATCAGTAGTCCATCTTCAGGTGGATTTGGGTGGAGTTTCGGTGTAGTTGGCGATCGCACTAATATAAATTAGATGCACCAACAATATCGCTAACCAACTGACAGTCAACCAGGGCAGCCACTCCCAGCTAGTGCCTTTCAAGATGTGGAAGAACCACAATCCAGAATTGATAGTAGCAGCGATCGCCACATGCACAGCAAAATTCATCCGGTCATCGATTTTACGATATTCTGGGTCATTGCGATCGGGTTTGCGAGGCCAACGAGGAGGCATAAATATTTGTTACAGATTTAAATACACCCTACTCATTCTAAGGTTTTTGGGTATGTGGTTGCTATCCTTCCTCAACAAGCAGTCATAATCGAATGATATAACTCCTAACTCCTAACTCCTAACCCCTAACTCCTAACTCCCCAATGCCCCATAAATGATTCATCAACCCAGTGGATGACCTTTGCATTTTTTAAGTTACAAATGATTCATCTGTTTGATAGAGGGAGCAAATATATCCACTTGTGAAGATGGGAATAATCTTTAGAGGTGGACAAAAATGGCTAAGGCAAACCCAGTTGAAATCCAAAAACACTTGAAAGGTGTTGACTATCCTGCTAAAAGGCAAGATTTGATTCAACACGCTAAAAAGCACGGAGCAGATAAGGACATTATCTCTTTGTTAGAGAAAGTGCCAGGAGACAAAGAATTTGAAAGCCCCACGGATCTGAATAAAGCTTTAGGTGAGATAGCGTAAATTATTGCCCTGGCGGGGAATAATCTCCTGATTTCCCGCCACTTTTACTGATTAACCGAATTGATTCAATTTGAATCGACTTTTCCAAAGCTTTGGCCATATCGTATAAAGTTAAAGCCGCAATAGAAACGGCAGTTAAAGCTTCCATCTCTACCCCGGTTTCAGCTTTGGTTTTGACTGTGGCTTGAATTTCATAACCAGGTAGTTTGGGATCGGGTGTAACCTCGATCGCAATTTTTTGCAAAGGTAACGGATGACATAAGGGAATTAAGGCAGCTGTTTGCTTGGCCGCCATAATCCCAGCCAACCTCACAGTCCCCAACACATCGCCTTTTGGCACATTTCCAGCTTGAATTGCCGCAAAGGTTGTCGGTAGCATCCGCACCTTGGCAGCGGCTACTGCTTGGCGGACAGTGGGTGCTTTTTCAGACACATCCACCATCTGTGCTTGTCCTCTATCGTCTAGGTGGGTTAAGTTGGCAAAATTAGATGGAAAATTATCTTGCGTCATTTAGTGAGAAGTGTTAATATAGTTTCTTGTCAAGGGCGTGTAGCTCAGTGGACTAGAGCACGTGGCTACGGACCACGGTGTCGGGGGTTCGAATCCCTCCTCGCCCGTTTTTTCAAGTTAGCAGTTAGGAATTAATCTCCTAGCTGTTAATTTCTAACTTACTTCACAGCATATGTATCTGGAGCGCGACCTAGTGCAAAGCGCAATGAATTGGAGATATCTTTGCTGGACTTAGTGAAGAAAATCCCAAGTGCCAGAGAAGTTATTACAGCACCATAGCCAAACATATTGCGATAGCCGACAACTTCTGCAATGGAACCCAAAAGAGGAGCAGCGATCGCAATTCCGAGGTCAAACCCAGTTACGCAGATAGCAAAAACTCGCCCCCGTTCTTGTGGCAGCGATCGGTCTGCCATCATCGTCACAGTCATCGGTATAACTGTACCACCACCAGCACCTTCAAAAATCGCCGCCACTAAGAAACCACTCACACTGTGAGCCTGCCACAACAGTATCGACGCCAAAGTATAACAAATTATACCACAAGATATAAACAAACCACGGCCGAAGCGATCGCTAGCCTTACCAGCTAATACCCTGATACTAAAACTAGAAATTGCCCCAACAGTAAAAAATAATCCGCCATTAAAGTCTATCTGAGTTGATTTGATGAACAACGACACAAAGGTATGTACAGTACCCGCAGATAAACCAACCAGCAACATAATTAAAGTCGGAACTCTCACCCGTGGACTACTGAGAATTTGCCAAAATTTGTGATTATTCTCTTGAGTTTGCTCTGTTGTCTGTATTGGTGGATTCGTGACTTGTACAATTGCCAAGAGAGCGACAAAACCCAACTCAGCAGCAAATAGAAACAACACCCCGTAACCAGTTGTAGCTTCTAAATAGCTTCCCAAGGCAGGGCCAATTGCTAAACCAATGGGAGTTGCTAGAGTCATGTAACCAATGATTTCACCGCGTTTTTCAGGTGGAGCTAAATCTGCAACTAACGCACTGTAGCCAGTGGTAAAAGCGGCAATGCTAACACCGTGAAAAATCCGCACCAGGATCAATAGCCCAATGGATTGAGTTGCCAAGTAACCAAAAGGTGCGATCGCAGCTACTATCGTACCAATCAACAAGACAAATTTTCGACCACGTTCATCAGCTAATCGTCCCAGCATCGGCCGAGTTAGCAATAAACCAACGGCAAAACTCCCCGCTACAATCCCGATTTCTTGCTTAGTTGCGCCCACATACTCAAAATAAAGCGGTAGAGTTGGTAAGAGCGAAGTCAAGCTCGACCAGAATAATAAACCTGCTGTAAATAAAATCAGCAGGTTGTACCGCAGTTCGGTGTCAAAGGTATTAAATAGTTTCAAGGTAGATGCAATTGAATGAGTTTTTTGTCATTTGTCATTTGTCATTTGTCTTTTGTCTTTTGTCTTTTGTCATTTGTTTAGAGTCAACCAATATTTACTCTTAACTATTTACTAATGACCAATGACCAATGACCAATGACCAATGACCAATGACCAATGACTAATGACAAACCATTACTATTGTTACCTTAGTTAACCTTTTTTGCTACCACCTCTCGCACCCGATAGATAGGCCGTCCTTGGGATTCATGATATGTACGCATGAGCAATTCTGCTAAAAGGCCAAAGCAAAACAACTGCACTCCAGTTACAAGCAACAGAACTGCCAAAATCAGTAAAGGGCGATTGCCAATCATCTGACCTAAAGCTAATTTGATGAACGTCAAATAAATGCCGATTACCGTCCCCGAAACCATTGAAATCAAGCCCAACAGCCCAAAAACATGCATCGGGCGTGTGAGGAACTTTTTCATAAACAAAATGGTTAACAAATCCATCAATACCCGAAAAGTCCGCCAAATTCCATACTTACTGCTACCAAAGCGGCGGGCGTGATGACGCACGGGCATTTCAGTAATTCTCGCTCCTTCAATATATGCCAAAGCAGGTAAAAACCGATGTAATTCCCCGTAGAGGTTCATATCTGCTAGGAGTTCTGCACGATAAGCTTTGAGCGAACAACCATAATCATGAATATTCACACTAGTGGTGCTGCGAATTAGCCAGTTAGCAATTTTAGAAGGAAGTAAGCGATTTACGGCACCATCTTGGCGTTTTTGTCGCCAACCACTCACTAAATCGTAACCTTCATCCAGCTTAGCCAATAACATCGGAATATCAGCCGGATCATTTTGCAAGTCAGCATCCAAAGAAACGATCGCTTTACCTAGTGCATAATGAAATCCAGCAGCCATAGCCGCAGTTTGGCCGTAGTTGCGACGCAAAATCACCGCCTTTAAATCAGAACGGGTTTGCGCTTCTTCCTTGAGAAATTTCCCGGAACCATCCGTAGAACCATCGTCTACACAAATGATTTCATAACTTATCTGACTAGAAGATAATGTAGATGCGATCGCCTCTAATAAAAACGGTAAACTTTCCACTTCATTATGTATCGGCACCACCACCGAAACATCTGGGACAATTGCCGAAATCGCCCCATTCACCCCTTCATAAACCAACCCACTCCCCATATTCCTCTGTGTCCTCAGCGTCTCTGTGGTTCGTAACTCTTAAAAACTCTACCAGCACCTCGCAGCTGCTGATAGTACGACTGACTAACAGCATCCCCCTGTTCCGAAAGAATATCAATCCCAATTCCATTGCGTCCCTGTTCCTTCCCAGAACTATGAATGTAATAACCATCCGCCAAATAAAGTCCCACATGGGTTGCTTTTTGGCTAGTTCCAAAAAATACCAGATCCCCAGGTGCTAATTCTGCAATGGTAATTGGTTGAGTAAATCCTTCCTGTTGATAAGCATCTCTCGGTAACCAAACACCCACCGAAGCAAACGCCGCTTGCATTAACCCCGAACAATCATAATTTGGCGCTACGGTACCACCCCAAAGGTAATAATTTGATTGTTGCATCGCTTTTTGGGTAAAATCGATAACCTCTGCGAGCAGTTTTTGGATTTCAAATTCAGAAAATGTTGCAGCCTGATAAAGTACAGTAGCAGGTTGTAATAAACCAAAATCTGAAAAGGATACCCATCCCGGATAGTCATCTTCACGCAAATACACCTCAACTGCCGAATTCTGATGATTTGATGTTAACCATAAATGTCGCCCAGATGCGGCTTGAGTTGCTAAGCGGGTACACTCAGGAGAATCGTATAAGTTCAAGTCAGCTAGACACTGATACTCCCCTGATTTTGGATTTTGGATTTGGGATTTTAGATTAAAGGACATTATTCGAGAATGATTTTTTTTAATAAAGACGAACAACTCGAAAATCTTGGGTTAGGCATTTTAGATGCAACTTGGGCAGCATTTCCCTCCTTAGCCCGCAATCAAATTGCCTTGACTTGGGTTGTTTACGATCCACCTGTGCCGGTAAATACTGGCGGTGCCCTGACTCCCAACGCTTTTTGGAATCACCCAGTTCGGGGTTTTAATTATCGCGGTGTTGAACGGATTTATCCTGCAAGTGTAGTCAAACTATTTTATCTGGTGGCAGTCAACGAATGGCTGGAAAAAGGCATGAGCCAAACTTCTAAGGAGTTGGAGCGAGCCTTGCGGGATATGATTGTAGACTCTAGTAATGATGCTACCAGCTTGGTTGTGGACATTCTCAGTGGCACTACCTCAGGCCCAGAACTACCAGCAGCCCCATTTGAAACCTGGAAATATCAGCGTAATATCGTTAACCGTTACTACCAATCCTTGGGATGGGAAGAAATGGAGACGATTAACGTTTGTCAAAAGACTTGGGGCGATGGTCCCTATGGACGGGAGCGGGCGTTTGTGGGAGAGTTACTGGACAATCGTAATATGTTGACCACAAATGCGATCGCCAGATTACTGCATAGTATTATCGGTGGAGTCGCAGTTTCAAGTGCGCGATCGCAAGCGATGATGGCTTTACTCAAACGCAATCTCCAAAATTTGCCCACTGATTTCGAGGAAGATCAAGTAACAGGTTTTTTGGGCGGTGGACTGACTAAAGATGCCCAAATTTGGTCAAAGGCCGGTTGGACAAGTCAAGTTCGCCATGATGCCGCGTATATTGAGTTACCAAATCAGCGCCCCTATCTTTTAGTAGTATTTACTGAAGGCAAAGCCCAGGCTAAGAATCGTGAAATTTTGCCCTTTGTTTCCAAGTTAGTAGCAGAAGCAATTAGCAGTCTCTAAAAGGGATTGGGGATTGGGTATTGGTGTCAACTTCCGCTCAAACACTTGTTCCACATACGCTTTACCCCACCCCCAACCCCTCCCCTTACCAAGGGGAGGGGCGGTTTTGGCTTTAGACAAAACCGGGGTGGGGTGACGCGGTGAGTAATGGTAAGTGAATGAACTCAATATCGCGTCTTGACAAGGATTTCACGTTAAGTTGACACCTATCCCTCTTCTGTCACTTTCCGGGTATTCTGAATAAAAGAATAAAAAAATAAAACCCTGAAAGGTAAGTAGGGCAATGGATGTAGAATTACAAATCTTGAAACATTTGGCAAGAGATGCTCACCC
>JAHHHB010000136.1 GCA_019359545.1 Desmonostoc geniculatum HA4340-LM1 | reverse complement strand
TGTTGCTCACCTGTCATTTCAACCTGGATATTTGAGCTACGTCCCTGCATATGTGATTTTTTTGCCACCCTACAAAAAATATCTTCCTCTATTTCCGACCCTTTTTTGCGGTGACTTGTACTTAGATTTTAATAAGTAATCAAGCGGACATGATATTACCAGGTCAATCTAAAAAGAGATTGACCTGGTAATGGCCTTGTGCATCTGGTTTTGTAAATTCAGTCCCTACCCAGAGTGATCTATTTCAATCCAAAATCGTTCGACTGAGCTAACGCGAGTGCGTCTCGTAGAGAAGTCGAAGTCCAAAATTTAAAATCCAAAATTGATTGACTTAAAAGCTTCTAATAGAATACAATTTCAGATTGTCTGTCTAATTCCTGCTCGGAACAGGTAGACATATTACAAAAGCTGGGAAAAGCATCTCTAAACAAGATCAAAACCAGCTACCTGTACGGCAACTTCAAGGACAATTCCATGACCTACGCAATTATTGAAACTGGTGGCAAACAAATAAGAGTAGAGCCAGGGCGATTTTACGATATTGAACTGCTTACTGCCAAACCAGATGAAAAAGTTACAATAGAAGCAGTATTATTGGTGCAGAATGATGGCGAAGTCACTATTGGACAGCCACTAGTGTCAGGTGCAACTGTAGAAGGGACTATACTGCGACATTTCAGAGATCGTAAAGTCCTGGTATACAAAATGAAGCCGAAAAAGAAAACCCGCAAAAAGCGCGGGCATCGCCAAGAAGTTACTAGACTTTTGATTAACTCCATCACCCTTAACGGTACGGTGTTTGCAGCCGAAGCAGCAACGGACGAAAGCCCTGTTGTAGATGACGCTCCTGCCCAAGAAGCTGAAACCGTTGCAGAATAATAAACAGAAGTAGATACACAAAAGGAAATCATGGCTCATAAGAAAGGAACAGGTAGTACACGCAACGGTCGTGATTCTAACGCCCAACGTCTAGGTGTCAAGCGTTATGGTGGTCAAACTGTAAGTGCAGGAAGCATTCTGGTGCGTCAGCGTGGCACAAAATTTCACCCTGGTAACAATGTCGGTATTGGTAGCGACGACACTCTGTTTGCCTTAATCGACGGTGTTGTAACCTTTGAAAGAAAGGGCAAAACACGCAAAAAAGTTAGTGTTTACTCACCCGTAGCTGCTGCTGTTGAGGCAGTAGCAAGTTAGAGTGTGAGGGTGGGTGACAGTGCCCACCCTATTCACTGAAATGCAATTTGAAAAATTGGCGTTACTGATTTCATGTATGAAAACGATTGTGCATGATATCAAAATCCTTGTAAAGACGTTGCATTGCAACGTCTTTACATGTGTATTCATACTCTAAAAATTGCCTCTGTGGTTTCACCCATGCCAATCTCCTGACTGATCTGCTAGAGATGCTAAAGGTTTACTGTTATATAACAAATGCTTGCTAGAGTCTGGAGTGCATCAATTGTCGGTATCGATGCCGTCAAAGTAGGCGTGGAAGTCGATGTGTCAGGAGGATTACCGGGAATTGTTGTCTTAGGACTCCCAGATTCAGCGATTCAAGAATCAAGGGAAAGAGTTAAGGCAACCTTGAAGAATTCAGGTTTTGCCTTTCCCATGCGAAAAATTGTAATTAACTTAACTCCGGCAGATTTACGCAAGGAAGGTCCCTGTTTCGATTTACCTATTAGTGTGGGAATTTTGGCGGCTTCTGAGCAAGTTAACGCTGATTTGTTGGGGGATTATTTATTCTTAGGCGAAGTTTCTCTCGATGGCACCTTGCGTGCGGTGGCTGGTGTGTTGCCGATCGCCGCAGCTGCTGAAAAAATGGGAATCACAGGCTTAGTTCTCCCTGCTGATAATGCCCAAGAAGCGGCTGTAGTTGAAGGTTTGGCTGTTTATGGCTGCCAACATCTCTCTGATGTGGTGGACTTTTTAAATAATCCAGGGCGTTACAAACCTGTGCAGATGTCTGACAATGTAGAGACGTTACATGTAACGTCTCATTCAGCAGATTTACAAGATGTTAAAGGACAGACTCATGCCCGTCGTGCTTTAGAAATAGCAGCGGCTGGTGGGCATAATTTAGTTTTTGTCGGGCCGCCTGGTAGTGGAAAAACCATGTTAGCACGGCGCTTACCGGGGATTTTGCCGCCCCTGAGTTTTGCCGAATCTTTGGAAGTAACTCGCATTCACTCGGTGGCTGGTTTATTGAAAAATCGTGGTTCTTTAGTACGCGATCGCCCTTTTCGCAGTCCCCATCACTCAGCATCAGGCCCTTCTCTGGTTGGTGGTGGTAGCTTTCCTCGTCCTGGAGAAATTTCATTATCTCACGCCGGTGTGCTTTTTTTGGATGAATTAACAGAGTTTAAACGTGATGTTTTAGAATTTCTGCGTCAGCCTTTAGAAGACGGTTTCGTGACCATTTCCCGCACCAAATTATCAGTGATATTTCCGGCGCAATTTACTTTGGTGGCGAGTACCAATCCCTGTCCTTGCGGTTACTATGGCGATACTATTCAACAGTGTACTTGTTCTCCCCGACAACGCGAGCAATATTGGGCAAAACTTTCTGGGCCGTTGATGGATCGAATTGATTTACAAGTGGCGGTGAATCGCTTAAAACCAGAAGAAATTACCCAACAACCGACGGGAGAAGCATCAACTTCGGTGCGTCAACGAGTACAAGAAGCACGCGATCGCGCAATTACTCGTTTTCAAACAGAAGCAAATCTGCGTTGCAATGCCCAAATGCAGAGTAGTCATCTGCAAAAATGGTGCAAGCTAGATGATGGAAGTCGCAATTTATTAGAAACAGCAATTAGAAAATTAGGATTATCAGCAAGAGCAAGCGATCGCATTCTCAAAGTAGCACGGACGATTGCAGATTTAGCAGCAGAGGAAAAACTTAAAGCTAATCATGTAGCAGAAGCAATTCAATATCGCACAATTGATAGAATGCAGTAAACAGGAGTCAGAATTCAGAATTCAGAATTCAGAATTCAAGAGTCAGACATAGTTTCTGGTTGGCTTGGAAACTGAGGTTGTGTAATTCACCAACTTGAAATCTGCTGTACGATTCTAATAGATGAGTGAGAGTCCAAACTTGATGAAAATGAATACTTTAATAGAATCACAGACCGCAAATTTAAAAGTAAATATTTTGCTGGAAACTAAAGAAGATGGTAGCGCGATCGCATCTATTTTAGAACTTCCACAGTATCATGTTGAAGCAGCAACTCGTGAACAAGCACTCTTAATACTAGAACAGCTTTTGGTTCAACATCTAGAGAAAGTTGAAGTCATCCCAATGGAAATCAGATTACCTCAAGCAGAACAATCTCAAAGACCTTGGATGAAATTTGCTGGTGTATTTAAAGACGATCCAGATTTTGATGCAGTTGAGCAGTATATTCAAGAGTATCGTCAAGAATTAGATGCTGCTGAACATACAGTAGATTCTGATAAATAGAGGGAAGCAAGTTGAGTCTTTGGATTCTCGATACTGATAACGTTTCTCTTTTCCAGAGAGGAAATTTAGAAATTGCTCGTCGTCTAGACATTATTGACGCTAGCGAAATAGCAATTACAATCGTCACTGTCGAGGAACAAATTCGTGGGCGATTTCAAGTTATTCGACGAGCTGCTGCTAATGATTTAGTTTCGCCTTACGAGAAACTACAGGTAACATTTGATAGCTTGAAAAGCTTTAATATCTTACAGCACTTTTCATGTATTTAGACCACAATCTTGTTCCTTCCTTTCTTCCTTTGCGCCTTTGCGCCTTTGCGTGAGATAAAAAAGATGTGGTTCATTTACCTGAAAATAGCTGTAAGATTCACTCCTGAAGCACAAGAATTATATACGCATCTAATCAATCAAAAGATTAAAGTTGGTCGGCAGGATTTACGCATTGCTGCAATTGTTCTTTCTGTTGATGGAATTCTGGTTACACGGAACAATCGGGACTTTTCTCAAGTACCTAATTTAGTTTTAGAGAATTGGACTTTATAAAAAGGAGTCAGAATTCAAAAGAGCAATTAGGATGCAGAAGAGATTACCTGACCAATACCCTTGAGAATTTGCAAAACGGCGTACAATTCTCTGGCTGATGCAAACGGCGCGAAGACCCTTGAGAGGTCGTACTGTGGGGTATTTGTTTGCGTCACTTTCACAAATAAAATATCGTCTCCATTCGTCACCATACCAAACACAGGTTTACTGGGGTTGGGGTTAGCCATCATATAAGCTAGGGCTTGGGGTACAGCCGACCAAACAGACAGCGTGGTTTTTTTTGACTCTAACACCATCACCCAGAACTGATTTTGTAGCACTAAAACGTCAACAGCGATTCAGAATGCTAACAAACCACAAACAGGTGCGATGGCTTCTGTGATTAGTCTTGTGGTTTTGCTATTAGGTGCCACTGGTTTATTTACTGAGTTGCAAGATTCCCTCAACACAATTTGGGAAGTGAAACCGAAACCCGGACGCGGTGTAACTAACATTATTCGCCTACGCTTTCTGTCGTTTGCAATGGTGTTAGGTATTGGCTTTTTACTTTTAGTTTCTCTGGTAATTAGTACGGCTTTAGCAGCATTAGCCACTTACTTTAGTACTTTAGTACCAGGTGTTGATTTTCTCTGGCAAATTATTAATTTCATCATTTCTTTTGCCATCACTACATTCCTCTTCGGACTCATTTTTAAAGTCTTACCAGATGTGAAAATTGCTTGGAGTGATGTTTTAATTGGAGCTATTCTCACATCATTTTTGTTTTCCATTGGTAGGTTTTTGTTAGGACAATATTTAGGTAATGGCAGTTTTGGTTCAACCTATGGTGCTGCGGGTTCACTGGTGGTAATTTTAGCTTGGGTTAATTATGCGGCGCAAATTCTTTTTTTTGGTGCCGAGTTTACCCAAGTTTCTTCTAGAAGACATGGAAGCGGCATCACGCCTACTAAAAATGCTGTACCTCTGAATAATAAAGCTTCTACTGATCAAGGGGCGAATAACAATAATACTGTTCAAAAAAAGCAAAGTAACAATAATAAACAGTCATTCTCTAAATTAATGAGTCGTTTAATTCGCTATTTTGGTCAACCCAAACGCTTGAAATATAGAAGAAACCAGCATTTTTAAGGAATTAAAAATGAAGCTAATTGGTATGTAGTATTTGAAATAAGAAAAACCTGCGTAGGCGTAGCCCGTCGTAGACATTGCTCCCTCAATATGGCAGTAAAATTTCTACTGTCATACTTCTGATTCATCATCAGACAAACTCATTTCTAACTAAGATTGCAATTTGAGCGATCGCACTCAAACAATTTTCCACCGTTGATTCCATAATTTGTAGGGGCGCCGGCCTCTTATGGGCACCGATAAAAGCCGATGGGCTTTCTGCTTTCGATTACTGTAAAATATGACGGTTGTATTCTGTGCCAGATTGTGATTGAGCGTTATACTCTGCCCGAAATGGGTAATCTGTGGAGTGAAACCTATAAGTTAAAAACCTGGCTGCAAGTAGAAATCGCAGTTTGCGAGGCTCAGGCCCAATTGGGTTATATTCCGTCTGAGGCAGTTGAGGAAATTAAGGCGAAGGCAGATTTTGACCCAAAGCGGGTGCTGGAAATTGAAGCTGAAGTTCGTCACGATGTGATTGCTTTCTTGACAAATGTCAACGAATATGTAGGAGATGCCGGACGCTATATTCACTTGGGGCTAACCAGTTCCGATGTACTGGATACAGCTTTAGCACTGCAATTGGTTGCGAGTTTGGATGTGTTATTGCAACGTGTGGAAGATTTGATTGGTGCGATTCGCCAAAAGGCACAGGAACACCGTAATACAGTGATGATTGGTCGATCGCATGGTATTCACGCCGAACCGATCACTTTTGGTTTCAAGCTAGCTGGATGGTTGGCAGAAGTGTTGCGACACCAAGAACGCCTGAGAATTCTCCGTCAAACCATTGCTGTGGGTAAGATTTCCGGTGCGGTGGGCACCTATGCGAACGTTGAACCGCGTGTAGAAGCGATCGCTTGCCAAAAACTCGGACTGCAACCCGATACAGCCTCAACACAAGTAATTTCCCGCGATCGCCACGCCGACTATGTGCAACAATTAGCGCTATTAGCGGCATCCATCGAACGCTTTGCTGTGGAAATTCGCAATCTGCAAAAAACAGACGTTCTAGAAGTCGAAGAATTCTTCGCCAAAGGTCAAAAAGGCTCCTCAGCCATGCCCCACAAGCGCAATCCCATCCGTTCGGAACGGCTGACGGGAATTGCGCGACTTATTAGAAGTCATGCCGGTGCAGCCTTGGAAAACGTCGCCCTGTGGCACGAACGGGATATTTCCCACAGTTCCGTAGAGCGGGTAATTTTGCCAGATGCTTGCACTTTAACCCATTTTATGATTGCAGAAATCACCGACTTAGTGAAAAACCTGCTGGTTTATCCTGAGAACATGGAACGAAATCTCAATTGCTACGGCGGCGTTGTCTTCAGCCAAAAAGTGCTACTTGCCTTGATAGACAAGGGATTGAACCGGGAAGAAGCTTATGCGATCGTTCAAGGAAGCGCTCATGCTGCTTGGAACAAACCAGAAGGCAATTTCCAAGACTTGATTAGCAAAGACCCTCGTGTTACCCAAAAACTGTCCCCAGCAGAACTAGAAGTGTGTTTCGATCCCCAACAACATCTGCGGCATTTAGAAGAGGTTTACCAACGGCTAGGTATTTAAATTTTATTGGGAATGGGGCATAGGGCATTGGGCATAGGGCATTGGGCATAGGGCATTGGTTATTTCTACCCCTACCTCCCTGCTTCCTCATCTCCCTCATCCCCCTCATCCCCCTCATCTCCCCCATGCCCTATGCCCAAAAAAGACTTCTAATCTGCTGCTGTAATTACCACCATCAGTGGGTAGTATACATAACAAATACTTACTTATTTATTCGTGCTGCGAGTGCTTTGATGATTGAAATCCTAGCCACACTTTCTGCCTCTGCGGCAGCAGGAATGAGAATAGGCATACCTTTGCTAATTATTGGACTGTTACAGGGTAGTAACTTGTGGTCGCAAGTTCCAATTTTATCTCATATTTCTCCACCAATATTATTAACCTGCCTCACCAGTTGGTCGTTAGTTGAATTACTAGCCTCAAAAAAGCTATGGGGACAAAGATTGCTACAAGTGATTCAGTTATCAATGTCTCCCCTCGTAGGGGCAATTATGGGGTTAGCAGTAGCTTCCGCCACAGCAACGCCACACTGGCTGATTGCCTTAACTGGGGGTTTGTTAGCTTTGGTACTCCAGCTAGTTCAAGTTGGATGGTTCTACCGATTACGCGGCTTACCGTTGTGGGCAGTATTTCTTCAAGATGTCTTATGTATTGCTCTGGTACTTTTTGCCTTTGATGCTCCCTGGCAAGGAGGATTAATTGCTTTAATTCTCCTGTGGTTTGCAGTTCGTAGTGCCAAGCAATGGTATGGGTGGTATCACAAGGGAGTGGGGAGTAGGGAGTAGGGAATGGGGCATGGGGCATGGGGCATGGGAGAGATGAGGGAGATGAGGGAGATGAGGGAGATGAAGGATAAGAATTAATAACCAATGCCCAATGCCCTTTACTGCAAAATTCCAATCATATGCAATATACCCTGACCGGTAATCAGCTCGATGATTAAGGCAATGAAGCCCAGCATGGCAATGCGACCATTCCATACTTCAGCGCTAGTAGTTAGACCCCACTCCCAACGCTCTTGGGGATACATTTTTACCATTTTTTTCATTTGGGCTGCTTGGGACAGCTTGAAACTGGGGTTTTTCAGCGCATCAATCACTAATTCGGCTAGGGCATTAATAAATACTGGATGGGTATTGGGAGCAGGTACCCGACGAAAGTTGTGAATTCCTGATTCTTCTGCTACTTCTCGATACTCAATATCAATTTCTTGTAGTGTCTCAATGTGTTCTGAGACGAAACTGATGGGTACGACTACCAAATCTTTCACGCCTTGGGCGCCTAGTTCTTTGAGGGCATCTTCCGTATAAGGTTGGAGCCATTCTACTGGACCGACGCGACTTTGATAAGCCAAGGTGTGGCCATTGGGTCGATTGAGGGTCTGCATAATTAGGGTAGTACATTCCTCAATTTCTTGTTGGTAGGGGTCGCCTGCTTCTTCAACGTAGCTTTTCGGAACGCCGTGAGCGCTGAAGAAGATATGAACGTCATTTGGGTTCGGAAACTGCTCTAGTTCTTGGGCTATGAGTTCCGCCATTGCTTGGAGGTAGCCTGGTTGTTTGTACCAGGAAGGAATGACGGTGTAATCGATGCGTTGAAGTTTTGGGTCTTCTTGCCAAAGCTTTTCTAACAGGCGGAAGCTGGAACCACTGGTACTGATGGAAAACTGCGGATAAAGTGGTAAGATGACCAGGTGTTCTACATTATCTTGGGTGAGTTGTGCGATCGCCTCTTCTGTATACGGATGCCAATAACGCATTCCCACATAGATATCGGCTTGTTGACCCAAATAACCCAACTGTTCTTTTAGGGCTTCTCCTTGGGCTTCTGTGATCCGCCGCAGTGGAGAACCACCACCGATTTGCTTATAGTTTTCTTGAGATGTTCTGGTTCGCCGCGTGGCAATGAACCAGGCTAGGGGTTTTTGCAACCAGCGAAACGGTAGGCGAATGATTTCCGGATCGGAAAATAGGTTGTACAAAAACGGCCCGACATCTTCTAGCTTATCGGGGCCACCGAGATTGAGTAATAAGACGCCTACACGACCCATAGCAGTTACTTTCCCCCGATTTTTTTCAGGTTTTTTACTAATGTTAACAATATATCTTTATTAAATATAAAGCTTAATCGTAAGGAAATATGCAATGCCAACAATTTTAAGGGATTGGAGTTACCGCTATCAATGGCTCTATGATACTATCTCTCGTTTAGCAGCCTTGAGTGTAGGTGGTGAAGATCGTTTTCGGCAACTTGCTTTGCAAGGCTTAACAATTGACTCAGATACTCAGGTTTTAGATTTATGTTGCGGTAGTGGTCAAACGACGGAATTTTTGGTAAAACTTTCACAAAATGTAACAGGGCTAGACGCTTCACCGAAATCTTTGCAACGGGCGCGGCAAAATGTACCATCAGCTTCTTATGTGGAAGCTTTTGCGGAGGAAATGCCATTTGCAGATAATTTGTTTGATGTGGTGCATACTAGCGTTGCACTACACGAGATGCAACCTCAGCAATTACGAAAGATTATTAATGAGGTTTATCGGGTGCTAAAGCCAGGAGGGGTATTTACACTGGTAGATTTTCACGCTCCGACAAATCCGATATTTTGGCCTGGGGTATCGGTGTTTTTGTTGTTGTTTGAGACGGAAACAGCTTGGGAATTATTAAAAACTGATTTGGCTGGTTTGTTAACAGAAACTGGGTTTGAGGTGGGTAAGCCAACTTTGTATGCAGGTGGTAGTTTGCAAGTTATACAAGCAAAGAAGTGAAGGATAGAATTTGATTTCATCAATCAATCTCTGTCACCAGCCATTGCCATTCGGTGACTACAGTCTTAGGTATATTGAGAACTAATGGCTGTCTACTAGAGATTGGCACTTGATACTCCCCACTGCGTAGGCGGATGGGGATTCTTAAGAAATCCAGAAACGGATTCTTAAGAGGTTGTTTGAAAAGTGATTAACTGTGATTTTAATCACCCCCCTTAATCCCCCCTTGGGAAGGCAGGGCTGTTTCGTTCCCTAAAATGGTTAAAATTGCAAGGGTCAAACAAATCAAAATTTAGGGCAAGCGTACAATTAGGGCAAAAAATTTTGCGTCTTCAAGCCCAAATAATGTTGTTTTTCTTTGCGCCTTTGCGTCTTTGCGTGAGAATATCCCCTTGACAAATCTCACAGACTAGCGAATGAAACGGCCCTGCCCTTGGGAAGGGGGGAGACCGGAAATCTAGTTCCCTCCCCAATACATACGGGGAGGGTTAGGGTGGGGTAAAAAATATTTGATACATCAATCATGACTTTTCAAACATCCTCTAAGGGCGCTATCAAGTCGCCTGACCTTCATTCCATCCAAAAACGATTGTTCCTATTTTATTTTCAAGGCAATGATTTAAAATCAGTCGAGCAGATTTATTGACCGCATCCCTAATTTGTCTATTTCGCTTTTCGGTAATGAGAGCTAATTGCTTAGACCAAAAACCTTGAGGCTGGTTTTTCTTTAGAACAGATAAGTAGGTCAACTTAATTAAACGTAAAACGCTCCATTTGATACTGAGCTTGCTTGGCTGTATGACTTATGCCTTGATTCTTTGCAAACCAGTATAAACATTAAACCGTTCTCCGCGCAAGAATCCAATTAAGGTAATTCCGAATTCTTTGGCGACAGACACCGCCAAACTGCTGGGAGCAGAAACAGAACAGATGATGGGAACTCCAGCAATTGCAGATTTTTGCAAAATCTCAAAACTAGAGCGTCCGCTCACTAGAACAATATGATTATTGAAAGGTAACTCGTCACTGAGGAATGCTGAACCAATCAATTTATCTAAAGCATTGTGACGCCCGACATCCTCGCGCAGATTTAACAATTGTCCTTGAACGTCGAAGGTAGCGGCAGCGTGTAAACCCCCTGTAGCGGTGAAGATACCTTGAGCAGCTCGGAGCCGATCTGGTAGGCTGTAGATGATGTCAGGTGTTACTGTTAAACCCGCAGGAATCACTGGACATCCGCGCAGACGCAAAGCCTCAAGGCTCGCTTTGCCACATACTCCACAAGCGCTACTAGTGTAGAAATGACGTTCCAAAGGCTGTAAGTCTGGAATTAACCCATGTCGCAGTTCTACATTTACAATGTTATATCGCTGCTCACCATCTACTGATTCATCTACGCAGTAACTAATACGTTGGATATCTTCCTTGCGGCTGACGACTCCTTCAGCATAGAGGAAACCAGCAGCAAGTTCAAAATCTGCGCCAGGTGTCCGCATGGTAACAGCTACGCTTTTTTGAAAGGGGGCGAGACGAATTTCTAAGGGTTCTTCGGTGGTGAGATGGTCTAAACGCGATCGCACTTTACCATTTTCCACAGCCCAAACTTGCGCTTTGGTTTTGCTACCAGTTTGTCTATTCATTACCTATAAAATTTTAGGCATCATTTGGATATTTGCCATCTTATTGTTATACTAGCGAGCTTAGCCAACTTTTCCCAAGTTTGCGGTCATATAGCAAGGGACTGGGGACTGGGGACTAGTGACTGGGTGAAAAGTCTTTTTGTGTCTAGGTTTTATCATCTGTTAATATCATAACCACCAAGGCTTTTGCTATAAAAAGCGATCGCCCACGCCCAACTGAATTCTGAAGACTGACGCCTTTATTCTATTTCGATAAAAAATCATAAAAATGAGGAGATGTAATGTGTCCAATCCAAAATTATCTGCAAGTTTAAAATTGATCGTCATTACATTGGCTACTGGTGCTAGTACTTTAGGTCTGAGTCTGCTATTAGGCACAACCAAACTTGACCATTTATGGGGAATTCAACAGCCAAAAAGTGAGAGTACCAAAGCAAGTCAACATAAGGCAATGATTGCATCTGCACAAGCTGCTTCCCTAGCAATAAACCAAACCTGAACTACTGAAAATAGAAGCCCAAGAAAAAAATTTGGTAACAGCAGCATCACCGAATTTTAGATTTTAGATTTTGGATTTGGGATTGGAAATTCCAAATTTATAGCTGTAGTCACTTACTCAAAGCGTTGAAACAAGTGGGTTTTTACTCAGCATCGGCTAAACGCCCTGCTATCTATGTACAGCACTTTGCTATAAAATCCAAAATCCAAAATCCAAAATCCAAAATTGTATGAATATCCAAACAATCAGCTTAATCATTAGTGATAGCATACGGGCAGCTACACCTCTAATTTTGGCAGCATTAGGTGAATTAGTGACTGAAAAATCGGGGGTGTTAAACCTGGGTGTTGAGGGAATGATGCTGGTTGGGGCTGTAGCTGGTTTTATTGCTGCTTCAGCTACAGGTAATATTTACTTGGGATTACTAATAGCACTGATATCGGGAATAACGATCGCTTTTATTCATGCCTTATTAACAATTACTATAGCTGCCAACCAAGTGGCGGCGGGTTTAGCCCTGAGTATTTTTGGTTCGGGACTGAGTGCTTTTATTGGTGCAGGTTATGTAGGCAAAACAATTACCGGGCTGCAACCGATTGACATCCCGATTTTAAAATCAATTCCGCTTTTAGGTAAAGTTTTATTTAATCAAGATATTTTGGTGTATGTCTCAGTTGTCTTAGTGACACTGGTGTGGTGGTTTTTGCGGAGTACACGGGCGGGTTTAGTGTTGCGGAGTATTGGCGAGTCACCTAATGCTGCTGATGCTTTGGGTTTACCTGTTAGCAGAGTTCGTTATTTAGCGGTAATGTTTGGTGGGGCGATGGCTGGGTTAGCGGGGGGTTATCTCTCCCTTGCATATACGCCGCTATGGACGGAAAATATGACTGGTGGACGAGGATGGATTGCGATCGCATTAGTTGTGTTTGCCACATGGAAACCTGAAAGAATCCTGCTTGGTGCATACTTATTTGGTGGCGTTGGTGCCATACAATTAATTCTTCAAGGATTAGGAGTTAATATTTCTCCTTATATTTTGTCTTGTTTACCTTACTTGGCTACTATCTTGGTCTTGGTGTTCATCTCACGGGATAATACACGCATTAAACTGGAGACACCTGCATCATTAGGACAACCTTTTAGATCTAGTCATTAGTCATTAGTCATTTGTCATTGGTCAATTGATTACTGCACCCACGTATCAAGGGAAAATGGGGCATCCATTATTATTTAATCATCAAATGCGATCGCACTTACAAAATATTCGAGAAGAAACTCTTGGTTTACACCAAATTATCCAAGAATTTTATCTTGTAATTTGCAAAGTAGAGTTTAATCATCCCTCTGTATTATTAGACATTAACACGCCAGAAATATATCAACAGGACTTACGCAAGACATGACCGAAAACCTTATTCTTCCGTAGCGGTAATTCATGAATTACCGCTACTTTCGTTATCTTTTGCGTAAGTCCCGATCGAATTCAATTACGTAATTTGCAGTGACAACAGACCATAATATTAGGTTTAGATTTCCGCCTCTCAACTTTAGGCAGAACTGAGTAGTATTTAAATCTATTAAAAGAGCGAATTTTTTTAACAACTTATGATGAGAAAACCTCTATCTGGGGAGTGATTTGGCTCATGAGCCAGATGAAGTAAATATAAGAGTACAAAAGCAAACGGACATTGTGTTCTATGAAACTCAATTATTTTACAAAAGGGCTTTCCATTTTAGGACGTTGGATAGCTACAACATTGTTTTGTGTATCAGCCATGACTTTTATTTGGCATGGTGCATTTTTGGCAAACACCTCAGCAATGGCTAATCCTGCAACAAATTTAATTGCATCTGCTGATATCGACGATGCTAAAAGCAAAGCAAGTGTTGATGCTGGACGAACCAAGAATTTCATCCAAGATACAGCAGATAAGCTAAAGGAAACAGCAAAAAGCAATGCCAATAAAGTAGACGAAGCAACAGATAATGGTAGCTTTATTGGGCGCAAAGCACAAAGAGATGCGGCTCGAATCCAAGAAAGAGCAGACCAAGATGCAGCTCGTACACAGAAAGCAGTAGACGATACCAAAAATGTTGTTCAACGCACTGTTGATGGCATCAAAGATGCTTTAAGCAAATAGGGAATAGGGAGTAGAGAATAGGGAGTAGTAAAAGTATTCATTGCTTCTTGGCTCTTGCCTTGTACGCCTTACCTATTGCCTATTTCCTCATCCCCCAACGTGGATACCAGGACGCTTTTCGGGATCTTTTTCAGCACGACGCACTACTTCACGGGTGAGGACAGCGATATCGCCTTCACCAAATAAAATAAAATAAAACGCAGTAAGTATTGTATGGGGTTTCCCTCGACCCAGCCGAAGTAAGCATGGG
Source organism: Desmonostoc geniculatum HA4340-LM1 (assembly GCA_019359545.1). GTDB lineage: Bacteria > Cyanobacteriota > Cyanobacteriia > Cyanobacteriales > Nostocaceae > Nostoc > Nostoc geniculatum. The sequence goes on along the minus strand of JAHHHB010000136.1, from coordinate 1,413 downwards.
GAATCTGACCTGTTCGATCGCGGATATATAATAGTAAAGCGGCGATCGCATTGGGTACTGCTGCACTCTCGGCACGTAGGATGCGGTAATCACCAAATAAAAGCGATCCCTGTATACACTAAAACTAAAGGTCGGCTGACTCTTGCCCAATTTGGTGCCATGCCATAGCGTGGCAAGTAACGAGGCACAATATTTAGCAGTCCTGCCATTGCCGATGCACCTGCAAACCACAAAATGGAAATAGTGCTTAAATCGTAAATTGTGCCAAAGGTATTACCTAAATAAAGATGTGCTAAATAAGCAAGGGCACGTCCGTTGGCTTTGCCTCCATGTGCAAATTCTGAGGCAGGAATCAGTAGAGTAGTTATAAAACTGGTGGTGAGTAAAAAGAAACTCATAATCCCAGCAGCAGTAGTCAGCAGCTTGCGTGTATTCTGAATCCTAGCTCTGGGATAGTGGGGAGTGTCGCTGCTGCTACCTTTAACTAGGGGCATAACTGTAACCCCAGTTTCAAAGCCTGATAATCCTAGCGCTAATTTGGGGAATACGAGAAGAGAAAGACCGATTAGTAGCAAAGGATTAGAATGGCGGGCAAATAATGCAGTTTGCCAGTTAGCGATCGCTTCTGGGCGAGTTAGAATCTGATACGCACCAACGCTAACTACAATAAAGTTTAACAGCAGATAAACTCCCACCAAAAACACTGCAATGCCGATGGCTTCTTTGAAACCTCTAAGGAAAACTGCGCCTAGTAATGCAATTAATATTAGAGTAATGGCGATCGTTTGATTGTGAAGCCAATTTGCAGCCAGAGGGTTTTCGATAATATGGGGCGATGGTGGAAATAATTCGTAATTCGTAATGGGCTTCTCTACGAGACGCTACCGCGAACGCCCCGCTGCGCTAACGTAATTCGTAATTTAAGACATGAGTGGCCGATCGCCATTAGTCATAAAATTATCACCAGAAATTGTCTAGACTCTTGATGAGCGATCGCCAGGGGTTATCTTTAGCAATGAGAACAATAGCGTTTTTACAAAACACTAAGGACGACAAGAACCAGAAAGGAGGCGATCGCATTTCCCTTGAGCATATCTCAACTAACTTTATTTTTAATCTATTATGCAGTGCGTTAGGTTTAACGATGTACAGCAAACTCATGGCTTGAGTTAAAGCGATCGCCAAATGAGCTTTCGTTACCAATATCACAACTACATAGCCATTGAACATTGTGTATAGAGTCAAAGAAATGTTAACCTGAGCCGAAAAACAAGCTGCCGATTTAACTAAGTAGCTAGACATGATTAAATATAAAACGCTCAACAGTGTAATTACCATTGTTTGCACGATTCTGGATAGCATGAATCAAAGCGATGCCTGCGGCGGGCTACGCCTACGCTAGTTCATATTCAT
>JAHHHB010000135.1 GCA_019359545.1 Desmonostoc geniculatum HA4340-LM1 | reverse complement strand
ACGCTGGGGTTACAATTGCTTTCCCCTTATGGTAAGTTGTTTAACCACAACCTCACGCGCGTCCTATTGTTGCAGGCACGTCACCACTTAATATTTTTCAAGATCCCCTACAAATCGCTAGAGTGAAAGCATTGCAAGTATCAGAATTACGTCAGTTGCAACTAGATTTCAGGAGTAACACCGCATTGATAGAGAAGCATCTAGCAGTATCTCCCAACAAGACTACATACGAAGAGATTGACCCTGAACCAATATTGCTACGACCAGCAACTGAGGATAAGCCTATTGATTTAGCTGAATTTAGAAATTTGCTAAAGCCAATAAAGCCAAGCTTACCACAACTGAATTTTAACAAAATGACTTCAGAGCAGTTACGAAAAGAATGTAGTCAAATGAGAATTAAATGGAAAGATGCAGTGACGGATATTAAAACAGGTAAAAAGCGGCATTTGCGTAAGGATGAGATGGTTGCAGCACTGCAACAAAAGCTGAGTGCATAGATAAATCTCCTGGTAAATCTCCTAGTGTTGTTGAACGCCAGGAGAACCCAAAAAACTGCGATCCAAATATCGAGTTTTGATGATCATGTAACAGACAAGTACCTTTGACGATACTTCTTTTTCTTTAAAGAGGTAGCGTGTCGTCTTGACCACTGCTTCATGGGAGTGACAGGAAGAACATCCGCAAACTGCTTGTTAATGGCAGTATTGCCAGTAACTTTAGCCAACACATTTGCAATAAACCGACAGCACCTCACAGGCTGATTCACTACTTGCTCTTCCGCAAATCGAATCACCACCCACCCAGCATCCAGAAAACATTTGTTTCTATAATCATCATCACCTATACAGTGAGTAGGCTCACTTGTGGCAAATGAATGGCTCTCGTCCACCTCTATATCTATGTGTAATCCAGTATTCGGTTCTACAATTAAAAAATCAGCGGTGTAAGGACGCTCGTGACCATTTGGCAGCATCTCCTGCTGCGATCGCACCATTACACCAAAATAATGCACTAGCACTTCTCCAAACTGCTCTTCAGATGCACCCACAGGAGCAGTACCACTTCCAGAAGTTTTGATGTTAGGAAATAAGTCCTTGGGGGTAGAGAAGGAGGGGATGAAGAGGATGGGATAGACGGGAGTTGACTTAGCCATGCTGTGGTTGATGAACAACATCCCCATCCTAAAAACACCCATTCCCCAACCAAAACTACAAACTAATCTATTTTTTTTCACAAAAACTCATCTATCAAATGATATATATTTTTGCACAGTTTGATAGTAGCTATTAAATCAAAAATCCAATTAGTATTTTGTTAACAAATCATGGATAAAAGATGACATCAGATATCTTTAACCAGCTTATTAAACTAATTGAGCAGGGAGAAACTGTTATTTGTTGTGAATCCCCCTTTCAAGAAAGATATAGGATTCTGCGATATATTTCCCAATGTTGTGCCTCTATCAAAACTCCATGTTTGCTTTGGAATTTGGGGCAGTCAGCCATTAAAAAAATTGATTACTCTGATAGTGGACAGATAAATATCATAAACTTTGATGAATACATTCCACCACTAGTAAAAGACTCAAAAGACTACTTCATAATTTTGAAGTTTTGGGAAAATTATCAGGGAGAAGGAGTACTCATAATAGAAAACCTATACCCTTGGATTAGTGCCAATGTCCCTCAAGAAACTCAGTTTTTTCTGCTGTCTGAGTGGGTAAAATCCAATTTGCTCAATCTCTCCCTTACCAAATGTGCTGACTCTGGAATTAAGTGCGCTATTCTGTTGGGGCCACAGGCAGACCTACACCCAGAACTTGCTGCCCAAATCCCCCTGCTCACTCAAGACCTTCCTGACACTTCAGAAATTCTCATAGCTCTCAATGAAGAGGCAGAAGGACTGTTGCCACCAACATTTAATGAGAGGGACAAAATTACTATTGCCCGTGGTGGCATTGGACTATACATCTGTGACTTTCTCAAAGGGCTAAAATCAATTAGCTTCCATCATGATGATAGTCCAGAAGAAATAGCTAAAAATCTATTGCTATATAAAATAAATCTGCTCAATAGACTTTATGAAATTGAGTTTATTCCACCTCCTAAAGTTGCTTTAGGAGGATTGGAGTTGATGCAAGAGGCATTTAAGAAATTCAAAAGACTTTTTAGTCCCCTTGCTAAAGCATATAAGCTGAAAGTTCCCAAAGGCATAATGCTGGTGGGACCTCCTGGTACAGGCAAATCACACTCTGCTAAAGTATGCTCACAAATTCTGGGTGTTCCCCTTATCTTAGTAGATTGGGGTAACTTTAGAAGCTATGGCAACGAAGCAGAAAGAAGACTGAAAAAACTACTGAAATTAGCAGACCGCCTCAACGAAGTTGTAATTTATTTTGACGATTTTGATAAAGGATTTTCTGGAGATGATGATGTAGCTAGAAGGTTAGCAGGACAGTTGCTAACCTGGATGCAGGAACGCACTAGTGATGTAATTGTGATTGCTAGTGTTAACCGTGGTGCTGAAAAACGGATTAAATTGACTTCACATGTGATCCGTAGCGATGGCAGCCAAGGCTTACCCTTTCCATCATCAGACGTGCGGCGTATCCATCGTGTTGCTGTCGCTTTAGGTGGAGATGATAAGGTTCCAATTCAATTTGGTGATTTTGGCAAGGGATTTGTTCATGTATTCGATAGGGTTTCCTTTGAAACAATACTAAGAGAACTTGATACAATAACGGATTTTGTGCAATACCTTATTGATAAAGAAGATTTATATCATTCTGGCAAGCAAACCGTATTTGAGGGATATGAAGAAGACCTTTTAGGTTACTACCAGAAACGTTGAATATTGATACAAAACTTTACATTATTGATTATACTAAGTCTACAAAGCGTGAAATTGTCAACATGACATCATCTCCTCAAACCAATGAACATAGCTGGTTTTCTGACACATACAAGACTGAATATAGCGAATTTTATCTAATAGTGTGTTTCCCCATTGTTCAGGAATAGATGAAAGCTGTAAAATGAGATAAGCTATCAAACTAACATATATTTGTATCGTGATACCATTGACGTTTTTGGTAATTAATTTGTCAAGCTTAAAGTGCATTTTTAAAAACTTCCACAACAATTCCACTCCCCAACGCAATCGATAAATATCTCTGATTTCATCATCACTAACTGCGGCTTCTCCAGAGCCAGGTAAATTAGTGACTAAACGAAACTCAGTTTTCGTTTCTAAATCACAAAAATTAACTACTCTATAGGCTTGAGTATCATCAGATGCACCAATTTTAAATAAGTCAGTTAATTCTTCAAATTTTAGCTTCCAATTATTCTTTATTCGCAGAACAAAATATTTTTTCTCCTGAACTAATTCCCGAATAAATTTCAATCCTGCAAATCCTCTATCCATCACGCCTACAGCATCTTCTGGCAATTTTGATATCATTCTTGAACCGAATTTATAATCATGCTTATGCCCAAAGTTTATTAGGTTATCTTCTGGAGTTCCTGTAGCTAAATTTAGCGAACTAAAAAGTTTGACTTGGTGATGACCTAGCACCCATAACAACTTACTTGTCAGCGTAATAATTGTCGAATCGATTGGACAAATGGTATATTTATCGTGTAATTTTTTGTGAGTTTTACTTTTTACTAACTCGTTTAATTTTTTATAAATTTCTTGGAATGGTTTTTGACTTCGATGCAAGTTTGCTTTGGAAAAAGTAGAAATATCTACTTCAAACCCTGTATTATTAAGTCTCTTAAATAAATCTCGCATACTTGTGAGGCTATTATCTAATACATAAGATAGCCAACACTCAAAGAACAGACGGCTGTTCAATACTGGATAATCCTTTTTTGGCAGTTCGCTCAAGATATCTTTGACAATCTTGGGAAATGATTTTATAATCATTATCAAACTAAAATATTTTAACTATTCGCCCAAATATTACCAAATTTTGGGCTATTTTTATCAGCTTTTTCTTAATATTCAACACTTCTGGGTTACTACATATATAATGGACGTTCTTACCCACAGGATTTCGATGTCATTGTTGTGGGAAGCAACATTTGGGATGAGATAATTAAGAAACCAGAATACAAGGCGAAAAGAGAAGCTGATAAAGACAGTTATATATGGGATAGACTCCTTGAAAATATAAGTGAGGATGTCCTGAACAATAATTTAGAATTCGGACCTGATTTAAATCAATCTGAACTTGCGCTTCGTGCAATGGCAAGAGAACCCCGATTTGCACGCCGAATATTAGGAAAATTCTTTAAGGATTTCATGGATTTGGCTGCTCAACGTAGAATCGAGTCAAGAACCCTAATATCACCGCAATCCAGTATAGCTTATGTATTTTTGGCAAAGCCGCACGGAGAAGACCGACAATACCGTGTCACTGAGTTAGGGGGAAGATGCTTTGTAGTGCGAGGGTTGCAACAGAATTGTAAAACCGTCATTGGTATTGCGACTGAGCAGTATGAACCTGGTAAGGGGTTTTCCTTCGATATAGTTTATCTGCATAAAGAAACCTGGACAGCCGAAGATCAGAAACAGTTAGAGTATGCCCAGAGAGAATTTGGCTGGTTTGCAAGTCCACAACAAAAATCAGTTCATGAGGACGAATATCCAACTGATTAATATTGCACAATCTGAATCTATTTCATGAACAGTCCGTTTTTTAAGAATACAATATCAACCTATGACCAAATGTTGGTATTTTATATCACAATGGGCTATGAGCAAATTGATTAAGCAAGAGTTTCGCCATGTCTGTATCTCTTGTACTGACCACCCCCAAATATCAAAAGCTGGTAAAACTCTTTTTTACGAAAACAATACGTATTTATATTCATGTCAATACCAACACCAGTTATTACTTATATCAATTGATATAAAGAGAGTGAAAAGCTTGAAAAAGCTAGCTTTTATAGGGAAATTGTGAAATATAGAGAATCGGAATTTTATATCTGCAAATACGAAATTTGATAGCAGACTGGAGAGAGGTAGATATTGCAAAATGATGCTAACAGAGAAGAATTGATAGCTTACAAAAAAGCATCTCTAGAGATTTGAACATGAGAAAATTCGACATTCCTAAGTACGACAACGAACTATATTTGGGCTACGAAGAGATGGAAGAATATCCAATTGTAGGAGCGAGAAAACGGAGGATTCAAGAAAAAAGTTCAATTGCACTGTTGATGGCAGTAGCAGCGGGACTGATGATTGTGGATATTTCCATACACCATCTGATCATATCCTCACTAATGTTCCTCACAGCCATTGTTTTAGCAGTTCCCAAAGAAGCCAACAAGCTGCTAACGAACTTTGAGAAATTGCAGCGGAGAATGGGGATTAACTTATATGGCATCTTATTTGCGATTGTGGCAGTAATCTTCATGCTGGACTTCACCACCGCCCCAGCTTCTGCACAATTTTTAAACAATGCAGAAACATGGATGACAGGTGCTTTTACAGGCATTTCAGCAGAAGCTATTAAACTAATTTTCAACGTTTTAAGAGGGCTATTCCTTGTCTATCTGGGTATTTCTCTAGTAAGGATTGTGAATGCTGCCAGAAATGATGAAGATTGGCAAAACTTAGCTAGGACTCCATTGATTATCGCCGTCACGATAGTGGTCGGGGACATTCTCTCAGGATTAGTTACTGGCGGTGGCGGTGGCGGCGCAGCATAATGATGTCTTACACTCGCAAGCAAGTTCCAGCGTAGCTTTGGGCTGGAACTACCCCAACAAAGAACACAAGTATGACAAAGCAGCGTAGAGAATTCAGAACGGTAAACCGAGTTTTGGGAGAACAGCCAAGAATTGGTCCGTTTCCCGCAGATCAAGTGTTCCCCTGGACAGCAATTGCAATGGCTGCATACTTCATCTGTAAGGCGATGTTGCAAGCATCATGGTTGGTAACTGGGTTAGTAATTGCTTGGGGGTGGGCGACCTGGTGGACTTTGACTAGCAACAAAATCTGGTTATCAAAGTTTGTAGGAGTTCCCAGAGTCGCCAGAGGTTACAAACGTTTCTATTCTCTTGTACAACAGCCACAATCCCTAACACCAAGTTTTAGAAAAAAAGTGAGCCGTCGAAAGTAAGTAAGCTGTTACACACCTGGCGTTGCACATTGAGACAGCACTTGTGCAGGGGAGCAGAGAGAAGTCCGTAGACGGAATGGAACTAAGGGACTTTCAAATAAAAAAATATCCCATTGCTCTTGAAGCTCTTGAAGTTGGGGAAGTTGGGGAAGCTTTTGGAGAAGAATCTGATAATTCAAATCAGTCAATAACGGAAAAATCCCACAACCAAACATGAAAAAAAATCTGAGCTTTCTCCTTAACTCTTCCCCTATTTTAAATCAATTCGCAATTACGTTTTGTAACTGTGATTTTAATTAGGCATCAAAATGTGCTGCCTGTAGAGGCAGGGGAATTAAACCACCAAACTTTGTTAAAGCTAGAGTCCTATATTACAGTCAAAAATGGTTCGTTACAATGAGTTCTTCAACTAAGGAAAAACCGCCTAAAGATAAGGTGGGAATAAAAACTATCTCCGCCAAAGAAATCGCAGTAGCCAAACGCCTGACTCCCTTTGAAGACTTAATTCATATAGCAGCTATTGCTAGTATTTCGATTGGGGGAAGAAAGGATATTGGAGCAATTATTCTCAAAAAGAATGATGGACTGCAAATCAAATTCTGCTTTGAATGTCAAGGGATTCACCCCTCTCTACCAGAAGAACAAATTGTGCCAATTTTTGAGGGTATAGAAGCAGGACTCAAAGAAATTCCCTACGGAGAAACACTTACCCTTCATCTCGGTTCTTTCACGGAAGATTTCGACCGTCAACAGGAACTAAAAGCTATAGAAAATGGATGTTGTAGGGAAGAATTAATGCTCCTGATGAGGTCGGAAAGACTGAGAATTAGGGAACTGACTAAAAATGGTACTCGCAAAAACAAGTTTCTCAGAATCTACTGCACATACACCTTGTCAGGGAGCGAGGATGGAAAGACCGCAGATATTGTAGAAAAATTTATTCTGAACTTGAAAGACGCTTGGGACAAATTCACTGGTCAAATTCACCAAGTTAGATACCAAAGAGTTGAGTCTATCCTGAAAAATTCTTTTACCTCTGGATTTCAACTTTGGGAACAAACCCTCACTAACAAGATGGGTTTAAGTCTTAGAGCATTAAGTGCTTCTGAAATATGGGCAATCTTGTGGAAACAGTTCAACACTAGCACACCCCCAAGCATACCCCAGTTACTGATTTTAGATGACGATGGTGTAAAGGAGGAGCAAAATAGCGACTATCACATCCGTCATCTGATTCTGGAAAGGGAAGAGTCCGTCCCCTTCCTAGATAGATCCTGGGTTTATTTGCAAAACCACTATATAGGCGCTCTTACGTTCGCAGAAAAGCCTGCGGGGTGGGTGGACGAATATGCTCAGTTGCGGTATTTGTGGGAGCTGATTGCTAGAGACAAAGTTTCTGACACCGAGATTATCTGTCAACTGAGTAGGGCGAACGAAGCTTTGGCGAAAACAGCACTACAGAGAATTACAAAACAATCCATCGTCTCTTCCGCTATGTCGGCGGAGAATAACAGTGTGGATGTGAAAGCCAGCTTAAATATGGAGGAAGCGATCGCAGCGCAAGAAACCATATACAAAGGCGCTGTACCAATCCACACCGCTATTGTCTTCCTTGTCCACCGCCCAGAGCGAGAAAAGTTAGACGAAGCTTGTCGCTATATTTCCAGTTGTTTTCTTCGCCCCGCTGTTGTTGTGCGAGAGATGGAGTATGCATGGAAAATTTGGTTACAAACTCTGCCAATTGTGTGGGAGAATCTGCTCACCAAACCCTTCAACAGACGATTGCCTTACTTCAGTGGAGAAGTACCTGGGTTAATGCCGATCATCAAAACAGCAACTGGGGACAAGTCTGGGTTTGAATTAATTGCTGAAGAAGGAGGTACTCCCGTCTATCTCGACCTCTATAACAACCACAAAAACCTTGCTGTTTTCGGTACTACTAGAGCTGGTAAATCTGTGCTAGTTGCTGGACTATTAACCCCGGCATTAGCTCAAAATATTCCTGTAGTTGCTCTGGATTATCCCAAACCAGATGGCAGCAGTACTTTTACTGATTACACCAATTTCATGGGGGAAGATGGAGCATATTTTGATATCTCTAAAGAAGCAAATAATTTATTTGAATTACCAGATTTGAGAGGATTAGAACCAGAGTTAAGAAAAGAGAGGCTAACAGATTTTAAGGAATTTTTGAAATCAGCATTAATGACAATGGTCTTGGGAACTAATGCCATTGGGATGGACTCAGCAATGGTGAGTAATATTGAGAGTATTATCACTCTGGCGATTGAGACATTTTTTGCAGATGATGATATTAAGCTGAGATACAAAGAAGCTTTAGAAAAGGGATTGGGAACACCAGAATGGAATGATACACCAACGCTGGAAGATTTCTACAAATACTGCTCTCCTGGCTATATAAAATTAGACACCATAACTAACAATAGTGAGAATATTCTCAAAGCCTTAGACCAAATCAGACTAAGATTGAGATTCTGGCTTAATAGTAGAGTTGGTCAATCTATCAGCAGACCTTCCAGTTTTCGCACAGATGCCAAGTTGCTGGTTTTTGCTCTACGTTCTCTGAATAGTGAGGGCGATGCAGCAATACTGGCATTAAGTGCTTATGCAGCAGCACTGCGTCGCGCCTTATCATCCAAAGCCTCAATTTTCTTTTTAGACGAAGCACCGATTCTCTTTCAGTTTGAAGCCATTGCAGAGCTAATTGGAACGCTCTGTGCCAATGGTGCAAAAGCTGGTATTCGAGTGATTTTATCTGCCCAAGAACCAGACAGTATCTATCAAAGTAAGTCAGCAGCCAAAATCTTTGCTAACTTGACAACCAGGCTAATAGGACGGATTCAAACCAGTTCCGTAGACCCCTTTGTCAAGCATTTTAAATATCCTTATGAAATTATCTCTCGCAACAGTACAGAAGCTTTCTTTCCCAAAAAAGAAAGTATTTACTCTCAGTGGTTGCTTGATGATAATAGTAAATTTACTTTCTGCCGATATTATCCAGCGCACTGTTTATTAGCAGCAGTTGCAAATAACCCTCAAGAGCAAGAGTTGAGAACATTATTCCTCACCAAATATAAAGATGACCCAATGTTAGGAATGGTGCGCTTCTCTGAGGTATATGTCAAGATGATTCGTGGAGAAGAGTTGACAGGCGAAGCATACGAACTACTAAATCAAGCCAAATATAAAATAACTCAAAATAATAATTTCACAAAAAACTTAAATAAGGTGGCATATAGCAATCATAAATGAGTCGTGAGAATCTTTGATTAATCTCTCTGAACTTATCCTACTATTCTAAAAATGCCTACTTCTTTTAGGAAAATGTGCTTCAAAAGCTTGATTTTTCGTTTTTTATTCTCAATAAGGTTAAGCTTTTTAGCATAAATTTTATTAGTGGGATAGGTTCCTGTGTTCTGGAGCGCCTCTGCGGTTAATTTATTCTTACAAATGATTTGGGATTGCTAGAGCGCTCTTTAATCACTCTCTCCAGAGGGGAAACAAAAATCCTTGCTAAACAGGACTTTCAGGCAAAAGAGATAATTGTAGCCATAATGTTAGAAAATAAAGCTCCAAACCCAATTGCTGTCTCTTGTTTAAAAGTTGCCTTCGATTTTTTTCTCAGAGTGATGGAATAGCGATAAATGCTTCGCCACCATAACCACCACAATCATTCTCCTAAAAGGATAATGTGATGAAACTCAAAATGAACAACAGGAAAGTGATAATCAGTAGTGCAGTAATAGGGGTTTTGTTAGCAACAACAACATTACCCAGTTATGCTTTTGGAGGATCATTAGACATCAATCAAACTCTCAACAAAGTACTGGGACAGCTTTCCGGATACTTTAAAGGCATCACCGCCAAACTTGAGAAGGAAATCACCACAAGCTGGGGAAATCTACAAAAAGATGCTTTGGCTGCACTTGAAGGCTCACAAGGAGATATGGAGCAGCCAGATCCTACCAAAGCGGCGCAGAAGTTAGCACAAAAAATCAAAGAAAAAGGAGGTACTTTTGCAGAAACCAACACAGTCATTGGTGCTGTGGAAGCTGGTAAAGAACTAGAGAGAGCCACAACTAGAGCATCAGTTGCCAGTGTGCTAAGTTCGGAGGGACAGCAGCGGACGAAAGCGCAGATTGATGCGACCAAGGAGACAACGGACAATGCTCAACAACTAGCGGAAGATGCTCAAAACGCCGACTCTTCTCAAGACGTTCTCAAAGCGATCGCTGCTCAAAACGCTCAAGTAGTATCAATGTTGGGACAGATGCGAACTGATGGCTTGCAGCAACGCAATGATGTTCAACACACCAACCTGATGCTTTCCCAAATCGCAGAAAACGGGGCGGAGCAAAACCGTACTCAAAGAGTGATAACTGCTGGTGTGACCAGCCAATTTCTGGAAATTAGTGGATGGAGCCGACTAGATCCGTCCTACATCGGTAACAAGTAAGTACCGATGTACCGATGAATGCTCTGCTCTGGACTTAGTACAGCATTTCTCAAATTCGTAGCTTTTTTAAACGCAGAGTCACACAGAGTAAAGCGCTTCAGGGGCGCTGAGTTTGAGTGCTAGATTCTCCATTCAATGCGTTATGAGCTAATGAAATTCTGTACTTAGACTTCAAGCCAGGGATTCCCGCCTAATTACTAAACCATCATCAACTACTCACGTTTGGAGAGTAGTTGATGATACCTAAGTTCTATTTATGCAGATATATGATTGGACAAACAATAATCGCAGCTAACAACTTTGGTGCTGGACAGTTATTAGAAAATGCTGCTGCTGGAGCCAGCTTAGTAGCAGATGGGTTCAATCAGCTGTGGGAGCAAACACTCACTGGTGGGTTGTACGCTTCCCTTTGTAAGGTAGGAGTGTTGTTTGCGGTAGGTTCTCTGGCGCTGTTCATGGTGCAATGGGGCAAACAAATGTTGGATGGCGAGGAGCAAAGAGCGATTTCTGAACTGATATGGCCCTTAGTAGTTGCCTTATTCTTAGCCAACAACGGAAAAATGTTAGCAAGCAGCACTTTGATGCTGCGAACATACATTAATACTGTCAATAATTACGTCTTGGAATACACAGCAGCAGATGCAGATTTGAGAGCGGCGTACCAACAAGGGATAGGACAAGCGGCGGTGGAAGCAGCTGTGGGCAATGCCATTCAACAATGTCGTTCTGCCCAACTGTCAAATCAAGAACAAATAGAATGCCTGAAGCAAGCTAAGGAAGATTTACAGGCAAAATTCCCCAGTATTTTCAAAGGGGATAAAGGGGAAGGAATAGGAGCCTGGGTATTGCAAGGGCTAGACAAAATTGACCAAGCTGCCCAAGAAGCTGATGGTGGTAGTAATCCTATAGAAGGAATCGCTAATAAATTAACTGCGGCATCTAGTGCTGCTATCGGTGCTGTCGTAACCAGTCTCATAACTACTCTTTTACTAGCACTAAATAATGCTTATCAATGGGGGTTAGAACTAGCATTATTGTTGACAGCGTTGATTGGCCCTTTAGCAGTAGGTGGCTCCCTCATGCCGATAGGAACTAAAGCGATTGTGGGATGGCTGACGGGATTTTTTACTGTTGCTATTGCCAAATTATCTTTCAATATCATCTTGGGTTTGGCAGGACAATTGGTTGCTACTGCCCAAGCAAGCCAACCGATGATTTTCCTAGCATTTATCGGAATTGTTGCTCCATTCTTAGCAACTGGAATTGCTGCTGGGGGAGGTATGGCAGTACTGACACAACTAACTAAAGGTGCAGAATGGGTTGCCACTGGTGCGACGGCTGCCGGTAATGTTGCACTCTCCGCCACTATCAGCAGAATTAGCAAAACAATCAAGAAATGACTCTAATTTAAAATGCTACAGACAACTAAATCCAAAAATAGCAAACAACCGTTAAGACTACTTAGCTCTGGACAATCTGTCTCTAACCCTATCGCAATTGTTGCAGTTTCTTCTCTCGCATTAAGTGCTTTATCATTCCTGATCCAAATCGCTAATTATGGTGCAACCTCGAATTTAGCTCGTAAAGAAGCACCCTCCTTAGTACAGCTAGTTGATGGCAATACAGTAAATGTTAAAGCCCTTGACTCTAAAGAGCGTTCTGCTGAAGTCATTAAGAAGTTTGTCAGTGATAGCATGGTAAAACTGTTTAATTGGGACGGGTTAATGCAATCAACTTCTAGGGATGGAGAAGTAGTAACTAAACCTGATCTAGGTGTTCAAATCAAGTTAGCAAAAGGCACTGGGAGAGTAACAACAAAAGCTTGGGAAGCAGCATTTACGCTCACAGAAAAAGAGGACTTTAGAGCTAGTTTTTTGAAGAAACTTGCAGAACTTACTCCCCCTGGTGCATTTAATGGAAGCATTCAAACATCTCTAGTTCCACGTTACGTGAGCGAACCGAGAAAAATTGGGTCAGGGAAATGGCAGGTTGATGTAGTCGCTACTCTCGTCACTTTCTCCAAAGAAAATAATGCAGGAAGTGGAATAGCTTTCAACAAAACTGTCACTGTTCAATCTATCAGCACTCCCCAATCCCCTCCCGACACTACAGATATTGCTCAAAAAATTTACCAAGCTCGTCGCTCTGGTCTGGAGATTACTGAAATTATCGATTTGGACTTACAGAACAATCACTAATAACAAATTATCGATTTGGACTTACAAAACAATCACTAATAACAATATTTACAAAATCATGAATGAGCATAAAACAAATTTTGAAAGTAATGGACATACAAAAAGTACAGTCAATAATATCCTTGAACTAGAAGATGATGAAAAACTTATTTTGTCTCCTACAGAGTCTGAGGAGAATGAACATAAAAAAACTACAGTCGATAGTCTTTTAAAAATAGAGGATGATGATGAAACTTCTAAATCAGAATTAGAGGATGATGATAGTGATTATTCTGTGGAAGAGGAAGAAGACCCTGCTCTGGTACAAACCAAACACTCAATAGTCAACTCTCCTTATACCAGATTTGGAGTAGTTGGCGGTGGAGTAGGAGTAGTTGCTTTGCTGATATATCTATTTTTAGTACCCATTATGAATGGGGACTTAGCTAAAAAGAAAGAGGTACTAAAAGTAGCAGCAACGCCAACTGCTACTGAGGAGAAAAAAGAACCCAAAAAAGATGGAGATGTATATGCCAAGCTAGCACTGCAAAGGCAAGCAGATGAACTAGCGAAACTCAATAGTCAAACAATACCAAAAGAGTCAAAACCAGCTATCTCTGAGAACAAAGACAAAATTGAAAAGCTGCCAAAAACTCCAACTAAATCAAGGCAACAGGTAGTAGCAACTACGCCTGCGCCACCTCAAAGGCGAGTGGTATCTTCTCCTCCCCCACGTATAACACGCTCTCCATTCTCACCCTTTTCTCCTTCACCACAAATACCAAAACCACAAGTTGTACCAGCTCGTTCTCAAACTCAAGTTGCTGCTCTCCCAGACCCCCAAAGCGAGCTAGAGAGACTGCGTTCCTTGGGGAGTGCTGGACAAATATACTACATGGCAAATGTAGTTTCTACAGACAATGGTGGTAACTCGAATCAAATAGATAACCCGGTTAATACAGGTGATACAGACTACATACCAAGACGTAGAACGAGCGATCGCCGCAATTCTAGAATAGAAACAACAAATGAATTTACTAGCCTTCCTTCCAGTGACTCAAGGACTTCTAGTAGTGACGGGATAGAACAACTCAAGCCCAAGTGGACACCTGTAGCTTCTGTAGTTGCTAGCAATGGAGATGAGCTAAACGATACTACTAACTCCGGAAATTACTCACCAGAAGAAGCCGGAATTATTCAGGGGAAGCAAGAGCAATACTTGGTGGTAGGGGAAAATGCAGCTGCCACTTTGGAGACTCCATTAATTTGGTCGTCTGGTAGTCCCTCAAGCGACACCCAACCCCAATTTGTTGCTCGACTGACCGAACCATTGAAGAGCAACACTGGGGAAGAAGCGATACCAGCAGGCACACTCCTCTCAGTAGAAATGCAAGGAGTAGATCCATCAGGCAGAGCGATCGCCCAAGTTACTGCAATTCTCAAAGACGGTACTGAGTACCCGGTGTCCAAGGGAGCGATCGCAGTCCTGGGAGAAGGTGGGAACCCCTTAATCGCCAATCAGTATCACGATAAAGGGGGAGAAATATTTGGCTTGGATACAGGATTGGGGTTGGTATCGGGATTGGCTAAAGTAGGGGAAATCATCAACCAACCTGATGTACAAACTAGCATTTCCCAATCTGGTGGGGGATTCAGCAGCGTACAGACAAGTAGCAATGGCAGACGGTCTATTGGCGCTGCATTTTTGTCAGGAGCATTTGATGCCCTTTCCGAACAAGTAAAAGCACGAAACCAGAAAACCATAGAGGAAATCATCAAAAGACCCAACATCTGGCTTGTCAAAAAAGGCACAAAAATCATAGTCACAGTCAATAGGTCGATTCAGCTATGACAAACAGCAAATTGTGGATTTTAGGATTGGCTGCTTCTTTCATCACGAGCATTGGCTGTTCCCCATCATTGGCAGATACTGGCATTCGTTCTGTCCGCACCATCCCCCAAAGTAAAGTGACTGGTACAGAAGCGGAACTGCAAACAGTCCATGTATGGCCAGGACATGGGATATCAATATCATTTTTTGAAACGGGAGAAACCATTAAGCGGCTATGGTTGGATGACCCCTCCAGAGTGTTGATTGATGTAGATGGCTGCTTAGAAGGACTTGCCAACAACCAGTGCAAAAACCCAGGAGCGGGACTCATCCACCTTAGACAAATCGAACCTCTACGCATTAGAGGAATACCCACTGCTACCAACGGCGCTCATTTAACAGTGGTGACCGAGACGCAAGGGGGGGAGAAGAAAACCTATAATTTTCGGGTGGTTATGGGCAAAGGTTTCCCAACCTACGCGAGTGTGCAAATCAGACCTGACGTAACCAAAGCTGAAGTACCACACCCAGATGCAATAGCGATCGCCGCCATCAATAAGGGCATACAGGTAGCTACACAAAGCAAGTGGATTACTCCCACAAATCCACTATGGGGAAAACTCCAAAAGCTAGTGCAACAGCTAGAAGCTGGCAAAAACCTGACCACAGCAGCGCAAAGTGCAAGAGTTTCCCAAAGGCTTGTAGAGCGGCTATTAGAACTAGGGTCTCAACCGCAAAAGTTAAGAGTTCGACCTTCAGAGGATGTTTGAAAAGTTTTAGGGAGTCAAAAATTAAGCCAATCGCTTCACCATAATACGGATCATTGCAAGGTAGATAAAAGTTTCTGAGGTTTCGGGCAATAATTCATAATCTCTGACCAATCG
>JAHHHB010000134.1 GCA_019359545.1 Desmonostoc geniculatum HA4340-LM1 | reverse complement strand
TGGAGTGAAAAGTCAACCTTAAAAGTTATCGCAAAGTGCCAAATTCCAGATTCCAATTCTACGACCCAAATAGACCTAGCGAACGCAGCTTAAATTCCGACCCTTTTTTGCGGCGACCTGTACTTAGTGTCATTAACTGCCTTTGCCACAGTCTACAGCCTTTTATTTATCGCAGTTTTGTACTTTGGTAGCCGCATTCTCCGCAGAGGCCCCAATCTCGATTTACCAATTCCAGGTATGGAAACCACCAAACCCGCAGTAGATACTAATCCTGGTGAGTTTGTTCCAGATGAACGCCCTGTAGAAGCACAGCAGTGAGTTTTATTTGGGAGTGGGGAGTGGGGGAGATGAGGGAGATGAGGGGGATGAGGGGGATGAATTAATAACCAATACCCAGTCCCCACTCCCCATTCCCCATTCCCCACTCCCCATTCCCCACTCCCAATTAGGAGATTATATGGAAACATTAGAGTATTTTCTGCCGCAAGTATGGTTTGTGATTTTAGCTTTTTTCCTATTCCTTGTTGGTAGCTTTAACTTTGATTCAAGGATATGTGTTAATTGGTTCAACTTATCTGATTTGGAAAACCACAGGAGAATTGCAGGAAACTCACTATAAAACTGCAAAAATAGCTGCTTGGACAACTTTAATTGGTGCAATTTTCATTACAATTACAACACCGATAATTTATGAAAATGCGCGATCGCGTTTGTTTCAGCAACCTTTAGTTTATATCTTTGCAGTCATTCCATTATTGGGAGTTTTGTTGATTTGGCAACTTATGAAGAGTCTGAATCGCAAACAAGAAAGAGCGCCTTTTATTTGGACAATTATGCTGTTTGTATTGTCGTTCATTGGCTTGGGATTAATTGTCTTTCCGTATATTATTCCTAATAAAATTACCATTTATCAAGCTGCTGCCGACCCCAGTTCGTTGGTGATTATGATCATTTTTATTGGGTTTCTCATTCCGGTGATGCTATTTTATAACCTTTACCAGTACATTGTTTTTCGAGGTAAGGTGACTGGCAGTAGCTATGGGGAATAGAAAAATTTTACTGTAAAGATTCACAAGTCAGGAATCAAAATCTAGAATGATTGGAAAATCAAGGATGCTATAGCTTCTTAATTTTAATGTGAGTCTCCAACGGAGGCGCACGTTAATTTTATTCAAATTATTAAGCTTGGGTCTGAAAGTATTCTGACTTATGAGTTCTGGATTCTGAATTCTGATCTTTTACTTTTTCAAGCTAATAATTCGTCTACAGCTATACTAAAGCCCAATAATATTTTTTGAGTCCTAACTACATCACCAGCTTTAAACCCTAAAACTTGATTATCAGTCATGACCAAAACTAACTGACTCTCAGGAAATACTAGCCAAATTTCCTGGCAACCAGACTGTAAATATTCCTGGGCTTTTAAAAATAATTCTTCAGCTAAATCAGTCGGTGAAACTATTTCTGCAATTAATGGAAAACTTTGTGGCAATGTGGGAACATTGCCAAATTGAGTTACTAAATCCGGCGTTAGATAAGCTACATCAGGACGACGCCCTTGTTTGTATGTGCGACAAGGCACTTCAGTGTAAACTTTGCCACCTACTTGATTAGAATTAATGTAACTTCTCCAGTAAA
The DNA here is from genome assembly GCA_019359545.1 of Desmonostoc geniculatum HA4340-LM1. Lineage (GTDB taxonomy): Bacteria > Cyanobacteriota > Cyanobacteriia > Cyanobacteriales > Nostocaceae > Nostoc > Nostoc geniculatum. The sequence continues at coordinate 14,025 of JAHHHB010000134.1, read as the reverse complement.
AACCAAGACTCAATTCGATTTCACTATGTTTTAATGTCATCCCTGTTTTTTCTACCAGTTGTCCATCCACCCACTCCATCCCATCTGGAGGATTTACCATGAAATCTTCTAAAGAATGGATTTCGGGAATCGATACAATTTCGTCATGTTTGGAAACTAACATTGCAAGCCTCCACTTTGATTAATTAAATATACAATGTATTGAAGAAAAATTCAGAATTCAGGAGTCAGAATCAATATTTCAAATCCTTACCAAATTATCTTCGGCTTCTTCTTCTAATTCATAACCATTAACCAGTTTGGCAATTGCTTGGTCAATCATTGCTAAACCTTGATCTACGGTTTCAACTACACTTAATTGTCCTCGTAATTCAGCAGCACCGACAAAACCTTTAGCATACCAAGTCATGTGTTTACGGGCTTGACGAACACCGCGATCGCCTTTATATTCCCACAAGGCTTGTAAATGATCTCTGGCACATTCCAAGCGTTCAATTGGGGTTGGTGGCGGTAATATTTCTCCAGTTTTTAAGAAGCGATCGATTTCTCCCACCAAAAACGGATAACCCAAAGTTCCACGAGAACACATCACACCATCAGCGCCAGTTTCTTCTAAACATTTCACCGCCGCCTCAATAGAAAAAATATCTCCATTAGCAATTACTGGAATAGAAAGTACTTCTTTAACACGGGCAATCCATTCCCAGCGGGCATTGCCATTGTATCCTTGAGCGCGAGTGCGTCCGTGTACTGTAATCATTTTTGCCCCTGCATCTTCCATGCGTTTGGCAAAGTCGAGAATCGTAATTTCTTTGTCATTCCAACCAATACGGGTTTTCACTGTCACAGGTACATCAACAGCTTTCACCACTTCTCGCACAATTGCCTCTGCGATTTCTGGTTGGCGCAACAGAGAAGAACCGCCTCCATTTTTAGTGATTTTATTTACCGGACAACCCATATTAATATCAACAGTATCAGCCCCTTCTGCAACTGCCTTGATTGCTGCTTCTGCGAGGAAATCTGGACGACAATCAAATAGTTGAATGCTAATTGGGCGTTCGTTGGGGTCTACCTCCATGATTTTGGGCAATTGTTTAACATAATGCAAGCCGGTAGCATTGACCATTTCGGTATACATCATCGAATCGGGTGCATAACGACGCACAAGGCGACGAAATACCAAATCTGTGACCCCAGATAAAGGCGACTGGAGAACCCGGCTATTGACCTCAAAGGAGCCAATTTTTAAAGGTTGAGAGAGTCTAGCTTGGAGAATGGGAGACAGGGAAATCATATAAAAAATTAAAACGAAGAATTGCTTGCGATCGCCGAAAATTGTCAGAATATTAAAAACTATTTACTGATAATCTTAATTACATCCTCTCATTTTTTTGAAGTACTCGTGTTTGCTTCAAATCACTTAACCCAAACATACCTTCGTCATGTAAATATGCAATTAAAATGCGTAACAGCCTAGTAAGCCGACTGCCGATCGCGCCGCCGGCATTACAAACCCATGATAATTCAGTTGCAATCTAGCCGCGAGTTGCGCTTTGAGGAGGATGGGAGACAACCTTTTTGGCTAAACCTAAAGTCTGCAAAACTTGGATACTCCACCAAGTAATATCAATTTCCCACCAAGATAAGCCTGATTTCGCCATGTGGGGATAAGTATGATGGTTGTTGTGCCATCCTTCTCCATAGGTGACGAGAGATACCCACCACAGATTACGAGCGCCATCATTGGCATCAAAGGTGCGATAACCCCACAGATGTGATGCAGAGTTGACAAACCAAGTTGAGTGCCAAAGCAAGACGCATCTAACAAACATTCCGTAAATCACAAAAGACCATCCTCCCAAGGCATACAGCAGCAGCCCGAAGGGAATTTGCAACAGTAAGAAGTAGCGATCTAACCAGCGATAGAAGGGTTGTCTGGCTAGATCGGGGGCATATTTTTGATAGGTTTCATAGTCAAAAAACTCTGGACGTGGGTAAAAAATCCACAGCATATGACTCCACCAAAATCCTCGTTGAGCAGAGTAGGGGTCTAGGTTGATATCTTCGGTGTGGGCGTGATGCTGGCGATGTCCACCCACCCAAAAAATTGGTCCCCCTTGCAAAGCCATTGCTCCAATCAGGGCGATCGCATACTCTAACCACTTGGGAACTTGGAAACTCTTGTGGCTCAGTAGTCGGTGATATCCCAGGCAAATACCAATACTCCCGAATAACCAGTGGAGAAACACCAGTAAACCTAATGCTGACCAAGAAAAAAACCAAGGAGCTAGAAGCGCTAAGACATGAAATGTAGTAAAAAATACTACATTAGTCCAACTGAGTTGGGGGGAATTTCCTTTCTCAGGGATCATGCCTTTGCCGAACGCTCCAAAATTTGCAGTCATAAAAATTCCTGTTGATGGACGATCCAGCGATTTGCCTTTTCTCCCCAGGGTTTTTCCCAATCTGTACAGCAGTTAGTTACAGTAGAGTCAAGCAAGTATCGCTTACATTTTTATCCTAGCAATACTCTGATATTCATGCAAGTATCACTTGCATATTTCTATGTCCTCTCAACTCATATCAACTCGTCAACGCTTGATCCAAGCTGCACTTGAGTTATTTACTGCTCAGGGAGTCAGCGCTACCACAACCCGCCAAATAGCTGAAAAAGCTGAAGTCAACGAGGTGACTTTATTTCGGAATTTTGGCAATAAACATGGGCTACTTTTGGCTGTGCTGGAAGAGTCGGCAGCCTTCAAAAATCTCGGTGAGTCGCTGGTAAGGCGGGCAACTCCTCCCGGTAATGTCTACCAAGCTCTGAAAGATTATGCAAGTGACACGTTACATGCTTTGGAACGAGTGCCAGAGTTTGTTCGCTCTGTGGTGGGAGAAGCCGACCAATTCCCGGCGGAAAATCGCCGTGCTTTAGGCAGGGGGGTAACAGAAGCAAACCGTTATGTGGCGCAGTACTTAGCTACTATAATCGAGCAAGGACACTTAAATACATATCTACCGGCAGAAAAATTAGCCAGTTTGTTAAACGGGATGATTTTGGGATATGCCGTAATTGAATTTACCAGTGAATTTCATGAACTTTGGGAAGATCGGGATGATTTTCTGGAGAATTTAGTAGAGTTGTTCTTACATGGAGCTATGTCATCCCCAGCGGAATCAGCAACTAACTCTTTACAAGGAAGCGTAATGCCCACAGAAGTAGCTGATTTGCCTGCTAATTTGGTTCATGAAATTCTGCAACAAGCCAGGAAATCGGGAGTACGAGATTATGCCTTGGCTTATGTTTTATTTGGTGCTGGGTTATCCGCCACAGAAATAATTAGCTTAGAGCGATCGCAACAAATCTACGATCCTCAAGGGCACTTCCTGCAAATTACAATTCCCGGATTTGTCCGGCAAGTACCCGTCAATCAGTGGATTTTGGGCAAACGCTACGGCTCTTACACTAATAATCCTTTAATTAAATGGCTCAAAAGCCGTAAAGATAATCAAACAGCCATGTTTCTCAATGAAACAGGCAAACCAATTTCCGAATCAGAGCTTGAGACACGTTGGCAAATATGGAGTCAAGGATTATTAACTCCCCAAGCACAACCGCCAGCCATCGCCCAAGCACAACAAACCTGGCGAGTAGAAATGTTAATGCGGGGAATTAGCTTAGAAAACCTGAGTATTTTAACAGGTTGCGATCGCGCCCAATTACAATCCTATGCCCGCCGAGCCAAAGAAAAAGCCGCCCTAGAGCAAGCGACTCGTTTGGATCATAAACCGGCATAGGGGAGTTAAAATAATTCGTAATTGATAATTCGTAATTCGTAATTGAATCAGGACTTAGGCAAAAACTCTGTGAAACTCTTATTTCTCTGTGCCTCTGTCTTGAAAAGTTCCGAGGGGAGGAAACCTCCGCTCAGACTTTTCGCTGCGTTCTCTGCGGTACCCTGCGGGAAGCCGCTTTGCGTCTACGATTTACGTTACCTGTGCGTAAGCCCTGTTGAATTACGAATTACGAATTAGTTCAACGGCTCCATAATGACTCTTAACCCTTTGCTAGATAGTGTTTTGAGCATTTCTTTAGCGTTATATTCACTGTCAAATACTCCTGCTTGCATCACTTTTTGACCTTCCCAGACTGTGGGAAAGGCACCAGGAGCAAGCGATCGCACTAAATCTCGCTCTTTATCTGTTACTAATGTAACCACTACGCGATAACGTATACCGTACTGTGTTCGGGAGTTTCCCCTGTAGGAGATATTTGTAGAACTTGCAGGTGGTACTTTTGGCAGATTCCGAGTATCTTCAATGGGGACATTGCCATTAGGAACTGGCAACAGTGCTTGATTACCTGTGCTGGGAACTGCTGGCTGTGCTACAGAACTGGATGAATACTGAGGTGCAGTAAACTCAACCGTGTTGGGATCAATCTGCACATAATTAAACTGCCGTGTCTCAGGCGGCTGTGCTGGGGTGGAAGTTGCAGCTTGAGTAGCTGACAAGCTGCTAGGAGTAGGAAATCCGGCGACTTTAGAGGTAGGTGGCTGTTGATTGGATATAGGGGGGGAAAGCTGTACGCTGGCTGGTTGCAATGGCAATAGTTGACTGTTTAATTGTGCAGGAACAAGATTATCTCCTGAAACGCTGTTGTTAGTTGGGGCGTTGGTAGTTTCTGAGACTTCAGGAGCCGAGAAAGTGATTTCTCCTGATGCTGGTATTTCTTGTACCACATTGTTGGCGACAGGGGCGGGTCGAGAATTTTCGGCTGCTGGTGCTGTTGTACCGTTGATATCTACATTATTACTGACGCGATCGCTCGCTAAGTTATTGCCAGCAGCAGAAATCACTTGCTTGGCGACGCTGGCGTTAATGTCGTAGCGGGCATTATTTTGAAATTGATTACCCCCAGGTTCAGATGCGTTGCCTAAATCTGGCATTGCTTGGGCGATCGCTACTAAACCATCTTCTTTGCTACCTTGAATAACATTATTCCGTAAAATCGGGCGGGCATTCGCTTGGACTACAATTCCCGCTCTATTATTTTCAATTTGATTGCTTACGACTACAGGAGCGGCATTTTGGGCAATATTGATCCCAAAACCGGTTTCGTGAAAGACATTTTCCTTCACTTCGGGACGGGAGTTGCCGGCAATTGTCATGCCATTGGCGCCATTGCCATGAAAGTAATTTTTGCTAATGGTGGGTGCAGCATTTCCACTGATAGAAATCCCATCTTGTGTGCTACCAGTAAAGCTATTTTCCACAACTATCGGATTGCTAGATTCAATCCACAAACCGTAACCACGGGGATTTGAGTTCGTCACTGTCACCCCGGTCAGTACCGTTTGGTTTGCCGCAACAATTGTCACATTTTGACCAGCAAAACTGCGACTTAGGTAATCACCGCCTCCCTGAATGATGATATCTTTGCCTTGATTGCTGGCGTTGCCTTGAATGGAAACACCTGGTTTGAGCATTAAGGGGAATACCTCTCCCGTCTCCGTGCTATAAGTGCCCGTGGAGAGCATAATTATCGTATTAGGATTAGCTAATCGCAATGCTTGGGTAATGGTTTTCACCGGAGCGGATTCGCTACCATTACCTGCACCGTCATCTCCAGTATTGGCATTGACGAACAGCACGTTCATCTGAGAATTGCTATTTTCACCGACAGGTGCGGAATTTGGTGTTGATGGCATTTGAGCGATCGCACTATTCAGGCTTGTGCCCAGGAACGCCATACTTATCGACCCCAAAAGCATAGTCAAAAATAATACCTGACTTCGGCAGATTGAAAGCATTGTTGATTCGATAAACCCCCGTTTTGCAGACATAAAATCTACTGTACGGTACTTAGAAAACACATTAATTAGAATCATATTTAACACATCCCCTTAGAAATAACAATAAATTCTTATACTCTTAGAGAGTATTATGCCGATAATATTACTCATATATTCACTAATTGGCGATAGATATTTAATACAGAGTCAGCCCTTTCTGGAGCGAGACGCACTCGCGTTCGGGGAAGTCAAAAGTCAAAAGTCAAAAATTTACTAAGCCCCTAAATTTATTTATGGGCTTGTACCTTTTTCTTTCTGGGCAAACGGGGGAGATTTTGGAAGTTGGTAAATTACACCGCAACTATGCAAGATCGGAATTTTTTTGATGTATTTTTTGGAGTGCCTAATCAACTGCAATCTTCATTCGTATTCCGATAATTAAAATATCGTCTGAATCATGCCAAAAACCTGATTTACTAACTCTTGCATAATCTAAAATCTAAAATCCAAAATCTAAAATCGTACAACTTTTGCCTTGTTCGGTGATGCTATTGCTTTTGCTGACTGCGGATTTTGTGTTGTATCTGCTTTTGGGAGTTCTTTGTGAGGTCGTAGTCTACCGTAAAATACTTGACTAACCTTAGTGCTAAACTGTAGCCTCAAACTACCCCGATCGCTGCTTATAGGAACATGGGATAATTTAACATGACCCTTATTCCTACGTTTTTTTTGCGTAGATTTAGTCAAAAAACGAGTAAAAAAAGCAAATTAATTAACTTATGGTTACTAGGACATATGATAATTCACATTTCGATGAAAGTACTAACGGGGTTGTTGTAATGGTCGAGCCATACAGCCAAAAAGAGCAAGTACAGCAAGTTGTTTACCGGATTTTAGATGCCAATTTGGACCGCGCTCGTGAAGGCTTGCGAATTATTGAAGAATGGTGTCGTTTTGGATTGAATAATGCCCAGTTGTCCCTAGAATGTAAGCGCTTGCGACAAGAAGTAGCCAAATGGCATACCCCGGAATTGCGTGCGGCGCGGGATACACCAGGCGATCCTGGGACTGAGTTAACCCATCCTCAGGAAGAAGAACGAGCTAGTATAAAATCGGTGTTGCAAGCTAACTTTTGTCGGATAGAAGAAGCCTTGCGAGTGCTGGAAGAATATGGCAAGCTTTATCACCCAACTATGGCTAAAGCTAGTAAGCAGATGCGCTATCAGGTGTATACCCTAGAAAGTAATTTAATGGGTCATCAACGCCATCAATTATTATGGCGATCGCGTTTGTATCTTGTTACTTCCCCTAGTGATACTTTATTGAACACCGTGGAAGCTGCACTCAAAGGTGGATTAACACTCCTACAATACCGTGACAAAACCGCTGATGATTCTTTGCGTCTGGAACAAGCTAGGAAACTGCGCCAGTTATGCCACATTTACGGTGCTTTGTTTATCGTTAACGATCGCGTAGATTTGGCTTTGGCGGTGGATGCCGATGGAGTGCATCTCGGACAACAAGATATGTCCATCACCGTTGCTCGGCAATTACTCGGTTCCCAACGTTTAATAGGTCTGTCTACCACAAATCAAGAAGAAATGCAACGTGCAATTGCGGAAAACGTAGATTATATCGGCGTCGGGCCAGTTTATGAAACTCCCACAAAAGTAGGTAAGGCAGCAGCAGGTTTAGAATACGTCAGCTATGCTGCGAAAAATTGTTCAATTCCCTGGTTTGCCATTGGGGGAATAGATGCAAATAATATTAATGATGTCATCGATGCAGGAGCTGAACGTGTAGCAGTAGTGCGATCGCTCATGCAAGCTGAACAACCTACCCTAGTAACCCAATATTTGCTTTCCCAACTCAATCGCATTAAACCAGAATTGTAAATTAGTCATTAGTCATTAGTCATTAGTCATTAGTCCAAAGTGAATAACCAATGCCCAATGCCCAATGCCCCATTCCCCATTCCCCATTCCCCATTCCCCAATTTATGTCTAATGAGATTACGGTTCAGATAAATGGTGAAACCCGTAGCTGTTCGTCTGAAAGTCTTTTACCCGATTTACTGCAACAGTTGGGTTTCAATCCTCGCTTGGTGGCGGTGGAGTATAACGGCGAAATCTTACACCGCCAATTTTGGCCAGAAACAAAAGTGCAATCTGGCGATCGCTTAGAAGTGGTTACTATTGTTGGTGGTGGTTAATTAATTTCAGCCAGTAAAGCCAGATCCTTAGCGATCGATGTCTGCGGCGGTGCCAATCTGACGGTTACCGTAGCCTACTTTATTGATAAATTGCTGCATTTTTTCGTATCCAGCCCTACGCGCTAATACTTGATAGAACCAAACAGTTGAATAACATTTTTGCAACATCTCAATGGCTGTAGCAGTAAATCTTAAGTAGGGTACCTTACGGCTAAGCGCCTAACACACCCTACAATTACAACAATTACAACAATTTTATTTTTACTTTATAAATAACTTGGGTTAATTACCATTATGAATAGTCTATCTTTTTGAGAAGTTCCTAAATTAAAATTCTACTGGTTTTGTGCTGACATATACATTAATTTCGTTTTCTGTTCTATATCTGACCACTTTAGCAAAATTTTTAGCGTGATACTCACTGGTAAAAACACCAATAATGTATTTACCATTTTTATTTTGAGATAGACCACCTACTTTACAAAATTCAGATTTAACTAGGGGATATAAGTATTTTTTGTCATCAATAGAAACAAACCAGCCTTTTTTTATTGTTCCATTTTTGATGTCAGGGCTTACACAATAACCGTTTACAGGAAACTCGGCATTACCTTCTAAATGTTTTAGAAGAGAGTTAGTAGCAGAATTATGTTCTGCTAGGGTAGCTTGTTGCACAGCAACCCAAAACCCACCTACTGTAGTGATTAAGCCGATAATCTTAAGAATTCCCAAAATAGTAATTGGTTCAGCTTTTACGGGCTTAGGAAAAGAAACAATTAACATTAAACCTACGCATAAACCAGCAATTATTTTTTTGATTTTCATGATTTAATTTAAATTTAGTGCATGTATCTAAACCGTAGTCAGTGTTATTTTACTACATTGTAACTTCGATACAACAAAGGATTAATCTTATTTATAATTTTCTACTTCTTGTATTAAATATGCTGACCAGATTTTTCAAATCTGTCAGCAGTTAAATTTAAATATGGGAAAGTTTGTGAGGTGAGGCGTTAATTCATCTTACAGAATCGTGTTTTTTGTATCTGATTTGTACAGCGAACGGTGAAGGGTTCTACGATTAGCTAATTCTTTACCTTTGCGACCAAGCTGTTCGCGTAGCTGCTGGTCTTTACACAACCGATTAAAAGCTTGAAAAACCTCATAACCAGAATTGGGATTCACGAGTATGCCATTTTCCTCATGTGTAACTGTGTCTAAAACACTACCTAAACGAGGGGCAATTACAGGTTTACCGAAGTAACTTGCTTCTAAATAAACGATACCAAAACCTTCTATATTATGAGGTTTTGTATCTAATAAACTCAGCATAGCAAATATGTCACAGGCTGCATAATAACCTGCTAATTCGTTCTCAGGCACATATCCAGCAAAGTGTACCCGTTTATCTACCCGCAAGCGATGTGCGAGAGATTTCAGTTGAGATTCACAAGGTCCTTGACCGCAAAGTATATAGTGGACATCTACCCCAAAAGTTAGCAATAGGGGAATATTATCAATTACGCGATCGAAACTTTTCTGTTTTACTAGCCTTCCTACCGAGAGAATAACTATTGATGTTTCGGGAATGTTGTAGCTTTGACGCACACGCACACGTAAATCATCAAGGCTATTTAACGTTGCATTGCCAAATTTTTCTGGTCTGATTACTGGGTTGATAACATGGGTTGGGGTATTTAATCGCAAAGCAGTTCTGAGATAGTTTTGTGTATAAGAACTGTTACAAATAATGCCTTCGGCTCTATGAAGTGTTAATTTAAATAGCGATCGCCACACCGGATTATGTAATGGACTCAGAAGATCGTTGCCATGCACATAGATAAAAAAACGAATCGGTAAAAGATAGCTCAATAGCAACAGTGACGGAAAGTCATAGCCGTGACCCCATTCAATATAACGGTAGTGATAGCGAAAATAAAGTTTAATTGCTAGCACAAACGAGCAGATAATATTTACCAAAGGCTTGAGAACATTTCCTAAACAGCCACTACCCCAGTATTTAACATTAGGCCAGCGATATACAGGAAACTGTTGATTTTCGTCAAATACTTTATCTCCTGAACAACCAGCCGCCAGCACAATCACTCGTTCTGGATCTTGGAGACAGCGATTGTAGATATATTCCCCAATAACAGCTTGTTTCGGTAGGAAGATTCGGGATATCACCAGAATATCCGGATGTGCAGTTTCGTCTCTAATTGTGGCTGTGAGTTGAGAAATATGTTCCATAATCAACTTGAGAACTAGATTTTAAAATATTTTTTGTATTTATTTACAATTGAGATGACTTTGAAAGCCACAATAATTATTGTTTGTTTTTCTCTGTAATGCAGTAGATAAATTCTAAGCTGATTTCAGAACATTAGCCAGTAATAGTTAGTTTTGATTTGTGTCTATTTAGATTTTGGCTGGCAAATTTCTCATGACTTGAGAATTTCTGTGCATGATAAACAACAAATATGAAGCTACCACTTGCAGCTAAATCGCTCGACGAGCAACTGTTGCGAAAATTATCAAATTTAGCTACCTTCAACAGAATATCTAAAATAATCTCGACGGTTGTGCCAAAATGCCAAAATCTCTGTTATCTGGAAAGTGGGGAGTAGGGAGTGGGGAGTAGGGTCAAGAGATTTTTATGGTTTTAGTGTGTAATTTATTACAGAAAATCTAGATTGCAACAAAATATTTAGCGCCAAGTATTAAAAAAATCAGTCAAAATAATCACTAAAATTTCAAATCATCTGTATAATTCAAAACTGTAGTCAGAAAGTGCTAGTCGCAGACATAGTAACAATTACTCGTAGGCGTAGCCCGTCGTAGACATCGCCAATTTCTCTCATCAGAACATGTCTTCAAGTACGGTTCCCCTGTAGAGAAATCCCCCCTGCGATCGCTGCCTACCCGATATCAGACGCGGTAGAGTGAATGTGTAGCCGATAAAGGGGAGTGTTAAGTACCCCAAGAATCCCCAGAACATAGCGAAAAATCATAAAAATTTCCATTTTGAAGCGATTGTATTATGCGTAAAAAACTACAACAAACCATCAAACCGCTGCTAAAAATCTTCTTTGCCCTCAGCCTAGTGTTAACATTGGCTCTCAGTCATGCCGATGGAGCATTAGCCGCTAGTGGCGGACGCATTGGTGGTGGCTCATTTAGAGTACCTTCTAGCCGCACCTATACACCGCGTACCTATGCACCTCCAGGCGGAGGCGGATATTATCCCGGTGGTGGTGGTTTTGGCTTTCCCTTCATAATTCCTTTTTGGGGAATTGGAGGCGGATTTGGTGGTCTATTTAGCATTTTAATATTTTTGGCGATCGCTAATTTCTTAGTCCAAAGCTTCCGCCGCGTCTCCAGTGGTGAAACAGAAGAAGCAGGTTACAGCACCAACTCCTCAGTTTCGGTAACTCGTTTGCAAGTCGGTTTGTTAGCTCAAGCGCGTGATTTGCAAAATGAACTCAACCACATTGCTGAAACTGCTGATACCAACTCCCCAGAGGGGAGAGCAGAAATTCTCCAAGAAGCCAGCCTAGCTTTACTCCGCCATCCAGAGTACTGGGTATATGCAGGTGGAGATACCCAACAAGCTCGGTTAAATTCAGCTGAAGCACAGTTCAACCGCTTATCATTAGCAGAACGCAGCAAGTTTAGCGAAGAAACTCTAACTAACGTCAACAACCAGCTAAAAGCAGCCCTCGCCAAAGAAGCTTTACCCCCCGCTGATGAACTCGATAACCCCACTCGTCTGATTACCGAAGGCCCTGGCGAATACATTATCGTCACCTTACTAGCGGCGACATTAGGCAAATCTGAAATGCCAAAAATTAACAGCGCCGATGATTTGCGTCAAGCCTTGCGGCAAATTGGTAGCATCCCCGGTGATAAACTTCTAGCAATTGAAGTTCTTTGGACTCCCCAAGCCGAAGGTGATACCCTGACATCTGATGATGTCTTAGCAAATTATTCTGATTTGAGATTGGTTTAAATCTTCCCCATCTCCTGGGCTAGGAGGCTACGGCGTACAGACAAGTTGAAAAGTCTGGTTCATATTTAGCTTTAATCTGGTAGGGTGTCTTATTCCTGAGGGTACGACACCTTACCAGATTTTTAGTTTAAGTTAATTTTTCTTGATTACGATTGTTATGCTGAAAAATGACGTAGACGCGTAGCAGGTTGTTGTTAGACTTCAATGGAACTTGGAGATTTGTCAATGAAACCTAATTGACCAATGCTGCATCCCCAACTCCCGATTCCCGATTCCCCACTCCCCTCTATTGACCAAGTAGCTCACTAATAAAAAGAGGTAATCTTATGACTACATCTGTAAATACCACCAAAGTCTACGATGAAATTATAGAGTTTATTGCTGCTGGAACTACTCCCCAAAGTGTTATCGATTTCAAACTCTCAGATGCAGCCAAAGACCGTTTAGAGGATTTGGTTTATCGGGCAAAAACTGAAGGTCTTACTGGAAGTGACCAACGAGAGTTAGATCATTTCCTCACGCTAGAGCATATTATGACTTTAGCAAAAGCAAAAGCTCGTACATACGTTAACCCTAAGTAAGTATTCAATATGTCTCGTCCATATATTAATGCAGAACTGCGGCGTTTAGTTGCCGATCGCGCTGAGCATATTTGCGAATACTGTCTCGTCTCTGAAGCAGATAGATCATCAGGTTGTCAAGTTGACCATATAATCAGTGTCAAACACGGCGGCGCTACAACAGCAGATAATCTTTGCTATGCCTGTATTTTCTGTAACCTGCAAAAAGGCACAGATTTAGGCTCAATTAATTGGCAAACTGGGGAACTTGTGCGTTTTTTTAACCCACGCAGAGACTTTTGGGGTGAACATTTTCGACTAGATGAGGCTGTGATTGTGCATCAAACAGAGATTGGAGAAGTCACCGCACGTATCCTAGATTTTAACAGCGATGAAAGGATTGTAGAGCGACAAACTTTAATAGCATCTGGTCAGTATCCCTCAGCATCAGCGCTAAAATAGATAAATAAATAGGTTATGATGTGCGTAGGCGTAGCCCGTCGTAGACATCGCTCTTACCAATGGGAATCATATACTTAGCAACTATTGCTACTTACCCATCATAACTCCCAAGGTAAATATACGATGGCTTATCAAAATATTACAGGCTCCCTTTCGCCGCAAGATATCCAAGAAATTAAAGCCGCGCTACAGAAAGTCCAACAAAAGCTGCCCTTTTTAGTTACTCTCAGCACTGAAGAACGACGCAAGTTAGTCAAAATGGGCGATAAAAGCCTAGCCTTTGTCAACAATAGCATCACTGCTGCTCAGTCTAACCGCGAAATCCTTCCAGCTACTTTTGACGTTGATGAACTTGTTCGGGATTATCAATTAGCCGCTGCACTCACCGAACTTTTAATCTCTATGCAGCAACTCACCGAACAAGTAGATGATACCCTAATGGCTGTCGGTAGTGAAGCGATGACTAGCAGTTTGACTGTTTATGATTACGTCAAGACTGCATCGAAAAAGACTCCCGGTTTAAAAACTGTCGCTGAACAATTAGGCGAACGCTTTAAGGCTATTAAAGGTAGACCTACTAAAACTGCATCTGGTTCTTGATAAATTACAGCAATTTTTATACACGTCATTGTAGGGGCACAATATATTATAAAGGATATGCTGAAAACCCTGTGGCTTTAGCCCAGGGATGAAAGCTATTTCGTAGGCTTTAGCCTACCAGTCAGCTTCGTTGTTGTGCAATGTAGTTTTTAACTGTCTGTGTAGAAATATTTCCCGCAGTAGAAACAAAATAACTTGGTGTCCACAAGGTAGGGAGTTTCAGTAACTCAGGAAATTCTTTTCTTAAATGGTGAGATGCTCTACTCACATCTTGCACCAATAAAAATTGATTGAATTTGATTACTCAGTAAAAAAGTAAAATCCCTGATTTAGCGATAAAATCCAATAAAAATCAGGTAGCTTTATCGGACATCTTTTTACTTTATC
>JAHHHB010000131.1 GCA_019359545.1 Desmonostoc geniculatum HA4340-LM1 | reverse complement strand
GGGTGAGCATCTCTTGCCAAATGTTTCAAGATTTGTAATTCTACATCCATTGCCCTACTTACCTTTCAGGGTTTTATTTTTTTATTCTTTTATTCAGAATACCCGGAAAGTGACAGAAGAGGGCTAATTCCACCCTATCAAAGGTGTCGTATCTCCCTGGCATATCCATGCTCCCCAATAAAAGAGATGCTCGAAGCGTGTGTCTTCCTCTTGACAATCAATTCTAGTGTTTGGCGATACAAATGTTGCCACGCCACTACATTTGTTGTCATTAGCCAGGTAGAGTTAACCCTGTAACCGCGATCGCACCTGCAATTGCACTAGCCGCAAGGGAAGTCAATGCTGTACCAAATATCCACCACGCTGCATTTGCAACGGTTTTCTTGGTTTCTTCGGCTTGCTTTTTAGCTTGTTCTTGAATGGCTTTCAGGCGTTTTTGTGTTTCTTGCTGAATGCGTTCGGCTCGTTGCAATACGCTATCCCGCGCTGTTTCAATTTGGTCGATGATGCGGTTGGCGTCTGCTTCGGAAATATCCTCACGAGAACTCAACACGGCAACTAGGGTATCACGATCGAATTGACTCAGGCGATCGCGTAATGCCTCAAATCCTGCTTGGGGATCGTCAAAAACTTTGCCAAAGTCTTGCTTAATTCCTTCATAGTTGAGTTCTGGGCGCTCCAGAGAGTTAAGATAGTTGCGAATTCTGGCAAAAACTCCATCCAACACTGATTGCACTCTTTGCTGAATCTGCTGGAATTGTTCGACAATAGAACTACGAACAGATTCGATTTGATCCACAATTCGGTTAGCTTCTTCTTCTGAGATATCCTCGCGTTGGGATAGCAGCGCTACGATTGTTGAACGGTCAAATTTAGAGGCGCGATCGCTTAAATTCCCAATTCCAGCGCGGGGAGAAGATAACAACAATTGCAAATCGCGTTTGATTCCTTCGGGATTGAGTTCTTCTTTGTTAGTATTTTGCAGGTAGTTTTCGAGATTACCTTCAAAATCTACAATCCTTTGAGTGGTACGCTTTGCTAAACGTCGCGGCGCTTTCAAAATATCACGAATCGCATCTTGGGCGCGATCAATTATTTGATTAACTTGCTCTTGACTCAAGTCTTTGCCCTGACTCAGGAGTTTAACCAAGGTTTCTCGATCGACGTGAGAAAGGCGATGTCTGGCGACAAGCCGCTTCGCGTCTACGCGCAATGCTAATGCACCTGCTTTGGGATCGTCGAGTAATCTTTCTAAATCGCGCCTAATACCATCTGGATCGAGTTCGTCCAAATTGGTATTGCGGAGATATTCTGCGATCGCTTTTGTAGTTTTTTCGTATTGTTCTCTCGCTTGCTGCGGTACTTGGAGAATACTATCTCGGACGGCTTCGAGTTGATCGAGGACTTGGTTAATCTGTTCTTCGCTCAAATCTTGACGCTGATTGAGCAATTGTACCAAGGTATCGCGGTCAAATTGCGATAAACGCGATCGCAAAAGGCTAATTCCAGCTTGCGGATCTTCTAGTAAAACTTTAAACTCCCGTTTGATGCTTTCGGGATTGAGTTCTTCTTTGTTAGTATTTTGCAAATAATCTTCAACTCTTTGGCGTAATTCATCGGCTTTAGCTTTTGCTTGTTCTTGCAATTCTTTAGCACGATTCAAGATATTATCGCGGTTGCGTTCGAGTTGACTAACAATATTATTCGCTTCTTCTTCGCTAATATCTTGACGTTTTTGCAGCAATTGTACAAAAGTATCGCGGTCAAATTGCCCAAAGCGATTGCTTAAATCTTCAAAGCCAGCTTGTGGATCTTCTAGCAACTTGCCAAAGTCCCGTTCAATACCTTCAGGATTAAGTTCTTCTTTGCCAGTTGAACGCAGATAATTTTCGATGCGACTGCGGAAATCTTGACCTTTTTCTCGCACTTCGGCTTGTTTGACAGTTTCTAAAACTTCCTGGCGATCGCTTTCCATTTGTTCGGCGATTTCTGTTACCCTGGCTTCGCTGATATCATCCCGCTGCTTTAACAAGTTGACGAAATATTCTTGGTTGATTTCTTCTAACTCACATCTGACAGTTGTCGGGTTTGCATTCGCATCATAGATGACTTCTTTAAATTCCTCTTTTAAGGTAATCCGGTTAAAGTGCCAAGGAAAGGAATTCAAAATATAGTCTTCTACATCTGCTTTGATTGTATTTTCCAGTGATATCGGCAATCTTGCAGTTGCTTGTTCTCTAAATTTTTGTAATTGTTCTGTAATTTCTTCAACATCGACATCTTGAACTTTCTCTTTCAGTTTTTGCAACTGAGTTGTAATTTTGTTCACGTCAATATCAGAAAGATTTACCCTATCCAACACAGCTGGTACAGCAGCACTCAAGCCATAGCGAACAGCTTGCTTGATTACACCATTACTTTGCTTACCATTACCACCTCCAACTGTAACTAATTCCTGGAGTCTTTCACCTAATTTTTCTGAATTGAGTTCTTCAGGACTAGCAGATTTGAGCAAACTAATTACTTGCTGGGTTGGATTTTTGTGATTCAAAGCTTGTTGCCAAGCACTTTCTAATTGGTCAACAATGCGATTGAGGTCTTCTTTAGATAAATCGGTGCGATCGCTAATTAAATCAACAAAGGTTTGGCGGTTAACATTTTGCAACAAATCGCTATTAGCAACAGATTGCAAATCTGTATCTTGAATCAGCTTGTCAAATTGAGAACGAATTTCTTTGAGATCCAACTTTGGTAATTGCACAGCAGCCAAAGAATTTTGTAGCGTATTTCTAATACTTTCAGGGTCAAAACCTGATGTTAATTCTCGTCGAACTGCTGCTGTAACTTCTTCTGCTGTAGAAACCAATTGTTGTTTGGCTGTATTAGCACTGATACCAGTGGTTGCAGTACCGAACAATGCTTGAAAACCAGAGGTAACAGTACTAGCAATAGAACCAATTAAAGAACCTACTGCTGATGAACCGAACCAAATCATCAGTGAAAAATAAATCGACCAGATGACTACACCGATAACTGCTCCGAGAAATGCATTTTGAACTAAGCTTAGTTTTACTGCTAAAAAAGAAGCAATAAATAATGCAATACTAGCGGTTATCAATGCCCAAAAACCGATTTTAGCTTGGACTTTACGAATCTTTTTACCCACACTTTCTGACTGCTCATCATCATCTGAATCAATTTCCCAAGATGAAATTCCGACAGCGACTGAAAAGTTGGTGAATAACAATTGTAAGGCAAAAGCGATTGAAACCCCAGCCAGCAAAGCTACCCAGAATTTAGGCCCAGAAAACAGAACCGATCCTTCTTCTGGAGTTAGTACTTGTTGACCTAAAGTCATAGGTGCTAATCCAAAAGGTAGCAAATCCCATCTTAATATGGCTAAAACACTTTGAAACATACTATTTTCTCACTTCCATTCAATTAAATAGCCATCTTTTTCAGAAAATGGTCTATTTATCAGTCTAGATATTCAGTTGGCTAGGCTTACACTTTCCCAGGTAAGAAAGAATTTCGTCAAAAGTCGTACTTTTATAAATATTCGTTGTTTGAATTACTAAGTATATTATTAATTCAAAAAATGTAATGATGTATTCATGTGACAAGTGTTCAATTTTTAAATAAAATTAATTATTTTTTGGCAACAATAATATGTTGTAAAAATATAATTACGTAGCTTTACATTAGTAAAATATAGATGTATTAGTATACCACAGAATTATCTAAATTTTTAAATATACATAATATCTAATT
The DNA here is from genome assembly GCA_019359545.1 of Desmonostoc geniculatum HA4340-LM1. Taxonomy (GTDB): domain Bacteria; phylum Cyanobacteriota; class Cyanobacteriia; order Cyanobacteriales; family Nostocaceae; genus Nostoc; species Nostoc geniculatum. Next base: position 12,446 of record JAHHHB010000131.1, on the reverse strand, counting down.
TAATTAAGGTTATTTTTATTTATTTATAGAAAAATCATAACTTTTTGTTGAACTTATCTATTTAATTAGATTTTATACTGATATTTTTTTACTTACTTTCTTTAGATAAAATCGCCTATGTCTGTTGATAGAGAAAAAAATTCTTCCAACCGATTGAGGAAAAATAAATATAAACATGTGTTAATAGGGATTATTACGAGCTATAACCGAGCTATAAATTTTTGAATAATTTATTTTACTGTTTGAGGAGAAAAATAATGGTAGTAGGTGTACATAAACGTGCTGTAGGCGTATTTTCTAATCGTAGAGATGTTGAACATGCGCTACATGAATTGAAAAATGCCGGCTTTGATATGAACAGAGTATCTGTTATTACGCGGGATGGAGAGCGTGATGATATTGCTGGCGCCGAAGTCCGCGATCGCGTTGGCGATAAATCCGATGAAGGCGCTACGGTGGGAGCCGTTTCCGGCGGTGCTTTGGGCGGATTAACAGGCTTATTAGTCGGTCTTGGTACTTTGGCAATTCCCGGAATCGGGCCAATTATGCTGGCTGGAGCCGCAGCAACTACCCTAGCTACCACTCTCGCAGGAGCTGGTATCGGTGCGGTAGCTGGTAGTTTGCTTGGTGCATTGATTGGTTTAGGAATTCCCGAAGAACGAGCCAAAGTATACGATGAACGCGTCAAACGGGGACAGTATTTAGTCATCCTTGATGGTACAGACGCAGAAATTGCCAAAGCAGAAGCAATTTTACGTAACCGGGGTATCGAAGAGTTTGGCATTTACGACCATCCAGATAGCACATATCCGACTACAGGTGTTGCTCATCAGGATGTAGTTAGTGGCAAATATGCAGTAGGATACTTTTCTCATCGCCGAGACGCGGAAGCCGCAATTAATGATTTGCGAAAAGCGGGTTTTCCTTTGAGTCAAATTTCCTTAATTCACAAAGACTCTTTAGGACGGGAACCTTTTGCAGGAGTTCATGTGAGCGATCGCTGGGACTCCACGCGCTGGAGACTACCAGATAACCGCACTCATTTCTACAACGAGCGCATCAATCAAGGCGATTACATCATCCTTGTGAATGGTACAGAAGCTGAAATCCAACGGGCGGCTGCTATTATCAGCCAACATGGAATTCAACAGTGGCAAATTTTCGATTCAACTGGACATAGCCCTGCAACTAGACCGATGCAAGCAACCAAACGCGCCATTGGTGTGTTTTCTCATCGTCGAGATGCAGAAACAGCACTTACAGAATTGCGAGATGCGGGTTTCCCGATGAGTAGAATCTCAATCATTGCCAAAGATACAAACGGTCATGGTATCGCCGGCGTTGAGAATAAAAACATCGGTGCAGGTAATAAAGCAGACGAAGGTGCAAAAGCTGGTGCAGCTACAGGTGGCGTTTTAGGTGGCTTAACAGGCTTATTAGTTGGTCTTGGGAGTTTAGCAATTCCCGGAATTGGGCCAGTAATTGCAGGTGGCGCAGCAGCTACCGCCATAGCAACAACACTGGCTGGTGGTGCCATTGGTGCAGCAGCTGGTGGTATTGTTGGCGCACTGGTTGGATTAGGAATTCCCGAAGACAGGGCGCGAGTTTATGGCGATCGCTTCCAAAGAGGTGATTACTTGGTAATAGTCGATGGTACACAAGCAGAAATCTACCAAGCCGAACCCATTCTCAACCGTCGGGGTATTGAAGAATTCGGCATATATGACGCCGCCGATTTAGGGGAACATCGCTCAGGTTTCGACAAAGGACATAATACAGGAGTTTTGGAGAGCGATCGTCCCAACTACTCTACACAAGCCCACAGAGACGATCCTGCTGTAGTTATTGTTGACCATCGTGAAGAAACAATCTAATTGAGAATTCAGAATTCAGGAGCCAGAATTCAGAATTTTAAGTCCCGTATGCCTATTTGTACGTGCATAGCTACTATTCATCGAATTTTTACTGCTGAATTCTGATATCATGCCCGGCTAATCACTTATGATTAAAATTTCTCCGCGTCCCCGCATCCCCGCGTCTCCATGTCCCCGGAAGTTCAGATCGCCGGAAGCCGGCGCTCCGACTTCTCTTTGCGTCAGTCTAAACAATAAGTCTTCAACCGGACATGATATAACTCCTTGCTCCTCACTTATGCCGTAAATTTCAACAATTTTCATCCGATCTCAAATTAAACATATGCAAAAGCTAACTCCTTTGGTAATTAGTTGCCTTTTAGTTTTTGGTGCTGCTGCTTGTCAAGATACTTCTAGAACAACTGTAACCGCACCTGCTACTGATGAAACTCCACAAGCTCCCACCGCACAAACAACAGAAGCTGCCAAGCAAGACGCACAAAGCGAACTCCGCAGAAGACAACTTGATGCTGATATTCGCGCCCGGGAAGAACGTAATAATCTGACTGGCGGCGATGCAGACAGAGCCGCAGCTGACCTTGCAAGTGAAGTTCGCTCCAAATTAGAAGCGAACATACCCGGTGGTCAACTAACAGTTAATGCTGCAAACGATGGAACTGTCACTGTAGCAGGAACGGTAAACAATCAAGATCAACTTGCTAAAATCGAACCTTTGTCTAAGGAAATTAAAGGTGTGAAAGCTGTAGTTGTGAAAGCTACTGTTGCCCCGCCGCAAAGCTGACACAGCTAACAAAAATTCAAGTGAGTAGGCAGTCATAAATGAAATTACAGCAGATTTCAATTAAGCAAAAGTAGCTGCCCAGATCCCCGACTTCTTCAAGAAGTTGGGGATCTAAATTCCGTATCTGACCACAAATAATTGACAACTAGCAACTTTAATAATTATATTTATTTACGCTCAGTCAGTTATAAAAACTCGTGTAATTGCTGAAAACTAAAACTATGGAAACCCAACAGCAGCAAGTCGCATCCATCAATCCCTCTTCATCAAAAGCTACCCTAGCACTTGAAGGGACAGATACTACAAAATTGCCAAAACTGCCACCAGCATCGGAAAGTGAATGGCAACGAATTAGCAGACAAATTTCTGAATTTTTCGCGCAAATCCCCCAATATTTAAGTAGTTTTTTCAACGACTACAAGCAGGCTCTAATAACTCTGAGTTTAATTTTTGCAGCGATCGTCACAGCCAAGGTAGCACTATCAGTTCTGGATGCAATCCATGATATTCCGCTACTGTCACCAATTTTTGAATTAATTGGAATTGCTTACGCCACCTGGTTTATTTTGCGTTATCTAATTAAGGCTTCAAATCGGCAAGAATTAGCCCAGGAAATTCGATTGCTGAAAAACGAAATTGTGGGCGAATAATTTTTTGAAGAAGAATTCAGAAGTCAGAATTCAGGAGTCAGAATAAAGACGCGACGCTAGCGAACTCGCTAACGCTGCGCTATCGAGGACTCGCTTTCCGCGTCGCTATCAGTCGGGGATTCAGACCCGCGACTGATTGTACTCCTTCTCTACGAGACGCACTCGCGTTCGGAGAACCCGCAGGGTAGGCCACCAAATTTTCAATTTGGTGGCCTACAATTAGTGGCGGGTCTAAATCCCCCACTAAAAAGATTGCTGAATTCTGAATTCTGAATTCTCTTTTATTACTAGTCTTTTGGATACATCTCAAGATAGAGAAAAGGATATATTTTGAAACTTAAATCACTTCTCAAGATAGTAGATTGTAAATGAAAAACAGCCTAATCTAGTTATCGAAGTTATTCAAAAGATTCTTTAACGAGGACATAAATTATGGCTAATGAAGCGGTTAAAAAAGGTATAGATTCATCCGATCGCGCAGAAGTAGATACATACGATCGCGGAATTATCCCCGCTGAAACAGCGGCTCGGAAAGAAAGAGAAGGAGATAAATTCAAAACACTCCCCACAGAAGAAGGCGAAGCAAATTCGCCAACCGATGACCAAACCGATTCCGAAAGTCTACGCACCACTGACGGTTACACCGTAGACAAAGAAGGTTTGTTGAATAACTATGCGGTTGAACCGGAAATGTACTACGAAGAACCGGGTGATGCACGCAAACAAGCAGCAGAAGATACGGCAGAACGTGTTGAAGAACTTGGGGAAATTAACCAAGATGAAGAAGGTAAGTTGACAGAAAAGGGCGACAAGCGTGGTAGAGGCCCAGGAATCATTTAATTAAACAGCATCATTGAATTTTAGATTTTAAATTTTGGATTTTGGATTGAGGATTCAAAATCCAAAATGTCTGAAAGTAAACGACTTGATTTGTGAAATCTCAAATTCAAAATTGTTTTAGTTTTTCCTGGGTACAATTACACGTAAAAAGGCTAATGAGCAAGTTTTTAGAGACGCAATAATTGCGTCTCTGCTTTTATGGTAATTACTTTTGAGGGAGATGGGGGAGTGTGGGGAGAAAGAGAATTTATCCCTCTTTTGTCACTCTCGGAAAACAATAATCTCAGCCTGATTCTGAGACTTTGATTTCATCAAGGTTTGAGGCTTTATTTTCTAACAGAAACTGAAATTTATAGATAAAAGTGGAAATTAAAGCCCTGTAAGCATTTGGGCGATTGGATTTTCCCACTCTGACAAAAGAGGGTTATACTTCCCCCTCCTCCCACACCTGCCGCAGCAATGCCCCATGCCCCATGCCCCATTCCCCACTCCCTACTCCCCATTCCCTAAATTACCAACGGTTCAAGTTCCCGTTTATGCCATTGTCGTTGATACCATTCGGCAACCAAGGGACGAACAATAAATTTGGGATGACCTTCGCCTTTGACATCTATGCGTAAACTGGAGTAAGGGCGTCGCTTATGAGAACCGTGGCCATTACGACCAATGAAGAGATGCGATCGCGCTACTAATCTATTTTGCTCCATCAAATCTGCTCCCTCAATCCGCTGGCGTCGCAAACTAAACCCGCTCCCACCACAAACAACCCAGGGAATATGAGAATCACCGTGTCCTGTATCCATTGTTTGCAGATATTCTAGACAATGGGCGTGTCCATTCAATACCAAATCGACCAGAGGACGCCCCTGATTTAGAGAACCTATTTGTTGAGCGACTCCATCCAGAACATCACGTAGGTGGTTGCGAATTGCCAAAGTTTGTGCTTGTTCCCACTTTGTCGCCTCAGTCACATAAGGAGGATGGTGGAAATAAATCACCCGTCCCCGAACCTCCTTAGTATTCCAAGATTCAATTAATCTGTGCTTGAGCCACTCAAGTTGTTCAATGTCAGTCTGGGTTGGTCGATCTGTGGCTAGTTGCTTATCGATATCAACAATAATTTCTTCAATTTGCGACAGCTTGGCTTGGAAGTCCTCTAACTTATCGTCTTCCCCAGGGTTTTTGGGATTTAGCTTCGCTGAGGTTTCCATGATTTGCAGCTTTTCTTGCTCTAAATCCTGACGACGTTTTTCCAAGACTTTGCGATCTGCTTGACCTTGCCTCGTCTTCGGCAGTGGTGGTGGATCGTTAAATGTATTAGAATCCAACGCAAAGAAGTCAATACCGCCATAGCGAAAAGTGTAGTAGCGATTGGGCAGGCGGGTAAAATGCCCTGGTTGATAACGAAGACAACGACCTGTGTCTGTCTTGCCAGTGTAGTAACGATTTAAATGATCTTCTAACTCTGTTGGCAGATCGAACAGCTGGAGATAGTCTAAAAACGCCCGTGCGTAAGCGTCACCTGTTCCTGAACCATGCAAACCCACATCTAAATCTAACCGCGATCGCAACAGTTTACGAATCGGTAATGTTGTCAGGGATGCTAAGCCTAAGAAAATCGGCAAGTCATAATAATCATGATTTCCCGGTACAGGTAAAATTGGCAGCTTAAAAACCATCTCGTCATAAGTAATTTTCCTGGGATGCTCTCCACCCAAGATAAACTCTCGGTAAGGGTGAATGAAGTTCTGCTGGTAGTACTCACTCGACCCCACTAAATAGATCACATCCCCGGTGTGTAGCATGAAACGACATTCATTGTGATGGGGCAGCATGAGTTCAGCCACCTGTCGCTGGGGATTTTGCCCCTGATAGTTTCCAGAACCACTATCACCTACAACTAAAAACGAAAACTCCGAATCGTCTGCATGACCATCATCTAGCACTAATCGAGTTTGGTCTATGTTACGTTCCACAATCAACGGGTTTTGCCATCGTACCCGCTGATTCATTTTGCGAATTTTTTTAGCAATAGGTGGGTCGGATACTAGTTTCAATGCAAGCTAACTCCTGAATCTTTAATTGGAGGGGTGGGGGGATGGGGGAGTGTGGGGGGATGGGGGAGTGTGGGGAGAAAGAGAATTTATACTTCCCACACCTCCCACACCTCTTCCCCATGCCCAATGCCCAATGCCCCATGCCCAATACCCTCACTCTTCTACTGGATTTTTCATCTCAATAATCAAGTTGGGGAGTCCCTCTAGTTTTTCTGTAGGTTCAACTTCTTCTATTAGTGGCACAAAAATTTTTAAGCCTGCTGGTACGCACTTAACTTCTATCGGTGTTGTGCCGATGATTTCGCCATCTAGAACAACTTTTTGTGGTGGCTCTGTGGTGATTTTAAATTGTTTGGCTCGCAGGTAACCAATGTCATCGCGTTCTGCTGCGTTGCCTGTAGAAGCTGTTTGAAATAAATGGAATGTAGCGGCGATCGCTCCAGCTTTACTTGTTGGAGCTACAATCGTTAAGTCTAGTAGCCCGTCATCATAAATCAGACCTGATGGTCCCTGTGCTAATACTGAAGTGGGAGGCGCGGCATTGGCAACTGTCACTGCACAAGCGCTGGTTTTGATTATTCTGTCCTCAGTTTCAATTTCAACATCAAAGTTATGTAGGTTTCTTAATTGCTGAATTCCTGCTAAAACGTAGGCCATCATCCCAAAACGATTTTTGGCTTCCCGGTCTGCTAGTTCTACAGTTTCAGCTTCAAAGCCAATACCTACTAATAGTACCATTGGAAGATCGTTGCAATAGGCTACGTCTACATTGCGGGTTCCTCCCTGCAAAATTGTCTGACATGCAGCTGCGATCGTGTCAGGAATTCCTAAAGCTGTGGCGAAAGCGTTGGCTGTACCTCTAGAAATTATACCAAATGGAATATCAGTACCGACTACTGCCGCCGCCGCTGCGGAGAGGGTACCATCTCCTCCCGAAGCAACGATCGCATTTACCCCTCGCTCTACTGCTGCATACGCCAAGGCGTCAGCACCAATTTCCTCAGTTGTTAGATGAATGTCTAAATCAATTTCTGGCTCTAATATTGCTCGAATTTCTGCTAGTTCTAATTCTGGGTCACCTTGACCAGCTACTGGATTGAAGATGAGGCAGGCGGAACGATTCATAGGGGATGACAACTATGCTTGGATCACTAACATATCAAATTATTTTTACCATTCTTGTAAAATTTTGACTTCCTTCTACTGGCTTGATTGCATTCAGCACGAAGCTGTCTTCGATCAACCTTAGAGGATGTTTGAAAAGTCATGATTGATGTATCAAATATTTTTTACCCCACCCTAACCCTCCCCGTATGTATTGGGGAGGGAACTAGATTTCCGGTCTCCCCCCTTCCCAAGGGGGGATTAAGGGGGGTGATTAAAATCACAGTTAATCACTTTTCAAACAACCTCTTAACTGTCTTCTCATTGTTTCAATATTAAAAATAGAGGTGAGAACAAGTGAGCTTGATATTTTGTAAGTAAATCTAATAACAGTATTGGTTACAAATCAAACAAATTATTGTTGAAGTGCATAATCTAGATGGACGACTGAAAGAAATTATAACTTTATTACAAAATAAGCAATTCACTAAAATTGAAGTTGAGCAAGAACCATTTTTTATAAATAGCTATAAGTTTAGTGTCTATGCAACAAAACAAAGTTAAAATCTATTAAGAAATCTAAATATATAATAGTTTAAACACTTAGCATTGTAAAATAAACACTGGATTTTGTCGATTAACAAATTAAGTGAAGCTTAGCTATTGTAGATATAATCAGCACTTTCATTTCACTAAATTAATTTTACGGACGGGTCTAATTGACGAACCACTCATTTTTCTATTATTGGTTTTTCTTCTTCGTTATCACTCTTGCCCGATATTTTCTGATAGCTGGGGGAGCGTACTTGCTCTTTTATTCAGTTCTGGGAAAGTCTCTCGCCAACAAGAGTTTGCGTTTGAAACCGTTGATGAATTCTTCCATTAGAAAGGATATTGAATTATCGGTACTCTCCGCAGTGATTTTTGGTATTTGTGGAGCGTTTATTATTTCAGAGTATATTTCGGGAGCAACGCTATTATACACTAATTTATACGAGTACGGGCTGTGGTATTTGGTAGCTAGTTTTGTTGTGGTGCTGATTCTCCAGGATACATACTTTTACTTTATCCATCGGATGTTTCACCACCCTCTAATTTTTAAATGGATGCATTATGGACACCACCGTTCGGGAGAACCAACGCCTTGGAGTTCTTCGGCGTTTGATTTTCCAGAGGCGATCGTACAAGCGCTTTTCTTTGTAGGTGTAAGCTACATAGTACCGCTACATTTTATCACCTTAGTTGCCGCACTTATAACTATGACAGTGTGGGCAGTGTTTACCCATCTCGGATTTGAGGTATTTCCTTCCTCATCTAAGAGCCACTGGATAGGAAAGTGGCTCATTGGTTCTATGCATCACTCAATACATCACCGCAAGTATAAAATACACTACGGTTTGTATTTTACGTTCTGGGACAAGCTGCTTGGTACTGAAGACCCTCATTATGAAAATCAAATTGACACATAACCGCTCATAGAAATCTGGACAAAGCTACCCAAGAGTAGACACCGAGACTTCTACGTTTGTAATCTTAGTCCAAAGTCCTAAAACTACAGGGATAAACGGCAATCCCACTATCCCATCCATAAAGTTTGGGATTACTTTACGAGCGATATTCAAGCTTCCATTGGTATCAGCATTGATTGCTCTACCAGTAGAAGTTTTGTATAGACCGCGCTGAACGCGCTGACCACTAAATAGAGGTTTGATAATATCAGATTTCGCGTAGGGGCGCACAGCTGTGCATTGGTGTCAACTTAAGCTCAAATGCTTATCTCACAGACGTTTTACCCCCCTTAATCCCCCCTTACAAAGGGGGGAAAAATGCAGTTCCCTCCCCTTTATAAGGGGAGGGTTAGGGTGGGGTAACGCGTTGAGTGATGGTGAGTGAGTGAACTCAATATCACGTCTTCGTAAGGGTTTCACGTTAAGTTGACACCAATGACAGCTGTGCTACCCTACGGTGGGATGTTTTTTGAATTGGAAGTCCCTAAATATTGGACAACTCCATAATTTTCTCAAATTGGAAATTATGAGCTAAATCTGTGATAAAGTTTCCCAGTGCAGCATTTTCTAATGGTATTTGCTCAATCAATTCTAAAATTAGGTCATCGCTACATTGAGCTGCGGCATTGTATATTTGTTTCACCCATTCAGGCGGCATTGCAGATATCAGAGGAGCTAAATCTGTCAGCGTCAAAATTGATTCTGCTCCCTCTTGGGTTTGGTTTGCTATCTGATAATTTTCTGCTTGATAAATATATTGGACTCCTAAATATTTTCTCAATTTTTCTAGTAATTCTTCCTCACGGAAGGGCTTGTTAATAAAATCATCACAACCGGCTTCGATCATTGCCTCTCGTTGTTCCTCAAAGGCATGAGCAGTTAAGGCAATAATTATGGTCTTGGGATTTTGGATTACGGTTTCTTCGCTGCACAAATGCTCGTCTACCCTGATTTGTCTGTGTTCCCTGGCTTTAATTTCTTTTGTGGCTTCGTAGCCGTCCATAATCGGCATCCGCATATCCATTAATATGAGATGTGGTTGCCATTGCTGCCAATGTGCGATCGCTTCTTGACCATTTGCAGCTTCTTCTACAACAAAACCGATGGATGTGAGAATTTTTCTTAGTACTAAACGGCTATCTGTAGCGTCATCAACTACTAAAATGCGGTGTTCGTTTTGAGCAGGTGCTAAACTGCAAACTCGCCTTCTAGTCTTCTTCATATGTACTTCACTGGCTGCGACTAGACCAATTTGAATATCAAAGGCAAATCTACTCCCCCCGCCAACGGTGCTAGTGACACTAATATCTCCCCCCATGAGTTGCACATATTTGCGGCTAATTGCTAAACCCAGTCCTGTCCCCTGTTGCGATTTCCTTCCGGTTTCAGTTTGCCCAAAAGCTTGAAACAGCAAGTTAATTTCTTCTGGGGAAATACCGCAACCAGTGTCTTGGATCTCGAAGATTAGGGATTGGGGATTAGGGATTGGGGATTGGGTACAAGAAAAAGACTTATGCAACTTTCCCCCTTGTGCTTCCGAGTCCTCAGTCCCTAGTCCCCAATCCCCAGTCCCCATTTTTACGGACAGCATCACCTTCCCAGTATCGGTAAATTTAATTGCATTTCCCAAGAGGTTCAGTAAGACTTGACGTAGTTTACTTTCATCGGCTTGGACAAACTGGGGAAGGTCAGATGTATATTCAAATACCAATTCTAATCCTTTGGAAGTGGCACGGAAACGCAACATCTCTTCGAGGTTTTCCAAGAGGCGAATTAAGTCAAAACTGCCCAGATTCAATGTCATTCTGCCAGCTTCAATTTTAGACATTTCCAGAATGTCGTTAATTAGGTTGAGGAGATGTTCGCCAGCACGATTGATGATTGCTAGGTTTTGTTGATGTTCGGTAGATAAAGCATCATCGTGGCTCATGAGTTGGGTAAAACCCAGGATGGCGTTCAATGGGGTACGCAGTTCGTGGCTCATGTTGGCGAGGAATTCGCTTTTGGCGCGGTTAGCAGCATCAGCAACAATTACAGCTTCTTGCAGTGCTTGTGATTGCCTTTGCATTTGTGCGAGCAATTGCGCCTGCTGCAAAGCAACTGCCAACTGATTGCTAATTTGAACTACGATGTTGATTTCTTCTGGTTTCCATTGGCGGACATCGGAATTTTGATAACTTGCCAGCAACCCCCAAAGCTGATTACCAGATAAAATAGGAACAATGATATAAGCTTTTGCCTGAAAGCGTTCCAAGAGTTTGATGTAAGCAGAATCAAACCCAGCATTGTAGATGTCTGGAACGCAGCGGAAACTTGCACCTTGGATGTACACACCTTGCAGGTAAGTATTTTGCGTTTGGTTATCTGGCCGATCCAAGATTTTCATTAGACAACGGCCATTTTCTAAGATACCTTCTGTCAGATGAGGGTCATTTTTCAGTTCTTCGATCAGAGAAATCCAACCCTCTGCTACTGACTCAGAGATAAATGTACCGCTCCAGTTGGGATTGAAACGATAGACAGCGACCCGATCGCAATTGAGTACTTGCCGTAATTCTTGGGTTGTCGCCGCAAATATAGTCTCTAAATCCAGTGTTTGACGCATCCTTTGAATCACTTGGGCGATCGCTCTTTCTCGCTCTGCACTCTCGCGCAAAGCTTCTTCGGCCAATTTTATCTCGGTAATATCTGTAATCATACCGATGTAGCCTTTAATTTCTCCATCATCTCCAAATTCTGGCAAAGCCTGACAAATTACCCAGACGATTGTGCCATTTTTATGCCAGAAGCGATGTTCGTACTTGTATTTTCTTCCAATTGTTGTTGCTTGATTCCATGCTAGTAACAGTTGCTCGCGGTCATCTGGATGTATGGCATTTGCCCAACCTGCCCCCAGAGATTCTTCAACGGAGCAACCAGTAATTTCACTCCAGCGTTGATTAAAATATAATACATTACCACCAACATCGGTATAAAAGATACAAGCTGGCGAAGCTTCTGCTAAAAGTTGATATCGTTGTCTACCTTCCTGTAAAGCTAATTCTGCCAGCTTGCGATCGCTAATATCTGCCCAATAACCAACGCATTCTATTGGGTTACCAGCTTCGTCACGAATTAACCTCGTCTTTTCATAAAACCAGTGATAAGTTCCATCAGCATGTAACCAACGATACTCGTAGGATTTGTACTCCTGCTCAACAAGCTGGGAAAATTTTCTTGACACTAGTTCAATATCTTCTGGATGAACGCGATCGAACCAAAAATTGGCATTCTCAATAAATTCCCGCGCTTCGTAGCCAACCATTGCTCTAACATTCTTACTAATAAAAGTAATGCTAAAATCCCCTGATGTTTTGCTGCTATAAATCACTACAGGACTAGAAGTGAGCAGATATTGTAGACGTTCGTTTACTAAGCGCAGTTCTTGTTCAACGCGTTTGCGCTCAATTAAGCTACCCAACTGAGCAGCAACAGCATTTACTAGTAGGAGCAAACGCCGATCTAATAAGGGACTTGCGAAAAAATAAAGTACCAGTAATTCTAGAATATTTAGGAAGCGCGGATCTATCAGCCCTCACTAAATCTGTAGAATGGAAATCCCTCAAGTCATGCTGACCGACACTATCAAATCT
>JAHHHB010000130.1 GCA_019359545.1 Desmonostoc geniculatum HA4340-LM1 | reverse complement strand
ATTCTAATTTATTGCTGGGATTCAATCAATTAATTAGTGAAATGAATCAATTTAAACCCTGTTATGCTTCTGGATAATTTCACTTAGTTACTACTTGCTAATGCCGGAGAGTGACAGAAGAGGGTTACAGCGATTTTCAGGTAAATGAACCACATTATTTTTATCTCACGCAAAGACGCAAAGGCAAGGCAGCGCGGTCTTGGGGGTTTCCCCCATGAGCGACTGCCGCGCAAAGGAAGAAATAAGACTGTGGTCTAAATACATGAAAACTGCTGTAACGTGAAACCCTTGTCAAGACTTGATATTGAGTTCATTCACTTACCGTTACTCACCGCGTCACCCCACCTCGGTCTTGTCTAAAGCCAAAACCGCCCCTCCCCTTGGTAAGGGGAGGGGTTGGGGGTGGGGTAAAGCGTATGTGGGACAAACGTTTGAGCTTAAGTTGACACCTATGGGCACTGCCGTGCCCTTACAGGTCTACCTCACTTGAAATATTAGCACCGACTTACTTACATATAAATAATAACTCTTAAATCGTTCAATAAATTTTAGATTTTAACTTAATTAAGTATAGATTTTATTTTCAATAAATACTCTAAAAACTACATCTCAAAAACATACCAAAGCTATAATTAATAGAGTAGGAATCAAAATCAAAACACCCTATTAAATTAGGTTAATAATTGGAGGAATTAGATGATGTCAAATGTATTGACTGTTTCTCCTGAGGATATTCTTGACCACATTAAACTGTCTTGCCAAATTCCTAATGTATTGGAGGCGATCGCCAGTCGAAAAATTGTTGAAAATGAAGCTAAACAGGCAGGTATCGAAATTGGTTTAGAAGAACTACAAAATGCAGCAGATAACCTGCGTCTAGCCAATCAACTGTTAAAAGCAGAAGATACCTGGGCGTGGTTAGAAAAACATTATCTTTCCCTCGACGACTTGGAAAAAATAGTTGAAACTGCTCTACTATCTACCAAATTAGCAAATCATTTATTTGCAAATAAAGTAGAACAATTTTTTTATGCACACCAAATTGATTATGTAGGAGCAGTAACTTATGAAGTTGTTTTGGATGACGAAGATTTAGCACTAGAATTGTTTTACGCTCTGCAAGAAGGCGAAATTAGTTTCCAAGAAATCGCCCGCCAATACATTCAAAATATTGAAATCCGACGTGCTGGAGGTTATCAAGGAATACGACTCCGCAGGGATTTTAGACCAGAAATTGCAGCAGCAGTATTTGCTGCTAATCCTCCACAAATTCTCAAGCCAATCACTACTCCCAAAGGAGTACATATAATTGCAGTTGAGGAAATTATCAAACCTGAATTGGACGAACAGCGACGGGTGCAAATCATAGGAGACTTATTTGCTAATTGGTTAAAAACACAAATCCCCCCTATAGAAATAGGGTCGAATCTAACCAAAGTTGTCAATTCTGAAATATCTAAAGATATAGTAATGGAGGTTTAAGATATCAAAATCATTGTAGAGACGTTGCATTGCAACGTCTCTACTAATTAATTTTGAATTTTCAATTATTCTTTTTAAGATTTAGCTTGAACTGTGTCGATCGCTATTCTGTTGAAACCAGGTTGATTCTAGTTGAAAAAATCCTACATTTTGATTATCAGTTTGATAAAGATTTATTTTATCAAATAGGCAGTTTTTTTTCATTAATCGAATGTAGGTGCGGGACGGTATATATTCAAGAGGATTGTACCCACTATAACGCAGCATTAAAACACAAGCCCAGGAATATTTACCATCTTTCACAGCTTTGATTATTTCTTCCAATTCTTCATGATTAAAATTGCTTTTATTATTGAACGCTTCATTAGAATCGAAAAATTCTTGACTCATATAATTTCCTCGTGAGTAAAAATTAGCGTTGCTGAATAATTGAACTGTGGATTGGGTATTCAGAACTAACCAATTTTGAATTTTAGATTTTAACTTGGAGATTAAAAATTCAAAATTCTTGATTCAAGTTGCTGCATAAAGAGCGCTAAGACATAAGACATAGGTATGAGTTCAATCCAAAATTTAAAATCTAAAATCCAAAATTGTCAGATATTCAAGGAAGTATATATATCTTTAGAATTTGCATTGAGGTAGGGATGTTGTAATTCAACCTTATGTAAAGAAAAATGTTGCAGAACTGCTGTTATCCGCTTTGCTGGTGTATCATTCCCTTGAAGCCAACTATCAAGTAAACCATTCGCAATAATTTGACAACGGTGTGTACCAAAACTTTCACGATCGCTAAATTTATCGTCTGGTTCTTCAGCGATCGCTAACCCTGGTGCAATTAACTTGGTAAACAAAGGCACTTGTTCCTGAAAATAAGATTGATGTTCTAAATAAACCCTTTCTAACACTGGGTGAACAGCTTCGTATTTGTTTTTGTCAAAATAAAGCACTGCGGAATCGCAACGTCCATAATCTGAAGGATTGTAGAGTGCTTTAAATGAGAAAGGAATATCTATAGAGTTAAGTTGGGTAGTCAAAGCATCCATAACTGCAACTGCACCTTCTGGGGTTAAGTTGAAATAAACGCGCACAATATTTTTATTTTGATGAGAAGCTGCATTACCAATTGCCATATAGAATCCATTTTGTACTAGATTCTTAGGCATTCTAATTGCAACTGAGTTACCAACAGTGACATTTCGCTCAGTTGGGTGCAGATGAATATTGCGCTGTATATGTAGTTTCAAAGCATTCTTATACACCATCAAAACGTCATTGGTTTCTTCTTTAATTACAAGCCAATCATTGCTGAGGTAGCCTTCACCCCTGTTGCTTTCATGCAAGCGTTCATAAAAATCTACATCTACACCCAAAAGAGTGTTATTTTCTAGATTTTGGTTGAGCGCCAAATTTGTTGTGTCTGCATCAGGAGCAAGAGCAGATTTCAAAGAACCATTGTAATAGATACCGTAGAGAAAACTACGCAATTGCAGACTTAAAAACTTGTTCTGGAGATCCAAAGGTAATTGCTGAAAACCAGGAATTGCTGACTCTGGTAATTCCATTGGTTTGTAGTCTGGGTGCTGAATCCGATAATGAGACTGGATTTCAACTTTATGAATGATGTCCTGTAATGATGTCTGCAATGGCTCTGGAACTTCTGATAGTTGAGTTTGTAGCGAGTCTAATAGTTGCATAATGGCTGCTGTGTAAATAAGAGTAGTTTCTTTCAATCCAAAATCCGCAATCTAAAATCCAAAATTTACAAGAGATAAGTTTGTTGGATAGAGATCTGATGGTTGCACACCAAAAATCGTTGGTATAGATGCTTCTGGACGACACAATAAACTCTTGGCAACCTGAAGCATACAAATACCTGAATTACCAAATCTCTTTTCATACTGGAGTATCGCCTGAATAGATCTAATCAAAGCTAAACCAGAAAATTGCATAACTCGTTGCAAGAAATCAGGACGATGTTCTAGTACTTGAGGAAATTCAGCTAAATAACTAGCCACTAACGCCGCCATCGATGGCTGGAGAAGTTGTAGAGGAGTTGTAGCTAGACGTAATGACTCTTCGATCGCTATATCTTTACCAATGACAATACTATACAACCACATTTGCAGATAGCTGGCTAGCAAATTTCCTAAATCATTTGCTGGATCTCCCCAATCGCAACGTTCCCAGTCAATCAGCCGAATCACACTCTCACCTGAGAATGATTGCTGAAAAATAGCTTGTTCCCAATCGAGAGAAATCAGGATATTATTCAGCTTGAGATCGTTATGAGTCAGACAATAAGCACTAAAAGCACTAGCCAAATCTGCGATCGCTTGTCCTAAGCTATCGTAACGTTGATAAAGAGCGAAAAATTTCAATCCATCGCCAGGAACTCTACCGTAAATTTCTGGTGTAATTCTATCTAGTCCTTGATATAGGTTTGGAGGTTCTTGATTTGATACATCCTCGCCATTTTGAAAGAATTCTTGATATTCTGGACGGCTAATACTTAGACGATGAATCGATGCCAAAATACTGCCAACTACCTTTGCAATGTCAGTGGAAAATAAATTCTCCTTGATGTAGAAATCTGCCAAATCTCGATAGTTACTCAGATAATTAAAAACAATGATGGAATTTTCGGCATCAAAATGCAATACTTCCGAACAATAGGAACGAATGTGATTAATTTCTGAAAATCTGCTAAAAAAATTATGAATTCTCCATTCGTCAAAAAACTCACCAGCAGTTTTTCCTTCTCGATTGTGACGCTCTTGTTTAACTAAAATTTGCTGACCTTTTGGTAAGGTGATTAATAAGTTAAAATTTTTCGCAGGCTTTAGCTCAATTTTGCTCAATGATTGTTCTTCTTGAGTACATAATCCCAGAGGAATTAAGTAATCAAATACATTTTGAGAACTTAATAAAAATGGCATAGTGTCAGATATTTCCTGAAAGCAGATTATTATATGGCAATCCCAAATTATTCGTGAAAAAATATGTTAGCTGTTTTCAAGAATAATTTTAAAACTCAATAGAATTGCTAAGGCTGAGTAATGAACTAAGTAGAACAGGGTAAGTAATCAAAGGTTTGTAGTGAGAACTTTAGTTCTCTAAAAAAGGACTAAAGTCCTTACTACGAACTGAATTTTATTATTTTTACATTACTTGACATAGTTTGGTTTTTTCAAGGCGTTCTACTTACAAATTAATTATCAAGCAACATTGTTATTGCTGTATGATGTAGCTATAAAGGCAATATGAGCAATAGCGTAGATATTAACATATGCTTCAGCTAGTTTTGTCAAGGTTGAAATATCGCTAAATCCACTCCAGCTATTACCACCAGAGATGGAATCGGCATCACTTAAATCAGTGAGAAAACTTTCGGTTCCCTCAAACAATTCAGAACCAGAAATATATAGTTCAGAAAGAGTAATATTTGCCATGACTAATTCCTCAAGTACTTTTTATAATTAAGCTGTAGTTGAATTTATTTGGTTGGCTCTTGGGGATTATTGATAATCAAGAAACCTCATACAATCAATAGAGATGACTTTCTATTTTTTATCCCCAAAGAGCCATTTAGTTTTGGAAGTAACTACTCAAAGATTAGTAGTATTTACCACCGCTGTAGGACTTAGCGAGAAAGGTAATATGACCGATAGCATAAGTATCAACATATGCTTCAGCTAATTTTGTCAAGGTTGAAATGTCGCTAAATCCACTCCACTGGTTACCACCAGAGATGGAATCAGCATCACTTAAATCATTGAGAAAGCTTTCGGTTCCTTCAAATAATTCAGAGCCAGAAACATATAATTCAGAAAGAGTGATATTTGCCATGACTTATTCCTCAAATTATTGTTGCAAGTAAGCTGTAGTTGAATTGATTTGTTTGGCTCTTGGGAATTATTAATAATCAATAAACCTCAGATTTCAAATAGAGATTAATTGCTACTTTTCATTCCCAAAGAGCCATTTAGCTTTGTACTTACTCAAAGATTAGTAGTATGTACCACCACTGTAGGACTTAGCGACAAAAGTGACATGACCGATAGCATAGGTATTGACATAAGCCTCAGCTAATTTTGTCAAGGTTGAAATGTCGCTGAAATTAGGATATGAACCACCAGAGATGGAGTCAGCATCGCTTAAATCATTGAGAAAGCTTTCGGTTCCTGCAAACAATTCAGAACCAGAAACGTAGAGTTCAGAAAGAGTGATATTTGCCATGACTTATTCCTCGAATTCTTGTTGTAATTAAGCTGTAGTGGAATTTATTTGGTTGACTCTTGGGAATTATTACTAATCAAGAAACCTCATGTTTCAAAGAGAGATGACTTGCTACTTTTCATCCCCAAAGAGCCATTTAGCTTTGTACTTAACTACTCAAAGATTAGTAGTATGTACCACCGCTGTAGGACTTAGCGACAAAGGTGACATGACCGATAGCATAGGTATTAACATATGCTTCAGCTAATTTTGTCAAAGTTGAAATGTCGCTGAAATTAGGATAGGAACCACCAGTAATGGAATCAGCGTCGCTTAAATCATTAAGAAAGCTTTCGGTTCCTTCAAACAATTCAGAACCAGAAACGTAGAGTTCAGAAAGAGTGATATTTGCCATTATTTCCTCTAAAAAAAAGTAGCTTTAACCAGATTATCTTCACAGGTAATTAAGCTCTGCTTTTCTTACCTGTTACTGCAATTTTTATTGATGAAATTGGCAAAGTCAAGCTTCTGAAACCGTTTAGAAAGACACATGTCAATGAGTTGAGTCTTTATTAAAAGAGAATTCTGCAATTGAATTGGAATCACAGTGATGGATTTTTCCGTAGGAGTATAAACCCAAAATCGTCATGTAAAGACCTAATAAATCGCGTCTTTAAATGTTCGCTCCTACGAGAAATGTATATGTAACTTGAATAATAAAAATACGTTAGCAAGGGTTTAGCGTGGTCAGATCCCCGACTTCTTGAAGAAGTCGGGGATCTTGCAGCCCATCAAAGTATTGAATAAAATTTTTCATAAAAAAGTGCGTTCTAATATTGCTTTGAATTAGAACGCACCAATATAAGGATAAAACTGAAATAACAAAACTCTGCTCATAAATAAATTAGCACCTTGACTCTTATATCAACCTCCTAAATATTTTATCTAGTTCTAACCTAAAGTTATCCAAAAGCGAATTTACTTCTTGTAGCGAGTTTATTGGTGATGCCTCAGGCTCAGTTGTACTGGATGGATTATTTGTGTTCAGTGTGTTGGCAAATTGTCTGCCCGTTGTATTGAATCCCACACCACCTTCTACTGTCTTCATTTCTCTAACACTGATTTCATCGATCTGCTGTTTGTCTGTAGTAGGGTGCAGATCGTAAATTTTGATTCTAACCATTGACTCAACTCCAGAAATACTTAATGTCAAATAACCTATTGTGGATAATTTTGAAATTAAATATCAAAACTATTCTCTTATATATTTTGCTCTGGAATTGGAGAAAGTCAATAATTTTCGGCTAAGTTTATAGACAAAAATCAGGAAATTTTGTCTTATAAACTAACGAATTGAACTAAATTTATGGAATTTTTCTGTCCCCTTGATATGTCAAGGGACACGATTCATCGTGTCCCTACTATTCTTTGACTCAAAGTTTTTATGGCATCTATGCAACTACCGCAGATTTCAACAAGTATTACACCATCTAGCTAGCCTTCTAATTCTTCGCCTGTGGTTGTGAGGGAATTGTCACATCTATTGGCGTTACCTGTGCAGCTAATTGCGTCAACGGCGGTTGAATGGCGGTTTGATTCCCCACAACTAGAGTCACAATATTTTCTGGCTTGAGGTATTCTCGTGCTACGCGTTGCACATCATCGGCTGTGGTGGCGGCGACGGCTTTTTGATAGCGAAACAGAAAATCAGCCGGATAGCCGTAATATTCGTATTGCATCAACCGTGATAGAGTTTGAGCGGGGTCTTGAAAGTTGAAGACAAAGGAGTTGAGTGTAGATTCTTTAGCAAAAGCTAGTTCCTTTGGTGTCACTTTTTGAGCTTGGATACGTTTAATTTCAGTTTGTAAGGCTTTGACAAACTGCACCGTAGCATCCGATCGCGTTTGTCCACCAGCAATGAACATTCCTGGATAATCGTAACGGGGACTCCAGATGCCATATACAGAATAAGCTAAACCTTGACGCGATCGCAGTTCATTAAATAAACGTCCGCCAAATCCATTTAACACCTCATTCAACACATTCAGCGCTGGATAATCTGGACTGTTGAACTGTCCGCCTAAATGTCCAATCAGCACGCTACTTTGCGTGAGTTGTGGCTGATTCACAAAAAACACTCCGCCTGTATTGGCTGGCGAAACCTCTGGTAATTGGGGTTTGGCAATTTTCGGGTTGGGTTTCCAGTCACCGAATTTAGCTTGAATGAGCGATCGCATTTTTTTCGTGTCAAAATCCCCGACAATCCCTAAAATCATATTATTCGGGTGGAAGTATTGCTGATAAAACTTGAGCAAATCCTCACGGGAAACTCGATCCACCGTTGCATACTCTGTGGTGCGTCCATAGGCGCTATCTTTGCCATATAGCAACTTGCGAAATTCTCGACTCGCAATGCCATTAGGATCGTCATTGCGCCGTGCGATCGCACCCCTAGCTTGGGTTTTCGCTAAATCTAGCTTTTCTTGGGCAAATACAGGCGATCGCAACACCTCAGCAAACAACCCAAACACCGTTTCTAAATCTTCACTGAGGGCATCAAAGCCAGCACTACCAGCAGTTTCACTAATACTAGTTTCCACCGACGCTGCCCGTTGTTCCAATATCTCATTTAATTCATCAGCCGAGTGCTTCGTAGTTCCCCCAGTCCGCATAACCGCGCCTGTAAAACCAGCCAACCCGACTTTTTCCAGCGGTTCCAAACGATTCCCAGTCCTTACCAACACCGTACCCTTCACCAAGGGTAACTCGTGATCCTCCATCAAATAGACAACCAAGCCATTTTGCAGCACAAACCGCTCATACTTGGGAAACTTAACCTCAGGTAACGGTGGCAGCTGCAACTCAGTATAATGCTTCGCCTGTGCCGTCGCCGCCACAGAAAAATTAAAATTTAAAAGTAAAAAAGCAAAAACCACAACCAACCCATAAACAACTTTCTTCCCACTTGGGATTTTCAAAGCCATCTTCCTTTTACCCTTCCCCTTATACCTTTCCATATCTCTCTTCCTTTGCGTCCTTTGCGGTTCGTTTCTCATCCTTGTTTCGACAACAGCTTCCCAATGGTGCGATTTTCCGGTGTAAACGTCATCTTAGCCACCCGCTGAATATCACTAGGAGTTACCGCCGCAATTTGATCCAACTCCTTAAACAAATTCCGCCAAGAGCCAGTTTTGACTTCATATTCCAACAATTGTTGAGCCATCCCCGTATTAGAAGCTAAGCTACGTAATAAATCCCCCCGCGCTTGGGTTTTAACTCGCTCTAACTCAGCCGCCGCCACAGGTTCAGTTTTTAATTTCTCAATTTCTTCGCGTAAAGCGATCGCCAATTCATCAAGTGTATGGCCAGGAGCAGTCAAAGCATAAAACAACATCAGGTTTGAGTATTTATCCCCAGGAAAACCACTGAAACCTTGAGCATTCAGCGCCAAACGTTGCTTTTCTACCAAAGATTTATACAGCCGTGACGTGCGCCCATCACTTAATAAACTGCCAATGATTTCATAAACTGCGTTATCTGGATGAGTAACTGACGGACGGTGATAGCCTTCCAAATACAACGGTTGAGCAGGTAATTCTAAACTCACTTCCCGCGTTTGTTTTTGTTGCGGTTCCACAGGAATTTTTTGAGTAGCTTTAGCTTTAGCTTGGTAACGCCCAAAATAAGTTTCTGCGAGTTTTTTCACCTCGGCGGGATTGACATCTCCGACAATGGCGATCGCTAAATTACCTGGTACATAATAAGCGTCAAAAAACTTTTGCACATCTGCTGGCGTTAAGTTACGGATATCTTTGTCATAACCAATCACCGGACGCCTGTAGGGATGAACCTTGTAAGCAGCGTCGATAAATTTTTCCAACATCGTGCCAATGGGTGAATTATCCACCCGCATCCGTCGTTCCTCTAAAATGACATCTTTCTCTTTATAAAACTCACGACGAATTACAGGCTCAAGAAATCGCTCCGACTCCAGCGACATCCAAAGTTCCAACTTATTAGCAGGAAAGCTGTAAAAGTAACGGGTAGCTTCAGTTGAGGTAGTAGCATTTAAACCCACACCTCCCGCTTGTTCCACAATTCGCCCCATTTCATTTTGCTTGACTAGCTTACCTGCTTGGGATTCCACTTGCTTAAACTCAGCTTCTAGCCGCGTCACTTCATCTTTTTTACCATCAGCTTTGGCTGCTTGAATTTGAGTATCTAACTGTTCCAAGCATTCTAGCAGCGGTTTTTCTGTTTTGTAATCTTCCGTACCGATGCGCGTCGTTCCTTTAAAGGCCAAATGTTCCAGAAAGTGAGCTACACCAGTTTTACCATCCGGCTCATCCACACCACCGACATCAGCGTATGTCAGAAAAGAAACTACAGGCGCTTTATGTCGTTCCAAAACAATGAACTTCAAACCATTTTCCAGGCGAAACTCCGTCAACTCATTGATGACTCGATCGAGATAAGGTTGAATCGAACTTGCAGTTGGTGGAGATATTGTTTGAGTTTGAGCCAGAGCCATTTCTGGCTGGAATCCCCAGCAAAAGGCGATCGCTGCCAACAAGGCGACAAACAGCCGACAGGATGTGACTGATACTTTATTGAACCAATCCAAAATCCAAGTTGCGTTTCTAGCGCACCAAAGATGCGACTTAAAATCCAAAATTGACCGAGTGAGTTTGTTCATAAGCCAAAATTAAGATAAAGTTACACTACCGAAGAAACACGCTACTTAGCAAATAGAGCGTTAATGTTGTATTAAGGTTTTTCGGCTTTTTGTACTTGACGTTAGACAATAATGCTACAAGTCCTGTTCCGGATATTTAACCATAACAATTATGCGAGTTTTTAATTCTCCCCCACCCTCAGAGGCTCAGACGCGCACCCGGATTTTACAGGCAGCACAACGTTTGTTTGCCTCTCAGGGATTTGATGGCACCACCACCCGTGATTTAGCACAGACGGCAGGTGTGGCTGAAGGCACTCTATTTCGTCATTTTCCCAATAAAAAAGCAATTTTGGTAGAAGTCGCCACCAGTGGATGGGTAGAAATTTTGACGGATCTGCTGACAGAATTAAGTGAAATGGGTAGCTATAAAGCAGTAGCTCAAGTGATGCGCCGTCGGATGTGGAATTTCCAGAAAAATGCCGATATGATGCGCGTTTGTTTCATGGAAGTGCAATTTCACCCCGACTTACGCGATCGCATTCAATTAGAAGTCATCACAAAAATGACCGATGTTGCCGAAGCCTTCTTTCAAACAGCAATGGATAAAGGCATCTATCGGCAAATGGATGCCAACCTAGTCGCCAAAGTTTTCTTAGGAATGTTTGCGATCGCCGGCTTTTCCAACAACACCCTCATCGAACCAGACGCCTCCCCCCAACAAATGCAACAAATGGCAGAAGGACTCGCTGATATCTTCCTCAATGGTGTCTTGGTGAAAGATTAGGCACTGGGGACTGGGCATTGGGCATTGGGCACAAGAGGCAGAGGGGCAGAGGGGCAGAGGGGCAGAGGGGCAGAGGGGCAGAGGGGCAGAGGGGAAAAACTTACTGCTCCCCTGCTCCCCTGCTCCCCACCTCCCTACTCCCCACTCCCCACCATTCTCGCTTCATGACTCCACTGTTGTACTAACTCAATTGCTGGACACAAATCTCGCCGCTGCATTGTTGCTACTTGCAAGCGCAAAATCTGTTTGTGCAATCTGTGAGTAGGAGTCTGAGCTAACTGTGCCACGGAACCGATACCAGCATGGAGCAATAAACCGCAATATTGCGTTCCGACGCTGGGAATACGTGCCAAGTCAGCCAAAGCCATCCATTTATTTACATACTGAAGATGAATCTGGAGTTTATTTGCTAACGCCACCCTTGCCTCAAGATTCCTTCCTTGTTTGACTAGCGCTACTGTGGTATTGATTCCACAATTTTGTAGTTGGGATTGTTCTTCTTGGCTGAGTCCAGGTAATTGTTCAATCGGCCAGTCACCAGATGTAACAGGACTTCGATGATTTGTTTGTTTAGCGGACATTTGTAAAAGTAAAACATAGGCTTATTTACATATTGTGACAGCCGCTTTTAGTGTTTTGTATTGGCGTGCAATTTAAATACAACCTGTTGCACCTTTGATGCATTGGCTTGCACCTTTGATGCATCGACCAGCACCTTAGTTCCATCGACCAGCACCTTTAATGCATCGACCAGCACCTTTGATGCATCGACCTGCACCTTAGTTGCATCGGCTTGCAAAAATTAATACTAATTCAATTCATGATTGCAACACGTTGTTGGCTGAAGACGCGATTCATCGCGTCTCTACAAAATGGTCTATTTTTGCATTTTATTTTCAAATTGGTATGACCTGTTTGCGTCTCCCCTTAGGAGAATAACTTCTCACTCTTAACTCAGCACGCTTCATGCTACACCAAATCCAGTGTATTCCCGCATATAAGGCGCTTGAAAGCCCAATATAATATCTTCTTTGGGAATTCCCATTGCAACTAATTCATGGGCAATTCGTAACTCTGTTGTGTTCTGTTGCACCCAGATTTTACCGTCTTTAATGTCTAAGTGTAAGGCACAGCCATGCACGCGACGGTTACCATCCCAACCAACATTCATCACTTGATAGCGATCTTGTTGAAGATCAAAAACAGTTTGTGATTCTATTTCGCCGTTTGCAATTGGTATGGCGGCGTAGTTGCTAAGTAAGTTTTGAATGCACTGGCGATACTGTTCTAGTTTATCCATTGCACAATTACCTCTTGAAATGGATCGTAAATCACCCGTTTAATTTGATATCGTTCAACTGAAAGTTGAGCAAATTCCCGTTGAAAGAAGGCTTGATGAAAGGCGACTGGAATTGCTAAATGAAGGGTGCGATCTGGTTCACTAAGTTCTAAAGCAAGGCGATAGTTAAGGAATTGTCCCAACGCTGCATGGTAATCAGTGATAGGGGAGTCGCCTAAAAAAGTTTTGATTTCAACCGCTATTTTTTCGCCTGCTCGTTCTGCTGCCAGAAGACGCTCAGCACCCAAGTCAATCTCAAACTTTGCACCTCCTACTTCCACTTTTAGTGGGTCGTTGGTGATAACCCATTGTTCCTTTTCTAACGCCCTCCTTACCGCTTCATGGAACAAATCTTTAGCTGCCATCTTTAACTTTGTATGGTTTTGAATTCCATTCTACAACCGCAAGTCCCTAAGCAAAACGCCATCGCCTTGTGCAGCCCTCTTAGCGTTAACATAGGGTAAGATATCTCAAAGTTTAGCCCGTTGAGTGTGAATTGCAGGAAGCTCATGACCTCGATTCCAAAAACCGTAGCCCAGTTGTATGAAATAGATTTTGTAGCATGGACAGAACAGACTGTGCAACTGATTCGTGACGGACAATTTGAACAGGTAGACTGGGATGCTGTGATTGAGGAGATTGAAAACTTGGGACGGTCAGAACGGCGGGAGTTGAAAAGCCGCCTAGAGGTATTATTACAACATTTGCTCAAATGGCAATATCAGCCTAGTTTGCGAAGTGGCTCCTGGCGAAATACCATTGACGAACAACGCAACCGAATTACAGATTTGCTGCAAGAGAGTCCCAGTCTCAAGTCCTATCCAGAAGAAGTTTTAGCCCAGTGCTACCATCGGGGATTGAAAGCTGCTAGCAATGAAACTGAACTATCAATAAATACGTTTCCGGTAGAATGTCCTTATTCCATTGCCCAAGTTCTTGATGCTGAGTTTTTCCCCGATGCAATTAATTTGTAGTCAGAGCAGATTCCAAATTAATTAAATAGACCATCTAAATCTGGTAGCTAGCAAGAGAGCCTATTCTGAATTCTGAATTCTGAATTCTGTTTTAAGCGGTAGTTAATTCGCCTCGCAGAACAGTTATTGCTTGTCCGCCAAGTAAAACGCGATCGCCCCCATCATAATACACCTTCACCACGCCACCGCGACTCGATGCTTGATAAGCTAAAAACTCATCCTTGTGCAAGCGATCGCGCCAGAAAGCAGCAAGGCAACAATGAGCCGCCCCAGTCACTGGGTCTTCATCAATACCTACTCCCGGTGCAAAAAAGCGCGAAACGAAATCATATTCGGAATTAGAATCAGCAGTACTGGTAACAATCACATCAGCAACAGGCAACGTTTTTAGTAGCTGGAAATTGGGCTGTATTTGCCGCACCGATTCCTCAGATTCCAGTTCCACTAAATAGCTTAGTGAATTCTGCAACACAGCTTTGTATGGTACACCCAAAGCTTGGCTAAGTTCTGGAGGAGCGATCGTTGGTTTTGAGTGATTTACTGGAAAATCTAACTCAATCCACTCACCTTGTAACTTAGCAACGAGTAGTCCACTTTTGGTATAAAAACGTGCAACTTCATCAGATAATAAATGTCCTTCTGACCAAAGTACATGGGCACTAGCTAAAGTTGCGTGACCACAAAGCGGTACTTCCACCATCGGCGTAAACCAACGCAAATTGAAGCCATCATTTTGTTTGACTAGAAAAGCTGTCTCAGATAAATTCATTTCTTGTGCTACGTTTTGCATCCAAATATCATCTTGGGGATTAGGCAAAATACATACAGCAGCGGGATTACCTGTGAATGGCGTATTCGTGAAAGCATCAACTTGAGTAATGATTTGTCCCATGAAATTATTCTCGAAGTAATATACAGTTTTATAATGATTGCTGGTTCCGGGAGAAAAACGCGTAGGGATAATGATAAAGACGGTGACGATAAAGACTAAATAACCTTTATCCTTTTTTTGAGCTTATATTTATGCTTATTCAACAAACTTCTAGTTCCCTTGTCGAAATTCTACGCCACCGACGGCAAAAACTAGCCAACCTGATTGATTTTCCAGTAATTCTGTGGTCAGGTAGCAACAGCCCGCGCAATTTTCCGGCAAATGTTTTTCCCTTCCGCGCTAGCAGTCATTTCCTCTACTTTGCCGGACTACCTCTAGCAAACGCGGCAATTCGCCTAGAAGCGGGCAAGCTGGAATTATTCATGGAAGATCCTTCACCCAGCAGCGCCCTTTGGCATGGAGAAATGCCAACACGCGAGGAAATCGCCGAGAGAATTGGAGCAGATGTGGCTCGTCCAATGGCAGAATTAGGCTCTTGGTTAGAAGATGCCGCCACACTTCCTGTACAAGATGCTGCTACTTGGACGCAGCAATCCCAGCTATTAAATAGATGGGTTTTACCCCAAAGTCCTCCCCAAGGAATTGACTTAGAATTAGCTAAGGCGATCGTTTTTCTACGCCTCACCCACGATGAAGCTGCATTAGCCGAGTTGCGAAAAGCTGCGGCTGTCACAGTTCAGGCACACAAAGCTGGTATGGCTGCAACACCTCAAGCCAAACTCGAAGCCGAAGTTCGTGCAGCGATGGAAGGGGTAATAATTGCCAACAATATGACCACCTCCTATAACAGCATTGTCACCGTTCACGGCGAAGTTTTGCACAACGAACAGTATCACCATCATTTGCAACCAGGTGATTTAATCCTTGCTGATGTCGGCGCTGAAACAGAAACGGGTTGGGCTGGTGATGTGACTCGCACTTGGCCAGTATCTGGCAAGTTTTCATCTACCCAAAGAGATATTTATCATGTTGTCTTGGCAGCCCATGACGCTTGTATTGCCAAAATACATCCTGGCGTGGAGTATGCCGATATTCATTTGTTAGCTGCCACAGTCATCGCTGAAGGTTTAGTAGATTTAGGAATTCTTCAAGGAAATCCCCAGGATTTAGTAGAAATGGATGCCCACGCCCTGTTTTTTCCCCACGGTATTGGTCATCTGTTGGGTTTAGATGTCCATGACATGGAAGATTTAGGGGATTTAGCAGGATATGAAGCAGGAAGAACAAGGAGCGATCGCTTTGGCTTGGGCTACTTGCGTTTAAATCGTCCATTACGTACAGGAATGTTAGTCACAATTGAGCCTGGTTTTTACCAAGTACCAGCAATTTTAAATGATGCCAATGTCCGCTCAAAATATCAAAATGTTGTCAATTGGCAGCGGTTATCAGAATTTGCTGATGTCCGCGGCATCCGCATTGAAGACGATGTTTTAGTTACCACAGAAGGCAGCGAAGTTTTAACAGCTGCATTACCCAATGATGCCAATACTGTAGAAAATTTAGTTAATATCTAAGTCGCCTGTTAGTTAGTGAATCCAGCAACATTTTTAACAAAGAGGCATCGTATTCTTCGTGGGTGTTAGAGTTTAGCTCAAGCACAGCAGCGGGTTTCTGATGCCCAAGTTGCGGCAATGGTAGAGGCACTGCGACAAGCTGCACCGCAAACAAAAAATCCCAACGATGGACTTTACAGCGAATCCCCAGAGAACTAAACCACCTGTGTGAAGTCGATGTAATATTCAGCCCCAGGCTCAAAAAAGGTGCGTGCATTAGGGTTGTTAATGTACATCTCTAGCTTGCCGCTAGGTGTTGATTGCCAAAACGATTTATTTTCTTCACTGCCTGACAGCACAGGAGTTAAATTAACTGAATTGCCACCACTAGCATGATGGGTTATATTCTCTACACGGAATTTGGCTCTCATAATGAATCCCCGGAATTTAATTGAAACGTTAGAATACTTGCTCTCTCTACCAGCAACCGTTATAGCCTACTCTGATGACT
>JAHHHB010000129.1 GCA_019359545.1 Desmonostoc geniculatum HA4340-LM1 | reverse complement strand
GGTAGGGGACTTTTGACTGTCCCACAGGGTTAATCCCTTGAAAGATAACTGTGGAGAATGATGGCTTTAGCCTCATTCGGAACAACAGTTTGAATCACCGTGACTTTAGTCCGGTGAGAGTCAATGCCACTAATATTGATGATATTGTTATCTTGTTGTTGTTTTTTTCTCAAATAAATTCTACTTTTCGCCCCCGGCATATAGTCACTGGTCAATTTTTAGGTTTTACAGTTTTGTTAATCCTGAGTCTTTCTGGTTTATTTGGTGGGTTAGTTTTATCAAAAAGCTGGATAAGCCACTCCCACCATTGCGTAGCTTGCCGCTGTAGGCATCGCGCAGTATCCGCAAAATTTCATCGAGTAATTGGCTATGGTTGTTCAGAATTTGGGTGTGGCTGTTCAGAATTTGAGTGTGTTCTGTTTGGGTATTAAGGATTTGGGCGATCGCTACTTGGCTTGTACCTATTGTCCCTGTTAGTAATTTGAGTGAATTTACCTCAGATTCAAGAGTGTCTAGACGCGAGTAAATGTCTTGGATTTGTGATTCTGTCATGCTGATTTTTCCTGATGATTCTGCTGTGTATGGTCATCAATTGCTTTTTTGGTTAAAGCCAAAACCAAGCTAGGAACCGTTCTGTAATCTTTATCTGCCCATGCTTGTAAAACTTTGTACTCTTCGTCTGTCACACGAATTGTGATAGTGGGTTTTTTAGAAGGCATAGTGTAGCACTTATCAGTTTTTATAGCGAGTAATTATAATTATCCTTCCTTCAAACAAATAGTTCAATTGTTGACAAGTATCTTACTCGCTTTTATGTGTTTATAGGTGCAACACCTGTAAGATAGTATAACACCATGAGAGCAATCGAACAACAACACAGTAAAATCCAAAATTCATCTATGGAATCAAACTTTGCTCAACCATTCATTTTGTTCTGGGTCTTTGAACAGTGAGGTGCTGAGGTAGCGTTCGCCAAAGCTAGGCTGCACCATAACAATTAGCCGACCTGCATTTTCTGGTCGCTGTGCAACTTGAATCGCCGCATACAAAGCAGCGCCAGTAGAAATGCCAGATAGTAATCCTTCTTCTTTTGCTAGGCGACGGCTGTAGGCGATCGCTTGGTCGTCTGTAACCTGAATTACTTCATCTACCAGTTCTTTCCGATAAATTGCTGGGACAAATCCCGGACCGATACCTTGGATTTTGTGAGGGCCTGATTTACCACCGGCTAATACTGGGCTACTGCTTGGTTCAACTGCGATCGCTTGAAAACTCGGCTTGCGTTGTTTAATGACCTGTGATACTCCCGTAATCGTCCCACCAGTACCGACTCCCGCCACCAAAATATCCACTTGTCCATCGGTATCATCCCAAATTTCTTCTGCGGTGGTTTCGGCGTGAACTTTGGGGTTAGCAGGGTTGCGAAACTGCTGCAACGTATAAGCGTTGGGGGTTTGAGCTACAATTTCCTCTGCACGAGCGATCGCCCCTCGCATTCCTTCTACCCCTGGAGTTAACTCTAGTTGTGCGCCATAAGCTCTGAGCATGGCTCGTCTTTCCTGGCTCATTGTGTCAGGCATCGTTAGAATAAGGTGGTAACCCTTGGCAGCTGCCACCATCGCCAACGCAATTCCTGTATTCCCAGAGGTTGGCTCTACTAAAATCGTTTTTCCGGGGTGAATCAAGCCTGTTTCTTCTGCCGCTTCCACCATACTTGCGCCAATCCGGTCTTTGACAGAAGACGCTGGATTCATGCTTTCTAGCTTCACCACAATTTGAGCAACCGCTCCCGAAGCTTGGGGAATCTTGTTTAATTGAACTAAAGGAGTCCGTCCGATTAATTCTGTGATGTCTTTTGCGATCTTCATACAAGTACTCCTTTGTCAAACAATTTTGGATGAGAGGATTTTGAATTTTAGATTGACCCGATACCTGTCTGTTGCGGGTTCCCGCTCTTGAGGTAGTTGCTCTGAGTAAAGAATTGTATATTTGGGATGAAAGGATTTGTTCCACAAATAAAGCAATCTTGCTCTCAGGCCTTTTTAGATTTTAAGTTTTGAATGAACAATCCAAAATCTAAAATCTAAAATCTAAAATTCTGTGGCTAAATGTAATACATCGGACTTTGCTGGGCGCGAATTTCCCTTTCCTGGCACAAATCTTGGAGTGTATATCGACCCAAAACTTCAATAGCAGCAGCATTGGCTTGCTCCCAGATTTCATAAACCAGAGTCCTTTCCAGAGTCGGAGATTCAGAGGTATCTTTCTCTTTGCGTTCGCCTTCAACCAAAGTCACAATTTCCAGCAGGGTGATCTGCCAAGGTTCACGAACTAAAACGAAACCTCCTTTAGAGCCACGTTGACTTTGCACCACACCGGCACGCCGGAGGTTGGTCAAAATTTGTTCTAGATAGCGCTCAGGTATGGGTTGCTTAGCGACGATCTCACTCATGGTCAGAGGAAGTTTTTTCCCGTGGTGGCTTGCTAGTTCTAAAAGTGCTAGCAGCGCGTATTCCACTTTGGAAGACAGATCGAGGAGAGAGTAGTTTTGGCTATTCAAGACAGTACTCAACATACTACGGTGAATTGAGAGATTTATCGTATTTTATGCGAAATTTATTTTTTCAAAGTGTCGGATGTGATAGCATCCCACTTACTAGCAACTAAAGACTACAAGCCTATCGACTTACCGTAGATTATCCTACACAATTCCCAAAAATAAGTCATTTTTTGCAGAAATTATCTGCATAGCCGCTTTGGGAGTCTTCCCTACCGATGATGTGTTAAGTGAATATGCTAATAACTGATTTGCGAACGATTTTTGAGCGCGACCCAGCAGCCCGTAACTGGCTGGAAGTATTGTTTTGTTACCCTGGATTTCAAGCCTTACTTTTCCATCGCTTGGCGCACTGGCTGTATAAATTAGGAATTCCGTTTATACCCCGGTTTGTCTCTCATCTTAGTCGGTTTTTAACTGGAATTGAAATCCATCCTGGGGCATTAATTGGCAAGGGAGTGTTTATCGACCACGGTATGGGAGTAGTGATTGGCGAGACAGCGATCGTTGGCGACTATGCCTTGATTTATCAAGGTGTTACCCTTGGTGGTACTGGCAAAGAAATTGGTAAGCGCCATCCAACTTTAGGCTCTCATGTAGTTGTGGGGGCAGGTGCCAAGGTGTTGGGAAATATTCAAATTGGCGATCGCGTCCGCATTGGAGCAGGTTCAGTAGTGCTGCGAAATGTGCCCAGCAACACCACCGTTGTCGGGATTCCAGGGCGTGTGACTCGTCAGAACAATAACAATGGCGATGTTTTGGATCATGATAAAGTCCGGGACGTGGAAGCTGAAGTCATCCGCGCTTTATTTGAACGAGTCAAAGCTCTAGAAAAACACTTACAGGAGTTAGAAGATCAATCAAGCTTGTTCCCAAATCAGCTTGGCGACGAACAAACCAACAAACCTAAGAGCAATAATTCTGATGGAATGATTGAAGATTTTCTTGATGGTGCGGGAATTTAGAGAATGGGGCATGGGGATAAGGGAGATGGGGAGATGGGGAGATGGGGAGATGGGGAGATGGGGAGATAGGGAGATGGGGAGATAAGGGACTTCCAAGGAAAAAAATATTCCATAGTAGGGGCGCACAGCTGTGCTACCCGAAAAATGTACAAATAATTTGGGATAATTTATTTTCTAGAAGTCCCTAAGGAGATAGGGAGAAAAGTTGCAACAAGTCTTTCCCCTTGTCCTCCCATTCCTCTTGCCAATGCCCTATGCCCCATTCCCTAAAAACATTATTAATTTCAATAACCAGAAGCTTTTATAACCTGGTATATATATACTACGGTTAGTTTATCAAAAAACAGTATAATTGGATATGGTTTCTTTATACACAAATCTTTCTAATCTACCAAGTAATAATACTAAGCAGATTTTTGCGCGTCGTTCATTTCTGCCAGAGTATCCGAACGGTCTGTGGAAGATTGAAACGGGTTTTGTCAGGACTTTTACTTATCTGGAAGATGGTACAACTGTTGCTCTGGGATTGTGGGGACCTGGAGATGTCGTTGGGAAAGCTTTGTCAAAATTAGAACCTTATCAGATGGAATGCTTAACTAAAGTGGGGGCGACAGTCCTACTTTTAGAGGAGTGGAATCAATTAACAGAAACTCTACTTAGCCATATCCAACAGGCTCAAGAATTGATGGTGATTCGTAGCCATAAAAAGGTGGATACTATGCTCATCAAGCTGTTGGCATGGTTATCTCAAAAGTTTGGTTCCGAAGTTGAGAAGGGGCGTTTAATAGATATGCGTCTAACTCATGAAGACTTGGCAGAAATGCTGGGTTCAACTCGTGTAACCATTACTCGTGTTCTTGGACAGTTTGAGCAAGAGGGTTTGATCGATCGCCTCTCCCTCCATCGAATTGTGCTACGTGAAGAAGATATTTGGTACTACGAAATTTAAGTTTGGGGGAGTGGGGAGTGGGGAGTGGGGAGTGGGGAGTGGGGGAGATGGGGGAGATGGGGGAGATGGGGGAGATGGGGGAGATGGGGGAGATGGGGGAGATGGGGGAGTTCTGAATTCTGACTCCTGAATTCTGAATTCTGAATTTAGCGATCGCCATAAATGCTAGATAAATCCAACCAAATCGGTAGTCCGAGTTTTTCTAAATAACTCAGGCTAGAGTATAGCTGCTTTGTTCTACCCCATAAATCCAAATTAAACCAGCCGTCATCTTGGGTGTCGGGTTTAAGTAACGCACTGGTGATATTGACTGTTAGCCCATAACGAGAAACTAACTTAGAAATCACAGGTTCTTCGTAGTAGCTTTTTAAAACGCACAGTTGCAAGCGCAATCGATTGGTCTGACCTAGAGAAATCCATTGCTGAAATTGCTCTTGCCATTGATTTGTTAGCCATGTAGAGTCTCTAGGGCTGAGTTTGTCGGCTGAATCTGGGAAGGGTGGGGAGTTATGGGTGGGTTGAATTTGGTTGGCGATCGCTATTTGTACTAGATTTACTCCCAATCCTTGCAGGTAAGATAGGCTACTTGTCAGCTTTTGCGGATTTCCCGAAAGTTCTAAATCAAACCAGCCGTCGCTGTCACTGTCTAATGTCAAGGATGCAGCTTTGATATTGACGGTTAAATCATAACGAGAAACTAATCGAGAAATTACAGGTTGCCTGTGATACCGCTGGGGCACGAGAATTTGACTGTGGACTGAAGCAGGTTTTACGGTTTTAGTGGTAGACATAATAGCATTTTGGATGCCTGACAGAGATTTTCATCTTTTTGGCTTTTATTAAACTACGGTAAATCTATCTTATTAATGCATTTTATTGTGATGTACAGGAGATTCCCATAAAGTCCAGAAAAAAACAATAAGTAAATTTACGTAAAATTTACTCAATTCATGTAAAGTAATTGACATTTATTTATTGACAAATTATTTTATATGTGATAATCATTTTTTGGTATGAATTAAGTGTTTCCGCAGATTGAAACGCAATTTTAAGGTTTTTTAATCGAAATTAATCGACTGGCTAGTGTAGCGATCGCATTAATTCTGATAGATTGCGAATTTGATTGCCTATCAGAATTAATGATGAGTGAAAAACTAGGGAGACTCATGTCAAAACCTAGTGGCAGAATTTGGATGCGTGATTTTCATTGGTTTACAGGGTTTTTCATCCTATTTGAACCACAATCCCCTGTAGGGGCGCACAGCTGTGCGCCCCTACGATAATGGTTTAATTACCTAAAAATTGCTGTAATATATCCGACCAATAATCGTTATCCTCAAGTGTGCTTAAGTAAGTCTGCCTGGTTTTGAAACTCTGGTTTTGCAGGTAAAGTCTTGTGCGTGCGAGTTTTAGAGTTGCCTGATGCCAGATATGAGCCACTCCCAACACTACTGCCCGGATTATTCAGTTTGTCGTTGATGACGGTCAAGCCCACAGTAATACTAGTAAAGTTGCTACTACCACCTTGAAAGTCATCGCTCCCATTACCGGAACTGCTGGTGCAGACACTCTAGTTGGCACACCTGGTAACAACATCATCGATGGCAAAGCTGGTAATGACACCCTCACAGGCAATGGCGGTCAAGATCGGTTTGTGATTCGCCGAGGTGATGGCAATGATATCATTACCGATTTTGGTGGTGTTGGTAAAGGCACTAACCCGTCAGCAACGGTAATTGCCAATGTTGACACACTGCAATTTCTCGGTTCTGGCTTGACTGCTCAAAATCTGCTGTTGACTCAAAATGGCAACAACTTAGAAGTCACATTTGAAAATGTGTCTAATACCAAAGTGACTCTGAAAAACTTTCAGTTGGAAAACCTGGAAAACCTGAAAGCTTCTGGAAGTAGACCAGCCGTTGGCAATATTCTGTTTGATGGGCAAACTAGCATCATTGACAGTTTTAATGTCCTGGATGCTAACTCGACTGATACCAGCATTGGCATCATCAATACAGTTACTTTCCTCAATGACCTCTCTAACAATATTAAGGGTTTAGATAACTCCGCTGATGTTGTAAATGGTCAGGGGGGTAATGACAAAATTGATGGCTTAAGTGGCAACGACCTACTCAGGGGTGGTGCTGGCAATGATACTCTCATTGGCGGTGCTGGCAATGATACTTTGGTTGGTGGTGCTGGCAATGATGTTCTCACAGGTGGTGTGGGTGCTGACTATTTCCTTTACAATACCAATGCTGTTTTTGCTAGTTCTGCTGTTGGTCAAGATACCATTACTGACTTCAAACATTCCCAAGGTGACAAGATTATTTTGGATAAGACTACCTTTAGTGCTATTGCTTCGGCTGCGGGAACTGGTTTTAGTAATGCTAGTGATTTTAAAGTCATTTCTAATGGGGCAACTAGCACGGCGAAAATTGTCTACGACGCTGTGAGTGGGCAGTTGTTCTATAACCAAAATGGTAGCGCGGCTGGTTTTGGTAGTGGTGGTCTATTTGCCACTCTTACTGGTGCGCCGACTCTCACAGCTACGGACTTCATCATTCAAGCGTAGTTGATTACAACACAATAAAAGTGTCAGTCGTTAGAAGTAAAACAACCTGAATTGCAGGTCGATGCAATTGAGTTGCAGGTTGATGCAATTGAGTTGCAGGTCGATGCAATTGAGTTGCAGGTTGATGCAATTGAGTTGTAGGTCGATGCAATTGAGTTGTAAGTCGATGCAATTGAGTTGCAGGTCGATGCAATGCGAAAAAGTGAGATCATCGTGAAATGAGTAGCGAAAGTTGTTCTTCAGCAGGGGGAGCAGGGGAAGAAAAGACTCTGACTTTTCACGTTATGTGGAAAAGCTAACGATTGACCTAACCCCCTTCCCTACGAGGGAAGGGGGAAAATTCAAAGTCTCTCTTACCTTCACAATGACAACTGTTCAACCGGATATGATACAATGCCTTGACTTGAGGTACTGATTTTTAAGTTTTCGCCTGACGAATTGGCAGTTCAACTACAAACTCTGTGCCTTTGAAAGGCTCAGATTGGCAGTAGATCTTGCCCTTGTGTTTATCTGTGACAATCTGGTAGCTGATGGAAAGCCCTAGTCCTGTGCCTTTACCAACACCTTTGGTGGTAAAAAATGGATCGAACAACCGAGAGAGTGTTTTTTCATCCACGCCAAGTCCGTTGTCGGCAATGCGAATGGCAATCCAATCTTTATTGAGCAGTGAGGTAGAAATTCTGATTTGGCTGGGGTTTGCTGCCATTGCTTCGGGGGTAGTTTGGGCGTTTCGTTCTTCTAAGGCATCAATGGCGTTAGACAGTAAATTCATAAATACCTGATTCAACTGACCGGGATAGCATTCAATCAGAGGTAAATTCTCATAGTCTTTGCTTACATGAATGGTGGGACCGTCGGTTGAGGATTTCAAGCGGTTTTGTAAAATCATCAAAGTGCTGTCAATGCCTTCGTGAACATTTGCTGCTTTGAAGTCAGCTTCATCTAGGCGCGAGAAGTTCCGCAGTGAGCTGACAATTTCACGAATGCGTTCAGTCCCGACTTTCATGGACTGGAATAATTTAGGTAAGTCGTCGAATAAAAAATCAATTTCGGCTTTCTTTAAAAACTCTTGGATCTCTGGTGCGGCAGTGGGATGATATTGTTGATAAAGCTCGACACAGCGCAGCAAATCTTGGGTATATTGGTGGGCGTGTTCTAAGTTACCGTGGATGAAATTAACTGGGTTATTAATTTCGTGGGCAACCCCCGCTACCAGTTGCCCTAAGCTGGCCATTTTTTCAGAGTGAATAATTTGCAGTTGGGCAGTGCGTAGCTCATTCAGTGTTTGGGCGAGTTGATTTGCTTCTTCACGGGTTTGACCAAGCAAACTCGATTGTTGGAACAACTTGGCTTGACGTAGTGCTACACTCGCTTGAGCCGCGACTTGGGTGACAAATTCTAATTCAGCTTCTTCCCAATCACGTACATGGGTGCATTGGTGAATGCATAACAATCCCCAAAGTTCATCGCCTTCCATCAGTGGCACAATAATCTGTGCTTTGACTTGGAATCGCTCAATGACATCAAGATGGGGCACTTTCGAGCCAACGCTGTTGACATCAGAAATTACTTGCACTTGTCCTTGACGATACTGCGGTGCGTACTGGTCGCCGAAGCAATAGTCTTGCACTTTCACGGCTAGGGCAGAATCAAACTTGGGTAGGACATCTTCAGCGATAAATTCACCACTGCAAAAACCCACATCAGAGTCAAAGCGAAAGATGCCGACTCGATCTGCTTTGAGCGATCGCCGCACTTCTTGTACTGTAGTCTTAAAGATCGTCTCCAAATCCAAGGATTCCCGAATTTTGACGACTAAATCGTATAAGATGCGCCGCTGTTCAGCCGATTTGTGCAGTTCGTCAGCGCGAGTTTGGATTTGGGTCAGCATCTCGGAACTTTGCATTGCTACTCCGAGTTGGCTGGCGACTTGTCCTAAAAATTCTACCTCTACGCTACCCCACTGACGCGGTGCAGAATGTTGATAGGCAGCCAGCAATCCCCAGAGATTCCGTCCCACAAAAATTGGGGTCAAGGCATAAGCACGAATCTTGAACTGTTCCAAAATATCTAGGTGACAGCGCGAGTGTCCGGCTTGGTAAATGTCGTTCACGGCAAAACTTTCGTTGTTGCGGTAGCGTCCACCTTTGGTTTCTTGCAGGTGAGTATCCTCCCAAACCAGATTTTTGCCGAATAAATTGATGCTGTCCCACTGTGCCTCTACCATGCCGAAATGACTGACGAATTCGCCACTCCAGTCTTCATTAAAGCGATAAACGCCGACTCGCTCGACTCGTAGCAGTTTACACACTTCCTGACAAGTCGTTTTCAGGATTAAATTAATATCTAAGGAAGAGCGAATTTTACCGACGACTTCCGTAAGTGCGCGTTGGCGAGCGATCGCATTTTGTAACGCCATCGCCTGTTGTTTCGACTGGGTTAAATTTTCGGCTTGCTGAATCGCCACCCCTAGCTGTGCCCCCACCTGTCCCAAAAACTCAACTTCATAATTTGCCCATTGACGCGCCCCTGAATGTTGATACGCTGCTACCAATCCCCAGAGTTTTGGACCGATGAAGATGGGCGCTAAGGCATAAGCCCGAATTTTAAATTGCTCTAAAATATCGATGTGACACCGCGAGTGACCGACTTGATAAATGTCGTTCACAGCAAAAGTTTCGTTATTGCGATAGCGCCCGCCTTTGGTGTCTTGGAGGTGGGTGTCTTGCCAAACGAGATTTTTGCCAAATGGGTGGATTCTATCCCACTGCGCCTCAACCATACCGAATTGGCTGACAAATTCACCGCTCCAGTCTTCATTAAACCGATAAACTGCTGCCCGTTCTAACTTCAGGAGTTTGCAGAGTTCCTGACAAGCGGTGTCGAGAATAATTTCGGTGTTCACAGACGAGCGAATATTTCCCACCACTTCCGTCAAAGCACGTTGCCGCGCAATTGCATCTTGCAATTCTGCTGTGCGTTGTTTGCTTTGTTCTAAAATTTCTGCCTGCTGCATTGCTACGCCGACATGGCTGGCGGCTTGAGCTAAAAATTCCACTTCGTGAGGATGCCATTGTCGGGTTGTGGAGTGTTGATACCCTGCCAGTAAACCCCAGAGTTTTGCACCAATAAAAATAGGTGCGATCGCATATGCGCGAATTTGAAACTGTTCTAATACTTCAACATGACAACGAGCGTGTCCAGCATCGTAAATGTCACCCACAGCAAACGGCTCATTTTTGCGATATCGCCCTCCCTGAGTTTCTTGCAAATACGAATCTTCCCACACTAAGTCCTGTCCAAAAGCGTTGAGTGTATCCCAGCGTGGTTCGGCAAAGCCAAAACGATTGATAAAACTACCACTCCAATCAGCGTTGAAACGGTAGATTGCCACTCGCTCAATCTTCAATTGCCGGGAAATATCTTGACAAGAAGTCGAACACAAAGATTCTAGGTTTACAGATGCCCGAATTTTCGCCAGAATTCTCGCCAAGATTTTTTGGTACTGAACCGTTAGGTGTAGCTGTTTTTGACACTCTTCCACGTCTTGGAGGTTTGACGCTTTGTAATCGTGTGTTGTCATAAAGTGTAGGGAATCGTAAAATACCTACTTTCAGTGTTCCCAGTTTATTTTTGCGATCGTAGGTTGAAATAAAAACTTAGCCTTTGGCGCCCAACTAGCAAGGCTGTCATCGGGAGCAAAGTGAACGAAACACTCGTTAGCCTAGTCGATCTAATTTTACTTTTTTACTCAGCACTCCTCCCTGGGCACTCAGTACTGTTTCGGTGACACACCACTTTTACGGCTATTTTCAGGTAAATAGCCCACGCGGTAGGGGCACAGCAATGCTGTGCCCTTACGACAGATGTGGTTCAAATACATGAAAACTGCTGTAATACCATTTCACGAAACACCTGATACAGATACATAGGTATGGGCGTACAGCTGTACGCCCCTACAGTCGATTCATCTGCTGCAAAGATTTTTGGAAATGGTATAACTTTGTCTAAATTGGGTTTTTCTAGGCTAAGTTAAGCCCACAACGAGAAAAGTTTCCAGTATATTTATTGACTTTGCAGATATCCCCTGATAGCAATTCTCTGTGAGGCTGCACATTATTTCGACCCCTCCCAACCTCCCACTCCCCTTTCATCCCCCCTTAGCAAGGCGAGGGGGGGTTGCCGCAGGTAGTGGGGTTCTTTCTATGCATCTTCATACAGAATTGGTATGACTACCCATATTATTTTTAGGAAAATTTTATTTACTTTTGTCCAAGCTTCACATTAGCAACATGTATTTAGCAAGGTAAAGCGGTTATCACAGAATGATACAGGATTTTGATGTATTCGATACGCGCTTAAACATAGATTTCCCAAACAGGTTCTTTGAATTATAAGAATTGTCGTGTCAAGGAAAAGAAAAGTGTTGAAATACTAATGATTCCTATTTGATTTTTGCGAAGTTAGGTAAAACTACAAAGGCTTCTCGCCTAATCTCTACTCCCGTTCGCCTAAGCGTTCACGTCGAAGCCTACTGCCTACTCTCTGTCTACATAAGGAAGTTCAAAAATCAAAGCAGACTACTATATTGCCGTTAATATCCAAGACATGATTCTGTCTAGCTTTTTGTTAAATCTATTTTTTCATAAGACAGAAAATCTTTCATAATCTACCGTAGTTAGAAGATGCATCTACCAGAAAATTCAAATTTAAATCTAGCCAACTGTCAAGCTTGGCTTTGCCCAAATCTTCAAATCCACTGGCAAATACTTTCTGTATCTGACTCAGATAAAATGCTTTTACAAGCAATTAAAACAGAAAAAAAATTTTTATTTTCAGCAGATGAAGGCTACGCTCTCAAGCATTTTGATGGAACGTTGACGGTCAAACAGGTTCAGGAAAAATGTCAACAGGAGTTGGGGGAGAAAATTGACCATAGTTTCATCATGGAGCTATTGAAAAAATTGGTGGATTTGAAAGTATTAGCATCTCATATAAATAATAAAATACCAAACTTAAATACCGATTTCAAAACCACCGAACCCATAAAATTATATCGACTAAAATCTGCTGTGCAGTGGATATGGCACACAGATAAATATTGGTTATTACGGCTGCAAAACACAGATAAAATTGCTTATATGCAAGTCAGCGATCGCGATAAAATCCTGATTTTACAATTAGGAAAACTACCCATAGAAAATCTTGTATCTAAATATAAAACCAGCCCTCAATATCTGCAATCAATATTGCAAAATTTAGCAGTTAAGGGAATGTTAGAAGGGATTGAACCACCCAAGTCTCAGAAAAAATTTAGTATAGTACAATTACTATTTTTTAAATTTCACCTATTTAATCCCGATAATTGGCTCAACCGCAATATTACTAAAATTACTTTTATTTTTACAAGAGAGTTTTACTTGTTACTCTGCATTTTTCTCGGTTTTTCTACTGCGATCGCTTTTTCCAAACAAGAGAAAATTTATCACCTGGGACAAGAGTTATGGAATAGCCAAGGTTATAGTTTAATACTTCCTTTTGCTCTGTTGATGATGTTAGTAGTATCTATTCACGAACTAGGTCATGCTTTCACTTTAAAACATTACAACGGTGTTGTCTTAGACATGGGACTAATGTTTATTTGTCTGTTACCAGGAGCATACACTAATACTACTGATGCTTATGGCTTAGTCAAACGTAGACAGCGCAGTTTAGTAATGGCAGCAGGGGTAATTTGTCAAGTAGTTATTTGGGGAATTGCGTTGTGTTTATGGAGTATATCAACCCCAGGAAATTGGTTTTATACAACTACTTATTTATTAATGCTAGCAGCCCAATTTACCTTAGCTCTTAATCTCAACCCACTTAATAAATTTGATGGCTATTATTTGCTAGAAGCAATGACTGGAATTAACCATTTACGTAAAAGGTCATTTGCATATTATGGTCAACTATGGCGAAGAGAACCTAGTCGAGAACGCACCCAGGATATAGGGATTCTAGCGGTTTATGCTCCTGCTTGTTTACTTTATATCACCTGGCTTTTGGTTAACTTATTTTTCTGGATTTGGCATTTATATACGCCATATTTTCCAGGAAAGTAGTTGAATTAAATTCTAAACATCATTATCGATAGGAAAGTAAAAATCATGAAATTTTCTCAACTAAAAATCACTAGAACTGTTTTATTTACAGGTGTCTTGGGAGTAATGTCTTTTATTTGGCTAATAAATATCGAGCCT
The DNA here is from genome assembly GCA_019359545.1 of Desmonostoc geniculatum HA4340-LM1. Taxonomy (GTDB): domain Bacteria; phylum Cyanobacteriota; class Cyanobacteriia; order Cyanobacteriales; family Nostocaceae; genus Nostoc; species Nostoc geniculatum. The sequence continues at coordinate 3,108 of JAHHHB010000129.1, read as the reverse complement.
TCACGCGCAGGTAATTATTATAACTCTTCTACTCCCTGCAAAACATCTGTTCCTGAGCCTTATCCTTTTATAGGTATATTAGCTTTGGGGATTTTATGTGGAGGATATTTACTCAAGCAGCGACTGAGAAAAAAAGTTGATGACTTAAATAATAATGTTTATCTATCAGTTAATACTTTCCATACATTAAATAATCAACAATCTCGACAAATACCATTTATCCACTCAGATAAACAGAGTGAAGAAAATTTTCTTATCTTATAATTTTTCATGTCTACCTACTTAGTCTACTGCAAGCCGTTCCCCAAATCCTGGAACACAGCGGTAATGAAATTGCTCCTCATTTGGTTATTCAGCATTTAGAGACTATTAGCGAAATCTGTCATCAGTGGTTAGATTCTCTCAGCCTAAAACCGCCAGATTACGCTCTGTTATTAGCTACCAAGGAAACCATTTTTGACCTGCTGGTTAATATTTTAAATGTCACTGCACCAGAACCTGGTAATTAAAGTGCGATCGCCCTTTTTCAAAGATGATTTTAAGGGAGCGATCGCCCATAGTAATATCTGCTCCGTTACCTCTAAAAAGAGATATTGTCAACTCTTGGTTCTAAGTTGAAAAATTAGGGAACAGCAATCAAACTACTTTACCAATCACTTGCTTTAGTCTCATCCCAGACTTCTAATTCCAAATCGTGGAGATAAGCTAGTCCACTCTGAATTTGTGCCTCTGTTCCTTTGAGTTCTAAGTCAAACCAACCATCACCGATAGCATTGGCTCCCAGAATTGCTGCTGTAATATTAACGGTCAAATTGTAATCAGACACCAGGCGAGAGATCACTGGTTCCTGGTGATAATCTTTAGGAATTCTGAGTCGAATCCGTTTATTTGTAGGTGTGTTACTAGTCATAGAGAAGAGTGGGAAGTCGGGAGATGGGCGGATAAGGGGAATAACTAATGGCTTTTGACAAATGAAAAATGACAAATGACAAAGGACAAATGCCCAACCTATTCAACATCTTTAATGCGGGTTTTGCGTTCTAAAATCTCTTTTAGCACTAGGGTGACTACTGCTAGTAAGGCTAACAGTACAGCCGCAGAAAAGGCAGCTTCGGTTTCATACTGTTTGTAAGCGTCTTCCACAAACAATGGTAAGCTCTGGGTTTGGTCGGCAATGTTACCTGACACCACAGAAACTGCACCGAATTCACCCATTGCTCTGGCGTTGGTCAAAATTAAACCGTAGAGTAAGCCCCAACGGATACTGGGTAAGGTGACGCGCCAAAATATTTGCCAATCTTTAGCACCTAAAGTTCTAGCTGCTTCTTCTTGATCTTTGCCAAATTCTTCTAAAACAGGAATTACTTCCCGCGCCACGAAGGGCATACTCACGAAGGCTGTAGCCAACACCATCCCTGGAAAGGCAAAGATAATTTTGATATCATGCGCTTGCAGCCAAGGGCCAAACCAGCCATTGCGTCCGTATAGTAGGACAATCATTAATCCTGCGACTACGGGGGAGATGGAAAAGGGCAGGTCAATAATGCTCAAAACTATGGCGCGTCCGGGAAATTTATGGCGAGCGATCGCCCAAGCTGCACACAAACCAAATACTGTATTTAATGGTAGAGAAATTGCAGCTAATAACAGTGTCAACCAAGCTGCATGGAGAAAGGCTGGCCTACTCAGGTTAGATACAAACGGCCCGACTCCTTTGCTGAAGGCTTGGATAAAAACGTTAATCGCAGGGATATATTGAACTAGAGTTAAATAGGCGATCGCTATACCAATTAAAACTATTGGCACCCACTTTTTCTGCTCTTTCGGCTTGGGTGTATATGGAATATCATCAGATGCAGATGAGTGAAAACTCGGCTTATCTACTGTCATATCGCCTTGCCCATGCTTGTAAGAAATTAATAGCCAATAGCAACACTAACGAAATTGATAGTAGAACTATGCCAATTACTGTTGCACCAGAATAGTCATACTGCTCTAACCGCTGGAAAATCAGCACAGGCGCGATTAAATCTTGGAATGGTGTATTGGAAGAAATAATCACTGTTGAACCATATTCCCCGACTGCACGGGAGAAACCCAAGGCAACACCAGTCAATATTGTCGGAAATAATGGCGGCAAAATCACTTTCCAGAATGTCTGCCATTGAGAAGCACCCAGACACCAAGCGGCTTCTTCAATTTCATGTTCCATTTCCTGAAGCACAGGTTGTACAGTTCTCACCACAAAAGGCAGTGAGATAAAGATCATTGCCAGCGCTACTCCCGTCCGAGTGAAAGATACTTTAATTCCTAGAGGTGCTAGCAGGGAGCCTATCCAGCCATTATCGCTGTAGACTGTTGCCAATGTTAAACCTGCTACTGATGTTGGCAATGCAAACGGTAAATCTACTGTGGCATCAATTAAGCGTTTCAAGGGAAAGTCGTAGCGGACTAAAACCCAAGCAATCAAGGTACCAAATACGCCATTGAGCAGGGCTGCAAACAATGAAGTCACAAAAGTTACATTGTATGTTGCTAATGCAATATCACTAGTTGCGATCGCCCAAAACCTAGCCGGAGGTTCAGTACTCGCTTTGAGAAACATGGCAACTATGGGCATAAACAACATCACCGTCAGGTATGCAATGGTGATTCGCCAAGTCCACGGAACTCGCTGCAATGTCTTCCAAAACGATCTTTTAGGTTGGACTTCCACAGAAGGAGATAAAGTTGTCATAATCAAAAATTCAAACGTTGAAATTGAAGAAGAATTCAGGAGTCAGAATGGGCTACGCCCCGCTACGCTAACAGAATTCAGAATAATTAATTGCGGCTCCTGAGTTTTTTTAAGAATAAAGAATTCAGGAGGGAAACCGGAGACATAGGATCTCCGTTCAGAAACCAGAATTCAGTTAGGTATTCTGCATGACTGGCAGATGTAGCTTGCTTCAACCCAGGAGTATAAACGGTGAAGCACTCGCACTTACAGCAATTTTCAGGTAAATAGACCACAGTGGTTGAACCAACCGAAGGCATCATCTTCGGTAATATAATTTACAGCAAGAGCCATTGCTTGGTCGAGTAATTCCAGTGTGCGTGCCTCACGGG
>JAHHHB010000128.1 GCA_019359545.1 Desmonostoc geniculatum HA4340-LM1 | reverse complement strand
CTTTTTCGATTAGCAAAACTGATATCTTGTTTGATTACAGGCAACAAAAACTTATCTTTGCTCTTCCCTAACTACTGAGTCAATTTCTCTCTTGCCTTGGAATGACTTTTTCAGCAAACCCTAAATAGGCTTGCCTGATTTTGAAGAGATCTATTAATACTTCCTCGGTATAGCATTTGCTTAGTAACGGTGGCATTTTGTCTGGAAACTTTGGCTGAAGACTAGCAGCAAGATTTTTAATCTCAGTGATCGCTTGCAAAAACTCATAAGCATGTATTTCCCATGAGAGCTTCCCTTGTGCAAGCCGATAAACAAAAGGATGCGCTTCAATGCCGTAGGAATTGACACCAAGTTTATCAGCAGCGATACAAACAGTGCCCGATCCTGCAAATGGATCGAGGACAATTTTCGGTTTCAGTTCTGCGATTACTCCTTCAACCCAAGTTGCCGAAAATCCAGCAGAATACCTAAATCATCTATGAATAGGTAATTTCATATTGTCAGTAAATGTGCCTGTTCTTTCTGTAATAGCTCTTGATTGAAAATCATTGCGAAGTTCAGGCATCAAATTTAAAAGTTGAAGTTAATAGGGCTTACTTATTTTAAATTAATTAAGTCGGTGCTAATATTTCCAACTATGTTAAGAAATTTTAATGTAGGGTGTGTTGTCGCCAAGCGCCGCACCGTCAACAATCCAAGGTGCGTTAGCCTACGGCATAACACACCCTACGACTCATAGCTCTTGTAAATACTCCTCTCTATTCTCACTTGCAATTAGTAATTATGTGTTTCAGGCTCACAAAAACTGAAGAATGTAATTTAAAACACTCAACCGTAAGCGTTACTACCTGTGTTTGTTTTAGATTTAAGTCAAGTTTGGTAAGGAATAAATTTCAAGGCATGAGACTTTGAAGCATACATTATGGGCAAACTAACCTAGCGATCAAATTCTATGACCACTAGGAGAAACAGAAAATTATGAAGTTGAATCTCAATTATAAGGAGATGCCAATTTTACCCTACATCCAACGTAAAAAACTACCAGCAAAACCTGGTATTTATTACGTTGGTAATAGTACTTCCCCAGTTATGTATGTTGGGCTTTCGCGTAATTTGAAAAGCCGTCATATAAACCATCATCGTCAAGAACAGTTTGAGGCTATTGAAAATGCTTACATCCGCTACCGTGTTGTAACAGAAGATTTATTAGTTACAATCGTAGACTTAACAGGGACTCTCAGAAAGTTAGAGAAGCAAGCTATTGATTACTATAAACCAATTCTTAACAATACAACCGTACCAAATCAACCAAAATTTACAACAGTACATGGTCCGACTTATATTCAAATTCATAAAGCTAAAGAAGCTGGCTACTGCTCACATTTTGACGCACAAGATGGGGATGAATTGACAATCAACACTAGTAGATTACCTCTATTAACTAGAGCTATCAAAGAACAGCGTCCTATTTTATTAATAGCCTCTGGTTATTACAAAGATTATGAAATAGCAGGTTATGATAATTTGTCTGAACTGGTTGTCTACAGAAATGAGAAAATTTATCTTCTTATAAGTCGCTTCATCCCTTATGGATATGAAGATTCTAATTGCTTTGGTTACGATTATGTTGTATATGGGGGAAGTTCCAAAATATTTCTCAATCCTTATATTATTCTCAATAATAGACCGGGATTTCAGGAATTTAGAGGAAGCTATTTAAAACTGGGATTTACTAATTGTGAGCGTTCTCCCTTTGCCAAAGAATTATTAACTCTTGGGGATTTCAACTTACCCTCGCTAACATGATTTGGTTTTTTGACTGACATAAACTATTAAAATAATTAGGCGTAGCCATTGCTCTATCAAAATAAAACACCATGAAGACCAAAACCTTCACTGCCATTCTTCATAAAGAAGAAGATATGTATGTTGCTGAATGTCCTGAAATCGGCACAGTTGACCAAGGTGAAACAATTGAAGAAGCTCTTGCTAATCTTAAAGAAGCTACAAGGCTATACCTAGAAGAATGTCCTTTGCTCGACACTGATACTAATCCCAGATTTGTAACGAGTATAGAGGTCAGTTATGCCTAAATTGCCAAGGATATCAGGCAATGAGGCGGTTCGTGCATTAGAGCGCTTAGGATTTATTCAAACGAGGCAAACTGGTAGTCATATTGTACTTAAGAAACCAACTCCCGAAGGAGAAATTGTTTGTGTTGTACCACTCCACCGCGAGTTAAAAGTTGGCACACTCAGTGGTGTTCTTAAGCAAGCAAAAGTCACACCTGAAGAATTTATCGAAAATTTGTAAGTGCGATTAATCGCTCTTGATTTTCGTCAGGCAGGTTAATGGTGATTTGGGTAGTCATGGGTGTTGTAAATACTCCTCTCCATTCTCACTTGCAATAACTAATTATGGGCAAACTAACTTAGTAAGCAACTTTTGTATTACTAGGTGGAAATAAAAAATTATGAAGTTAAATCTAAACTATAGAGATATGCCAGTTTTATCCTACATTCAGCGGAGAGAACTACCATCAGCACCTGGAATTTATTATCTGGGTAATCATGATTGCCCAGTTATGTATATTGGTCTTGCACATAACTTGAAAAAGCGCCACATGAATCATCATCGCCAAGTACAGTTTGACAACATTGAAAATGCTGTCATATACTACCGTGTTTTAGCAGAGGATGTATTAGTAAAAATCTCAAATTTGAAAGAGGTTCTAATCAGATTAGAGAAGCAGTCTATAAGTCAATACGGTTCAGTTAAGGCTGAAAGACTGATTACTGATGTGAAATTTAGGAGCTTCAACTCGTTGTCCAGTACCTCTGTGTTTTGGCTTTTTAGAACGAAACTTTGATACAGGTTTTTTCACAACTCTGGGGTTATTACGTGAAACTCGTTCAGGTAATAACGTATCTAAAATCTCTAGGGTTAGCCAATCGAAAAAAAAGGGAATTCTTCTGGTTGTAAACGTTGAAACTTAGGAATGGCACGACGGATGACTCGTAATGTTCCTGTAAAACCCAGGCGTAATGGTGGAATTCCGGGGCTTTGTTGCAGCTTGAAACATTAACACCCTGACTGACCAATGTCCCAACAACCAGCCGTATACCTCTTGCACGACTTCACGTGGTTTTTGGGAACGAACGTGAGTTTTGCGCCCTAACAGATGTATTTTCAACTCATCAATGGTATTTTCTACTTCCCATCGCTGTCTGGAACATCGAAACAAGTACCATCAATGACTACAATTCTTCGTCCATTGAGAAACGCTCCCAATGTCTCCTGTGTCGCCTTTGTATATCTGGAGACACCAATGAGAAATCTTTGAGATGCACCACACGCTCATTTTCATTCTTGGGACAATGCTTACTTTACAAGATTTTCAGCCTTAACTGAACCGTATTGGGTTATAACGATGAACTACTCCACAAGTAGCAGCCAAAATTAACCATGAAAGGGCATTCAAACGAAAATCGAATAGGGTTACGTCTACGGTATTCAATAGAATCCACCCCACAACGGCCAGAAGATAACTGAAAATTAGCAATCTATCTTCTGTATATATGTGTTTTGAATTTCGCAGTAATTGGACTCCCATAATCAAAATCCAACCCACTAAGCCACAAAATAAAAAAGTAGTGATAAAACCAGTCTCAGCAGATAACATTAAAAACAAATTGTGGGGATGACCCAACTTAATTTGCATGTGTGCTTTGTAAAGTACAGTAAAACTACGTAAACCCCAGCCCGTCCAAGGATGTTGCCAAGCCAACGACCAGGCAAATTCCCACTGAGTTTTTCGCATTAAAGCCACTGGTCTACCTGGATACATATCATCGTTTAATCTTGCCCAAAAGAAAGCAGGAACGTACTGGCGAAAAAATTGAGCGATCGGTGAGGGAGCAAAAGCTGCCAACATGACGCTAGTGACGATACCAACGACGCCACCCACAAGAATACGCCAACCTTGGTAGAGTGCATAAGCTAAACAGGCAAAAATAGCGATCGCCCATCCATTACGTGAGTTGGTGAAAATCAAGGTGATGAAATTCGTAATTACCGCCACGGTTAGGAAGAGGAAGGGGAGTGGGGAGTGGGGAGTGGGGAGTGGGGGGGATGGGGGAGTGTGGGGAGTGTGGGGGGAAAGAGAATTTATGCTTCCTCCCCTTCCTCCCCTTCCTCCCACACTTCCAATGCCCGATCGCCATTGTTCGAGCCACAATCCTAGACTCAGGATAAATACTATTACTAGATAAGCAGCGAAGGTGTTGGCGTGCAAGAAAAATGAGGCTATGCGGCCTGGTGGATTTCCTCCTGGTCTAATTGTCCAACTCAACACAACCCAGATAAACTGGAACTTAAAATTCCAGCCCAAAAATAATTGTCCCAAACCGAGAGTCGCCACCGGCATGGAACCGATTACCAAAGCCCAAGACATTTGCCGCAATTGGGCAGTTGTTTGAATCAGGGTGCTGAAGGCGGCGAAAACTAAAAAGAATGGTAAAAAATTAAATAAGCCCAGGAAAGCTTCTGTCTTGTTCTGGGCAAACCCAGCACTAACAATCAGCAACAGACTCAAAAGGGCAAATCCCCAGTTGAGGGGGCGGCGGCTAATTTGGTGGTTTTGTTTGATCCAAGTGAATAGTGATACAAAACCTATAGTCACAGCCCCGACTAAAGGACTCAATGGGAAGATTAACAGTGCCAATAAAGAGTAGTTCCAACGGGAGTTGAAATGGTAAAAACCTTTGTTCAAGCTGGCTCCCAACATTCAGCACGAGTGAGACGAATTTGAGCTAAGGCGAAGATGGTAGGAATGATGCGACCATAGTTAGTAGCGATCGCTCTCCACCCTAAGTCCGCAAAAAACCAAGCCCACATCATCGGCCCAATCACGGTAAATATACTACGGACTGCTCCATAACGAGCTGCGCTCACAGTCATACCCCGTCTGGCCATTTGCATAGTTACATAGCTTTGAAATTGGGTTGTAGCAGCTTCGGCGCCTGTAATCGCCGCTTGTTTAGCTACTTCGTAGGTAGCAAGATGTATGGCAAATTGACGGGCAATTTGCTTGAGTACAAGTGGCTGGAGCATGGAAGTAACAACTAATGCACTACCGCCTTTAAAAAGTAACCCCAAGGGATCGCGTTGCAATAAAAGTGGTAAAGGTTCTTTTAGTTCTGATTTGACAAGCTGACGCTGCACCCGTAAAGTTAATTTTTGCTTTTCCTGTTCAGGCAATTTTTTCCACACCTGTCCTAGTAGATGCAAAAATACTTCTGCTTCTAAATCAACGGTTGTCAACTGATTAGAATAAGGAATTTTTAGATACTTACATACTTGAACGAGTGCTTGTCGGTAAGTTACTTGGTCTGTGCGTCCTCGCAATACCGTCATCCCATCTGCCGCTAAAAAGCGGAAGCGACCTTCTAGTGCGTCTAGCCAAGCTTTGCGATCTTGACTTTGTACTTCGATCGGTTCGGGTGTGTGAACGTAGTCTAGGGGATTGAACTTACGACTAAATAAAATTGCCGTTAAGTCTTGTAATTCTTCTTCGGTCGCTAACTCCAGCGCCGCCCTCATCTCATCCAATTTCCCTTCCTCCCTTCCGTGCAGCTTTTCTGTACCTTATTCTACTATTAGCTTTCAGCAGTCATTAGTAGTAATTTTGTCGTTTGTCATTTGATGATAACCAATGACCAAGGACTCATGACTGATATTCCACTAATTAGTGCCTCAATACCGGGTTTAGTCTGCACGCAGTACTTACAGGGATTTTTCAGTCATTGAATTGCCTACCAGCGTCTCAAACCTTTTGTCATAAACCACTAGTAAAAACTTATATAGGTAGAAAAAAATCGCAGACGCAGCAAAGTATTGGAGGTTTCCACGCCGCTTCCTTCGCTGAACCGTAGGCTACCGCAGAGAACACAGCGAATAGAACTTTTCAAGCTAGACATTTTAGATACCGTTGTGATGAAAATAACCTTTTTTATACTACCAACTTCCTATTCTCCATTCGCTATTTTCAAAATAGGCCGTCAACTTGAGATAATGTGAACTTTTTAAACGTTTTTACTCAATCATTTCATCTGTCGCTAGACTGATTTGACAGTCTAGTAGGTTAGTATTTTTCTGACTTCCTAAATCAATCTGCAACAAATAAGTTTTGTCTATGAAACAGGAAATTTTCTATTAAAGCTTCAAAGTAATCTTGGTTACCAATAAGGTTTAATTTCACCAAAAATTTCTGACCGATGCAAGTTGTGTTTTTGCTATTAATCTTGATCCCCTAAGTTTTATGCTGCGTTTTATGTAGATTTCTGCCTTTTTGGCAGAAGTTTGAAATAATAAGCATTATAAATATAAGATGTCGGTAGTTTATCAGTTTATCCAGTGCTGTTTTCATCAAAAATACTGCAAGCCAGTATCAACTCTAACTTAAATCAGCACAACAAAATGTTTGATATTCTACGCTAATAAAAGGCTAGTTTCAGGGTTATTGCATCTATCAGTTACATCATTTATAACTGATTTTCATGACAACCTTGGTATCTAAAAAAGTTGTTTACTTCAGTAATCATTGATTCGATTAAAAAAAGGAGTTTAAAAAATTATGAAAACTGTAGTTAATTTGACAAAGCAATCAGTAATAGGAGAGATTGAAAGCGTTTTGGATACATATCCATACCATCCATATCAACAAGCCTTTGCGATTCCTGACTTGCGCCAAGAGCTAATTGCTTTCGTTCTCAACCGCATTCCCTCTTTTTATAGCGTGATATCTGAGGGACATATTCCGCTAGCAAAGGCGGAACAAGAAAGTTTGCTAAATTATCAGTTGCCTCGTAAGCCTTTAGAACAGCAACTACATTTACAAAATTTGATTCACCAAGGTATTTGTTCAATCGTTCAAGAAAAGTCAGATTGGATTAGCCATCACCTTTGTGAAACAGCTCAACCTGGTTGCGAACCCTCTCACTGGTTTGGTTAACGAATTGCAAAAGTACCCACCTTTTCACGAAAATATTGATCCTTCGGTAGGTTAGGGACTTCCAACGAAAAAAATATTCCATAGTAGGTTAGCACAGCTGTGCTACCCGAAAAATGTACAAATAATTTGGGATAATTTATTTTCTGGAAGTCCCTTAGCACAGCTGTGCTAACCTACCGAGGTATCTCTATCAACTTTCAAGTGACATGGGATCGCGACTCGTAACTCTCCTCTAGTAATTTTTTGAGTGAATTTTTTCATCAAAGATTCAGTATATTGCCCTTGAAGTGTAAAATTTGACAATTAATATATTCAAAGGGCATTGCCAGAACATGAGAAAAATAACTGCTGTGACGCTGGTAAGTATAACTATGACTGTTGGGATGGAAGCATTAACACCTAAAGTCAGTAATGCCCAATTATTTTATCCACCAGCGAGCGATCGCCATTCAATAATGGTAATGGGTCAAGGGGTAGTAAAAGCCCCAGCAGATACAGCGGATATTGAATTAGTATTCAGTAGTAAAGATGGCAATGATGAGTTAGAAGCGCAACCATCAATGCTATCGCAAGTCCACCGCAAAACTTTACCAACTCTATTATTAAATGACAAAACACCAATAGGACAAATTCCACCTCTACCGACTTTAGTAAGCAAAAACACCCTGACTAAAGCAAGTCTCCAGCCGATAGTTGATAGCATAGTTGCTAGTGGAATTAGTTCTGATAAAATTCAAGTGCAAGTTAACACTAATTCCAGTGAAAATAATGCCAAAATATTGGTGAGAGTGGAAAAACCAACCCGCGATCGCATTCAGGAAATTGTTGGTAAAGCCAACACAGCGACGAGCAAACTCGAAAACTTGACTATCAAGAGTGTGGGTGTGGAATACGCAGTCAATGATTGTCAAGCTTTGCAGAGTTCAGTTTATCAATCAGCAATGAAAGACGCTCAAAGTCGCGCTCAAGCTATAGCGACTGCTATGGGTGCGAAACTAGGCACTCCTTCTGTAGCCGAGCCATTTTATACATTATTCTATCCTTCGTGTAATTCCAAAGCCGGAGTTTCTTTACCGTCTTTTGCTAGTTTTTTATTAACACCAACTTACGATCCAGATGCCCCAGCTGAAGTAGAGATGAAAAAGGATATTTTTGTGACATATACAACTAAATAAGTATTTGTATTCGGTGCGATCGCACTTAAATTAGCCTGAAATGAGAAAGTGCGATCGCTTTTGATATTTATCCTAGCGTCAATACTCGTGCTAATGAAAAAACTCCAGAAATGTTTGTCACAAGTCTGGAGTCAGGAAAGATACGCATTTACCTATATCAATTTTTTCCATGAGTTAATCCTACGTCATCAGGGTATACACTCAAATGTAGTAAATTATGTTCGTTGATTCGCTATTGTGCTTCTGGTTTACACACCTTCAACGCAAAATAGCCCCAGATGAACTGGGGCTATTCTACAAGAGTTGTTTGGCAGAGGAGTACATCAAAAACTGATGCTCCGTGTTAGATATAAATAATTCGGTATGCATCCCTATTCAACCTTGTTTTGGCATATCCGGATAATTGAGAAAATTTTGATAGCTTTATCAAAAAGAAACTCCAGATACGCTTAAGGCGTTCTGGAGTAGTAACAGGTTTCTAACATAAATAAATTTTGACCTATGCGATCGCCAAATGTCGTTAGGGTATATACTCAAATATGTTTTATGTCTAATCAACTATAAATAGAACAAAAGATTACTTTCTTTTATACTCACGATCTCAATGCATCCACAAAATTCTACGAACAAAGGCTAGGCTTGGAATTGTGGCTTGACTATAACGGGGCAAGGCGAGGAAGCAAAACCCCTTATCCTCAGAGTTTTGAGACCGATCGCGAAAAAAGACATAACTTAGTTATGTCTTTACACTGAATTTACAGGGCAGGATTTGTACAGGTTAGAACTTGCTGATTTACTAGGGTACATGATAACGATTAATGCCTTATGGTCATCATCGATAGGCGTGTACCTTTTCTTCTATAGACTTATCAAGGCAGTGTGGGAGATTTATGCAGCCTACGTGAAACTTTTACATTTCTTTACAATTAGCTGCATAGGCGTAGCCAGCCGTAGGTATGAATGGCGCTTACTTAAGCGGGATTTAGATCCCCGATTTCTTGAATAAGCTGGGGATCTGGGTATCAACTTTTAGGGGGTTACCAACAAATCAATTATCCACTCCTGTGGGGTGGACATCTTGTCTGCCCCTTTCCACGGGCGGGCGAGACGCCCACCCCACAAGAAAAGTTGTATATTTTTTTATTTGGAAGTCCCTAGACAAGGGTTAATTGCGTCTCTACCTACTCCCCACTCCCTACTCCCTGCCTATATGAGTAGTTTATAAATCAAATAGGATTGCTATACAGTCATTGATACAAGCATACTTCCTTGATTCATAGTGCTAATTTTTACGTTATTCTACTTGGCAAGATTGCTGAGTCTAGAGCTATTATTTTTAAGTAATTATTAAGATGTTCTCTTAGGGTGACTACATGAGTGCTGTAAACCTGAAATGGATAGACACAAAATTACAACTTAAGGGTTCAGTAGTAAAGGCGATTTATAAAAAGGTTCTATGGTGTGGAATTTTTGGGTTTTTCGTTTCTATACTTTATCATTGGAAGCTGCCTGTATCCCAACCTATTTTAGGAAGCGTTATCCCTAGTATTGTTTTGGGTTTGTTACTTGTATTTCGGACAAATACTGCTTATGAACGATTTTGGGAAGGGAGGAAATGCTGGGGTTCTCTAGTAAATAATGTCCGAAACCTGGCGAGGCAGATTTGGGTATCAATTGATGAAATATCCCCAGAAGATAAAGATAATAAAATTACAGCATTAAATTTATTGGTAGCTTTTGCTGTGGCAACTAAATTACATTTGCGCGGAGAACCTGTCAATGATGAATTAGAAGAATTAATGCCATCTAGTAAGTATGTGAAACTGAAGATTATGAATAATCCTCCCATAGAAGTAGCTTTTTGGATAGCAGATTATTTAGAGCAGCAATACAATCGTAACTGCATCAATACCTACCAATTAACAGCTATGCAAGGATTATTGAATAATCTTGTGGATAATTTAGGTGCTTGTGAACGAATTTTAAAAACACCAATGCCCCTGGCTTATGCCATTCACCTGAAGCAATTACTGTTGCTATATTGTTTCCTACTACCATTTCAAATTGTGAGTAGTCTTGGTTGGTGGACAGGCTTAATTGCTGCTTTAGTTGGTTTTACAGTGTTTGGCATTGAAGCCATCGGTTTGGAAATAGAAAATCCCTTTGGTTATGATGCCAATGACTTACCCCTAGATGCAATCTGCAACACCATGAAACGCAACATCGACGATTTAACGAGCTTGACTCCAAATGCGCGATCGCCAGAAAATAATGTGACCTACTGAAAAATTTTCAGAATTTATTTGATCTTTGCAACTTCCCACAAATAAAACTTGTGAACAACAAGATACTAATTAACTGAGCCATCAGTTAAAGTCTCGTCCTACCTCAAAGCTAGGAATATCCATTGGAGTATTGATTTTTAGCCAATACCTAAGTTAGATCATTGAGTATTAAGCGCTACTTGTAGTTACTACTTAGTTGTTACTTTTTGTGAGATTTTACAAAATCTCGAAAAGCTTGCTAGTCATGGCTTTCAGTGTTCATTTTTGACCAAAAACACAGTTTTTCAATCAAATATCTTGTCCTAAAACGTGGACAAATTGAATCTTTACTGTAGAATCAAAACCAACTTCAAACATATAAAATACGTATTACTTTTGGAGGTAGGATTATTAATCCTTCTAGCAACTTACCAGATGCCAAATTTGCTCCGAATGCAGACTCCTCAGTCTTGCAAATTTGGGGTGGACATCCTTTACAAGGTCATGTGAAAATTAGCGGGGCAAAAAACGCAGCATTAGTAATCATGGCTGGAGCCTTGCTGTGTCCAGGGGATTGTCGCATCCGTAATGTTCCCTTATTAGCGGATGTAGAGCGGATGGGTCAGGTGTTATCGGCTTTGGGTGTACGCTTAACACGACAGGGTGACATCCTAGACATCAACGCCAGCGAAATTAAAACATCAAAAGCCCCCTACGAGCTAGTTACCCAGTTGAGAGCGAGTTTTTTCGCTATTGGTGCGATTTTGGCAAGACTAGGAGTCGCCCAGATGCCTTTACCAGGTGGTTGTGCTATTGGAGCAAGACCAGTTGATTTGCATGTCCGGGGACTCCAAGCAATGGGAGCTGAGGTGCAGATTGAACATGGCATTTGTAATGCCTACATTCCTGGCAGCAGCCGGAGGTTAAAAGGAGCGAAGATTTACTTAGATATCGCCAGCGTCGGAGCCACAGAAAACTTGATGATGGCGGCTACCTTGGCAGAGGGCGAAACAATTATCGAAAACGCTGCCAGAGAACCAGAAGTAGTTGATTTGGCTAACTTCTGTAACGCGATGGGAGCAAAAATTACTGGGGCGGGGACTAGCAGAATTATTATCGAAGGAGTCCCCAAGTTGCATTCTGTTGACTACAGTATTATCCCCGATCGCATTGAAGCAGGGACGTTTTTAGTCGCAGCAGCAATTACCCGCTCAGAACTGTCCCTCTCGCCAGTGGCTCCAGAACATCTCATCCCAGTGATTGCGAAGCTGCGGGATATTGGAGTGACAATCATCGAGGAAGCGCCGGAACACTTACGTATTCTCCCAGCAGAAACCCTGAAGGCAACAGATATTGAAACCCAATACCATCCAGGTTTTCCCACAGATATGCAAGCGCCGTTCATGGCTTTGCTGACATTGGCGGAAGGCGACAGCGTAATTAACGAATCTGTGTTTGAAAATCGCTTGCGTCATGCCTCAGAGTTAAATCGTTTGGGGGCAGATATTCGTGTCAAAGGCAATGCTGCTTTCGTCCGGGGAGTACCAAAGCTCTCTGGCGCACCAGTATTGGGCACAGACTTGCGAGCGTCAGCAGCACTAGTCTTAGCAGGACTAGCCGCAGAAGGACAAACCACAATTCAGGGATTACAACACCTCGATCGCGGCTACGATCGACTTGATGTCAAGTTGCAGCAATTGGGAGCTAAAATCCTGCGGGTGGGTGAACCATCAGTAGATGTAGAAATCGTTCCCAGCATCAGTAGCCTGTGAAGTTGAAATTGATGCTCTCATGAGGGGGATGAGGGAGATGCGGAGATGGGGAGGCAGGGGGAGCAGGGGGAGAATAACTCCAAACTCCAAACTCCAAACTCCAAACTCCAAACTCCAAACTCCAAACTCCAAACTCCAAACTCCAAACTCCAAACTCCAAACTCCAAACTCCTAACTCCTAACTCCTAACTCCTAACTCCAAACTCCTAACTCCTAACTCCAAACTCCTAACTCCAAACTCCCAAATCCCCCATGCTCCCCGCTGTATCAGGAGGTAATGCCGACCCTACTTAAATCGCTATACTATCTGTGGGAGGCTGTTTATTTAAGTAGCCAGTTTCCATAGTTGTATTTTTTATAGCTTGCTGCACTATGTCCTTCTTCAAAACCCCCCTGATTGGTTTAAAAGCTGATTCATTTCGCCATCCATTAGACCTAGAATCTACTAATGCCCTCAAGCAGATACCAGGCATCGATATGTTGGTGCGAAATTGGCTAGGCCCAATGGCAGAGCAGGTTTTTTATGTGGAAAATATTGCCTCAAGCGTTCTGGTGGGTGAAAAACAACTGCCTGATTTACACCAGCTGTTGTTAGAAGCCTGCAAAATTTTGGATATCGAGCCTCCCCAGTTGTACGTCCGACAACATCCGGCTCCCAACGCTTACACCTTTGCTGTGCGGGGTAAGCAGCCTTTTATTGTCCTGCACACATCCTTAATTGATATCCTCACACCAGAGGAAATCCAAGCGGTAATTGCCCACGAGTTGGGACATCTCAAGTGTGACCATAGCGTTTACTTGACGCCTGTAAATTTATTAATATTAGCTGCGGCAATTGTCCCCAATGTCGGAGGCTTCATTGCCCAAGCGATACAAGCACAACTTTTGGAATGGGTACGCTGTGCTGAGTTTACCTGCGATCGCGCCGCATTGCTAGCAACCCAAGACCCCAAAGTTGTTATGTCCGTGTTGATGAAACTAGCTGGTGGTTCTCCCACCTTAGCGCCGCAACTAAACCTCGATGCTTTTGTTGCCCAAGCCCGTGCTTATGATGATATCAGCAAGACCGAACTCGGTGAAATGGTCAAAGCTGCCCGCACAGCCCAATTAACCCATCCAGTACCAGTACTACGGGCGCGAGAAATTGACCGCTGGGCAAGCAGCACGGAATATCAATCTTTAATTCAAGGTCACAGATTTGAATCTACTAGTAATGAAATTGCACCCAAAGGCGGCTGGCGAAACTGGTAAATCTACTGAAATCACAACCACTTTATTTGGTTGGGTGCGAGATTTTCATCGGGCAGCGTTTAGCCTGTATATGTATCGAATAGCACAGATATTTGACTGTAAATAAGAGGAGAACCCCAGGAAATACGATGGCGCGATGGCTTTTCCTGGGGTTCTCAAGATCATCTGTAGGCGATCGCTAAAATTCACTCGCTGAATGAAGGATCTAGGCACTTTTGATGCTTTAGATTAAGCTACTATATTAGTATGAATTATTTTTACTACTAATGGTAGGAATATGAACGTCGAAAAACTATCCATTTCCTTGCCACCATCTTTAGTGGAGTTTATCGAAAATTATAAGCTAAATAAAGGATGCAAATCTCGTTCTCAAGTGATTGAAGAAGCATTGGAATTACTGCGAAACCGAGAACTAGAAGAAGCTTACCGACAAGCATCTACTGAAGTTGACACCGATTGGGATCTGACACTAGCAGATGGTTTAACAAATGAAACGTGGTGATATTTATTATGCAGACCTTAGTCCGGCGGTGGGTTCAGAAATGGATAAACGCCGTCCAGTGCTGGTAATAAGTAATGATGCAAACAATCGTGCTGCTACTACAGTGACGATTTTACCACTTACTTCCAATGTGAACCGTGTTTATCCCTTTGAGGTTTTGCTCAATCCAGAGGATAGTGGTTTAACAAAGCCTTCTAAAGTACAAGCACAACAAGTACGAACAATTTCCAAGCAGCGGATTCTTGGCGAAGTAATAGGTAGTTTAAATCAACAAATGATTGTATTAATTGATGCGGCATTGAAATTGCATTTAGGATTGAGTTGAGTTGGACTGTAGTTTAGAAATTGAGCGATCGCACTTGCTGTGTCTGTTGACTCGCCCAAGAACCATCTACTTGTAAAATATTGCTACACGCCAAAAATCAGCTAATGACCAGGTTTCCCTACGACCAGTTCGCAAAAGACTATATTAAAGAATTGTTACAACCACTAGGAGAAGTGGAAACAAGTCGGAAAGTTCCGGCACAAATCCGAGAAATTGATGTTTATTTTATACCTTCACCCCAATCAAGGGATAGGATAGAATTAGGGTTGTTAGGCAAATTTGCGGCGGAACCTGCTTTAATTGAACCATTTAGAAATGCAGCTACAATTGCAGAAATTCGCAGTTGCATGAATAAGTTATTTGATATCTTTGCTGAAGTAAAGCGCCAAACAAAAGCTGATAAAAACCGGATTCCAGAATCAGAGTTACCACGTTTGTGGATTTTGTCACCCACGGCTTCTGAATCTATCTTGAATGGTTTTAGAACTAGCCCAGATGAAGATAACTGGGGAGTAGGAGTACATTTTCTCGGTGATTATTTGAGAACAGCGATCGTAGCTATTCACCAATTACCCTCCACAGAAGAAACATTATGGTTGAGAATTCTAGGTAAAGGCAGAGTCCAGCAACAAGCCATAGATGAACTAGAAGCACTTCCCCAAGATAATCCCTTGCGTTCCAAAGCAATAGATTTATTATTGAGCTTAAAGACGACCTTAGAAGTAAATCAAAATATAGACGATGAGGATAGAGATTTGATTATGCGCTTATCACCTATTTACGAGCAAAAATTAGCGGAAGCTAAACAAGAAGGAATTCAAGAAGGAATTCAAGAAGGAATTCAAGAAGGAATTCAAGAAGGAATTCAAGAAGGAATTCGAGCAGAACGTCGCAATGTTATAGAGAATTTGTTGCGAGTTAGGTTTGGTTCTTTAGATGCAGAACTAAGAAGAATTGTTGAACCTTTATTGGCATTATCGCCAGAAGAATTTACTCCTTTATTGCTGCAAGTATCCAGGGAAGAGTTATTAAATAGGTTCCTGAGGGATTTATCATAACTTTGGTGGGATTAAAAAACATCCCATTGCTTAACCCAAGGTCGCTACCATGACAGTTGTACCTCACGACGATCGCTTTCAACCCATTAACCTGTTTGAGTACGAAAAACTCGCTAAACAGTATCTATCCCAAATGACCCTTGATTACTACAGTAGTGGTGCTTGGGACGAAATCACCTTGCGAGACAATCGTAGTGCCTTTGAGCGAATCAAGTTACGACCTCGGATATTAGTCGATGTTAGCGATCGCCATCTTAATACCTCCATTTTAGGACAACCCCTGCAACTACCTTTGTTGATTGCACCGATGGCTTTTCAATGTCTGGCTCATCCCGATGGAGAAGTCGCCACCGCCTTAGCTGCGGCATCAGCTGGTGTGGGCATGATATTAAGTACAATGGCAACAAAGAGCATTGAAGAAGTAGCGAGTGCGTGTGAGCAATTTCCAAATTCCCTGCGCTGGTTCCAGCTTTACATTCACAAAGACCGAGAATTAACTCGTGCTTTGGTAGAAAAAGCCTATAAAGCAGGTTACAAAGCACTTTGTCTCACTGTAGATGCACCAGTTCTCGGACAGCGGGAAAAAGATAGACGTAATGAGTTTGCTTTACCCCTAGATTTACATCTAGCGAATCTTGCAACCATCTCAGGGCTAGATATTTCCCATGAAAAAGGCGAATCTGGGTTGTTTACCTATTTTGCCCAACAGCTAAACCCCGCAGTCACTTGGAGGGACTTGGAATGGTTGCAGTCTATATCTCCACTACCCTTAGTACTCAAAGGAATTTTACGCTCAGATGATGCACTGCGGGCTGTAGAATATGGAGCCAAAGCAATTATTGTTTCTAATCATGGAGGCAGACAACTCGATGGTGCGATCGCTTCTTTAGATGCTCTAGCCGAAATTGTACCAGCAGTCAATGGTAGGGTGGAAGTACTCTTGGATGGAGGTATCCGTAGAGGTACAGATATCCTCAAAGCCCTGGCATTAGGAGCAAAAGCAGTACTCATCGGACGACCAATTTTGTGGGGACTAGGAGTAGCAGGACAAGCCGGCGCATCTCATGTGATCTCACTTCTACAAGATGAGTTAAATATCGCAATGGCACTTAGCGGCTGTGCCAAGTTACGGGATATTGACCCCAGTTTATTAATGTTTACACGCCTTTAAGGATTACATTCAAGTCAATATACATACGGTAATCCCTTGAGGAGCATTAATTCTGCATCGCTCATATGTATGGTATCTGCCAAATTACCTGTAATAAAAGAACTTAACTGAAAATTTTGTATAGTTATGGGTGATATAGCGTTTCCTAGTCTGCTGAGGTACAAATCTCTGCGTACCTTTGCGCTTTACTTTGCGCCCCTCTGCGTTTCAAAATATTAAGTAGGTAGACATGAAAAATTATAAGATAAGAATAGAATAGAAGAGATGACTGAAAATGCCAGCAGCACTACGAATAAAACTGACTATAGAAGAAGACAAAACGTTGCAGGAATTAAGCTTGGC
>JAHHHB010000126.1 GCA_019359545.1 Desmonostoc geniculatum HA4340-LM1 | reverse complement strand
GGGGAAGGGGGAAAGGGGAAGGGGGAAGGGGGAAAGGGGAAGGGGGAAGGGGGAAAGGGGAAGGGGGAAGGGGGAAGGGGGAAAGGGGAAGGGGGAAGGGGGAAAGGGGAAGGGGGAAGGGGGAAAGGGGAAGGGGGAAGGGGGAAAGGGGAAGGGGGAAGGGGGAAGAAGAGTTTGTTTGATTCGTGTGGGTGGGGTATTTTCAACCAGGCGAATTTACTAGAGGAGGTGCGGCGGGAGGAACTGTAGCCCAACCAGTTTGAACTGATTGATGGGATGTTTGAGCATACTCAGAAGCTGCTTGGTTTTTGGCTAAGGATGGCTTTTGAGTTGCGGCTTGGGAGAGCCATTGATGGTAATCTTCAGGAGATTCAACAACCACATTTGCTTGCATGGTGGCAAAATATGTGCCGCTGTATTGGGAATCGGTCAATCGGTATTGGCCGGGACGGATAGGAGTAAATTCAAAGTCGATCGCATGGTTGGGAATAATATCCTGCTTGAGGCGAAATGCAGGAATATAAAAGCCGTGCAGAACGTCTTGTGAGTTTAGCGCTAAACGCACCCGGCGATCGCTCGGTAAATGCAATTCAGTACTAGTGACATCTTTCTCTGGATAATGAAATACCCAAGCCCATTGTTTGGCTAATACGTCAATTTTTTCGACGGGTTCAGCTAAAGCCGTATCTGGTGAGTCTTTTGTTGCTGCATAAGCTGATTCTATTCCCAATGGATTATGCAGGTGAACTAGTTGGGACGGGCCTTGGATTCCCATTTGTTCGTAGACTTGGTAGCTGTAACCCGCAATCCAAAACACCAACAAAATTGGAATTGCTGTCCAGACAACTTCTAAGGTGACATTACCTTCAATTGCGGGGCCGTCGGTAAAGTCATCTTTAACCGCCCGATGGAAGATCACAGAATACATCAGAGTACTCGTTACTCCCAAGAAGATGAAGCTACCAAGGGTTACTAAGAAACTAATCAAATTATCAATTAGTTGGGATTCAGCTGCTGCTTGTGGAGGAAGCCAAGAGTAAGCTTGTTTGCCGATCCAGAGACTAGTAGCAGTCACCGCGATCGCGCCTGTAAGCAGTGTCAAAATATTTAAAATCTTCTGGATTTTCATGGTTATCGATCGTTAGTCATTGGTTATTGATCGTTAGTCATTGGTCATTGGTCGTTGGTCGTTAGTCGTTGGTCGTTGGTCATTGGTCATTGGTCATTGGTCGTTGGTCAAATGACAAAGGACAAATGACAAATGACCAATAACGACTTATTTGAGTGTTGTGTTGAGGTCTTGGCCTAGTCGCAGTAATTTATCTGCTGTGTTGTGTACACCAAACTCGGCGGCTAATTGCGCTCCTAGTGTGCCGTGGATGTACATAATGAACATGATTGCTATGCCTGCGAACAGATAGATCCATTGCACTTGTCTATCTGTCTGTCTATATTCTTGTTTGCTCCAAACGAAGCGCTGCCATCCTCTCCAGATGG
The DNA here is from genome assembly GCA_019359545.1 of Desmonostoc geniculatum HA4340-LM1. Classification (GTDB taxonomy): domain Bacteria; phylum Cyanobacteriota; class Cyanobacteriia; order Cyanobacteriales; family Nostocaceae; genus Nostoc; species Nostoc geniculatum. The sequence goes on along the minus strand of JAHHHB010000126.1, from coordinate 15,393 downwards.
TCATGGCAACAATCACCGCTAATAAGAACACACCACCGACACCATGCCAAAGCATGGTTTCCATTGCCTGCAATCCCCAGGCACTTTTCACATCAGCTGGTGGCGTTGCCAACAGCATTTCGTAAAAACCTGCTCCCACTGTGAAAAATGTAATGATGCAGGAAGCGAACATGTTGTACCAGCCAACTTCAAAGAAGTTGTCACGTTCCACAGTAATTCCCAAAAATTTGAAGACCCATTTTTGGAAGGGAAACAAGACACCAACGATATCAAAGGTCATGCCAATGATGAATAAACCCAGTGTCAGATGGACTAAGTTGGGATGAATGGGAATTGTATAAGGTAGTCCGTTTGTGCCTAGTTGTCCGTTCAATTGGTCAATCAGTTCTGAGTTCATGGCAATAAACCATCCTTTACTGCTTCTACAACTGGTACTGTATGCAGTCCATACACCCAAACAAGTTGATCTCCGAGATATACCTGCAAGCCAACTATTAAAGTTAAAATTAGTCCGGCTCCGAGATAATAAAACGGTACTTTTTGCGGGTTACGGCTACGAATTACATAGCGCCAAGCTGTAATCGCCGCGATGATTCCCGAAAGCGACCAACCAATCAACGTATGCAAATTCAGCACCGATTTAGCTAGGCTGTAAGGTTGTGCCAAACCGGCTTCAAACTGACCAAAAATGATGGCTACGAAAATGGCGATCGTAGCGACAAACATATTCCACCAACTCACTTCAAACAGGCGAGTTTTACCAGTGAAATAGCCAATTACATCGCAGAAGAAGGAAAACAACACCATCGCAATTATGAAGTGGACAACGATGGGGTGAATCGTATCTGGATACGGCAAATTGTGGTCATTCAAAGATGTAAAATACTCAAGCATTGTGTTCTCCTGGACATATTTACCGCATTTGAGGCTAACTTCAAAGGTTTATGGACACTCACTAACATCACCACAAGTATCCATCAATAAATGACCCGAATCTGTTCAGCAGTTATCATGTCAGAATTCAGAATTCAGAATTCAGGAGTCAGGAGTCAGGAATCAGGAGTCAGAATGGCTAGAAAATCAATGGTTTTATACCTGCTTGATTTTGTTAAAATTATTAACCTTGGTTATCCCAGCCTTATTAATTCTGAATTCGGGATTCTGAATTCTGAATTCTCAAGTTATCAGTCCCCCTTTGAAATCTTGATAACTGTTCACTGGTTTAATATTTGCGCGGTGCAATCTGCTTAGTCATGTCTTAGTTTTTTGTAGTCAAATCTGGTTAATTCGCCTACAGACAATACTTTTGCTGGCGATTTTTTCCTCATGCCGATACTCTGCAACAGCAATTGTTAATGGAGCTAAACAAAATCGCTGTCGTTTGTTAATTTGCTTAACCTACCTTTTAGCTTAAGTAAATTTTTATGAATTGTCAAAAAATAAAAGATTAAAGTTTAAAACATTATTTATCTAGCAAAAATAATGTTTTTTAAATGTATCTGATTATGCATAATTAAAATTTTATTAAACATAAAGATGATATTTTTATGTAAAGTATTTCACATTTATAAAATATTTATTTGTAAAGCAAATGACAAAAATATATAATCTTCAGTAGTTGCGGGAGAAGTAGGGAATGGAGAATGGGGAATGGGGGAGATGAGGGAGATGAGGGGGATGGGGAGCAAAGGGGCAGGGGTAAAGGTTAAAGGGTAAAGGGTAAAGGTTAAAGGGTAAAGGGTAAAGGGATAAATTTAACCTTTCCCCCTTACCCCTTTCCCTTTCCCCATTCCCAATGCCCCATGCCTAATGCCCATATTCGGCGGTTATGAGGATTAAATTGGTGTCATTTAAAATTGTGGTGATTGGTACTTCATTAGGTGGATTATCAGCGCTGAAAATCATTCTCCAAAGGTTGCCAGCGGATTTTTCAGTAGCGATCGCCATCGTCCAACACCGTCACAAAGAGTCGAACAAGGCACTCCAGGAATTATTACAAGAATCCATTTCCTTACCGATTCAAGAAGTAGAAGACAAAGACGAAATACTACCAAGGCATATCTACTTAGCTCCAGCAGATTATCACTTGCTCGTTGAACCAGGTCACTTTGCTCTTTCAACAGATGAGCCTGTTTCCTATGCCCGACCATCAATTGATGTATTATTTGAGTCGGCAGCCGATATCTATGGTGAGCAAGTTATCGGTATAATATTGACAGGAGCCAATCATGATGGTATGCAAGGTTTAAAAAAAATAAAAGCGCGGGGAGGAATAACTATTGTACAGGAACCCGCCACAGCAGAGAGCAGCATTATGCCAGAGGCGGCAATTTCTGCTGTTGCAGTAGACTGGATTTTGACACTCTCAGACATTGCTGACCAAATAGTCAAGCTTTGTTACTTATCACGGAAATGAACCCATGCAGATGGAACCCAAAGTAAACATCCTCCTGGTAGATGATAAACTGGAAAATTTACTCGCACTAGAGGCAATCCTAGAAAAACTGGGTGAGAATCTGGTGAGAGCTACTTCTGGGGAAGAAGCTTTAAGGTGTCTGCTGCATCAGGACTTTGCAGTGATTTTGTTGGATGTGCAAATGCCAGGGATGGATGGCTTTGAAACTGCGACTTTGATTCGCAATCGGGGGCGATCGCGTCACACGCCAATTATCTTTCTTACCGCCTTCAGCACCAGCGACCAAATGCTATTTAAAGGCTATGCCTTAGGTGCAGTGGATTATTTACTCAAACCAATAGATCCCAATATCCTCACTTCTAAAGTCACAGTATTTGCAGAACTATTTAAGAAAACAGAAGCCGTCAAGCTACAAGCAGCCCAATTAGTAGCCGTTAATGCCGAACTCAGGCAAAGTGAAGAGAGATTTCGTTCCCTGAGTACCTGCTCACCAGTTGGCATTTTTGAAATTGATACAGAAGGACGCTGTAGGTATACGAATCCGCGTTATCAGACAATTTGTGGCATGAAAGCGGCAGAGAGTTTAGAAAAGAGATGGCTGGAATCTGTTCATCCTGAAGATAGAGAACGAGCAGTTACTAGTTGGTCTGCCTATATTAATCAAGGTCGTGACTACTCCGAAGAATTTCGCTTTCAAACTACTCATGGTAATGTTCGTTGGGTTCAGGTTCGTTCATCACCCATGCTTTCCGGTCAAGGGGAATTACTGGGATATGTAGGCACGCTTGAAGATATTACTGAACGCAAGCAAGCAGAAGAAGTCCGCGCTCAAGTAATTCGAGAACAAACGGCGAGACAGGAAGCAGAAGCAGCAAATCGGATGAAAGATGAATTTCTCGCTGTTCTCTCCCACGAACTCCGCACGCCCCTAACTTCGATGCTTGGCTGGTCAAAAATCCTCCGCTCTAAGAAACTTGACGATAAAGCCACTTCTCGCGCCCTGGAGGCGATCGAGCGCAACGCTACATCTCAGATGCAACTAATTGAGGATATTTTGGATGTATCAAGGATTATCCGCGGTCAGTTGCGATTAAATGTATGTGCTGTGAATTTGATCTCGGTGATGGAGGCAGCTTTAGAAGCAGTGCGTCCCTTGGCAGAAGCGAAAGATATTCAATTAAATACTGTCTTGGATACAACGGTTGGTTCAGTCTATGGCGATCCAGCCCGTTTACAGCAAGTTGTTTGGAATCTATTAACAAACGCCATTAAGTTTACACATAAAGGTGGTCGGGTAGAAGTCAGACTATCTAGCTATTTTGGATTTTCAATTGACGATTTTGGATTGGAATCTGAGGGTAAAAATTTAGATTCTTCAAATACCGATGAAAGCAGTAATCCAAAATCCAAAATCCAAAATCCAAAATTCCAATACGCCCAAATTCAAGTAATAGATACAGGCATTGGCATCAGTGCAGAGTTTTTACCGAAAGTATTTGAGCGCTTCCGGCAAGCAGATAGCACCACAACACGATCGCACAATGGACTAGGACTAGGATTAGCGATCGTCCGTCACTTGGTGGAACTGCACAAAGGGACTATCTCGGCCGAAAGTCCAGGCACAGAACAGGGAGCAACCTTTACTGTGAAACTGCCATTGCTACAAGACAATCGGGGAAACAAAGCCAGTAGAGAAGCAGCAGGAGAAATTTCTCCCCCTGAAGTCTCTACTCCCCTTGCTGGATTAAAAGTTTTAGTTGTAGATGATGAAACAGATACCCGTAACTTTCTCAGTTTTATGTTTGAGGACTATGGGGCAGTTGCCACTGCGGTGGCGTCAGTAGATGAAGCACTAGCAGTATTAGAACAAGCAAAACCAGATATCCTGATTAGTGACATCGGGATGTCAGAGCAAGATGGTTACACGCTGATTCGTAAACTGCGTTCTTTAGAACCAGAAAAAGGCGGACACATTCCGGCGATCGCTTTAACTGCATACACGCGAGAAGAAGACCGTTTACAAGCGCTTGCAGCCGGATTTCAACAGCATCTACCTAAGCCAATTGACCCCACGAAATTAATTGGTGTGGTTGTTAACGTATTGAAACTGCCTGTGGAAGTTCCGGTGAGTTAGTACGGTATGGGGCATGGGGCATGGGGCATGGAAGCAGGGAAGGCAGGGGGAGCAGGGGGAGCAGGGGAGATGGGGAGCAGGGGAGCAGGGGAGATGGGGAGTAGGGGAGCAGGGGAGCAGTAAGTTTTTCCCCTCTGCCTCTTGTGCCCAATGCCCAATGCCCAATGCCCAATTCCCAATTCCCAATGCCCAATCAAGAAGAAGTTAGGGCATGTTTTTTGAGATCGTCGAGAGAAACTACTTCTAAAGCTCTAGGATGAGTTGCTGAAAGGATTACTGGGGGAGCAACGCCGGCATCAAGGGCTTCTTGCCAGCGAGAAGCACACAAGCACCAGCGATCGCCTTCTTTGAGTCCAGGAAAATTATATTCCGGAACAGGTGTACTCAGGTCATTGCCGCGCGATTTAGTAAACTCAAGGAATTCTTGTGTTAGTTCGGCACATATAACGTGCGATCCAAAATCCTGGCCACCTGTACGACAAAAGCCATCCCGGTAAAACCCAGTCATGGGAGAAGTGCAGCAAACTTCTAGGTCTCCACCAATTACGTTTGAATTCATTGCTTCACTTACAGGAGTATTATTTTAATTTTAACAAAATTGGCTCATTTCAGAATTCAGAATTCACAATTCAGAATTCAGTAGTAATAGGAATGTTATGCCAATTTGAAAAAAGAATGGAACAGAACTGCAACAATCAAATCAGCAAGGACTCATAGATCGAGCTGTCCATCATGGTAGATTTTCAGCTACTGTTGATTACCTCTTAAAACGTTCTTGTGCCGCCTGAAAAGCTTCTTGCATTACTGACTGAATTTTTTGGGTATCGGGTTTTTTACCTCCCATTAAATCACCAAAGTAAACGCAGGCTGCTTCTCCTAATGCCCAGGTGTAGGCGGCAGCCCAAGATGCGGCGATCGCACTGCCAAAAACTGGTATAAATTTAATTAATTCCCGTCCGATGGCTTGTGCGAGGAAACCACCAGCGATCGCACTCACAACACCCCCGGCTTGGGATGGCGTAAGTGTTTGCCCATATAATTTTCCTAAAATACCCACCATCGAAACTTGCAGGGCAGTTAACACTGGCATTGTGGCAAATGGCAATGGCACAGCGGCTAGGGTTGCAGACATAATCGCAAAAGGCAAAATGTAACGGCGTGCTGTATCACGATAAAGGTTGCCAATTTGCTTACCAACTTCTTCTCGATCCAATAGTTGATAAATCGCTTGGGCTTCTGCTTGGGGGAGTAGTTCTGCGAGCGTATCTCTTAGGGCTTCTAAGCCATAAAATACTGGGTTGTAGCCATCTTCTTCTAAAGTAAAGTCAATGAGTACACAGCAATCGCTTAGTCCGGCAAAAGCTTCTTGTATCCCATTGAATGCACGATTGACTTCCTCAAAGTTTGGCGGATAAGCAGGATGATCGACAGTATCGGGGGGATAGACTTCGTGTAAGCAGGTAACCGCTAGCAAACAGGGAATATCTGGATACTGCTGGCGTAGCTGTTGAGCAATTTGTCGTAGGGTTTCAGTTGCAAAATCATTGATTTTGACCGTCAAAACCAAGATTCTGGCGGAACGAGTGTCTTGTTGCAAATTGCCAAGTAACTCTTGAATGATTACTTGAGTATCCTGATTAACATCACCCAATCCGACCGTATCAGTAAAAATCAGTAATGGCAGTTCATTGGAAGGATAGGCATAGCGCTGGGTGTGTTGGGTGTGGGGACGAAATCCTTGACCAACAATTTCGGCAGAAACTCCCGTCAGTCCCCGCACAATTGAGCTTTTCCCAGCTTGGGGTTTACCAATTAACAGGGCTTCTGTGGTTGGCAGTTCGGCTCTAACTTTCTCTAAAATCTCTGCAACTTGAGTCTCACTAACACTAAACCAATCAACAATGCTCTGTGCCAGTTGTTCTACGGGTAAGAGTTGCGTTAAACCTGTTGTTGCTTGATTCCAGACACCAGCAATGCGATTTTTCCAAGAATTATCCACCGATTTGTTTGTTACACTATCGGTGAGTTCACTTAATTGCTGAGAGTCAGGATCGGGTGGCTCAGTCATTCCCATGAAAACAGTAGATACAATTAAATCCTGTCTATATTTATCCTACCGTTAAACTCGGTTCAGTACTAGGTTGAAAAAGGGAGTAGGGAGTGGGGAGTGGGGAGTGGAGGGAGCAGGGGAAGAAAATATTTCTTTGTCTCCCTCATCCCCCTCATCTCCCTCATCCCTTGCTGTGCTTATCGATAATGTTAACTAAGTCTGGCACCGCTTCCTCAACGTGTTTTTTGGCTGAGCCGCGGAGTTTTTCATAGGTTCCTCGCACGATTTGGCGTCTCACGGTTTTAAGCCTCGCGTCAGTGACACCTAAGAGGGCGTCTGCTGTGTATGACGAATTCGCAATCACATACCCTACTGGGTCGCCTTTTTCGACGCCTTCATCCCAGATGGGATCGAGCGCGGTTAAGCATTCCGGCAAAAGCTGTTCAACAGCATAAGAAATGTATCCAGGTTTGACTCCCTTTAAAGCCCCGAAGGCGGCTTTCAGAGCTATGCCGCTGATACCTGACTTGGACGCAACCTGTGTTTCGATCATGTTGCAGCAGTCTTCTACGACCATAGCTTTTTTGTTTGGGTTCAAAAGTCCGTCGCTAAGTCCCATTTCACTCCTCCTGAGCATTTCAGTACTGAATTTTCATTCGACTCATTTTTTAGCAAGCAGGAAATTACAGAAAATGTAACCAAAGATGCCATTATTCAGTCCTAAAGATAACCTTGCTGTGCTGTTCAATGGTAGTCTGAAGTTCGCTCTAACCTGATTATGTAATGTTACTATGGCATCAAAAGAATCTATTTAAGTAAATACAATTAACTTTTGCCATGAAATTGAGAAATTTTATACTAATTTTCCAAGTTGAGGTTCAACATTAACAGATGCTTAACCAGCTGTTGAGAATTCTAGCAAGTAGTAGTGCGATCGCAAATACTTATTCTTCTGAAAAATTATCATATAGGACTTACGCAAAACTACATGCGGTAGGGGCAATTCATGAATTGCCCCTACCTGGAAATTAGGGTTTGGGCTATTTTTTGCGTAAGTCCTGTCATATAGGACTCATATTTGATTATTGGGAAGCTAGTACCGCCGTGAAGTCAAAAGTCAAAAGTCAAAAGAATTATATTCCAAGCTCTTGCGCCATTTGAAATGGTATGTTTATTTACGCCATGCTGTACTAGGTACACCTTTATTCCTTCTTCCCAGTCCCCAGTTCCCAGTCCCCAGTTCCTTACCTCTACGAGTGATTCTCCAAATCAAATCGGATTGCTATAGCTCAATGACTATTAAGCCATGTTTTGTCAACCGTGTTGTTTATTTGCAGCACTATTTAATAAAAAAAATCACTCTGATGATAAGTCTGTGCCAATAGCATGTACAATTTTTACTTAAAATTTAAACGATGCGAGACAATGTGTAAGCAACAAGTTTAACTTTACTCCTGTAATTTCTAGTAGGTGTAAGGCTATGATTTCTCAAGATTATGATTCAATTTCTGCTGTAGATGAACTGTTAAGAAAAATCAGAATCAAAGAAAGTCAGCTAAAAATCGCACAAGAATCTAATATGGTGAATGTAGTTACAGCATTACAAACTCAACTGTTAGATCTGCGGCATGAGTTATCAGAGTCACCAGACTCGGAATTGCAAGCATTAATGACTTTATTAGACGATTGAATGAACTTTTAATATTCAAAACTCTCCGCGTCGCCGCGTCGCCGCGTCCTTTTTGCTGACTACAAACGCCGTGAATCGGTACTACTTACATTTCTACTGGATGTTGTCCATAATAAGGCAAAGCTTCTGACCAATTAGGAGACTTGCCTTGTTCCCACTCAAGTTCAGCTAGTTCTAAAATACTTGTTACTGTAGCTGCTAACCCAGATTGGGCTTCAATTAGCTGATAACTAGTGTTCCAATTAGCTAAAGTTTCCTGCCATGCTTCTAGGGTCATAACTGTATCTGGCAATAAAGCGATGAGTCCAGAAGCATCTGGTATCACCTGATAAATAGCAGCAAAAATTTGCCCTCGTTGTCCTGGCATTTGCACAGCAAGAGTTTTTGGATTTTGGGTTTTGCTTGCTTGTGACCAAGCCACCGCAGCCAAAGTGGAAATTGCAAATACAGGAATATCTAATTGTTGTCCTAAGGTTCGGGCAGTAACAACACCAATGCGAGTCCCAGTAAAGCCACCAGGACCTTTTGCAACTGCGATATAGGACAAATCTGCCCAAGTTTGGGGTTTGATAAATTCAATTAAATATTGATGTATTAAGCTAGATAAATCACGCCCCAAATTCCAGACTTGAGAGCGAGTGTCGCCGACAAAATTACTGATTGCTATGCCTAATTCAGGAGTTGTAGTGTGCAGTGATAAAGCGTATTTTGTTGTAGCAGTTTTATTGAGCATGAACTATAAAACAGGAGTCAGAATACAGAATTCAGAATTCAGAATACTCTACCCATAAAGGGATAGAGTTTTATGGCGAGAATATTTTAATTTTTTTCGCTTGACTTCGGGCGTTAGCGCAGCGGGACGAAGTCCGGTTTTAACCAATATTCGTCACCCACTCGTACAGAATTCATACCTGTTTTCTGACGGTCGGCGGAGCGTCTCCGGCTCCGCTCCTGAGTTCTGAATTCTTCTTATAAATTTATACTATAGGATTCATATTTGATTTTTAGGAAGCTTAAGTACACCTTCCCCTGAAAGCTTACGCCATTTGTCGTGCCATCAGATTAGCAAATAAGCCCTTTTGATTCACTAATTCTTCAAACTTACCTTGCTGAACAACTCGACCGGCTTCAATCACATAAATTCGGTCGGCGTTGCGGATGGTGCTGAGGCGATGGGCGATAATTATGCGCGTTACTCCTAACTGGTCTAAGCTGCTACTAACTACAGCTTGAGTACGATTATCTAAAGCACTGGTAGCTTCATCAAAAATTATAATTCTCGGTTTTAAAACTAAAGCACGAGCAATTAATAGCCTTTGACGTTGCCCACCTGAGAGATTTGTACCCCCCTCGGAAATGACTGTGTGCATCTCCATTGGCATTGACTTAATATCATCGGCAAACCCAGCCATCCGTACTGCTTCCCAGGCTTCTTCCATTGTCACCAATGCACCACTAGAAATATTTTCAAAAATTGAGGCGCTATTGATGCGACCATTTTGCAGTACTACACCAATTTGTCTACGCACTGCCGATATATCTAACCCCGATAAGTCCTGACCATCATAGTAAATTGTGCCATCTTTTGGCGGCTAAGTAAACCTGAGATGGTAGTGAAGGCGATCGCTATCAACGCTACTGCTACGACAACTAAAGCTAGACTGGAACTGTAGATAAACAATAGTCCCAAATTTAGTAAAGAGAAGAAGCTGGTAAAAATAGTGCGTAGCACTGTGTCGTTGAGTTTCTGCCGGATTTGAGTGATTGCGGAAACACGAGATTGCAAATCCCCAATTGAATATTCACGGAAGAAAGATACCCGCAGATTAAACAATCTATCCCATAAAGCTGCTTGGGAGTCTAAACTGGCTTTACTTTCTAATCTCAGACCGGCAAAACCTTGGGCGATTTGAAAAATTATCCTCCCAAAGCTGGCGGCTATCAAACCCAAGCCGATTTGCACTAAAAATCCTTTATCTGCATCGGGAATGACAGAATCGATGAGGATAGCAGTTGCCAAGGGGGTTAACATTCCCAACAATGCACCCACAACGCCAGTGAGGAAAATAACAATCAATTCTCGAATTTTCCCCTTAAAGGCAAACAGAAGTAAGGCGATCGCAGTTAAATTGTTTTCGGGTACGGGACGATAAAATACATAGGCAAAGGGAGCTAGTTGTTGAGCAGTACGATTGTTTACAGGTATGCGGACGTGCTTCTCTGGGTCAAAGATTTCGTACTTTCCTACCCCTGCTGGTAGCAATGCAACAGGAAAATTATCTTGATTAGTATATGCTAGTAAAGGACCGCTATCTTTTTGCCACCATCGGTCATTGAGTAATACCCGTCGGATGCGAATTCGCGATGCACGAGCGATCGCTTCTAATGGTTCTTTAATCCGCTTCATGTCTTCAGAACGCACAGGTGGCAGGATCTTAATTCCTAATGCCCTTCCCACTGCACCTGCGGCAATCAGCAGCGGTGTACCTGACTGCATCAGTTCGGCTTGCTTCGGTTTGAGGACTGATGCTAACTCTCCTAAAGCATTAACTTTTACCTGAGAGTTAAGTTGTTGCCTTGCTTGGAATTGAGTCCATTTTGCTGCGAATTCTTCTTGTTCTATTTGAGTCAGAATTTCGCAGAAATCGCTGTGTAATTCGCTCAGGGTAACTTGGATCTCGTGCCAGTTGGGAAGTTTTTCAGTGTGGGAAAAAACTGGCACAATAGAAAAGCGTTCGCGCAGCTTATCGTAGAGTCTTGTAGAAAAGTTATCGCCTAAACAACAGTCCGTTTTTCCGAACCAATATTACCGACTACTACTTCTGCTGTATTAATGCCAATACCCATTTCTAGCTTTGGGAATTTCATTTGCTGGATTTTTTTGTTCACTGGTTCCATTGCTAGTTGCATTGCCACCGCACAAGCGATCGCTCTTGTCGCGTCATCTTTTCTAGTGATGGGAGCGCCGAACAAAACTAAAATTCCATCACCCATAAATTCATCAATTGTGCCTTGATACTCAGTGATTACATCTGCCATGTATCCTAAATAAAGGTTAATTATTTTAATTACTTCTTCAGCAGATAATCTCTCAGATATAGCTGTAAAACCTCTTAGATCGGAAGTCAGAATAGTAATTTTTTTGCGCTCATCACCAAGTTTTAAACCTTCCGCATTTTCTAATAAATTAGCAACGACTTCATCGGTGAGATAACGACCAAAGGTTTTACGAATTGCTCCCGCAGTCCTGGCAATATAGGCAGTCCCAGCAATTCCCGAACCAATTAATGTCAGTAATGGTGGGACAACAGGAATCCACCAACCTGCTATGAAGGCTAGATAACTACTACCCACAAGACAGCATCCAGCTAGCAAAATACTAATCAAAGGTAATAATGATTTTCTTTTAGAACTGCCGCTATATCTTTGTTGCCATATTAGTATTGCACCAATCAGTGACCAAAGAAAAATCCACAACCATTCCTGTAATTTAGTCCATGTTCTGATTAACGGGCGACGATCTAAAGTAGCGCTTAAAATTTGACTAATGGCATTAGCGTGAATAGTTACACCAGCCATTCGTTTAGGTGCTGTTAATATAGTACTGCTGTATGGTGTATAGAATAGGTCTTTGAGGCTTTCTGCTGTGGGGCCAATCAAGACAATGCGCCCTTTTACTAAGTCCTTGGTTATCCGATTATCTAACACATCCATAATAGATATGTGCTGAAATTTGTCTTGAGAACTACGATAATTGATTAGTACTTGATAACCTTGGTCTTCAGCCCGAATATAACCACCATCATTACTTTGAAATAATGGGTAAACAACATTACCTGTTTTTACTAAATAATCCTTTGTTTGTCCGACATCAATTTGGCGATCGCTCAAATAAAGATAGGCAAGTTTAAAAGCAAAACTAAACACATTTTCGCCATTTTTATCTGCCAAATACATCAAACTGCGGCGAATTTTCCCATCCCCATCTAAGGGAAAATCATTTGCACCCACTCGATCGAGTTTTTTCAGCGCTGGTGGTGGTGCTACCGCCGAGCTATCTTCACTTTCAGCTACTTTTTGTACACCAACTAAATTTGGTGTAGACTCAAACACCTTAACTAATGATTGATGTCCAAAACCTACTGGTAAATCTCGATATAAATCCAAACCAATAGCACTGGGTTTTTGTTGTTTTAAATTCTCTAAAACTTGTGCCAGCAAGCCGTCAGGTAAAGGCCAATAACCGCGCTTACCAAGTTTTTGCACATCAGATTCATTAATTTCTACAATCACAATTCGCGTATCAACAGGTTCTGGAGAACGTAAAATAAACATTTGATCCAGCGCTGCCAATTCCAACATCTGCAATAATCCACTCAACCGCAGGATGAACACTAATGCTGCCGCACTGGGAGCAGCAATGAAGATACCGCGATATTGCCAAAGTTGTTGCTTGATTTGACTCCACATAAATTATTTAGTCTTGGCATTCCGGATATCTACTTAAAGGTTTGGAAACTAAATCTTTTAACCCCACCGACTCCAATAATTCTTGCCAATTAGCTATGACTGTGCGATCGCTCGGATCGCTAAGACGTTGCTGTACTAATGTATGTAGCACTTCATACCAAATTCCAGATGCGGCATACACTTGGGAAAGGTGCTTAGGATTTGTTCTCGCTAGCTGCTTTGATAAATCAGTAGTAGGTTGGATTCGTTCTACCCAACCATCCACAGTGATTGCCTCTGCTAATTCCTCTGAACCGCAAGCGATCGACATATACCAGTGATAGTTTTTACTAACTTTCAATCCTGGCGCTTTTGACGGGAGAGTAAAACCAATAATTCCTAATTGTTTAGGAAGTTTAAAAGTCGTCTCGTAAACTATATCGTCACCATCTAGAAGTGAAAAACGAGCAGTTTCTACTGGTATCTGCGGTATAAACCAGTAAAATGTTGGACGTTCTGCAAGGGTTAAACCTGATTTATTTAGGGGCATTAAGGCAGTTAAAGTTTCTTTACCCTGTAAATAGCAGGAAGCGCCACGAGTTGCCCCACCTGCTGTAGTCTGTGGTGCATTTCGATTTGGTGGGATAAACTTCTGACTAATTTGCCAACTCTGGAATCTTGGAAATTTAAGTGCTACTGGTGATTCAGCTATCACGATTCTGGGCAAACTAGAGATTACCAATACTGTCATAGATATAGGAACTGCTGTCATGTTTACAAATTTTTGTATCCAACTCATATTATTAAGTCCTATTAATTTTCAAGTATCTAACAAAGATAAATATTTGTGATAGCACAAAGACATGATATTTAGTTAAAGTACCAATGATAAAATCTCTATTAACTTTTGTCTAAAAGTTTTGTTCAAGATTTTACCAACAACAACCAAGTAAGTATAACTTAGCACATTATTATCTTAATTCATAGCGAAACAAGCTTCCCGCTCCCCTACCCTGTGGGAAGGCGTACCCCTACGGGGAAGCAAGGCTGGGCGTAGCGTCTTGTAGAGAAGCGTCTATGGGTTTCAATTTCAAACCTAAATTGACCAACAATTTACGAAATTGTGTACTTAGTATAAGCAAGAAGTTAGTTGTCTGGTAATTCTAGCTTCTCATGCAATTCCATCCCTTTTCTAAAAAACTTTGTTTTGACTCACTTTTTATTACTTCTTTTACCCAGGTTGAAAACTTCCAGAAAACTAACAAGAAGCTGTGTTTTACTGCAACAAATGATTTAAATCCACTCCCAATCAAGTTTAAAACCTATGCTTAGACAAATGCTGGTTAATACTCCTAATTTCGCTGCCTTTAGGGAATGTGATATTGATTGGATGCTCAGTGTAGGCACATTTAAAGAGCATCGTCCTCATCAAGTTATCATTCAAGAAGGTAAAGAAATTATTGATACACTAGAAATTTTGTTAGAGGGAGCATTAAGTATTTGTGTCTCTCCCACAGGCAATGTCAAAGACGTACAAGAAATCGATCGCGTATCGCCAGGAGAAATTGTAGAAACTTTATCTTAAAATTCATCCCTGCTTCAGCGACAACGTACTGCAAAAGAAAAAGAGGCGATCGCATCTGCTAAAGCTAGTTATATTCAACGTTTGCGGGATACTCAAACTCTCACACCTGCGTTTTATGAAAAAGGCTTAAATGCCATCCGCGAACAGCGCCTTAGTTTGCAGCAACGCCTGAATGATGCTGTAACTGTCGTACCTATACTCAAAGATAGATTACAGAAGCGCCAGCAACTCGTAGATGCGGGAGCCATTGCCAAAGATACATACTTACAAGCAGAGCAAGAATATAAACAGGCAACGCAAACCGTCTCTGATATCAAAGTACAGCTCAAGCAATTAGATGTACAAGAAACAGAAGCCCAGCAGAGATACTTACAAAATTTGAGTTCTGTAGGCGAACTGCAAGCGCAGTTAAAAGACTTAGAGACTAAGAGCCAACGTATCGATCAAGAAAACGTAGAAAATCTGAATACAAAAATTAATCAAATTCAAGAAGTTAATCGAGCGATCGCCCAACTAGAAAACCAAATATTAGATAATAGCCAAATTATTAGTCCTAGTAGCGGCTGTGTATTAGAAGTGGCTGGTTTTGTCGGACAAGTTACTAGTCCGAAAACTCCCCTCGTCACCTTGAACGTCGGTGACAAAAAGACTTCACTAATTGCCGTCTCCTACTTTCGTGTCGAAGATGGTAAACAAATTCAACCAGGAATGCTCGTGCAAATTACCCCCACTTCCGTGAAAAGAGAACGCTTTGGCGGTATTGTCGGTAAAGTTACCTCTGTTTCCCCCTTACCTGTGACTAAAGAAGGCGCAAAGTCTGTGATTGGCAATCCCGATCTAGTCACAAACATCTTGCTAACTGGGGGCGGAGACATAGAAGTGCGAACAGAAATGGAACTAGCTCCATCCAACTTTAGCGGTTATCGCTGGTCTTCTTCCCAACTGGAGCTTAGACTAGGCAACAAGAAAAGACTCAGCAACGCTAAGTTGAAAAGAAACAGACTTCAGATATGAAAATCTACAGTACTAAGCAGATTTTGATTGCTCTTTGCGGGGCTTTGTTGTAGTT
>JAHHHB010000125.1 GCA_019359545.1 Desmonostoc geniculatum HA4340-LM1 | reverse complement strand
AACTGCTTTAGAGTCTATCTTTCCCCAAATAGTCGTGTCTATTCTTTTACTTGAAATTGAACGCCTAGCTCCCCTTGCACGTAGTTGTGGTTTTGACATTCATACTTCCAGGTGCAAGATGTGAGTATAGCTGCCATATAGAGTTTTGACTTGATTATCAAATGCGTCTGACTGTATTTGTTTGCAAAAATAAAGGTTAGTTAAGAGAATATTAAATCTAGACTTTTGGCTAAAATAATCTCTATAGCAAACTTATCAATATAGCGGTTCCCAATTATATGAGGTACAGAAATTTGTAGGGTAGCACAGCTGTGCTATCCTACCTTGTACCTCATAAAAATGAGAAATGCTATGAATCACTGAAAGCGTGTTTGAATACCTGGTCACTAAGCAAATTTGATTGGATTAAGAAAGACACACCTGATGCTAACAGAGAACATATGAACTAGCTGTGTATTCTCTTAGGGGATACATCAGGTGTATCACAATACAGGTTCTAAGAAACTGTCATTGCAATTGGGACTTGAGCCTTTTTCTTTGCTACTTTCAGCCCACCCAGAGCAAATAGGCCAAGGGCAGCTATTGTACCAGGTTCAGGCACCTTTACAGGTGGAGGTGGTGGGGGAGTGTAGTAAGGGGCTTGTCCTTTGAGTTTGCTACTTCCGTTACGATTGTTTCCAGAACCGACGCTCATTAACCGCACTCCAAAGTTTTGCTCAGAAAATTGAGCCAAGGTTAAAGCTTGGGAAGCGTGGGATAGGGTAAAGATGGTAGATTGAATGTCGCCTTTTCCTTGACCGATACCTTCTTGACCAATTTCTACCCCAATATCAAAGGAGCCGCCACCACCGTTGAGATTGTTACTACCACTACCAATGGAGCTAATTGAACCAGCAGGGCCAAATTTCTTGGCTGTTATATCTGTAGCTGCTAGGTTTTCTATTTTGAGGCCATTAAGGAGTGAGTCATCTTTAATGTTGAAGAAAATACCCCGGATATCGGCAATTGTGTTGCTGCCAGTGGATAAATAATCTACTTTAAATTGAACTTTGCCAGACCCTGCGATCGCATCGTCTAAGGTAAACTTCACCCTAGTATCTGAACCGGTGAAGTCATTGATAGTGAAATTCATCGAAGCGGCATTAGCCGGGGAAAAAGCAGAAGACGATATCACAACGGCAGTAGCAGCCAAAAACGAAGGTATTGCTGCGCTGGAAAATAGATGTTTCATGTTAATCAATGTTTGGAAAACAAAATGGTAAGACTCAGTTGCTAATAACGGGAATTTGCTGCTTGCTATCCATGTCAAATCAGATGCACCGAGTGAAAAGCCTTTTTCCACTGTAGATATTGAATTACAAGTTGTCTAGAATACAAGCCTTATGTTCAAAAAGACTTTATTTTTGGCTTCATATAATAAAAAACCCAGTAATAATACTGGGTAAAGTGAAGATTAAAAATTAATGATATTTCAGTATTTACCCACAGTCAACGGCATATTCAATCAACTGGCCAAGGCGTTGACGTAAGGTTTCTAATCCTAACCGCTGACTCGCAGAAATGAACACCGCTAGGGGAAATTCTTCTCTAGCCAAAGCCAGTGTTTCACTAGTGGCTCGATCGATCTTGTTAAAAACAACTAACGCAGGGCCAGGAGTGACTGGCATTTGTCCGAGGATTTCCCGGACTGAACGAATATGACGCAACCAAGCGGGGTGAGACAAATCTACCAAATGCAGCAAGGCATCGGCTTCTGTGACTTCCTCTAAGGTGGCGCGGAAGGCATCCATTAAGGATGGAGGCAGTTCGTGTATGAACCCTACTGTATCTGTGATCAGAATTTCTTGAGGTTCATCAGCTTCGCCATGAGGAATTACTAAGCGGCGGGTAGTAGGATCGAGGGTGGCAAATAGCTGGTCGGCTGTATAAACTTCTGCGTTAGTCAGAGCATTCAACAACGTAGATTTACCAGCGTTGGTATACCCAACCAAAGCTACTGAGGGAACTTCTCGATGCTGTCGTCGCTGTCGTAAGCGCGAACGATGTGCTTGTAATTGGTTGACTTCTTTTTGCAGTCGGGAAATACGTTGCCCAATGGCACGTCGTTCAGTTTCCAGTTTAGTTTCACCAGGACCACGAGTACCAATACCACCACCCAGTCGGGACATGGTGCGACCTCTACCAGAGAGTCGCGGCTGCATATATTCTAATTGTGCTAGTTCTACTTGCAATTTACCAGCACGGGACTGAGCGCGTTGGGCGAAGATATCCAAAATTACTTCGGTGCGGTCAACTACGCGGACACCAATTTGGGCTTCCAGGTTGCGGACTTGGGAGGGTGAGAGGTCGCGGTCAAAAACGACGAGATTTACTCCCAGTGTTTGGGCTGTGAGGGCAATTTCTTGCACCTTACCTTCGCCGACTACTGTTTGGGGATGAATGCGCGATCGCTTTTGTTGTATTGTCTGCAATACATCTCCCCCAGCAGTATCAACTAAACGTGCCAATTCCGTTAGGGTGTCTTGGAATTGTAGAGGAGTGATTTCCTCAGTCATTAACCCCACAATTAACACGCGATCGTGGTCAGCATCTACTTCCTGGGCGATAAATTCCCGCTGGAATTCGGCTTCCAGATTTTCCACCAAGTCCAGAAAATCCTGTTGTGCCAGATCGTCCAAACTTAGAGGTGTTGATATATTCCAACTCGGAGATTGGACTTGCTTTTCATCTACCTTCAAGCCAGCAGGAGTGGTAATCAAGGTGCGGGAGTCCTGAGGCGTCAGATGAGCCAAATAAGCTTCTTTGACGTACCCAGTAGCGCCGCCTCCCCGCCGTGTAAATCCTATTCCAGTTATATTTAGCACAACTAGAGCATCTAAGCGTTGTAGTGCCATAGCCGTGAGTGCCGCTTCATTTGGCGGTTCTGGCTTTAAATGAGTGGCGATACAACGAATACCACTGAGTCGTTCCGCACCGTAACGAGGCAATTCCAAAGGTGGAATTTGAGTTTGACGCGGTGTGCCTACCCCCACGCGAATCACTTGTCCGCGACGGTTGAGGTAAGTACACACGGGCTGATTGAGTTCTGTGCTAATTGCTGCCAGACGCTGGGAAAACTCAGGCGTGGTGATGCGATCGCCTGGTATGCGCTGGTGATAAAGCCGCTGTAGTTGCTTCAGCTGGCTGGTCTTTAGACCTTGGAGATTTCCAAAGATAGTCTCTATAGGCGTTTCTGACCACTTAAGTGGCCCCCCAAATCCTTCTTATGTCTATTTTACAACAGGGTTTAGGCTGCAAGCTCTCTCCTCTGAGGGATGCGATCTGAATTAGTGTCTGTGGAGTCTTACTATTTTGGATTTTAGATTTTGGATTTTGGATTGCCAAAGAGTTAGTGGTAATCGTTTCAGGACTTACGCACAGTAACGGAAAATCGTAGACGCAAAGCGGCTTCCCGCAGGGTACGCAGAGGGCACGGATAAATCAGAGTTTCAGAGAGTTATTGCGTAAGTCTTACGTTTGTGGCAATTCATCTGTGGCAATCATTTCTAAAATTGGTATTAAATTTGCAACTTTTATTTACCTGTTTTGAGGGCGGTTTTGGAAGTCAGCACTCTTGAGTAGTAATTGCGTCGTTTAATCTACCCGTATTCTCACAACCAGCTTAGGATGGACTAAAAGAATTTTTTGAGGGAAATGGTAGAAAAAATCACAGCTGTGTTTAATGGCAAAGTGTTCTATCCGTCTGAACCGATCGCACTGCCAATTAATACCCGTGTGCGAATCAGTGTTGAAATTTTACCGCCTGGTGAACATGAAACAGTATCATTTTTGCAAACGGCGCGATCGCTCAATCTCGAAGGGTCGCCTGACTGGTCTGCCAATATAGATAAATATTTGTACCCTAAATAAACTTTTCATGCATTCTGAAGTCTTTCTGGATACATCATTTGCTATTGCCTTATCTGCACCAAGCGATCGCTTGCATCACCGAGCTTTGCATCTGGCTAAAATGTTACAAGCGGCAGAAACTCGTTTAGTTACAACACAGGCCATTATGTTGGAAATTGGCAATGCCTTATCCCAACTACCTTATCGTCAGGCGGCGATCGTATTATTGAATTCTCTGGTAGCAGACTCCAAGGTAGAAATTGTGCCCCTTTCCCAAGAACTCTACGAACGTGCTTTTCAACTTTATTGCGATCGAACTGAGAAAGAATGGGGATTTGTCGATTGCGTGTCTTTTATTGTGATGGAATATAGCGGAATCACTGAAGCCTTAACTGCTGACGAGCATTTTCAACAAGCAGGGTTTCGAGCATTATTGCGAGAAAATTTGCCGTAAGGGGGGCATTGGGCATTGGGCATTGGGCATTGGGCGTTGGGCGTTGGGCATTGGGCATTTTGGTTATTCTTTCTTCCCCTGCCTCCCCTGCCTCCCCTGCCTCCCCTGCCCCCCTCATCTCCCTCATCTCCCTCATCCCCCACTCCCCACTCCCCACTCCCCAGTCCTTATTATTTCGTTACAATCGGCTTGTGCGTTAGGCATTCACGAGTTATCAGCCATGAATTTGATTTCCGATCCACCGATTCCTGTGAAAATTCAAAAGATGAAGGAACGGGTGCGGTGGATGCATCCGAGTTTTGTGCAACGGGGAATTGACCAAACCAGCTTGGTTATTGACGATCGCAAAAGTGATAGTCCACAATTTTCCTTTATGGTTATCGGTGATTCTGGTACTAAATCCCATTCTCCACACCACCCCCAACGAAAAGTTGCCGAACTGATGCTTCCTCACCGCGAGGATTGCAGTTTTGTGTTGCACACGGGAGATGTAATCTATGTGGTGGGTTCTCAGGAGTATTACTTAACTAACTTTATTGAGCCTTACCGGGAATTTCTTGTAGGTGGTAATAATCCAAGAAACATTTCCTATGACCGCATGGTGTTTAATTTGCCGTTCCTGCCAGTGCTTGGTAATCATGATTACTACGATGTACCGTTGATGTACCGTTTATTGACTGGCACAACATCGTCATTACGTCGGTTCTTTGGCTACAAAGATACTGAGATTGGCTGGCACGGTTCGTATCAAGGTAATGCCTATGCACGGGCGTTTATGGATTATACAGCGGCGATATCTTCCCAAGAGTTAGAACGTCATTTAGATCGGCACTACACTGCTAAAACCGACACAGGACGCTGTTTGCGTTATGAACCTGGACAGTTCACGCGCTTACCTAATCGGTATTACACTTTTCGTTACGGCGGGATTGACTTTTTCGCACTGGATTCTAATACCTTTAATACACCATCACCTTTACCTGTAACTCAGGAGGGGGAAATTTATCGTCGGGAATTGCAAAAGCGTCGCCATGAAATAGACCGAGAAGAATTGCAAATTTTGAAAATATGCGATGGACTTAACCCAGATAAACCGGCTGAAGCGGAAAAACTTGATGAATTGAGTGCCAAATTAGACCAAATCAACGAAATCAAAATCGATATTGAAAAACAGTTAGCATCTCAGAAAATGCCTGCGATCGATTTTGAACAACTTGAATGGTTACGAAGCAGACTCATCGAATCTTGGAATACTTCTGAGGTACGGGGACGTGTAATCTTTTTCCACCATCCACCCTATGTTACAGAAGCTACTAAATGGCATCAAGCACAAACTTTGGCGGTTCGCCACCGCTTGCGTTGGGTGTTTGAACAAGTAGCTGAAACTCTTGGTTCTTTAATTAAAGAGCGTCCCATTGTAGATTTGATTTTAAACGGTCACGCTCACTGTTTGGAATATCTCCGTACAACTGATACCGGATTTGCTGATTCTCACATTAACTGCATTATTTCTGGTGGTAGTGGTCATCGTCCCCGGTATCAACGACAAGAGGGGACTGAATTGATGGAGACTTTGGCGGAAATTCCAGGTAATCCCACTCGTAAAATTGCTGATTCAATGCTTTTTGTGGGTCGCCATAACTACAATTTTCAGAAGCGACTGCCTTATTCATGTGTGCGGATTGATGTCTTAGATGGTTGTCCACCCAAGTTTATTGTTAGACCACTGGTTACTGAACGTGTTGGTGAAGAATGGTATAACAGTGAACTTGAACCTTTTGTGATTTAAACAGGGTGCGATCGCACTCATCCACAACACTATGATCCGATAAATCGTTTGAATACGCGATAAATCGCGTCTCTACATGAGGGTTTTGGGCTTATCTGAACTGTATTGCACTATAATCAATTACGCCAGATTTTATACGAATAGACGACATTAGGGTGGGCATTAGACCTCTTGGAAAAATCCCTAACACCCCACCCCCAACCTCTCCCCGCTTGCGGTGAGGGGAGCGTTTGCTTTACTCAAATGCGGGGTGGGGTTCTTTATTTTTGATTTATGCAAGAAGTCTATTGTAATGCCCACCGTAGAAGCTGATTTTCTGATCTGAAATAATTAGAATTGCAAAATTAATAACATGCGTCATAACGACAAGTCTAATTTTTTACCTTTTATATTAATTTTTCTAGTGATTCTAGGAGGGTTACTGCTTAACCCCATTAATACAGCGAAAGCAGATTCTCCTTCTACCATAGTTTACGAACAAAGGGTAATCCATAGTCCAGATGGTATTGGCAAATATTATATGGGGCGAGAAATTGCCAAAGTTATGGGATACACTGGCGCTGGTTGGCTAGAAAGACCAAGCCGAGATATGGAAGAACAGCCAAGTAAAATAGTCAGCGTTCTTAACCTGAAACCTGACGATATCGTAGCTGATATTGGTGCTGGTACTGGTTATTTAAGCTTTCGCATGGCGCCGCTATTAACAAAGGGTAAAGTGTTGGCTGTAGATGTTCAGCCAGAAATGTTGGAGATTATTGAATTGTTCAAACAAGAAAAAAATGTCACCAATGTTGAGCCTATTTTAGCAACTCTTACTGACCCAAACCTACCATCGGAAAGTATCGATTTGGCGTTGATGGTAGATGCTTATCATGAATTGGAGTATCCCCAAGAAGTGATGCAAAAAATTGCCAAAGCACTGAAACCTGGTGGTAAGGTGGTGCTAGTTGAGTATCGGGGCGAAAATCCTTTTATTATGATCAAACGTCTCCATAAAATGACTCAAAAGCAAGTCCGTAAAGAAATGCAAGCTGTTGGTTTAGTTTGGCGTGAAACCAAAAATTTGTTACCTCAACAGCATTTAATGGTGTTTAAGAAACCTGATTCTAGGAATTTTTTGGCAAAATGAAGCTGGGGTAGTAAATCACAAGAATATATGCACCAAGTCATAATAAAATAATATCCCTTGCCAGAGCCGATAATCATGGTAAACTTAGCGATCAAGCAGCGAATTCCTTTTTTAGAAAATGGCGATCGCCTCACTCGCTACGAATTTGAGCGACGCTATCAAGCAATGTCCCGTCATCAAAAGGCAGAATTAATTGAAGGAGTTGTTTACTTGGCATCCCCATTACGTTTTGAAAGTCATGCTGAACCACATAGTCATACAATCACTTGGTTGGGAGTTTATCAAGCATCAACCCCTGGTGTGAGATTGGGAATTGAGCCAACAGTCCGCTTAGATTCAGATAATGAACCGCAGCCAGATGGGGTGCTATTAATCACACCGACAGCTAAAGGACAATCTCGTTTGGGCGATGATGATTATCTAGAAGGTGCGCCAGAACTTGTAGTAGAAATAGCAGCTAGCAGCGCTGCTATTGATTTACATGACAAGAAAAAAGTTTATTGTCGCAATGGGGTAAAAGAATATATGATCTGGCAAATCTTTGAAAATAAATTAGATTGGTTTAGCCTACAACAAGGAGAATATATCTCTTTAGAAGTGGATGCAGATGGAATTATTAAAAGTCAAGTATTTCCTGGTTTGTGGTTATCAAGATTCAATTTACTTGCTGGCAACATGCAGCAAGTATTGGCAGTGTTGCAGTCCGGCTTAAATTCGCCAGAACATCAAATATTCGTGCAGCAGTTGTCTAGTCAGAATTCATGAGTCAGAATAGTTAAATAATCAGGAAAATATTTGATGAATATTTTCCCATCAATCTATTTTTTGAGGGAAGAAACTGGCGCTTTTGGTTGCACTATTCCAAACTATCCAGCTAAGAGAATTATCTAAATCATCGGGGCTATTTGAAACTTTAAAATATAGCTTTTCTTCACGTTTTCTTTCAATGGCAAAGTCGGCATTTTGAGCATAAACGACTATAAAACCTTTGTCTCGCAAACAATACATTGCCCAAGCTTTCAATGATTGCTTGTATGGTTCGTGTGGAATTGGCGGTTTTGTGATTGTCTCTTCAATTACTTTAAATATTTCCGTGAGTTTCGCGGTCATAGTAGATACTTTTGTTATTACCCGTAAGTTAACTAGCTTCTGGATCGCAGCGAATTTCAATCATAAAGCCATCTGGATCGTAGAAATACACACCTCTACCAGTGGGACGAGTGACTGGGCCATGAGCGATCGCTATTTTATTTTCTCTGATTACTGCCACGGCGCGATCGAATAACTGCGGCTCGATATCGAAAGCTAAATGGTATGCTCTAGTGAAAGTCTTTTCTGGATTCGGATCTGGTGGTGATAATTCTGGTTCCCCAAATAAATCTAGGATTGTACCATCTGGGGTGACGAAATTGGCTACTTTTCCAGATGCGACAAGTTCCACCAAGGTTGCGGGTACTTCGTCACCTGTAAGTTCATGCAAACCCAGGATAGTCCCATAAAAATGTCGGGAAGCTTGCATATCTTTGACGTTGAGCGCAATGTGATGCACTTTACGCAAATTCCCTGGAGCAAGGACACTATTCACAGATTCGGTGCTAGATAGCATAGTAAACAAAATTTCTCTACAAAGATAGAAGCTGAACTTTTTTCTTAAAGTTTACTATTTTAATAAAAATCTATCATGCCTTTTGATTATTCTTTGGACTTTGAAAATATCAATTTTCGACAACATCCTGAACTCTATCGCGTTGGTAAGGGTGAGCAAGGTGTACTTTTGGTAGAACCATACAAATCGGAAATTCTTCCTTACTGGCGTTTCAAAACTCCTGAAATTGCTAGAGAATCGAGCGAAAAAATCTACGAAATGTTTCTGGCTTATCTAGAACAAGATGATTTTGTCGGAGCAGATATGGCGCGAAAGTTTATCCAAATGGGTTATACTCGCTCCCGTCGTTATGCAAATCATAAAAGCGGGAGAAAATATAAAAAAGATTCGCCAAAAGAGATTTTACCTTATGAAGTAGATCCCATAAAAGCTGAATCAGCGGCTATATTTAAAATCAAATGGATGCAAGCAAAAACAAATGATAAGTATCTCCACCTTTTGGCTAGACATAAACAGAGGTATGAAGTAGATTAGCTGTTGCGGAGGCTGAATATAGCAGTTAACAATTACATGAAGTACAAAAATTTTTAGGGTAGCACAGCTGTGCTACCCTACCTTGTACATTAGGAAAGCGAGAAATGCTATAAAAGCGATCGCTCTACACTTTAAACTTTTCAGTAATCCGCTTCATGGCTTCTTCCACATTCTCCCGACTATTAAACGCCGAAATCCTAAAGTAACCTTCACCCGCAGCACCAAAGCCAGAACCAGGTGTTCCCACAACGTTGACGGTTTGCAGCAATTTATCAAAAAATTCCCAACTGGATAAATTATTAGGCGTTTTTACCCAAACGTAAGGCGCATTCACCCCACCATAAACTGATAATCCGGCGGTTGTGAGTTTCTCGCGGATAATTTTGGCGTTTTCTAAATAGAAACTAACCAATCCTTTGATTTGTGCTTGTCCTTCTTCAGAATAAACTGCCTCGGCTCCCCGTTGAACGATGTAAGAAACGCCATTAAATTTAGTAGACTGGCGACGGTTCCACAGTTTCCACAGTTCCACGTCGGAACCATCGGCGGCTTTTGCTGTGAGTGTCTTGGGCACCACAGTTAACGCACAGCGGGTTCCTGTAAAACCTGCATTTTTGGAGAAAGACCGAAATTCGATCGCAACTTCTCTTGCACCTTCAATTTCATAAATTGAATGGGGAATCGATGCATCGGTAATGTAAGCTTCGTAGGCTGCATCAAAGAAAATAATCGAGTTATTAGCCTTAGCATAGTCCACCCATGCCTTTAAATATTCCTTGGTAGCAGTTGCGCCAGTGGGGTTATTGGGAAAGCAGAGATAAATTAAATCGACTTTCTTGGAGGGAATCTCGGCGGTGAAGTTGTTATCAGCCGAAATCGGTAGATAAACTAAGCCTTCAAACTCGCCTTTATCGTTAGTATCTCCTGTATTTCCCGCCATAACATTTGTATCTACATATACGGGATATACAGGGTCAGTAACGGCTATAGTGTTGTCATGACCAAAGATTTCCAGAATATTGCCCGTGTCACATTTGGAACCATCGGAGATAAAGATTTCTGAGGCATCGATTTCGGCTCCCCGTGCTTGGAAATCGTGAGTAGCAATTTTCTCCCGCAACCAAGCGTAGCCTTGCTCTGGGCCGTAGCCTTTGAAGGTATTGCGATCGCCCATTTCTTCGACAGCTTTAATCATCGCTGTCCGGCAAGCTTCCGGCAGAGGTTCAGTAACATCGCCAATGCCCAGTCTGATGATTTTAGCATTACTGTTCGCTTCTGCAAAGGCATTCACCCGCCGAGCAATTTCTGGAAACAGGTAACCCGCTTTTAGTTTCAGGTAGTTGTCGTTAATACTTGCCATAGTCAATTATGAAAAAACGCCCTAAAACAGCTTACTGCTATTCTGGGGTGGGGAGTGGGGGATGGGGAGTGGGGAGTGGGGGGATGGGGAGATGAGGGAGATGAGGGAGATGAGGGAGATGAGGGAGCAGGGGAGCAGGGGAGCAGGGGAGCAGGGGAGCAGGGGAGCAGTAAGTTTTTCCCCTCTGCCCCTCTGCCCCTCTGCCCCTCTGCCCCTCTGCCTCTTGTGCCCCATGCCCAATTTAGACATTTACCTGTTAGCCGCTGTTGAATTAGTTCTCCAACATATTCTCCTTGTTGCTTGGCTACAGGTGCAACACCGGGTAGTGGTTTACCATTTTGATGGGAAAAATTCGCCAAGTCGCCAATTACAAAAATATTCGGATATCCTTTAATACTCAAGTCAGATTCAACGATAACGCGTCCAGCGCGATCGCATTCGGCACCTGTGCGTTCTGCTAGCACTTTTCCCATAGCCGAAGCTTTCACACCTGCTGCCCATAATATCGTTTTTGAGGCAATTTCTTTTACTTCATCCCCTTGTTTGAGGGTAACAATATCATTTTCAATATTGGTTACTAATGTTTTTGTCTGGACCACCACCAACAATCACAAAAGTTAACCAGGCACGGCGTTTTTCTGGATCGGTTTCTTTTTCTGCTGCTTCAAATGCAGTAAAAATCCGGCGACGCATTTCTATAGCATCTTCTACAGTTTTCAAACCAGGGGCGAATTCTTCCCAGTTGTCTTTACCAAAATAGGAATGCTTGGCACCTGTGGCAACAATCAATGTATCGTAAGCTATTGCTTCGTCGCCCACAATTACTTTTTGTGCTTCTGCATCAATATTATTCACCTCTCCCAGCAACACTTTTGTATTCTTGCTTTTACTGAGTACAGAACGCAACGGTGACGAAATATCAGCCGGAGATAAAGCACCTGTAGCGACTTGGTACAGCAGGGGTTGAAATAGATGAAAGTTGCGTTTATCGATCAGAGTAACGTTTACTGCTGCCTTGGCGAGTGCTTTTGCGCTATAAAGTCCACCAAAACCACCGCCAACAATAACAACTTGATGGATTGGGTTATTGTCAAGTGAGTTTACCATAAGAAATATTTCTCTGGATAACGAGTGCTGTAACTATTCTTAACAAATTTGTATCAAACTTGTCATCATAAATTTTGTATTGTTTTTTACATTTAAAATAGTGGGGAATGGGGAGTGGGGAGTGGTGAGTAGGGAATGGGGAGTGGGTAATGGGAAGGAAATATTTTGTTAATAAAGTAACTTTCATCTTCTAAAAATACTGAAAATATGTATTGTGTAGATTTATCGGTGGTTGATTAAGTATTTATGCAAGTTAAAAAATCAAGAGACTGGGGACTAGAGAAAAGTTTTCTGAATCCCCAATGCCCAATACCCAATCCCCAGTCCCCAATCCCCAGTCCCCAATCCCCAATCCCCAATCCCCAGTTTTTAGCTACTCAATTTGAGGTACAATCAGAAGCCTGCCAATTAATGATGCTTGCTGACAGGAGATGCTTCTATGGCCCGGATGTATTATGACGAAGATGCCAATTTAGACCTTTTGGCTGGAAAAACTATTGCTATCATCGGCTATGGTTCCCAAGGTCATGCCCACGCTCTCAATTTAAAAGATAGTGGTTTGAATGTGATTGTGGGACTATATCCGGGTAGTAAGTCAGTAGCGAAAGCTGAAGCAGCTGGGTTGACTGTGAAAAATGTCGCCGATGCTGCCAATGCTGCTGACTTTATCATGATTTTGTTACCTGATGAAGTTCAAAAAACGATTTACAAAAACGAGATTGAACCGAATTTAGAAGAAGGGAATGTGTTAGCCTTTGCCCACGGCTTCAATATTCATTTTGGGCAAGTTGTACCACCAGCAAATGTAGATGTGGTAATGGTGGCACCAAAAGGGCCGGGGCATTTAGTACGGCGCACTTATGAAAGTGGGGAAGGTGTACCAGCGCTGTTTGCAGTGTATCAAGATGCCAGTGGTCAGGCACGCGATCGCGCCATGTCTTATGCTAAAGGTATCGGTGGTACTCGCGCCGGTGTTCTCGAAACTACTTTCCGCGAAGAAACTGAAACCGATTTATTTGGCGAACAAGCGGTATTGTGCGGTGGTTTGAGTGCTTTAATCAAAGCCGGATTTGAAACTTTAGTAGAAGCTGGTTATCAACCAGAATTGGCTTATTTTGAATGTCTGCATGAAGTCAAGCTAATTGTTGACTTGGTTGTAGAAGGTGGTTTAGCCAAAATGCGCGACAGCATTTCTAACACCGCTGAATATGGCGATTACACCCGTGGGCCGCGGATTGTCACCGAACAAACCAAAGCGGAAATGCAGAAGATTCTTAGCGAAATTCAATCTGGGCAATTTGCGCGAGAATTTGTTCTAGAAAACCAATCTGGTAAACCAGGATTTACCGCCATGCGTCGCAAAGAAGCTGAACACAAAATTGAAGAAGTTGGTAAAGATTTACGCGCTATGTTTAGCTGGTTGAAAAAAGCCTAACCAGAATGTAGAGAGACGTTGGAATGCAACGTCTCTCTCTACAATGATTTTGAAATTACCTACAGATGTGATTTAATGCACAGCACAGATGCATTACCAAACATTATTTTCTTTTGGTTTTGAGATAATTAGGACTTACGCATTGACATAAAAGCAAAAATGGCAGATAGAGTTTTCAAAGCTTTTATCTAGGTTTTTCAATCATATTTTGGCGATCGCCAGCAATCAAAAGCAACCTCCAAAAGCCTGGAACAACGTATTTACGTTGATACACAAAATAGTTCTTTTGTACAGTGCGTAAGTCCTAATAATCTGCAATGTAGTCTCCATAGCGATCGCGTAATAACTGAAAACTGTTGCGTTAGTGTAATACTAGATCGAAGCAAGCTACGCAAAGCGTCTTTTAGAGAAGGTATCGCTCTGTAATGTATAACTATGTGACAAACTTATATATAAGTAAACTTAATAAAAATATATGTTTTAAATAACTGATTTTTACTAGGAGATAACTTTGTTTTTCAACCAATATGTGCTAGAAATTCTTCTCCGCACTGGAGAACATTTAATATTAGTTGTAATTGCAATGGTGGTGGCCGTTTCCATTGGCATTCCTTTAGGCATTTTCATCACTCGCCAACCGAAACTAGCTCAACCTATTATCGGTATCACTAACGCTATTCAAACTACTCCCAGTTTAGCTATCTTTGGCTTTCTGATTTCGGTGCCATTTATCGGAGGAATTGGCAAAATTCCGGCTATTTTCGCCTTGATTCTTTATGCTTTGCTCCCAGTAATTCGCAACACTTATATCGGTATTAATAGTGTTGAGCCGGCAATTCGAGAGGCGGGACAAGGGATGGGAATGACAGACCGGCAATTGCTGTTTCAAATAGAAATTCCTCTAGCTTTAGGCGTGATTTTGGCAGGAGTTAGGGTAGCAACAGTTATTTGTGTGGGAATTGCTACCATTGCGGCAGCTATTGGCGGTGGTGGTTTGGGGGTGTTTATTTTTCGGGGGATTTCTACCCTGAATAATCAGCTAATTTTAGCTGGAGCGATACCTGCCGCTTTGATTGCGTTAGGTGCGGATTTTGCCTTGGGATGGTTAGAAAAAAATCTGACACAACAAAGAAAAAAAAGTATCGTAATCAATCGAAAAACTGCCATTTATTTGGCTATATTAACGTTATTCATTGGCGGATTAATTGGCTTTACTTATTGGCTAACACCACCAACAATTATTATTGGCTCTAAAAATTTCACGGAACAATTTATTTTAGGAGAATTACTGGCTCAACAAATTGAATCTCATACTAAATTAAGGGTTGATAGGCGCTTAAATTTAGGCGGAACTTTTATTTGTCATGAAGCCGTAAAAGCAGGGCAAATTGCTGGCTATGTAGAATACACTGGCACTAGTTTTACATCTATATTGAAACATAAACCCATCAGTAATGCTCAAATAGTCTATGAAAAAGTTAAACAAGACTACGACGAAAAATTTAAATTAGAAGTCATGCCATCTTTGGGATTTAACAACACCTTCGCTATGATTATCCGGGGTGAAGATGCTAAACGGTGGCAGATTAAAACCCTTACCGAAGCTGCTAAATATACACCTCAAATGCAAGCAGGGTTTGGTTATGAATTTCTGGAACGACAAGATGGTTATCCAGGGTTAGCTAAAACCTATGGCTTTAAATTTACCAAACCTCCCCGACAAATGGAGTTAGGATTGATGTATCAAGCCTTAAAACAAAAGAAAGTAGATTTGATAGCAGCTAATTCTACAGATGGCTTGATTCCTGTTTTAAATTTAGTCATTTTAGAAGATGACAAAAAATACTTTCCACCTTATGAAGCTGTCCCTATCTTCAATCAAGAAATTCTGAAAAAATATCCAGAATTACGAGAAGCTATTAATCAATTAGCTGGGTTAATTTCCACTGAAGAAATGCAAAAAATGAATTATCAAGTTGATAATCAATCTCGTCCCGTTGAAGAAGTTGTCCGCGAGTGGTTGAAGTCTAAGAAACTGCCAAATCAAATGGGAACATAATTCATGTCTGGTTAAAAAGAAATGTAACAGCAGAAAAATGATGTATTATTGAATTTATACTTACACAAAAAATATGATTTTATGAAGAGATTGAATCAGATTAACTAACTACTACAATGACACAGAGATGAAAAAAATTTTTGATTTCTTTTTTGAGGTTGAATTTTATCTAAAGATCGCGATTAGTTGCACAATTGTTCAGCAGATATTTTATTGGCTGTTGCATAATATCGAACTCAACTTTATAACTCAGGTGCTTTTGTACTGGCTGGTTGGTTCTGTGTCGTTTTATAGCATTGGTCTTTTCATTGAAAAAGTAATTAAACAGAATGATACTTGGACAGAAAAACTAACTGCTAGGGTTAAAAAAGTCAAAAAACAACCATTTCCCTCTTTTACTACAAAAGGTATCATTATTGGGGAAATCAGAAGTTTCATAGTAGCTTTAATTATTCTCTATTTAGCGCCAGAAGTAAATAGAGGAAATGGCTTACCACTAAACTTGGGATGGTTCTTGATGAGAATAATTGCTGCTGATTTGTGTTTTTACGTTTCCCATTGGCTACTCCACAGAAAATTCTTGCTGAAAATACATCTGAAACATCATGAGTTTGCCGATTCATCAAGTTTTGTTGCTGGACATAAGAGTTTGACTGAATATATTATTGTTACTATTACAGACCTTTTGCCTATTTTTATATTTGGGTATGATATTACCCAACTATGTGCGTGGACTATTATAGGCAATGCTTACAACCTAGAAGGCCATAGTTCTTTATCCATATTCTTCGTTCCATCAGATTTTCACGATCTTCACCATACTTGTTTCAAGGGAAACTATGGAATTCAAGGATTCTGGGACAGGGTATTCAAGACACTGAATCTTCCTACAAAGAAGCCAGGAATTATGTTCCCTGTAGCTGCTTTGGAGGAGTTTTCGGGAAAATATAGTTGGAGAAAGGAATAGTCAATAAAGTCATCGTAAATCGATATTTTATGACTTTTGACTGGATGAACGTGCTCTGGGACGTTAGTAATTAACTGGTGCTGAATATCAGCTTTACCATAAACACAATGAACATAGTTTCATGCCTTAAAATAAGGCAATATGGGCAGCAATGCGTTCTATTAATTGTTGAGAATATTTCTCTTGCAGCACCGAAAAAGATAGATCGTGATAGAAAATTTTTGTGGAGAATTTGAATTTATCTGCACTGTATATGATGTCTAGATGATGTTCATGAATTAATAGTTCATCTATTTTAATAACTTCTATATCCATCAGTTTTGTAAACCTCTACAGATAAATAGCGATCGCTCCTACCAATATTAAATCAGTAAAAGCGATCGCTGCTGCAATTATCCTAAATTTTCCCAGCAAAAATGCTACTCTATTTCATCTTGAATGTCGTCAATCACCTTTAAAATCGATTCCCGAATTATTCCTTCCAGGACATCGATAAACGAACCTTCAGCGGTTTCAGTGGGAGCAATGCGATTTTGTGAGGTCGGCCAAAAAAGTGCGAACGCTAAAAATTATATTTAGGTAGAAGGTGATTTTATTTGCAAACAAAATACTGGTTTACATGAGAATTAACCTTGATGAGATATCTCACAAAATCGCATTGCTCCCCAACAGCAAACAGATAACAGCCGCGAGAAAAAGTCAGGCACACGGGTTGGACAACGTAAACCCAACGTGAGTTCGATGGAACTAAAAAATGGCAGGAGGTAGAGCAGGCAAATCTTTTGGGTAAATATCAATCGACGGTTTTTTAGGCAAATAGGTGTAAGCAGCTAAACCAGCCATCAAGTTAACCAAA
>JAHHHB010000162.1 GCA_019359545.1 Desmonostoc geniculatum HA4340-LM1 | reverse complement strand
CAAAATCCACCAACCGATCAAAATCCACCAACCGATCAAAATCCACCAACCGATCAAAATCCACCAACCGATCAAAATCCACCAACCGATCAAAATCCACCAACCGATCAAAATCCACCAACCGATCAAAATCCACCAACCGATCAAAACCCACCAACCGATCAAAACCCACCAACCGATCAAAACCCACCAACCGATCAAAATCCACCAACCGATCAAAATCCACCAACCGATCCAAACCCACCAACCAATTCAGACCCACCAGCTGATGGTTCGGGAGGATCAGTTACAGAGCCACCAGCTGGTCCGGAGACAACCTGAGCCTGCTTTATTTGCTCAGGACTTAGGCAAGATGTAACCGAAAATCTTATTCTTGCCTAGCGGTAATTCATGAATTACCGCTACTTTCGTTATCTTTTGCCTAAGTCCTGTAAACTTAGCTGTTCAGTGTAATAATAGCATAGATTTATACGTAACACTAGGGACAGAACTATAATAAATTTTAAGTACTGCCTCTACAATCATCAAAGCAAAAAGTAATATTCCCTACGACCAAAGAGCATCTACTAACGCTAGATTAAATCAAGGGCAAGACTTACACAGGGCATAGCGGATATCCTTATATAGTTCACTGACATTTTGTGTGTAAGTTCTCAGGAACTAACTTGTTGCTAGAGAGATATAAAAATTTATGACTTTTGATTACGACCTGTTTGTAATTGGTGCGGGTTCTGGAGGTTTGGCAGCTTCCAAGCGGGCGGCTAGCTACGGGGCAAAAGTGGCGATCGCCGAATATGATTTAGTTGGCGGAACTTGCGTAATTCGCGGTTGTGTTCCTAAAAAACTCATGGTCTATGGCTCTCACTTTCCTGCACTCTTCACTGACGCCGCAGGCTATGGCTGGAAAGTGGGTAATGCAGAATTGAACTGGGAACATTTCATTACATCTATAGATAAAGAAGTTCGCCGACTGTCGCAAGTACATATCAGCTTTTTAGAAAAAGCCGGAGTAGAACTAATTACTGGTCGCGCCGCATTGGTAGATCCTCACACAGTAGAACTTGATGGACGCAAAATTACAGCAGACAAAATTTTAATTGCTGTTGGTGGGCGTCCTATGAAACCAGATTTACCAGGAATGGAATATGGTATTACCTCTAACGAAATCTTTCATCTCAAAGAACAACCAAAACACATTGCGATTATTGGCGCTGGTTATATTGGCACAGAATTTGCCTGTATTATGCGCGGTTTAGGTTCTGAAGTAACGCAAATTATCAGAGGTGAAAAGATTTTGAAGGGATTTGATGAGGACATCCGCACAGATATTCAAGAAGGTATGAAGCAGCATGGAATTCAGGTGATTAACAATAATGTGGTAGAAAGAGTTGAACGCTTGCCAGAAGGGGTGAAACTGACTTTATCAGGAGAAAATCAAGAACCAGTAATTGCTGATGTATTTTTAATAGCCACTGGTCGGACTCCAAATGTAGATGGACTAGGTTTAGAAAATGCTGGGGTTAATTTTGTGCCCAGTTCTATAGAAGGACCAGGATACACCAGCACAAATGCGATCGCAGTCAATGAATATAGTCAAACCAGTCAACCGAATATCTTTGCTGTTGGCGATGTCACCGATCGAATTAATTTAACTCCCGTAGCAGTTGGTGAAGGTCGCGCCTTTGCTGATAGCGAATTCGGCAATAATCGCCGAGCCTTCAATTATCAAAATGTGCCCACAGCCGTATTTTCTACCCCAGAAGCCTCAACAGTAGGCTGGACAGAAGCCGAAGCTAGGGAGAAACTCGGCGACGAGGCCGTAAAAATTTATCGCGCTCGCTTCCGTTCTATGTACCACAGTTTGACCGGTAAGCAAGAGAAGACAATGATGAAATTAGTGGTTGATAGCAACACCGATAAAGTGCTAGGCGCTCACATGGTGGGTGAACATGCAGCTGAAATCATTCAAGGTGTAGCGATCGCTGTGAACATGGGCGCAACCAAAAAAGACTTTGACGCTACTGTTGCCATACATCCCTCGGTAGCTGAAGAATTTGTCACAATGCGATGACTAGTTCATTAGTCCTTAGTCCTTTGTTCTTTGTAAAAAAACAATGACCAATGACTAAGGACGACCCCAATGGTAAAACTCTGATGCCTACACAATATATTTACTTACACGGTTTTGCTTCCAGTCCCAAATCTGCCAAAGCACAGTACATAGGCGATCGCTTTACTGAAATTCACACAGAACTGAAAATTCCCGATTTGAACGCTGGGGATTTTTCCCAGTTGACAATCACCCGTCAAATCGCTCAAGTTGCAGCAGAACTTCCGAAAGATTCTACACCAGTAACGCTTATCGGCTCAAGTTTGGGTGGTTTGACTGCCGCCCACCTAGCACAGCAACATTTACAAATACAACGCTTAGTCTTGCTAGCCCCAGCTTTTGGGTTTTTATCCCATTGGTTACTCAAATTCACAGATGAGGAAATACACCGTTGGCAGCAAGAAAAATATCTCATGGTGTACCACTATGGGGAAGGGCGATCGCTTCCCTTAAGTTATGATTTTGTCACAGATACGGCTCAATACCAAGAAGAACTTTTGCAACGTCCCATCCCCACGCTAATTTTGCATGGAAAAAACGATGAAGTTATCCCTATTGAAGCAAGTCGTGACTTTCAGCGTGGGCGTACTTGGGTGGAGTTAGTTGAACTAGACAGCGACCACGCCTTGGGTAATGTTATGGAAGAAATTTGGCAAGCAATTTGCCTCTTCTACCAGTTACCTTGAAGTTGTAAAATATTAAATTTACACCTAACCTAATATTTTTCAGTAAGTACTACTTAATTCGTAGATCCAAAAACGCTATATTCACTCATCTAGGACTAGCCCTTTCAAGGTGACCAACGAAGATACGTTGTTTCAGTGCTACCATTTTGAATCCTCGCTCAGATTTTGGGCTTTTTGAAGATTGAAATAATTAATCTTCGTTCCAAATTTCACCACCTTGAAAGGGCTAGTACAGCACGGCGTAAATAAGCAGACCATTGAAAAGCCCTAAAGAGCTTATTCCATAATACTTTTGACTTTTGACTTCCGCCTTGCGGTACTAGTCCTGTCATCGTCAAAAATGATTGGGTAAAATTAAGATTTTTGTGAACAGTATTGATTTAAAATCCAAAATCTAAAATCCAAAATCTAAAATCTAAAATCGATATGCTTCCCTTCATCCGACCAGATTTAGCACAATTTACCGCCTACAAACCCCACCCCAGCAGTGATACAGGCGCATCTGTCCCGACGCAGTTCGATCGCCTCGATACAAATGAAAGCCCTTATGATTTACCACCTCAGTTAAAAGAAAAGTTAGCCTGGACATATCAGCAAGTAATTGAAACAAATCGTTATCCTGATGGCGGACATGAAACACTGAAGAATGCGATCGCTGAGTATGTTAATGAGTCAGCTGCCCTTCCATCATCTTTGTTTACTGCTGCTAACATTTCTGTGGGTAACGGTTCAGATGAACTCATCCGTTCTTTATTAATCGCCACTTGTTTGGGTGGAGAAGGTTCGATTCTCGTTGCCAATCCCACTTTTTCAATGTACGGAATTTTGGCACAAACTTTGGGTGTTCCTGTAGTGGCGGTGGGTAGAAATGAAATC
Source organism: Desmonostoc geniculatum HA4340-LM1 (assembly GCA_019359545.1). Taxonomy (GTDB): domain Bacteria; phylum Cyanobacteriota; class Cyanobacteriia; order Cyanobacteriales; family Nostocaceae; genus Nostoc; species Nostoc geniculatum. Next base: position 7,485 of record JAHHHB010000162.1, on the reverse strand, counting down.
AATTTTGAAATTGACTTAAAAGCTGCACAGTCTGCCGTCGAACAAACTCAAAATCCTCCCATTCGGGTAGTTTTCGTAGTGCATCCCAATTCTCCAACTGCCAACAGCTTAACTGCGGCGGAATTGGTATGGTTAAAAAGTTTGCCACAGCATATTTTGGTAGTGATTGATGAAGCTTACTTTGAATTTAGCCAAACTAGTCTAGTCGGTGAATTACCGCAGCACCCCAATTGGGTGATTTTACGCACTTTTTCTAAAGCTTTTCGATTGGCGTCCCTTCGCGTTGGCTATTGTGTTGCTCAGAAAGAAGCGATCGCCATTTTAGAAAAAATCCGCTTACCCTACAATCTTCCCAGCTTTTCCATAGCAGCAGCCTTAATTGCTTTACAAAATCGCAAACTCTTACTTGAGTCAATTGCCCAAACTTTGACTGAGAGAGCCAAACTCATTGAGGCTTTATCTCAACAACCACAACTAGAAATTACAGCAAGTGCTGCCAACTTTATTTTCCTGCGTTTTAAATTAAATGGTTCAGACTCCCAAGACGTCACCCTCAAAAGTTTCCATCACAAACTTAGGACACTCGGCACTCTTGTACGACAGATTAGCGGTGGATTGCGAATTACTGTAGGAACGAGCGACGAAAATGCCCGCACTATTAATCGAGTAAAAGCTGCTTTAGCAAATTTGGAATTTTAGCAATTCACTCAGTAATTAAACCTACTGTCCAATTCGCTGCCCAAACGGCGTACCATTCCCACTGTTTGCGGCAGCACACCTACTAAGAGAGCAAAAGCTACATCCGGCAAAAGAGCCACTATTTCCGGTGGAAAGTATTGTTCAAATTGATCGAGAATTTTTTGGACTCGATGCCCAGGTACTGGGTTTTCTGTAATTTGTTTGATCAATCGAATCCACTGTCGCCTAATCAAGTACGCTTTCTGACGTTCTTCATTAGATTCCGGAGTTAATAAAGACAGATTACCTATGGGCAGTACCCCTTGGCAGTCAAAATCGTAGTCTCCACCCACAGCAGCCCCAGGCCCAGCAAACTCTGCATGGTAACGTTTAAACAAAATTAATCCGTTTCGCCTGCGACTATTGACGATGAAAACTTCTCCACTGTGTAAACGTGTAAGGATATCCGAGCCTTGCGATTGCTCAGTTCCATCTGGCATGACAAGATAGTCGAGGAAACTAGTTTCAGGGTAATAGGTTGATACCATAGCTGGCTGATAGCGGCGATGCTGTTCGCTATCCATGTTTTTTAAACTTTCAATGAACTTGGTAGTAGTATGCACTTCAATAAGGAAATAGCTGTGATTTCAAATGAGATTTTTCAATTCTTTTTTTATCAACAGTTTTGTGGTCAATTTAACTAAGATAGAAATAAATGGGCACTGTTCACTAATTGAGTGATCATATTTTATGAGATACAAGTAGATTTGTCTCCAAATTATAATAGTGTTTTTTAAAGTTTTTATAAAGATGAATATCTTAATTACAAAGTTCTTATGAGGAATTGATAATTTTCCAGTGGAAAGCCTATACTCATCTCCATTATAATATATCTATTCATCATAAATTTAAAATATTTATTAATTAAACTAAAAATACAAAATTTAATCTTTAAATATAAATATACTTTTACAAAATTGATTGTAGTTTTATTAAAATTAATAATAGTGAGTTATGTAAAAACTCTAAATAAAATATATTTAAAAGATTACCAAAAACTGTATATTAGCTTCAGAAGTTTTTATTCAGCTATATTTCAATCTTATGTAGCTGAGTTTTAGAGATTTTTAAGAGGGTGAATTTCTGTCTAATCCCTGGTATTAGTGACAGATTTGATCGCAGCGATCGCAATATTAAAATTTACAGAGCCTAAAACAAATTCAGATAGTCGAGTCAGCACTCAGGTCTTTGTGCAATAACATCTGGCTCGAACGTCTGAGGAAAAAATTACTCCAATTAGATTCGACTTTATGCACCCGATATCCCAGCTTGAAATAAAGCTGCCTTGCTTGATGGTTATTTTCGAGAACGTGGAGATATAAGTCTTTAAATCCCCATTCTTGAGATATTTTTTCACAGCTATTCAGTAACCCGGAAGCCACACCATATCTACGGTAATTTGGGTGGACCGCTAAATTAGATAAGTAAGGAAAGCCCAAGCCGACCTGACTCCAAGAATCGCTGTAGCGTACACCCAGTTCCACAGTTCCTACCAAGTTATTAGTAGCACCAGTAGTATAATCAAGGGCAACTAAACAAATATGACGAGGCGGAGGTGATACCATGCGATGTCTTAAGTCTTCGTAAATACCCAGACGTAGCAATGGGAAAGCCCATCCCCACATACCTTTTTGAGAGTGAAAGCTTTCAGCTATAATTTGGGCAACACCAACTAAATCAGCAGGTGTAGCCATACGAATTTGGAATTGGCAAGAAGCCCGATCGATTGGCTGTTGGTGGTAAGGGTGAAAAAACCGATATTTCAAGGCTATTTTAGTATTGATTTTATTCAAGGAAATTTTCTCAAAAGTCCTAAAGCATTATCTAAAGTCAATAAAGACTTAAAAGTTGCCCAGGAATTTGAATTAACTTGAGACTGCTAATTCGTTTTTGGTTATGGATGAGACAAAGTGTAAAACTTGGTTAAGGTTTTATAATCTGCATTGTTGAAAGCGTCTTAGGAGTTACAGTTTCGTAAATTTATCGAACAGAATTCAGGAGTCAGGAGTCAGAATTCGGCAATGTTTTTTGACCGAAAAAGCGGATGAATAACCGGGTTTAAGACCCCCACCAAATTGAAAATTTGGTGGTCTTCAATCAGTCGCGGGTCCCAATCCCCGACTGATAGCGAAGCGTTAGCGAGTCATCGAGCGTCTTGATTCTGACTCCTGAATTCTGACTTCTGAATTCTTCTTCAAAATCTTAAATTCAATGGATTTAGGTAGATTCCTGATTTTGGTGGGGAGGAGATTAGTCTGTCGATCGCAAAGTCATCTGTAAAATGCTAGGAGATTGTGTGAATGGGCAGAGAAACAGCATAACTTGTCCGTAAGCAGTAGCTACAAAATTTTTAGTTAAGTACATCATTGACTAAGCCCCGTTGGGGCGGGAGTCGGGAGTCGGGAGTCGGGAGTCGGGAGTCGGGAAAAAAATAAGTTACAGTTTCAAGCCCTCATCTCCCTCATCCCCGTGTCCTTTTTCTCCATGCTCAATGCCCCTCTGCTCCTGATGCTTGTTTGCAAATCCCTAATCCCGGATTTCTTAACCACCAGCACTTGTCTTAATGATAGTTCTCATTGCTAAATTGGAAAGAGGCATTTGTCTAATAGTATACTTTGGCTTTAAATCTTATTGTTTTAATATTATTGGCTCTACCATGACTACCACAAATAAAATTTACCTGCAAGTGTTAGTACAACTGCTGCGGGGGGAAAACTTAATATGCAGCTTCATCTGGATTTTTCAACTAGCTATGAGTGCTGTATGTAGTATCAGAGATTGCTCACTGGAGGTGAAAGAAGATTTGGCAAGCAAGTATAGACTCTGTAACACTAAAACAGACTATGAAATCAATTACTCTGTACAAGAGCAAACGGTAATCGGTATTAGCCATTGAGATAAATCACTGTGAGTAAACGCTCCTACACTCAGCAGTCATGTAGCCAAACAGCCTTATTGGTCGAAATGCTCTGCTCTTACCTGACTCAGAAAAATCCTTACCTGATCAGATTATTCTTTATCCGACTGCCGTTGCAGCAGGAAAGCGGTGCATGAAATCCCAAGCAAACAGTAAGCCTAAAATTTTGGTTGTCGATGATGAACCAGACAACCTTGACTTGCTTTACCGCACTTTCTATCGGGACTATAAGGTGCTAAGAGCAACCTCTGGTCCTGCGGCACTCGATTTGCTGGCTCAAGAGGGAGAGGTCGCAGTGATCATCTCCGACCAGCGGATGCCGATGATGAGCGGTACAGAATTTTTGAGCCTGACAGCAACTCAATATCCAGATATTATCCGGATTATTTTAACTGGCTACACCGATGTTGAAGACTTGGTGGAAGCAATCAACGCTGGTAAGGTTTTCAAATATGTCACCAAACCGTGGGAAGCAGAGGAACTTAAAGGAGTTGTACGCCAAGCTTTAGATACCCACAATGTCCTCAAAGCCCGCACGCGCGAACTTACCCGTACACTCCGGCGAGAATCGCTGCTGAATACAGTCACAAATACCATTCGTAGTGCATTAGACTATCGGCAAATTTTGCAGGCAATTGTAGATTCAGTGGGTCAGATGTTGGAGGTGGATGTCTGTCTATTGCGTCCCTTCCAAGATGAACAGTTGGCAGATAAAGGATTTATCTATCAAAAGCCTCTGGAAGAAAAACGACACGGGGACACGGAGATCAATTTTTCTCTTGTCGTCCCCCCATCTCCTCCTCTCCCCATCCCCCCCTCCTCCTTGCTGGCTCACACGGTTTGGGAAACCCGCGAAGTCCAAGTAATCCATGATGTGATAGATGATGAGCGGATTCATGGTAGTACTCCCGAATTACGTCAACGTGAGGAAGCTTTTGCTGCTGCTAACATTTGTTCTAGTTTAGTTGTGCCACTGATCTGTCAACAGGAACTGATGGCAGTCCTAGCACTGCACCAGTGTTCTCTGCCCCGCTTCTGGGGGGATGATGAAGTGCAGTTGGTGTTGATGGTAGCGGATCAGGCAGCCTTAGCTTTATCTCAAGCTTATGCTTACGAACAAGTACGTGCCCTGGCTAAGCGAGAGAGTTTGATTAATACCATTACTAGCGCCATTCGCTCTAGTTTAGATCCTGAAGATATTTTTGCGGCTATTACCCAGCAACTAGGACAAGCTTTACAAGTTGATGGCTGTGTCCTGTCTCTGTGGACAGAGGAAGATGAGTTTGTCCAGTCTGTGGGCTTGTATGACAGTTTTCAACATCCTGAAAATTTCCGATCGCCACTCACAGAGCAAAATATAAGTAAGAATAATCACGTTTTAACTCAGAAATTACCCTATTCTCAAACCTCTATACAAGAGAATCCAATCTTACAAGAGATTTTACAGACACATGAACCAGTAGTAATTGGTAATGTAAACCATTCTCCGAGAGAAATAAAGGGTTTTGATTTGTCTTTGAAAATGCCAGTGCGATCGCTAATGGTCGTACCATTGTTGGCTGATGGTAAATGTATCGGTAGTATTACTTTATGTGAAAGTAATAAAACACGTAAGTGGATGTCGTCTGATATCGATCTAGCGAAAGCAGTAGCCGCTCAAGCTGCGATCGCTGTGCAGCAGTCACGCCTATATGAAAAAACTCGCCAACAAGCTGAACGCTTACTGGAATTAGACAAACAAAAAACAGAATTTTTCCAAAATATTTCCCATGAGTTTCGTACTCCTATTACCTTGATTCAGGGGCCTTTAGAATCGGCTGTGGCGGCTGGTGAGGGATTATCTTATTCCCAAAGTGCGATCGCCCTACGTAACTCCCGCCGTCTGCTGCGACTGGTAAATCAACTGCTGGATTTACAACGCCTCGATGCAGGAAGAATGCAACCTAGTTTCCGCCCCTGTGATTTAGTCGAATTTGTCAGCCAAATTGTTGAGTCTTTTCGCCCCTACTGCGAGAAAAAGGGACTGCATCTGACCACCCAGTTAGGTGAATCTTCTACGGTGTACTTGGACATGGAAAAATTTGACAAGGTGCTTTACAACCTGCTGTCAAATGCCATGAAGTTTACTCCCGAAGGTGGCACGATCAGTGTCAGACTAAAATCTGAAAATTACCGTTGCATCTTGGAAGTACAAGACACTGGAATTGGTATTGTTAAAGAACAAATTCCCCATTTATTTGAGCGCTTCCGCCAAGCTGAAGGTTCAGCAAACCGTTCCTATGAAGGTAGTGGTTTGGGTCTGGCTTTAGTTAAAGAATTAGTAGAATTACATGGTGGTCAAGTCAGTGTGGAATCAGTTTACGGTGAAGGTACCATCTTTAGATTATGGCTCGTTACTGGTACTGCTCATTTACCCACACAGCAATTGCTAGAAACTCCTGTCGAACTAAACACAAGCCGCGCTAGCGTAGAATTGGCTGATTTAGAACTGCTAGATCAAACAGCAGATAATATTGAAGATATTACAAAAAACTTATCACCCACTTCTGACACTCAGGACTCACTAGTGGTCACTGGGCACTCGATTTTAGTTGTGGACGACAACCCCGATTTGCGAACTTATGTATCTGATATACTCCGTCGCAATGGCTATCAAGTACAGACATCTCGTAACGGTTATGAAGGGTATCGCATAGCTAAGGAAATTACACCCAGCTTGATTCTTACTGACTTAATGATGCCCTTGGTAAGCGGACTTGAGATGATTCAGATGATCCGTAGCGAGGAGAAGTTGAAAGGAATACCAATCATTTTGCTGACAGCGAAAGTTGACGAAGAAACCCGCATCGAAGGTACAGAACATGGTGCTGATGCTTATTTAGCAAAACCATTCAACGATCGAGAACTTTTAGCGGAAGTTCGCAATCTTTTGGCACTGAAAGAAAATGAAAAACGAATCTTGGAGTTAAATACTTATCTCACAGAATCCGTACTAAAGCGCTTTTTGCCGGCTGTATTGGTGCAAAAAGCTGCCGCTGGGGATTTAGCATTAGATTTGCGCCCAGAACCACGCTTAATTACAGTTTTGTTTAGTGACATTGTGGGTTTCACACAGCTAGCAAATACCCTCAGATCCCGGCGAGTAGCAGAGTTGCTCAATGAATATTTAGAAGCTATGACCAAAGTTGTATTTGCTAATGGCGGCACTGTAGATAAATTTATGGGAGACGCTATCTTAGCTTTATACGGAGCGCCCGAAGAACTAACTCCCAACGAACAGGTACGTCGTGCCATAAATACAGCAAGAGGAATGCACCGCTCTCTGGAGCAATTAAACCAGCGTTGGCGAGAACAAGGTGTATTTGATGGTGACAGACAAACTGGCGTTCAGTTTCGCTGTGGTGTTCACCAAGGTACAGCAGTTGTGGGGATGTTTGGCAGCGCTGAACGTGCTGATTATACTGCTATTGGTCCGAGTGTGAATATTGCTGCTAGGTTGCAATCTGCTGCTGTTCCCGGTACCATCTTGGTTTCTGCTGCTGTGGCAGATTATTTGCAAGAAGAAGAAATTACTAAAGGTAGTCCCCTAGAACTTAAAGGAGTAGATGAGACAGTTCTGACCTTCGCTGTTACACCAGAGGTAATGGTTAATCGTTAAAATTTAGACTGGATTCTAAATCAAGGAGTGAACACTGAATAACTGGATGAACTACCCATAGTTGGCTTCGCCTGAACTATGGGTTTCTACATCCCATAGTTCGTTACTAGTAGAAGCTTCTATAGATTTTTGACGCTTCTTAGCCCCCAGTTGCCGCATCGATCCAGCTTGC
>JAHHHB010000124.1 GCA_019359545.1 Desmonostoc geniculatum HA4340-LM1 | reverse complement strand
AAAAACAACATTATTTGGGCTTGAAGACGCAAAATTTTTTGCCCTAATTGTACGCTCGCCCTAAATTTTGATTTCTTTGACCCTTGCAATTTTAACCATTTTAGGGAATGAAACAGCCCTGCCCTTAGTAAGGGGCTACGGTGTACACACAAGTAGACTTACCCCCCTTAATCCCCCCGATGTATTGGGGGGAAACAAACAAGACAATCTAGTTCCCTCCCCAATACATACGGGGAGGGTTAGGGTGGGGTAATTCAAGGACTGGTAGTGATTCGATAACTTGTGTGTACACCGTAGTTAGTAAGGGGAGGGGCGGTTTTGGCTTTAGACAAAACCGGGGTGGGGTGACGCTGTGAGTAATGGTAAGTGAATGAACTCAATATCAGGTCTTGACAAGGGTTTCACGTTAAGTTGACACCTATGACAGCTGTGCAACCCTACCATGTGCCTCATTCAAATGAAAATCGCTAACCAATTGGAAAAAACAATGTGACAAATAGACCATCTGTAGAGACGCGATGAATCGCGTCTTTACCCAAGGATGCGTTGCAATCATTATATTGAACTGGTAAAGTAGGCGAGAATACACCTGAAAACCTCACAAATGACCAATGACCAATGACCAATGACCAATGACCAATGACAATAAAAGCCAGTTAGCTTTATTTGTATCGCCCTACTTACTCAGCAATAATTGGACTCGTTGGATCTAAAGATGTTGTAAAAACAAAATAGATGACTCCAGCACCGAGAATCATTACAGCCAAACTAAATAGCAGCACCCACCGGTCTGTTGGTTCATAAGTATCTTCTTCGATATCACGGCGCACAGCAAAATAGTGTCCCGTTGACAGCCACACCGTAATCAAACCCACCAGCGAGAAGACTAAACCTAGCTTCCAGCCGTTCCCAGGACGGGGCACTAAAGGTATTTGGAAAGCACGCAGACGCACGATGACCACACCAAAGCCCAAAAGAGCAATCCCTGTCCGCATCCAAGCCAGGTATGTACGCTCATTTGCTAAGTGATCTCGTATCCGAGATGGATTTAGTCGTCCTGCTTTTTTTTGATCTTTAACTTCTTCTGTGGGTTTCGATTTTAACTGCATCAATAATACCTTTATTCCGAAAGAAGCTCCTCTCCAAAAAACGCGAAAGTAATAGCAAATTTCCTTCCAGATTATTTGCATCCAACGCGCTAATTGCTTTAGTGAAATATATTTATTGTGATTGTACATTTTTTTGGTAAGTTTATTTTAACTGAAATTTTGTACTATTTTCAACAACTCTGGAGTGGGGAGCGATGGCAAGATCAAAATCAGGGTTTTAGCCAACGGTAAGCAGTAATTACTCAAAAGAAAACAGCCAGCACCACAGAGATTTTTGACCAGTAGTTGTCCTGTTTCGTCTCTGATTTTGGCTGTTACCCTGTTAAATTTGAAAACATATCGTTGAGAAACAGATTTCAGTAATTAGTGTTCACTGGTAACTGTCTACTATTCACCGATTTAAGACTTCTCAATAGGCGCATTGGGAACCCGTGTATTTATTAAAGCCTGTGATACATTGGGGATAAACCAGTTCACTTCATTCGCTTTGACAATTTGAGCATTAGGAATGTTGATTTCAATTGCAGCATTATCTGGATTGGTTTTAATCGTCAACTTGCTGCCATCAGGTATTTTAATAATCAGCAAAAGAAGGTTGAGCAAAGGCTAGATTAACAAAAATCATCAAGACAATTAGCAGAGATTTCCAGATTTTCATGATTGAACTCCTGTCGATCGATTTGAGGTTATTCAGTAGGTAATTGATTGTGAAAACTCAGAATTATCAATTATTACACCACTTTTTCAAATACTTAATTTTTCTTTTTGTTCGCTCGATTGCTGATTTTTTAGACTCAAAATGAAGGAAAATACATAACTAGAAACTACAGATAACAGAGTCCAAGTAACATTTTCTGAGACAATAAATACACCCAAGCCAACTAAGATACAAGGTACAAAAGTGTTGCCGTTATCAGTTAAAAATTGAGCGATCGCAGGTAAGTAGGTTAATTTATAAGCGGCATAACACCAGACACCCACTAGAGAAAAGAATACGCCCAAAATCAGCAACAGACTTTCTAATTCCGAATTGGCAAATAAAGGTACGTAAACGCTGATATTGTCACTACCATTAGCAAAGGCGATGGCAGCTACATTACATGTTTGGGGAGATATAAAACTGCTAATTACAGAAGGACAAGAAGGCTCAGTTTCTTCTGTAACTTCCTCTGATGAATCCTCTTCGCGTTTTAGCAAACTACTCATACCAATAATTATTGGCATTAAACCAAGTAACCTAATCCAGTCCTGCGGTATAATGAGTCCACCAAAAAAACCTGGAAGGCTAGCAGCGATCAGTGCAGCAAAACCGAGATACTGACCAGCAATCATGTGACGACTACGGAATGTTTTATTTACTTGTGAAAACAGCAACGTCAAAATCACAATATCGTCAATATTCGTGGCACTGAATGCCGTAATTCCCGTGGTAATTGCAGTGACTAAACCGCTCATTTATCGAAGTCCTTATTTTGATGCTTGGTAATTGGGCATAGGGCATGGGGCATCAGTCTATTTACAAATGACCAGTGACAAATGACAAATGACAAATGACCAATGACAAATGACAAATAACTACGTAGCAAGCTGTGATTTATACTTTAGACAAACTAAACGATAGAATCAAATGCTTTTTTTTGTCAAAATGATAAATGGAAGTGATTAAAATTTTGACACCAAGTTTTAGGGACACCATCAATGGCAGGAATGACGCTTGAGCAGCTAAAAATCTTTCTGGCTGTGGCGCAACACTTACACTTTACTAGGGCAGCAGAAGAACTTTATATTACACAACCTGCCGTCAGTGCAGCGATTCAGAACTTAGAGCAGGAATACGGAGTTAAATTATTTCATCGAATTGGTCGTCACATTGAGATTGCTGAGGCTGGTAAGTTACTGCAAGTGGAGGCGCAGAAAATTCTCGATCAAGTCCACTTGACTGAAAGGGGATTGCGGGAATTGAATAATCTCCAACGGGGTGAATTGAAATTAGGGGCAAGTCTGACAATCGGTAATTATTGGCTACCAAGCAAGATTAGTGAGTTCAAGAGCCAATATCCTGGTATCCAAATTGACTGTACCCTTGCCAACGCCGAAACGATTTGTGTAGGAACAGCAATGGGACAGTTTGATTTGGGTTTAGTGGAAGGAGATGTGAAGCCAGCGCTGCAAAACACCCTAGAGTACGAAATTGTGGGGAGCGATCGCTTGCAAATTGTGGTAGGTGAAAAACATCCTTGGTTTGAGCAAGGAGAAATTGAGTTAAGCCAACTGACTCAAACTCCTTGGGTGATGCGGGTGCCCGAATCTGGAACCCAGCAAAGATTTGAGGAAGCCTTGCAAAATTGGGGAATCAATCTCAGTGAATTGAATGTAATTTTAGTGTTCACTAGTGGTGAGATGGCAAAAGCAGCTATTGAAAACGGCGTCGGTGCAACTGGAATTTCTGAGTTGATGGTAAAAAAAGAAATCCAGCTTGGAACTCTACGCCCAATTCGAGTTATTGATAATAGAGAACAAGAGACTGCGATGCCCAGGTTGGACTACGCCTACGTCGAAATAGTTCGACCTTTTTTCCAACTCAAGCACCGACAACGTTTCCAAACTGCTCTTTCCAAAGCCTTTGAACAAATGTTGTTATCCTCAATGTTAAATAATTCAGATCAACATTCAACAAAAAAGCAAAAAGGAAAAATTAAAAGTTAATAGTCATTTGTCATTTGTCATTTGTCATTTGTCATTTGTTATTTGTCATTTGTCATTTGCCATTTCTCCCCCTGCCTCCCCTGCTCCCCCTGCTCCCCTGCTCCCCTGCTCCCCCTGCCTCCCCTGCCTCCCCACTCCCCACTCCCCACTCCCCTTTCCCTAAACCATTTTTCAAAAGATATCATTCACCTTTAGGTAGATTTAGATGAAATTATCAAAACAGTATATTTAAATGGGCAAACATATAATTTGCCACAATAGCTCATGCCAAATCAGGAATTTCAATCTCAACAGATAAAATCTTGATTGAGTTTTAGTTCATTTGTTCATTAAATTCCTTATCAGCCATGACATCCCCAGAGCCTCAAACTGATTTTGGAGAAAATTCTTCACAAACTTCATTTGAGCCACCTCCAAAAAAACGGCGGTGGCTTTGGTTATTTTTAGCTGCACTACTATTGTTAGGAGGCGGAGTAACTATAGTTTGGCGTTTGCTGACTCCACAAAATTCAGCAACTTCAACTGCTAATGTTCAATCTCAAGGGGTAAGAGTCAAAATATCCACAGTACAAAGCGGCATCATTGAGGAAAGTTCAGATTTTATTGCTACTCTGGAATCTGAGCGCTCAGTTAACCTCAAGTCAGCGATTCAAGGTCAAATCACTCAGATATTTGTCAAACCTGGAGATTCAGTAGCACAAGGAGCAGCAATTATCCAAGTAGACTCCGGACGGCAACAAGCAGGGGTTAATGGAATTAATGCTGTGCCTCAGGCATTTTTAATGCAACTAGAAAATGCCCGCGCTACACTCAAATCTTTGGAAGCAGAACGGCCATCTTACGTTGCTAATGTGCAACTCAGCGAACAGGAATACGAAAAATATTTTAGCTTAGCTCAACAAGGTGCAGTATCTCGACGAGCTAGCAGTCATTACGCTAACAGGCTCGCCGCTGCCAAAACTAGTCTAAATGCAATTGATTCTAAGATTCAAGCCCAACGAGCCAGCATTTTAGAAGCTGAAAAATCCTTGCAGCAAGCTAATGTAAATGCGAAACAACAACAACTCCAGTACGACAAAATTACTGCTCCTTTTGGTGGTACCATCGGCGAAATCTCGGTGAAAGCGGGTGATTTGGTTAATACTTCCACACCGTTAGTTACCTTGATGCAAAATCGACCTTTAGAAGTTAAAATTTCTGTGCCTCCACAGCGAAAACCCTTATTGCGTGAGGGAATGCCAGTGGAGATTATGAACACACAAGGTCAAAAGTTAGGTAGAACTAGAGTGTTTTTCATTGCACCGAATACTAGTAATGAAACACAAGGGATACTGATTAAAGCACTCTTTAATAACTCTAATGGTCAGGTACGTGCAAATCAATTGGCCAGGGCTAGAGTCATCTGGAATGAGCGCCCTGGAATTTTAATTCCAACAGCAGCGGTGACTCGCGTAGGTGGGCAAACTTTTGTGTATGTAGTTGAAACCGAAAAATCTCCCCAAGGCGTGTCTCAACAAGTAGCTCGGCAAAAGCGAGTAAAACTAGGTCAGATTAGAGGTAATAATTATCAAGTGATCGAAGGATTACAGCCAGAAGATAAAATTATTATCTCAGGACTGCTTAATCTTACGGATGGTGTAGCGATCGCTCCAGAATTTTAGGAGAAGGGAGTTGGGGATGAGGGAGATGAGGGAGCAGGGGAGGCAGGGGGAGAATAAACTCCTAACTCTTCACTCAGCACTCCTCATGCCCAATGCCCCATGCCCCATGCCCAATGCCCCATACCCAATAGGCTGCTAATCTACCAACGGAAATATGAATTCCAATATCAATCTTTTCACGCCAGTTCAGCTTGGCCCTTATACTCTGCCGAATAGGATTGTAATGGCGCCGATGACCCGTTTGCGGGCAATTGACAATATCCCTAACTCGCTGATGGCAACTTACTACGCCCAACGCGCCAGTGCAGGGCTAATTGTTACTGAATGCACGATGGTGTCACCTTTGAGTCTGGGATACATAAACTGTCCGGGAATTTACTCGGATGAACAGGTGACGGGATGGCAGTTGACAACTGATGCAGTGCATGAACAAGGTGGTAGAATTTTTCTGCAACTTTGGCATTCTGGGAGGGTTTCTCACCCAGCTTTACTTGGTGGAGAATTGCCAGTTGCTCCAAGTGTGATCGCTGGAGTTGGATCGCTCCACACTCCCAGAGGGAAAGTATCGTTGGAAACTCCCCGTGCTTTAGAAACCGAGGAAATTCCCGAAATAGTCGAACAATTCCGCCAAGGTGCTAAAAATGCTTTAGCTGCTGGCTTTGATGGTATTGAACTTCACGGTGCATTTGGCTATTTAATCGATCAATTCCTTCAAGATGGCTCTAACCAGCGCACAGATGAATATGGCGGTTCAATAGAAAAACGCAGCCGATTTTTGTTGGAAGTTGTGGAAGCAGTGGCTAGTGTCTGGGATGGAAACCGTGTTGGGATCAAGCTTTCACCAAGTAACACTTTTTACGGAATGCATGACTCTAATTCTCAAGAGACATTTAGTTATGCTATCAACGCTCTCAACCGTTTTGGGTTAGCATATCTCCACCTCATGGAACCCAACGAAGTCGATTTAGCAAGCCGCGAAGTCATGAACCCCGTGACACCTTATTTCCGCGAAATTTTCCAAGGTACTTTAATTACAAATGGTGGCTACGATCGCCTGAAAGGAGATAACATCTTAGCTAACAACAATGCAGATTTAGTTTCTTTTGGCAAGTCATATCTTGCTAATCCTGACTTACCAAAACGCTTACAACTTAATGCACAGTTGAACACCCCAGATTCCAAGACATTTTATGCGCCTGACGCCACAGGATACACTGATTACCCGTTTTTAGAACTTCAAACCACTTGAAGAGGAATTCAGGAGTCAGAATTCAGAATTCTTTGTTGATAATTTCTCAGCTGCAAAACTTTTGGGTTTTATAATTGTCCAGGTGGGGGCACAGCATTGCTCATTGGTGTCAACTTAACGTGAAACCCTAGTTAAGACGTGATATTGAGTTCACTCACTGACCATCACTCAACGCGTTACCCCACCCTAACCCTCCCCTTATAAAGCAGGGCTGTTTCATTCCCTAAAATGGTTAAAATTGCAAGGGTCAAAGAAATCAAAATTTAGGGCGAGCGTACAATTACGATCGGTGATTTTTTCTAACTGCGATCGCATTTCTCTACCAGTCTCTCGCCCAACAACTAACCTTAAGAAGTCCACACTTTGTTGTTCTTAGCTGGTATCTTGGGGAGTTGTTGATGTGTAATTAATCTGAATTTCCGACACCTTTTTGTTGGGAGTGAGCAGCAACCCAGCAATTCCAAATAGAAGGGTGTTGAGAACCTTTGCATCTGTATTATTTTTTTCGTCTTCACGATACTCAATTCCACTGACGCTGGTTGCGGTAATCTCTATGGTACGAGTAGGTTCTCGATCATTAATAATTTCCAGTTTTTTGCCAGTTTCTTGGTAAATAGTAATACCTGTTTCATTCATAGTAATCTTGCAAAGTCCTCGGTTTTCTACCTCATTCTTCTTAAAAATACAGTTACCTGTTTTTCCTGAACGATTACCCAATGATATAGGTGTTTCGTAACCCTGACATTGAGAATTCAGAGGAAAGCGAGAACATAGCTGGTATAGCTTTTCCCCATCCAAAGCAATAGCTGCGGGTACAAATACTGCCTCGACTAGCAGCAAGGGAACACATACGATCGCACCGATTTTTCCTTTTGGCATAGCTTTTAAACGATTAGCGATCGCTTTTTGTGTATGTTTCATGGGTAATTTGCCATTTTTTAAATTCACAACTCAAACCCTCGAACTCGCGCTCATTGCAGCAAGTAACCAGGATCGGCAGGCTATTCGTTATGTCCTGTTAATATACATACGCAGCTTATTTCCGAGATTATGCAAATACATAAGTAGTTTGTGTGATTTTTTACTTTCAAGTCCACATCGCCGAAGCGCCATGCAATGGACACTGTTCTCAAAGGCTAGAGCTATTTATACATTTCATTCTCCGCATCCCTATATCAAAAGCCCGGTGGTTAAGACCGAGCTTTTAATATGGGGTTATATACCCCGGAGGTTTCGTTATAGAGTTTCAGTATAAATCACTAATCTGATAGAGACTACCACCCCACCCTGACCAATTCCGGAAAATTACAAAATTTTTCTAGATACACCCAAATAAAAACAGCCATAACTCTGACTGCAAAAGAAAAAACACACAATTTACCTACAATTTAAAAAATCTGAATTGTGAAAAAATTTTCCAACCCATCATGTTAGAATCAACATATCAGGTGAACGTGGTTATATTAATATAACCAGTCAAAACAACGTTTTATAACGCTCCAAGAACGCCTAAAAATGTGTGTATTAACTTGAATTATTGAGTAAAAATTAGAAATCGGGGTAATTTCGAGATTTTAGAGAATTACCCTGATTATTTTGGATGCAAAAAATTGATGCATTCTATCTAGCACCCCCTACGGCAACCAAAAGTTTTCTCCTTTAGATTAAGTTTCTGAATTTTTCCAAGACTAGTGTCAACACTGACTGGATACTCAAGCAGTCGCCGCCCTTAAACTCTGGATACAGGCTTTAAAAATAGCCATGCTACAAAGAACGTCGCCGCTGTGAATAGTTGCGTCAAGTCCAAAGCCGACAGATAACCATCTGCAAATGAAGCAATACTGCGATCTGTAATCCCAAATACCCAAGATGACAAGCCAAACAGCCAAATCCCATTTTTGAGATTTCCTACGAATTCCTTTGACTCTGATGGTTTTTGGTCCTTCATAATCTTCTACTCCGTTGGTGAAGAATCTGGTGATTGATGAGAAATACCTGCCTTGAGGAACTTTTTCTGATTCCTGAGGCTAAATTTACACTCATCTATTAATAATATTAATAAATATTTCACCTACTTGACTTCACTCCCCAAAGGTACATGTCCTAATGCTGACATTCTTCCTTTGGTTCTGTCACCTCCGATAGACTGTAATGGGTTGAGTTTCAAGCTTTACAGCATGGGGCTTGAGTACTGAGATTACACAATCTTTAAACAACTATATAAATATTTATTTTATAAATAAAGTATTTCTTAAGATAGATGTGTTTCAAACTAAATACGTCGTATGGGCGCACAGCTGTCATCGGTGTCAACTTAAGCTCAAATGCTTGTCCCACATACGCTTTACCCCACCCTAACCCTCCCCGATGTATTGGGGAGGGAACTAAATTCCTTTTTCCCCCCAATCCATCGGGGGGATTAAGGGGGGTAAAACATTTGTGGGACAAGGGTTTCACGCTAAGTTGACACCTATGCACAGCTGTGCGCCCCTACAGAGGTGAATATTGGGCTAAAAGCTAGATTTCTGGATCGGCTAAGCGGGTAGTGGGACGACTTTGATACAAATCCTGAACGACTTGGAGAACGGAAATTAAGGCTACAAGGGCGATGACTGTCACAGGTAACAAACCTTTGCCAAAAATGGCGATCGCCACCAACACAACTGCACCGCCAAGTCTATACTGGGAACGGATTTTGCAATAACGAATCACCCCAAATCTATGGAGAATACTGACAGCTAGGGAGCATAATGCTACTGAACCGCAGATGAGCCATCGCTGGGAATCGGGTAAGGCTAAAGTTGGTTTACTCAACAAGATTTGTTCTACTCCAACTCCAGCCGCAGCAATCCCAATCACTAGGGGTAAATGAGTGTAAAGCCAGAGATTGACAACACCAACTTTTCCGTGCGCCCGCGCTATCTCAATCGGTTTACCACCCAGATTATCAAAATAGACCCACCACCAACTAAAAGCAATAATTAAACCAAACACGGCGGAAATTACGGTTGAAACATCCCATTTCTGCTCAGAAACACCATTAACCACCGCAATAACTGCTTCGCCCAAAACAATAATCGTAAACAGTCCGAAACGTTCTGGTAAATGGGAAGCGTGGGGGAGTAATCCTAGTTGAAACTTGCGTGCTGTTAAGGGTGTGGCAAAGTCAATAACGATCGCTAATGTCCAGAGTGCGAATCGCCAAGGAATGGGTATAAATGCCGAAATTAACCAAAGGAAAGCGGCGATCGCAAAACCAATTGCGTAGCGAGTCGTCAAAGGTCGTGCTGAGGGGATGTGTATTCCCGCACGGACGTATTCTACCACCAGCACAGCCCGACCGAGAGCATAGGAAAGGGCAAAACCAGGAGAACTTTCGCCTAAACCATGGTGTATATTCACAGCCATTGCTGCTGCTGTCAGCATTTGCACACCAATCAGTAGGCGATGTGCAATATCATCACTATCAAAGCGGTTGGCGTAAAATGTGGTACCAATCCATGACCACCAAACAGGTATAAATAAAACAACAAACCCCAATAATCCTGAAAATGAGATATCTTCATTGAGATTGTGAGCGAGTTGAGAAACTGCAACTACAAACACCAAATCATAAAAAAGTTCTAGCCAAGTGGCATGTCGTTCTTCTTCAGTTTCTTCACCAATACGTAACCTTGGCGGTTGGATAAAATTTGCCATAGTGCTAAGAGCGAATTGCTAATATAGGAATCCGATTTGATTTGGAGAAATTATCTACGTAGATAGGGAACAGGGAACTTTTGTCATAAATGGATAGCAAAACTATGCTAAGGGATATACGGAAAAATTCCATATAATCCACCTGTAAAGGGTGATGATAGGGAAAATGCTGTACAATACTATGATTACTAGTGTTATACAAAAAATTCCTTTATTATGATGACAGGAGTTGACTGTAATGCTCTATTTACCGTCATCAATAAAAAGACTATATACAAACTTTCCGTATAACAAATAGTTGTTGTATGAAGAATACTGAGTTTTGTAAACGCAGTATAAAATATGACGTTTTTTTCTAAATATAGAAAGCATCGCCATAATATTCGTTGGAACCGACACTTCGTTAATCGACCTAAGGCGTTTACCCTGAGTTGAGGTTCAACAGACCAGATTATATAGATGTAGAACATAACTCTTAAATTGCAGTCGTGAGTAAAAATCGATTCATAAGGTTCTTAATAACATTTATTGGGACTTACATCAGTGCCTTTGGAGCAATATGGGGGCTGCTAGGAGCGTACATTCACTTTAGAGGTGATGAATTAAAGAAGATATTGGGAGCATACTGGCCATTGATACTGTATGGTTTACCACTTTTGATCGCACTTTTGGTTGCGTTTATAAAAGCTGGAGATACTCAACAGCGAAATACATCTAGGCCAATCCCTCGGACTATAATTAGGAATGGTTTCTTGGGAGAAAATCAATATCCTCTTAAAATATGCGAGGATCTTCAGCATTTGGTAACCGAGAATATATCAATTATTCAGAAATCGAACGAGAGAAAATCATACGTCAATGAACTTATTCAAGATCTTAAAGATGGCATCTTGAGAATCTACTTTTTCGGTCATCAGAACGCAGGCAAATCCTCACTTATTAACGCATTACTTAAACGTGAAGTTTCCCCGATTTCTTCAGGTAGAATGACCACGTGCCTTGTTCGTATTCGGTGGGGAAAAAAGGCTAGATTCGTTGAGTACTATAAAAACGGAACAAAAAATACGGAACACGACATTACAAGACTCAAAAGGCGAATGGAGGAGTGGTCTAGTTTGGGCGTAGAAGGTCGCCCTCGTGAAGTAATTATAGAAATTCCAGATGATATTCTTAAGACACACAAAATTGAGGTAATGGATAGTCCTGGTACTGGTAGTGCATGGAATAGAGAATATGGAGGTAGCATCGAAGACGAGATAGTAAATTTGGCAATAAAGTCAACTGCGGTAGCCGTTGTTGTATATCGCTACATAAATTCTGAATTCGACGCACATGAGAGACTGATACGCCTCTTAGGAAACAATAATATTCCTACTATCGCAGTTTGTAACCTCGATCCAAATTGGGCTGGTGAACTGAAGCACAACAAAGATGATATTCAGGCGACCATTGCTCATGCAGAAAAGCAACTGCGCGATCAAGCCAAGGCAACATGTTACCGAATTGCAATCAAGGATGATGAAGAACTCAAAGAACTCGCACGTCAAGAGGATGGAAAAACAATTGAAGATTTACGCACCTCTCTGATTGAATTACTTAATGAGCGCAAAACACATGTTGCTCGGCAAGCTATTCGCAAGGCATCTGTTTTAATTGATGAACTTATTCAAGAGACAAGTCAACAGATTCGACATTATGAGCCAGTTCTTAAACAGATCAAGGTTGAACAACAAAAAATATCAGAAGCTATCGCTGATGTCAGAGAAGTTCTTAAGAAAGGCTATCAGCCTGTGCATGGAACGGCTTGGGGTGCCGCTTTCGGTACAGCATCAACATTGATTGGAGGAGTTGCTTTCTCTTTATTAACAGCAGGTACATATCCTCTATTGCTTGCAGCAGGAGCCGCAGCAGGAGCCGCAGCAGGCAATTTTGTGGATAAAGAAGAATTGAAGAAGTTTAAGAAAAGTTTGTCATACGAGTGGACTAAACTTCAACAAGAAGTGGCCAGAAGCAGGAAAATCGCCAGCGAAGAAATCATCCCTCAAGAGGTGATCAAGAAACTAAAATCATCTTCATCATCACTTTCTGAATCGGAACACAGATCAATTTTGAATGAACTTGAGGCAGAGCTTTCTGCCAGCTTAGAAAAAGTCAAGGACTATGAAACCTATCACAAGAACCAAAATCTCAACACTGAGCTTCTTGCGTTGAAGAAGAATATATAGGGATAACGCAAGTTGTGGTGTTATTACTTCCGCCTGGGCCAGAAACGGTAATTGAAACTGCTTTTGTAGTCGAAACTACTCGTCATGAATATCGGGTGATTTGTATGTGGGAGGAAAATCCCGAATCATTCCTGAATGACGTGGCTTTGTTACCATTAGCACCACTAGCTGCAACCACACAACCCCAAGCTTTGTTGCAACAAGTTGTAACCAAAGTGAATCAACTTGAGCCAAGACAACGAACAGAAATTTCGGCTTACACCCAAATCTTAGCGGGATTAAAATACAATCAGGACTTGATTCGACAACTATTTCGGGAGGGTATAATGCGCGAGTCAGTAATTTATCAAGAAATTCTCAGAGAAGGCGAACAACGAGGAGAACTACGAGGACGGGAACAAGGACGAAAAACAGAAGGGCAATTGCTTATTGTGCGTCAACTTACTCGACGAGTGGGACAATTACCTCAACAGCTACTAGAGCGGATTGAAACTCTCTCCTTAGAACAATTAGAAAATCTTGGTGAAGCTTTGTTGGACTTTCAGGCGATCGCCGATTTAGAAACCTGGTTTAATACATTAGAGTAGCAAAACCCTCAGCACCAAACCAGGCAAAGTCAAAGAATTTGGGATTGTTGTTACAACACAATAATTGCCCACATACTAACACCGAAAGCGATCGCTGCTAAATGTTGCCCAAGAAGCGAACTCAATGATTGTCGTGCAATTTTTTGCGTTAACAAGATCGTTAATAACACTGAGAATATTAAAGTTACACCTTGCAAAAAACTAATCACAGCAGGATGAGCAATCAACATTGGCAGTTGTTCGCCATTCAAGCCAAGAGTAGCAAAAGTCACAGGTAAAATCCGTCCGCCTTCACTCAAGCCCAAACGCAGATAATGAGCCAAGTTCCCCCCCAAAACCAATGGTAAATATCCATAGGCAAGCTCTACAAATGATTTGGGTTTACGGTTAAAGTTGAACAGTTTCAGCAAGCCATAAGCCGCTAAGGCAAAAGCCACTGGGATAATTAACACTACCAGTGATAATCCTAAGTGTTGCCAAAAATTAGTTAAATCTAGTTGTAACCCTAACCAAGATTGCAACTCTGGCAAGCGATGCAGATATACTCCACCTAACAGCAAAAACAACAATGCCACTTCATAGGCGCGGGGTACATGGGTTGTCCACAATTCAATACCAGGGGGACGCAAGTTGAATTCCACGGAACGATGGGGACAGGCTTTGAGACAAGTCATGCACAAAACGCAATCTCTGTTATCTTCTAACTGCGCTGGGTGAGAATACAAAGGACATCCATTTGTTTCCATTCCTTCACCTTTTTGTGGTCCTCCTTTATAGCATTGATAGGTGGTACAACTAGCAGAACAAATGCCTTGCTGTGCCCGAAGTTCTGTCATTGAAAGTTTAGCAAATAAACCATTCATGCCGCCGATGGGGCAGAGATATCGACACCAAAATCGCCGCTCGAAAATAGCTGAGAAAATCATCGCCCCAGCGGTAATTAATAACAGCAAACATGCACTCAGGTAAGCTGTATTTTCTAAATGCCAGAGTTCCTCCCATAAGAAAATCAAGGTGAACAAACCAAACACAAACCATCCGCCCCACTTCTCAGCTTGCTGTCTGGGCCAGCGTTTGAGTTTTCGAGGCCATAGCCATAAAGATAATTTTTGGGTAATTTCTCCGTAAATCATGAAGGGACAAACAGAACACCAGATACGTCCCAAAAAGGGAAAGAGAAATAGGAAGAAAGGCCACCACCAAGCCCAAAATAAATTTAAAACAAAATTGCGATCGCGGGTTTGCGGTCCAATAAATAATACCGCAACAATAATTGCAAAAGCTGTTGCAGTAAAACCATAATTAATGCGGTCTGGCCACCAAGCACTGCGTAAAAATTTGCGTAAATCAGGATAAACATTTAAAAGATTAACTCGAAATCGCTTTTTCTTGGTTTCGGCTGGCCAAAAGATTTCTTCTGTTAATTCACTAGCATTTTCAGCTTGGACGATCGCTCTTTCTACCAGATTTTTTAATTCTTTGAGATTACCAGGGAAATCATAAGACTGTAAGCGGCGTAAAGCTTCTGGGGTGATGTGCGGTTTGGGAATACCTCTAGCCCGAATGTAGAGACTGGTGTAATATTCCACCTGGGCTTGAATATCAGTTTTCCGCAAGCGTAGTGGTGGTACTTTAATAATGTGACCAACAGAGCGATCGATTGTTGGCAGAGTTTTTTCGGAAACAATGAGAATTCTGACTCTGCTAGGACGAGGTTCGGCTTCTGCTTCTTCTGAACGAGTCACGGGGGTATATGTGCCAGTTTTTAGCAACTGCGTCACAGCAGGTAATAACTCTTGGGGTAAGTCTTGAATATTGTTGAGAACGAGAGTACCTTCTCCCAGCCATTCCAACAGTCCTGGTTTACCGCCGACGCGACCAAATAAATCTGCACCGCTGGTTTGGAGAATACCACAATTGACTTTAATAATTGGTTCTCGTCTTTTGGGAGAACCAAAGTGAATTAAAGCTGCGATGTTGTCTTTTTCTAACCCTGGTTCGCCGAAAATATCCACTGACTTGCGGTCATTAGCGGCTTCTCGAATTTGCTCCCGCAGACGTACAGCATAGCGACTCGTACCGACAATTCCCCGTTGCGCTTTGGTGACTAAATATGGTCGCAAAGCTACGGAACGTTCTTGTTCATAGCCAAGTGCAGATGTGGCTTGAGCTAATTCTTGAGCCAATTGACGGGAAAAACCCTGAGCAATTTCCGGGTATTGGCTGACTAATTCCCGAAATTTTTCAGCGGGTACAACCCACAAGTGACATTCTGTGAGGGTAACAATTGTGAATGTGGCTAACTCATCTAATACCAACTCTTGGAGGTGAATGACTGCTCCGGGAAGGAATCCACGAACTAAAGCTGAGTTCCTGTGATCGGTATTGTCGCATTCAAGTTGACCATCTTTGAGAATGTAAAGTGCTTCTGGGGAAGTACCTTCTTCAACAAGGTTTACTTGTGCTGGTACAACTTGTTCTTCCATCACTTGGGCGATCGCATTCAACACCTCAGGTGAGAGAATTCCTAGAGTAGTGCGCTCTTGTAGCCATGTAACCGTTTCTGGAGATGTCATACTTTAGTTCTCCGTGCAGGTTGCCGTATCAAAGGAATTATCCCTTGAAAGCTGGCCAAGAATTCAAAATTCTCAATTCAGAATTCACAATCAAGTTCAGACCTGCCTACACTTTACCTTTTCCCTTAAATTCTGTAGTAAGTTCCAAGACTTTTTTTCATTCTCAGAAATAAATAGAGGAAGCCAGTACACTGCTTTTTCTATCAATCTATTAGTATCATCATTTAAATCTTCAATCAATCTGACTACTGATTTAAATCCCAGCTTCGGAATTGCAAATTCTAACCAGAGCTTAATAGATTGAGCATTAGATTTTAAAATTCCATATTTGAACAATTCTGTTACATAATTTTTTGTGTGCAAAACCTTCTTGGCCATTGCAATAGTAATTTGACTTTTGTGTTCAACCATGATCTTAATAATTACATATGCTTCAACTTCAGGTATTGACTTCAAATACTCCAAAATTACCTTTTCTTCATTAGAAGATAAGGATTTATAAATGCTGGTGTGTATTAACTGTTGAATATTATCATTCATAAGTTATTGTAAAAAATCATACGGTGTGAAAAGGTCTAATGGCAACTTTTTTATCAGGTGTTTGATATCTCCACTTTTTGCCATCAAAGAAAAGCTCGTTACGTTGAATATAATTAGGGATATCTTCGGGATATAGATTCGGAAAATATCCCGAAGCTGAACTCCCTGGGGATGGCAGCCCTGAATCAATAGTATGCCAAGGGCTAGGAAATAGTGGAGGATATTTTGTTAAATAAGAAAGTCTAAGTTGCACATCTGATGAACTAATTTTGACAATCGATTCAGGAAAATTATGGCATTATATCTAGACTCGGCGATCGCATCGGAAGCTGAAATAGTCAAGCATTGGGGTTGGGTAAAGGGTATTACAACTAATCCCACGCTTTTAGCTCAAAGTGACACCCCACCAGAAACTACGCTGAAAAAATTAGTTACCTTGACAAATGGCCCGTTATATTATCAACTCATGGCATCTGATAAAGCGGGGATGTTGGCTGAAGGTAGGAAAGCTTTCGAGATTATTGGTTCGCAAACAATTTTGAAGATTCCTGCAACACCGTTAGGGTTTGAAGTAGTAGCAAGTTTGTCCTCAGAAATTACCTGTTCGGTGACAGCAATTTATAGTGCAGCACAAGCAGCAGTCGCACGGGAAGCCGGAGCAAAAATCGCCATAGCCTATGTTAATCGCGCTACCCGGTTGTTAGGTGATGGTATTGGCTTAGTTCGGGAGATGGCTAGCGTACTCGAAGGTAGCGACACGGAAATTTTGGCAGCTAGTATTAAATCTCCCCAAGAAGCAGCCGCTTCATTGCAAGCCGGGGCGCATCATTTGACTTTACCATTGGCAATGTTGCAGGCGATCGCTACTCATGAATTATCACAAAAAACTGTTGAAGAATTTGCCGAAGGAGGTATCGGTTTAGAATAATTTGTAATTCGTAATGGGCTTCTCTACGAGACGCTACCGCGAACGCCCCGCAACGCTTACGTAATTCGTAATTAACCCTCTTTTATCACTCTCGACAAAGTATAATTAGGAGCGATCGCAAAAACACCAGACAGAGAGTATGGTTGAGCCTCGCCCACCCGCACCCACAGTAAAATTTGTGGACGAATACTGCCAG
>JAHHHB010000123.1 GCA_019359545.1 Desmonostoc geniculatum HA4340-LM1 | reverse complement strand
TGCGAGGCTCAGGTTACTGGGGTAAGCTTTACTCATGTTGCTCTCTCGGTGCTGTTTATTATCTATTCACAGCGTATACTGAGAGAGCTTTTTTACAACATACCTGACTTTTCAAACACCCTCTAAAGCCTCCATCAATGCAAAAGTTCCCAATCTTGCAGTAAGGAAATAGCATCTTTATAGAAAGACAAATCGACTTGGTTAACTTCTATTCCCTGTCCGATTCCTTCTATAAGAGTGATTGTTAATTTACCTCCTAAATGTTCGCGGAACTCGGTAAGACCCCTAAATATACAATTGGGATGGTCTGGCCGATCTAATTGTTCTGCGAGTGCTGGTATATACAAAGTAAAGCCTAATTTTTTAAGTGTGACTAGAATTCTTTGCCACTCGGATTGTAAAAGTTTACCTGTTAAATATGAATAGGTTGTATCCAAAGCAATACCGATCGCCACAGCTTCACCGTGACGTAAACTGTAATTAGTTAAATGTTCCAGTTTGTGAGCAGCCCAATGTCCAAAATCTAAAGGACGCGATGAACCCATTTCAAAAGGGTCGCCACCACCAGCAATATGCTCTAAGTGTAACTGCGAACAGCGATAGATCAGCTTTTCCATAATCTCCATGTCTCGATTAGCTAATCTATCGGCATAAGTCATAATAAAATTAAAGAAATCTGCATCTTTAATCAGTGCCACTTTCACCGCTTCTGCAATACCCGATCGCCAATCACGATTGTCAAGGCTGGTAATAAAATCAAAGTCATTCAATACAGCATAAGGTGGCATGAATGTACCAAGAAAATTTTTCTTGCCAAAGGCATTAATGCCATTCTTGACTCCGACACCCGAATCATTTTGTCCTAATACTGTTGTCGGCACTCGTAGCAGCCTAATTCCTCGGTGAGCCGTTGCTGCTGCGTATCCTGCCATATCTAATACTGCTCCACCTCCAATTGCTAACACATAGGAATGACGGCACAATCCAACTGCATCAATTACTTGATGAATTTGCTCTATAAATCTAGAATCATTTTTGACTACTTCTCCACCGGGAACAATCGTCGGTTCACCGCTCAAGGTAAGTACATCTGCATAACACTGGGCGTAAAGTGCTAACTTTTTTAGCAACCCATTTTGGTAATTTAAAACTCCTCCATCTACCACTGCTAGCACTCGTTTTGGAGTTGTCTCGCCATTTGCTGCAATCACTTGTGCCAATAAAGGATTATCTAACTCAAACAAACCTCTAGTAAAGTGAACATCATAGTTGAAAGTTACTTCAACACATTGATTAATGGGTTGCAGGTTGAAAGCAGTCTTTTGTTTAAGAGCCATACTTAATATTATTAGTTTTTAACTATTTGAAAATATATTTGCTACTGCAATTAAGATTAGCGGCAACTTCAACGATAGAAATTTGGCACTTTCAAATTCAAACGATTTACCAGACAATTCAATCTAATAAATCATTGTTTTACAGTGCCTCTATCCGTTGTTGGATCGAGTCTAGGATAAGGATTGGTTACAATTTTTTTTTGATGACGATAATTTCTGTCCTAGACTTTATATGTAAGTTTGGTAGTAGATATCATCATTACATAAAATTCTAATTTTTTTCAGTAACCTAGCTTGCATCTTTATTCTTCCAAAATCATATCTTTACAGTATCTTCTTTAAAATTAGTATATTTTTATAGATTCAATGAAGTTATTAAGTAAGTAATGTACTATAGAACTGGTTGAATAATAAAGTATCAAAGTTAATGCTAAATATTATACATAGTTGTCACAAAAAAAGTTGAGCAACTTCTCCTGAAATTTATCATGAGTAGAGTAAACAAGTTACTACATCAGTGGTTACTACAGTCTGTTTCCCAGACAGGTATTACTTGGCTGGAACAGAAGCAAGCACAGATTGCTAGCGGCGCTGCTGAGCGAGTGTTTTTCACGGCTTTTAGTGCTGTGCCGCGTTATTTGGGTAAACAGAAATTGCAACTCACATCCCAAGACTTAGAAGCAGCACAAGAGGCGATTAGCGGTTGGAATCCTGTTAATTGGAGTGTAGATCAAGCAGGTCGCACACTCTTGCTTTTAGCGTTGCCCCACGATGATGCCGAGACTTATGTGCGAGTCTCCTTTGGAGAGGCTTCGCCAACGCTTGATAAAGTCTTTTCTAGTGCCGATATGGGCGAATTAGTTGCACTTTATCAGAGTTTGCCCCTATTGCCACATCCAGAATTACATCGCCAACGCGCTGCTGAGGGAATTCGCAGCAATATGAGCAATGTATTTGAAGCCATAGCACTACGTAACCCTTATCCGGCGGATTATTTAGATAATGCCGCTTGGAATCAGATGGTACTGAAAGCCGTGTTTGTCGGTAGTCCGTTGCATCTAATTTGGGGTTTGGATCGTCGCGCCAACCCAGAATTAGCGAAAATGTTAACAGACTATGCCCATGAACGCTGGGCAGCAAAACGCTCAGTTATCCCAGAACTTTGGCGGCCTGTAGGTAAATTTGCTGATAGTGCAATCATCGCAGATTTAGAAAAAGTCCTGGCTAACGGAGATATAACCGAGCAACAAGCAGCAGCATTAGCCTGTGCTGAATCAGCTTTACCCCAAGCGCAAGCATTACTTTCCCACTATCCAGATTTACAGTCATCCATAGAACAGGGTAACCTGACTTGGAGCAGTTTTAGCGTGTAAATGAAAGGGAGTAGGGAGTGGGGAGTAGGGGAGTAGGGGACAAGGGGACAAGGAGAATAACTCCTAACTCCTACCTCCTAACTCCTAACTCCTAACTCCTAACTCTTAACTCCCCACTCCCCACTCCCCACTCCCCACTCACTAAACCACACCATGATGTTTATCGATCCTCACATTCACATGTGTTCCCGTACTACTTACGATTACTTAGTAATGCGGGAATATGGTATTGTTGCCGTTATTGAACCAGCTTTTTGGCTAGGACAACCCCGAACCAACGCCGGCACATTCAAAGACTATTTCAGCAGTCTTGTGGGCTGGGAACGGTTTCGTGCTAGTCAGTTTGGCATTCAACATTACTGCACAATCGGCTTAAATCCTAAAGAAGCGAACAACGAGGCACTAGCAGCAGAAGTTATCGAATTGCTACCGCTTTATGCTTGTAAAGAAGGAGTTGTTGCCATTGGCGAAATTGGCTACGATGACATGACAGAAGCAGAAGATAAGTACTTTTGTCAACAGTTAGAGTTAGCCAAAGAACTCGATATGTTGGTACTAATTCATACCCCCCATCGTAATAAGAAAGCGGGTGCTATTCGGAGTATGGATCGGTGTATTGAATATGGCTTAGATCCTTCTCAAGTAGTTATCGATCATAACAACGAAGAAACTGTTGAAGAAGTATTAAAACGCGGTTTTTGGGCGGCTTTTACGATTTATCCCCAAACAAAAATGGGTAACGCTCGGATGGTGGAAGTTGTTCGTAAATATGGACGCGATCGCATCATTGTCGATAGTAGTGCTGATTGGGGAATTAGCGATCCGTTAGCAGTGCCAAAAACGGCTCAGTTAATGTTAGAAAGAGGCATTCCGGAAGAACATGTGCGAGCAGTTTGTTACGAAAATGCTCTAGCTGCTTACAGCCAAACTGGGCAGATGCAAGCATCAGATTGGCTCAATCCCGAATCTATCGATCAGCGTCAGCTATTTAATGGTAATTCTGTGTTGCGAGGACAAGAACCAGGTATTAATTCACTTTCAGTGCTGATTGAGTAGAAAATTGGGAATTGGGAATTGGGAATTGGGAATTGCAAAATAAATTTTTATCTTTGCGTTATCACTTTCACAATCCAAAATCCAAAATCTAAAATCCAAAATAGCATTAGGGGGGCAAATAAGTGAATGTTGCAAACTTAAATTTTCAAAACTGGCGGGGTTATTTTGAATTGATGCGTCCGGCTAATATTGTTACTGCTTGGGCTGATATTTTGGTTGGCTTTGCGGCTTCTGGTTCTGGGATTATTTTTATTCAATTAATCAATGGTGAAGCAAATTTTGCGCTTTTAATTACATTAGCTTGGTTATTGTTGGCTACAACTGGTTTATATGGCGGCGGTATCGTTTTTAATGATGTTTTTGATGCTGAATTAGATGCCAAAGAACGACCAAATAGAGCAATTCCCAGTGGCCTGGTGCCGCTGAAAAATGCTACTTTATTAGGCAGTATATTGTTTGGAATCGGCATTGGAGCTGCTTTTCAGGTATCTTGGGTGAGTGGCGCGATCGCTATCTTCATAACTCTTTCAGCACTACTGTATAATTCACTTGCCAAACATCATCCTTTTTTTGGCCCCCTTAATATGGGTTTATGCCGTGGCAGTAACTTATTATTAGGTGTAAGTGTTGTCCCAGAAATCATAGGAGAACGTTGGTATTTAACGCTAATTCCTGTTATTTATATTGCTGCTATCACTGCAATTAGCCAGGGCGAAGTTCACGGCGGAAAAAAGATTACGGGAGTACTAGCACTAGTTTTGATTGCAATAGTTTTGACGGCAGTTTTAGCTTTAGGATTATTAGCCGAGTATACAGCGATCGCAGCATTACCATTCGCAGCTTTATTAGCCATCCGAGTACTGCCTAATTTTGTCAAAGCTGCCCGTGAACCTTTACCTGAAAATATCCGCAATGCTGTCAAAATAGGTGTGTTGTCTCTAATTGTTTTAGATGCGACTGTTGCATCTGGTTTTGCTGGTTTGTATTACGGTTTAGCAGTTCTGATTTTGCTGCCAATTTCTATGAAGTTAGCGCAAGTATTTGCTGTTACTTAAAATATCACGCAGAGGCGCAGAGGCGCAGAGAGAAAGATTGAGTTTTGTACAATATTTTGTAAGTATTCATACTCTAAAAACCTCTCTGCGTCTCTGCGTGCAAATAAAAAATACAGGATGCAGAAAATGAAAATTACAAACAACAACTTCCACTTAACTTATTGCAGCAATATTCATCCTGGCGAAAGTTGGGTAGAGGTATTTGCAAATTTGCAAAAATATATTCCCGAACTCAAATCACGTTTATCGCCAACAGAACCTTTTGGCATTGGTTTGAGGTTAGCAGATTTAGCCGCCAAGCAACTTTTAGAAAGTAATAATTTACGTCAATTTCAAGAATGGTTAAATAAACAATATTTATATGTTTTTACCTTAAATGGATTTCCTTACGGTGGATTTCATCGACAGGTGGTAAAAGACCAAGTTTATGCACCAGATTGGTCCACACAAGAACGGCTGAACTATACATTAAATCTTACACAAATTTTAGCAACCCTATTGCCAGCAGGACTTGATGGTGGAATTTCTACATTGCCATTATCGTATAAACCTTGGTGGGGAGAAAACCAAATAACTTGCGACTCGGTTATCAAAAAGAGTTGTTTGAATCTAGCATCAGTTGTTGCAGAAATGATTCGTATCTGGGAAGAAACAGGAAAAATACTACATATTGATTTAGAACCTGAACCAGATGGATTAATTGAGAACACGTCAGAAGTAATTGATTTTTTTCAAAATTGGTTGTTGCCAATTGGTGGTAATTATTTAGCGGAAAAATTACATATTGAACAAAGTTTAGCCGAAACTAAACTGCTAGAACATGTTCGACTTTGTTATGATACCTGTCATTTCTCAGTTGAATATGAACAGCCAAATTCTGTATTCGCACGTTTAGAATCAGCAGGAATTAAGATTGGTAAGATTCAAATCAGCGCAGCCATTCAAGTAAAAATTCCCGCTGAAATTGAGAAACGCACTTTGATAGTTGAACGCTTACGTCCTTTTGCAGAATCTACCTATCTTCACCA
This sequence comes from Desmonostoc geniculatum HA4340-LM1, assembly GCA_019359545.1. Taxonomy (GTDB): domain Bacteria; phylum Cyanobacteriota; class Cyanobacteriia; order Cyanobacteriales; family Nostocaceae; genus Nostoc; species Nostoc geniculatum. The sequence goes on along the minus strand of JAHHHB010000123.1, from coordinate 11,765 downwards.
AGTAATCGAACGTCGCAGTGATGATACTCTACATCACTATCCTGATTTAATGACTGCATTACCTCATTTAGAGCAGTCTCTAGCCGAAGAATGGCGTACTCACTTCCATGTGCCAATTTTTATTCGTGATTATCAAATTTTGCAGTCTACCCAAGATGATATTGCTACTGTTTTACATCTACTGCAAACTAATAACGCTTGTTCACATTTAGAAATTGAGACTTACACTTGGGATGTATTGCCATCAGAAATGAAAATCGATTTGCTGACTTCTATTCAGCGAGAATATGACTGGGTATTAAAAGAGTTTGCTAAGAATTCAGAATCCAGAATCCAGAATTCAGAATCAGGAAATTAAGTTGATGAAAAAAACCGTTATTTTAAATGTCGTAGGATTAACGCCTAGCTTACTAGGAAAAAACACGCCGTTTTTATCTGCGTGGGCGACTATTGGCCAAGTAGTTCCAATCAAAACAGTTTTACCTGCTGTAACTTGTTCTGTTCAAGCTACTTATTTAACAGGAAAACTGCCTGATGAACATGGAATTGTTGCTAATGGTTGGTACTTCCGTGATGAATGTGAAGTAAAATTTTGGCGACAATCTAATAAATTAGTACAGGCTCCCAAAGTTTGGGACATTGCTAAATCAATCGATCCAAACTTTACTTGTGCCAACCTTTTTTGGTGGTACAATATGTATTCTTCAGTAGATTATGCCATTACACCGCGTCCAATGTATCCCGCAGATGGGAGAAAATTACCGGATATTTATACCCATCCTAGTGATGTGCGATCGCCAATTCAATCTGATTTAGGCCAATTCCCTTTGTTCGATTTTTGGGGACCAAAAACTTCAATTAATTCTAGTCAATGGATTGCTAATTCTGCCAAATGGATTGAGGAACGTTATAGCCCCACATTATCACTAGTTTATCTGCCACATTTAGATTATTGTCTGCAAAAATTTGGTCACGATGAAAAACACATCCAAGCAGATTTACAGGAAATTGATGCTGTTTGTCGTGATTTAATCGAATATTATCAAGCACGAAATACTCAGGTAATTATTCTTTCTGAGTATGGCATTACCCCAGTTAATAAAGCAGTAGATTTGAACCGCGTGTTACGGGAAAATAATTTAGTTGCTGTGCGGGAAGAATTGGGGCGTGAACTACTCGATTTTGGTGCTAGTATTGCCTTTGCTGTGGCCGATCACCAAATTGCTCATGTATATGTAAACGATCCGGCTTACATTCCGAAAGTACGATCGCTTTTAGAAGCCACTGAAGGCGTAGCCCAAGTATTGGATGAACAAGGTAAACAAGCCTACCACCTTAATCACCCTAGATCGGGAGAATTAGTGGCGATCGCCGGGCCTAATACTTGGTTCACCTATTATTATTGGCTTGATGATAACAAAGCCCCTGATTTTGCCAGAACCGTAGATATTCACCGCAAACCGGGCTACGATCCTGTAGAACTTTTCCTCGATCCCCAAATTAAATTTCCCCAAGGAAAAATCGCTCTCAAGCTACTTAAGAAACAACTCGGTTTTCGCTACCTCATGGATGTGATTCCTCTGGATGCTTCCTTAGTACGTGGTTCTCACGGTCACATTACCACTTCTGTTGATGAAGGACCTCTATTTATAACCCATCAAACTCACTTAGTTGATACCAACTTAATTGAGGCGACAGATGTTTGCTCGTTGATTCTCAAACACTTAAGTACTTGAAATGAAAATGTAGAGACACGATATATCGCATATTTACATCCTACACATTCATCGGTAGGGGCGCACAGCTGTCATAGGTGTCAACTTAAGCTTAAACGCTTGTCCCACATACGTTTTACCCCACCCTAACCCTCCCCGATGTATTGGGGAGGGAACTAAATTCTTTTTTCCCCCCAATCCATCGGGGGGATTAAGGGGGGTAAAACATTTGTGGGACAAGGGTTTCACGCTAAGTTGACACGTATGCACAGCTGTCATAGGTGTCAACTTAACGTGAAACCTTTGTCAAGACTTGATATTGAGTTCATTCACTTACCGTTACTCACCGCGTTACCCCACCCTAACCCTCCCCTTATAAAGGGGAGGGAACTGCATTTCTTTTTCCCCTCTTTATAAGGGGGGATTAAGGGGGGTAAAACGCCTGTGAGATACGCATTTCTAGCTTAAGTTGACACGTATGCACAGCTGTGCGCCCCTACAAGCGATTCTCCCAAAAATACAAAAAATTTCTGGTAAATCATAGTCATTTCGAGTATGTTTTATATATGAACTCGAAATGATTATGAATTAATTACCTCTATCGGTAGGCATCCGTCTATCTACTGACTAAAATATACTGTGGGCAATTTGACTAACTTAATGGAGAACTTCTTCACCCATGACTGAACCCCAAAACTTGACAACTGCTGATGGTATCCCTGTTGGAGATAACCAAAATTCACTGACTGCGGGCGCACGTGGCCCTGTATTAATTCAGGATTTTCACCTGATAGAAAAGCTGGCTCATTTCAACAGAGAACGTATTCCTGAAAGAGTTGTCCATGCCAAAGGTGCGGCTGCTTTTGGTACTTTTACGGTAACTAACGATATCACACGCTACAGCAAAGCCAAACTTTTTTCTGAGATTGGCAAGAAAACAGAAGTCCTGCTGCGTTTTTCTACGGTTGGGGGAGAAAAGGGTTCAGCAGATGCGGAACGCGACCCCAGAGGCTTTGCCATCAAGTTTTATACAGAAGAAGGCAACTGGGATATTACAGGAAACAATACTCCGATTTTCTTCATTCGTGACCCACTGAAGTTTCCTGATTTCATCCATACCCAAAAACGCAATCCCCAAACGAATTGCAAAGATCACAATGCAAAATGGGATTTTTGGTCACTGAGTCCGGAATCACTCCACCAGGTAACGATCCTGTTTTCAGATCGGGGAATTCCCAAAACCTATCGACACATGGACGGCTTTGGTAGCCATACCTTTAGCTTAATTAATGCCCAAGGCGATACTCTTTCAGAGTCACTTCGTGAACGCGTTTGGTGTAAATTTCACTTTAAGACCTTGCAAGGACATCAAACCTTGACAGAGGAGGAATCGGGCAAGCTTAAGGGGGAAGATCCCGATCATGCGACTCGCGATCTATTTGAAGCGATCGCTCAAGGAGATTATCCCAAATGGCGGATGTGTATTCAAGTGATGACTGACGAGCAAGCCGCAAAACATCGAGATAATCCCTTTGACTTGACAAAAGTTTGGAAGCACTCAGAATATCCTTTAATCGAAGTCGGGATATTAGAGCTAAATCGTAACCCAGAGAATTATTTCGCCGAAGTTGAACAAGCCGCTTTTAGTCCTAGTGCAGTGGTTCCTGGCGTTAGTTTCTCTCCAGACAAAATGCTCCAAGCTCGAATTTTTTCTTACCCAGATGCTCAACGGTATCGCTTGGGTGGTAACTATCAGCAACTACCAGTCAACCAGCCCAAATGTCCAGTGATGCATTACCAGCGAGATGGCTTTATGGCATCGGGGAACAACGGCGGTAGCGTTCCTAACTATGAACCCAATAGTGCTGAGGGTACGCCCAAAGAAAATCCAGCTTATGCAGAACCACCCAGCCACTTGGGCGATGTCACAGTCGATCGCTACAATCATCGTGAAGGAAACGACGATTATACCCAAGCAGGGGATCTGTATCGGTTAATGACTCCCGAACAGCAAGAGCGTCTTGTGCAGAATATCGTTGGTACTCTGGGCCAAGCAAGACAGGACATCCAAATGCGGCAACTTTGCCATTTCTTTAGAGCAGATGTTTCCTATGGTTTGCGTGTCGCTGAAGGGTTAGGCATTGCGATCGATCCCTCAATGTTCGGTGCTACTGCTCAACCTGTAGGTAACTGGTAACCTTATCCAATTTTGTGGGGTGGGCATCTTGCCCGCCCTAAAGCAAATTCATCTGATTAACTGACAAAATCAATCGAGGTAATTAAACATGAAATTAACAGCAACAGAAGAAGGCTTATTAATCCCTAAAGAACTATTAGGAGAAAACCAAGAATTTGAGATTATTCAAGAAAATGGAAAAATTATTATTACTAGCATCAAAAAAACATCTTCTATTTGGGATTTAGGTTCAAATCCTGTGGAATGTGATGTAAAAGATGGTGGAATTAACCACGATCGCTATCTCTATAACCCATGAGAGATATCTACTTTTTAGATACCAGCTATATTTTAGCTCTGGAAATAAAAAATGAAGATGCTCATCAAAAAGTATTACAAAATTGGGCTAATTTAATAAAATACAAACCTTTTTTAATCACAACAACATACATTTTTGATGAAGTCGTTACTTTTTTTAGATGGATATACTAACCCTGTATTTAGACGAGTGGTAATCAACACCTTAAACCGAGAACCTTTAGGTGGTAGATAGGGTTTAATTTGCATCCAGTCTTTGACATCATCAAATATCAATAAAACTTTGCCACCTTGCCACTTCTTCCAGCAATAAGCAACTTGACCTGCTAGGCTTAATCCATCCGGTGGATTAAAGTTAGGTAAATTCACAACTCCAAACTCTACTAACTGGGTTCCCAAATCAATACCTTGGGGATTTAACCAACAACACCCGCCAGAATAATCTCCCAAATATTGCTCTGAGTATTGAATAGCTAACTCTGTTTTACCCACGCCACCTTGCCCAGTCACATCGGTAATAGCCACAATATCATTTGCTTGCAATAGCTGACGCAATTGTTCTATTTGCTCATCCCTCCCAACAAACTTACGAGCTTGACTCTGTGGAATATCATGCGGGATATCAAACGGGTTGAAATGAGATTTTTCAATATCTCCATCCCAACTACGGGAATAAAAATAAGTCGGCAGTTGTTTTTTATCTAAACTGCTAAATCGCTGCTTAACTGCCTCGGTAACTTCTGTCATATTCGGCGGAAAAGTCCCATTAGCTGCTGCAAAAGCCTCCCGCACCGCTTGAGAAAAGTAACCTGTTTTATTTTCCGAATTTACCTTAGCTTGCTCTCCTTCCCGCGTAGCCAGTAACACAAATTGTTGACTATCTTGCTTTGGCTGACCACTCAAAAAAGCTTTACCACCTAAGTTAGTTGGTCTTCCATCCAACTCTAAAACATAATTGGCACAGGCATCAATAATACAAATATGATTATGAATCTGAAAATTCTCGGAACCCAAAAACAATAATAAAGAATTAAAATCTAAATTCTGCCAATTTTGTTGATTTGCATCAGCACAAAGCAACCGACGCTCTCGTTCTGAGGTAATCAAACCATGTCCAGCCCAAAAAATGTAGAGTAAATCTCCCGACTTTGGGGATAAAAAGTTAGTCACAATGTCGGAGATATTTTGCTCAGTTGCTAACTCTACATTTAACCCACATTCCCCAATTAACTGCTGATTTTCTTCCAGCGCTGATAAACATAACCGGATATTCTCCTTCGGTACACCGCGCCGATGCAGCCAATGAGCAAATTTCAGCGCGTCATCGGCTGGCCCTCCACCTGTTACATTCCAAGTAGATTCGTGGTACTTTTCAATACCCACAATTAGCCCAAAAGTCCGCTCAGGTTTAGCCATCAACTGCATGATGACCTAGCCTCTCATGGTTTTTACCCCACCCTAACCCTCCCCGTATGTATTGGGGAGGGAACTAGATTTCCGGCTTCCCCCCTTTACAAGGGGGGATTGAGGGGGGTAATTTAACTTGTGTCTACACCGTAGCTTTGTAGGGGAGAGGTTTGGAGAGGGTTTTTCTAGATTCAGTAAAAAGTAAACCATTATGGCAACCTCGAAATAATCGCCTCCCAGGTTTTGGCATTTGTCCAATAAGCACCGTGGGAACGGGGAAATGGTTGTCTGCTATCCACTGCCACATCCTGCACTCTATCAGGGAAAATTCTATTACCCACGTAACTGAGAAAATCCCGTAAATCGTAGATATTCAACCATTGCGGGAAATGCTCCGGCAATAACTGCCCATATTCTAAGCTGTAGAGGGCGTTAATCTCATATAAAAATGGTGCTTGGGAACCAACTGTTACCAATAATTGCACCTGAGACAACTGCTGCTGCACTAGCAAATCTACACAAGCGATACCTCCCAAACTATGGGCGATTAAAACCACTGGCGGTTCTGCTTGTTCAATTTGTTCCTGGATAAACGCCCTGATTTTTTCACCCCGCGTCTGATACAACAAAATATCACCAGGCATAGGCGAAATTTTATCAGTTAACTCAAAGCGGTTTCCTCTGACATAATTTGTTCCGATGGGCAACGCTAACTCAACAAGTGGCTTTAACAACCAGCCACCCAAACCTAACTCCGCCTCTCCCAAAGCCAGAGTTAGCAATTCCACAACTTTATCCCGCAATTGGGCATCGGTGAGTATGGGGGGAAATTTTTCTTGCTGTTCGCTAAGAAACATTGCTTGAGCCACAACTGCTCTAGCTATTGGTGGATAATATTCGCTCAAATCAGATTCGGAAACTGTGAGCAATGCCAGTTTATACGGTTCACTCTGGATAACCGCCTCTCGCGCTTGCTCAAATACCTCTGCAATTCCCGCCTCTTGCAACTTAGCTTGTAGTTGAGATGCCGGAGTTAGACTCGCTACACGAGATTGTAAAATATCCCCTGGATCTTCTCCAAAAGCATTTCCTGCCTCAACAGATTTCAAAGACAACAGCCGTAACTCATACAAAGGATCGCGGTATAATTGCCCCCACAACACAATATCTGCGTCTTCTTCTCCTTGAGATAAAGCCAGAGTCGCATCTTCCAAAGGTACTGATGCCCGATTCTCATTGAACCTTGCACCTAATGCACCCCAAAGACAGGGAGCAACTTTGATATCAGGACGTTGGGCGTGAATTTTTTGCTCAATTATCTCAAAGGTTTCGTTGTATTCTCGTTCCCTAATGCCAGTGCCATGTACAAATATTACAGTGGTCATTGTTTATTAGAAGGGTGGCTAGCGTGCCTGGGTTGGGCTACGCCTACGCCAAGCTTTCCTCTGTATTATTCCTTACTACTTTCTCTGACACAAGTTGATTTCATTCACTTGGCTTATTAAAAACCTCTAAAATCTGTCGGCAAATCTGTTTGAGCTTATCTCTGATTTCATCAGAAGGCGAAGATGCGCCGACAACACTCCAGTTTTCCACCGTAGAAAGTCGCCACGCTTCACCGCGATGATCGAATCCAGCTACTTCCACACCGATCGCTCGACGGGAATTATTAATGGGATCTTGATAAAATCGGATTTGAATTAAGACACTGCGACTTTTCCAAGATTTGCTGATACCAGGAAAGTGAAAGCCAATATCTATAGAATCTGGATCGACTAACTCCCTGGTTTCTGGGTCATTCTTCCAGGGTTTGAGGTCAGATTTGGCATCAGGGAACTCGAATTTGAACAAATTAACTACCGTAGCAATGTTGCTGGCGAGTTCAAGGTTCGTTGCCTGTTCAGCTGCGTTCACTAAAAAATACTCCTATATTGCGTCGGCATCTGGGGAAATGTGAAGAAAGAAAAACCGCCAGAAGGCTTACACTATTGGTGTTTCAGCTTATCAAGACCTTTGTAATTTAGCAACTTTAAATCAGGTTTTCCTAACAATATTCTGATTAACAGATGCTAAAAATTCCTTCTTGTTGGGACTGGGTGACACCTATTAAGTAATTATACTTAAAAAATCCTCCAAAAGCAGATGAAACTCTGCCCTTTGGAGAAAATATCAAAATTTTCTGCAAAATCCTTGGCTGACAAGAATGATAAAGTGCGCTAGCGATCTAAAATTACACTGTTAATAGGCAAACAAAAAGCAAATAACTTCGGTGTATGACGCGTCAACGCTCGATTTTTTCATTGATTTTAGTATTATTGGCCACATTTCTCATTAGTTGTGGTGGTCCCGGTGTCGCAGTGGCACCTCCAACGTACACAGCAGCGCAAATTGAGAAAATTCAGCTATATGTTCCTGAAATTCAGGCTGTGCTCGATCGCTCAGAAGAGTTGAAAAGCCTGATCCAAAAACAAGATTGGATCAATGTGAGTAACTTTATACATGGCCCGGTAACCTCAGCGAGGCTAAACCTGACTTATGTCACTCCCAACCTTCTGCCCAACGACCAAGCTAAAGCACGTCAAATAACGCGAGATTTGTTTAACCACTTGGTTAAAGTCAATCAAGGCGCTTCCTCTAGCAACCCTCAACTTGCTTTGAGTAACTCCGAAGCGGCTTTCGCAGATATTGACAAATTCCTTCAGTTGCTTCCTGAGGCAAGCACTCAATAGAAGGGCAGGGGAGGCAGGGAGAGCAGGGGAGGCAGGGGGAGATTAGAAGAAAAAAGCTTTCTATCCTTCCGGCATCTCCCACGCTCCCAATGCCCCATGCCCAATGCCCTATTCCCTCTCAAACAAGCAATGAGTCATGTAGTCATTATCGGCTGTGGTGTAGTTGGGGCTGCGATCGCTTATGAACTCAGTCAAGTAAAAGGGCTGAAAATCACAGTTTTCGACCAACAACCACCAGCACAAGCTTCCACGGGTGCTGCACTTGGCGTTTTGATGGGCGTCATCAGTCAAAAAATCAAGGGTAAGGCTTGGCAAATGCGACAAACTAGCATCCAACGCTACCAAACCTTGATTCCAGAATTAGAAGCTTTAACAAATCGCAAAATCCCTTTTAACCGCCAAGGAATTCTCTTGCTGTTGTCCGATCCCCCCAACCCCCCTTATAAAGGGGGGCAAGATGAAATCTCAGCATGGGAAAAGTTAGTAGAAACTCGCCACTCCCAAGGCTGGCAGTTAGAAATTTGGGACACTGCTAAACTGAAAAATATCTGTCCTCAGGTAGATTGCGAAAAAGTTACTGGCGCTGTCTATTCTCCTCAAGACCGTCAACTCGATCCAACTGCCCTGACATTAGCTTTAGTTGAGGCTGCCCAGCATAATGGTGTGATTTTCAAATTTGGCGTGGCTGTTTTGGATAGCCAAACCTCAATACCTGAATCTTCGCCCAAATGTTGCCATTGCTTTGAGACTACAGAAGGAAAAATAACCGCTGATTGGTTTGTAGTCGCAGCCGGGTTAGGTTCCACACCGCTCACGGCCAAATTAAACCAGCCGATTGATATCCGCCCCGTCTTAGGGCAAGCACTAAAAGTACGTGTAGGGCATCCATTAGGCAATGCCGACTTCCAGCCAGCGATTACGGGTAATGATGTCCATATTGTTCCTGTGGGCGGTGGAGATTATTGGCTGGGTGCAACAGTGGAATTTCCCACCAACGGCGATGAGATACCGCCGAATCAACAATTGCTGGAATCTTTGAGAGAACAAGCGATCGCATTTTGCCCAGAATTAGCCACAGCAAGTATTTTGGGCACTTGGTCGGGGTTACGCCCTCGTCCTGAAGGACGCCCAGCCCCAATCATTGGCAAGTTACCAGGATTTAGTAACGTCCTCCTAGCTACCGGGCACTATCGCAACGGCGTTTTACTAGCACCCGCCACAGCATATGCAATTCGTGAGATGATTATTCCTCAGGGAATGAATGGGGAGTAGGGAGTGGGGAGTGGGGAGTGGGGGATGAGAGAGATGAGGGGGATGAGGGGGATGAGGGAGAAGAAGGAGCAGGGGAGCAGGGAGAAGGGAGCAGGGGGGAAAGAAGTAATTTTTCATTCTCCCCCTTGCCCCCAGCAAGAACTGCCCCTCTGCCTCTTGTGCCCCATGCCCAATGCCCAATGCCCCATACCTAATGCCCAATATAGGAAAATAGCGTGTCAATAACAGAACATAAAATAACTGTAAATTCACTGGAATGGTTTTATCGGGAATCTTCACCAATCGGCAGAACTGACTTAGCGCCTGTATTGTTGTTACATGGCTTAGTTTCACAAAGTTACACTTGGCGTCATATTATACCAGCTTTGGCGAATCAGGGTACAAGAGCGATCGCACCAGATTGGATTGGTTACGGCTTTTCTGCAAAACCAGAAAAACGAGATTTTGCTTACACTCCTGATGCTTTTATCACAGCTTTAGAAGCATTTATCAAGGCACTAGAACTTGAACATTTTTCTTTAGTTGTACAAGGATTTTTAGGTTCTGTAGGACTACAATATGCTTTGCGTCACCCAGAACAAATTGCCAATTTAGCTATCTTAAATACACCAATTTCAACGGCTGCCAAATTACCCTGGAAAATTAAACAAATGGGTTTACCTTTGGCTGGTGAAATCATGACCCAAGACCCGCTGTTAGTTGACCGGACGCTAGAAGGTGGAAGCCGTTATCGCATCGAAGATAAAGATTTAGATGTTTATCGAAAACCATTTTTGACAACTTCTGCATCTGGTCGAGCTTTGTTAGCAAGTATCCGCAACTTACAACTTGATTCAGCAATGACAGAAATCGAATCTGGCTTTAAAGAATGGCAACAGCCAATTCTGATTCAGTGGGGTATGATTGACCCTTGGTTACCCGTAGATATTGCAGAAAATTTTGCTAATTCGGTATCCAATACAGAATTAATAAAACTTAATAACGTCGGACATTATCCTCAAGAACATTACCACGAAACTATTTTAGAAGACCTTTTACCATTTTTGCGTCGTAAAGATGCTCATTGAGAATATACCTCTGGCAAAAATCGATAATATAAAAAGGAGTCAGAATTCAGAATTCAGAATTCAGAATTCAGGAGTCAGAATAAATGAATGGAGGGTTCCAAGTCACCACTAATTTTAGTCTACTAAAGAAAAGATTGAGTGGCGAAATTCAAACATTGTTGCTTGTTAAAACTCCATCCTTTCACTGCTGGAGTATTCTGACTTCTGAATTCTGACTCCTGACTCCTGACTTCTGACTCCTGAATTCTGACTACTAAAAATGCATCACAACCACACTGATGGAGATAAAAATTCATGGCTTATTCATGGTTTAAAGCATTTCATATTGTCGGATTTGTAGTTTGGTTTGCCGGTTTATTCTACCTGGTACGTCTTTTTATTTATCACGTTGAAGCGAACCTTGAACCTGAACCAGCGCGAACCATACTGAAAAATCAGTATCAAATTATGGAAAAGCGCCTCTACCATATCATCACTAATCCAGGAATGTATGTGACGATCGCAATGGCCATCGGTTTAGTCAGCACTGAACCCGAAGTGTTAAAAGAGGGCTGGTTGCATATCAAACTGCTGTTTGTAGCTATCCTAATAGGCTATCATCATTACTGCGCTCGTCTGATGAAGAAGTTAGCAGCAGATGAATGTACCTGGAGTGGTCAGCAATTACGTGCGTTAAATGAAGCACCGACAGTTATGTTGGTAGCGATCGTCTTACTCGCTATATTTAAAAATAATCTACCAACAGATATTGCGGCCTGGGGCATTTTTGCCATGATTATTTTGATGGCAGTCACTATTCAACTTTACGCCAAAAAACGTAGGCAGGATAAAGAGAAGTTGATGGCGCAGATAGGACAAATTCCACAAGAACAAAGTTAGATAACAGTACCTGGGATATCTCAGATAAAGTACGGGCACAATATTGTTCACCTGGGTCAACTTTCAGAACTTTTCATTTATAAGGGATACTATGTTGAAAACCCTGTGACTTCAGTCCAGGGATGAAAACTATTTGGTGGCTTTTAAGCTACCAGTGTGTGGTAAAATTAGAGAAACACGAGTAGGAATAACCGCAGCGCGT
>JAHHHB010000122.1 GCA_019359545.1 Desmonostoc geniculatum HA4340-LM1 | reverse complement strand
ATCTCAACGCAACTCGGTACAAGGGTTTCTACCTATTTTATCCTTTTTACTTGCACTTTATTCTCTTTTATCCTCCCGAATCTCTTGATTTATCTAGGTTTTTCGTTTATTCTGCAAACCCTACTTATACCTGAGCCATTGTCGGCAATTTTTAAAATAACCTGCTCACCAATTACCTCTGTTTTGATTTTAATTCTACCAGGATTTAGAGAAATTTCTTTAAAGCTTTTATTTTTATGTGTTTGTTCAATTGCATCGATCGCATTACAAATTAAATTCATAAAAACCTGATTAATTTCGCCAGGAAAACACTCAATGGGAGGCAAGTTTCCATATTCTTTAATTATTTGGATGGCTGGGCGATCGGCGTTTGCTTTAAACCGATGTCCGAGAATGAGTAGGGTACTTTCTATACCTTCATGCAAGTTAGCTAGTTTCTTACCAGCTTCTCTATGTCGTGAGAAACTGTTCAAAGATGAGACAATTTCTATAACCCGATTTGTTCCGACTTGCATGGATTGAATAACTTTAAATAAATCATCTAACAAAAAGTTGATATCGCTTTTTTGAATTGCCGTTTTAATTTCCTCTGGTGGTTCGGGCAGGTATTTTTGATAGAGATGCAGTAAACTAACTATCTCCTGTACATACTTTTCCACAAAATTTAAATTGCCAGCTATAAAATTGATGGGATTATTAACTTCACCCGCTATCAGTCCTAGCTAACGGGACTTCCAAAAAATAAATTATCCCAAATTATTTGTACATTTTTAGGGGCGCATAGCTATGCGCCCCTACGACGGGATCTTGTTTTAACTGGAAGTCCCTAAGGTTTCGTCTGCGGTGGATTTGTGGGATTAGGAACTGGGATAATTGGCACAATTGTAGCCTTTGATTTTTGGCTTTGCAGTTGAATTTGGGCTTGGTCGCGGGCGTTTATTGCTTGGTGGTAATCAGGTTTATATTTTATTGCTCGGTTATAAGAAATAATCGCATCTTGATAGCGTTGCAAGTTTAATAGAGCGTTGCCTCTACTGTACCAGCTTTCGTAATGGTCTGGTTTATAACGAACTGCTCTATCATAAGATGCGATCGCATCTTCATATTTTTGCAAAATGAATTGCGAGTTGCCCAAATTATACCAAAGTTGATAATCGTTTTTCTTAAAATTTGCGGCTTTATTATACGCTTCTATTGCTGCTTCATAACGTTGGGTTTGATGCATTGACCAGCCCATGTTATACCATGCTTGATAGTTACTGGGATTATATTTAATTACTTGATTAAAAGATTCAATTGCTTCGGGGTAACGTTGTAAATTCATGAGTATATTACCTCTAGACAACCAAGCTTGATAAAAATTTGGCTTGTATTGTACTGCTTTGTCATAAGCTGTAAACGCATCTTTGTAGCGTTGTAAATTGACTAGGGCGTTCGCCGAATTGTACCAAGCTGACACGTAGTCTGGTTTGAATTCGACGGCTTTTTCATAAGCTGCGATCGCGTCACTATATCGTTTTAAATTCTGAAAAGCTAATCCTTTTTTATACCACGCATCAAAATCATCTCCTTTAAATTCAATCGCTTTTTCGTAAGATGCAATTGCTTGGTCATATTGCCTTAAATTACTGAAAGCATCTCCTTTGGCATTCCAAACTTGGGAATTTTGATTATTTAATTCTAAGGCTTTGTTAAAAGAAGCGATCGCTTCTTGATATCGCTGTAAATTGTCCAGTACTAAACCTCGTCCAATCCAAGCTTCTAAATAATCAGGCTTGATTTGAATTGCTTTGTCATAGGCAGCTAAAGCATCTTTATATTTTTTCAATTGAGAAAGCGTTTTACCTTGACCATTCCATCCTTGAGCGTAATCTGGTCTAATATTAACTGCTTTTTCATATACTGCTAACGCTTCTTGATAGCGTTGCAAATCAAAAAGCGTATTTCCTTGTTTAGATAATTCTTTAGCATTCTTAGAATTAACATGATTTAAAATCAATATTGATGCTATTCCACTCACACCAATCAAAAATATTGCCAACAACAATTTACCCAATATGCCTTTTTTGGTTTGAGGATTTTTGATCTTATTTGGTGGTGAAATAGGAGTCAAAGCTATTGTTTCAGGCGGCGGCTGTGTTAACTCTTGGAGGGCTTTTAATGCCACCGTTGCCGAAGGGTAACGTTGCCGAAAATCATAGCACACCATTCTATCTAAAAGTTGAGCAAATTCTGGTGTGACTGTGGTTTTATTCTGCCAGATAATTTCATTAGTATCGGGATCTTTGACTATTTCTTCAGGAGATAATCCAGTGAGGGCTTGAATAGCAATTATCCCTGTAGCATAGATATCACTGCTTAATTTGGGCGTACCATGAGCTTGTTCCCCAGGAATATATCCAGGTGTACCGATCGCAACGGTACATTGAGTTGTACCTTGGGGAGTAATAACTTGGGTAGCAATTTGTTTAACTGCCCCAAAATCAATTAAGATTAATTTGCCATCAACAGCACGTCTGAGAATATTTCGCGGATTGACATCACGATGAATTACATTCTGTTGATGGACAAATTCTAAAATTGCCAAAATTTCTTGTAGAAGTGAAATTACCTCGTCTTGACTCCAGGTTTTCCCTGCGATTAATTCTTCACTGAGATCGTGACCTTCAATCAATTCCTGTACGAGATAAAATTCGGCGTTTTCTTCAAAATAAGCTAAAAGTTGGGGAATGCGATCGTGAGTACCCAATTTATACAAAACTTGAGCTTCTGTATCAAATAAACGCCTCGCAGTTTCCAAAGTTACTGGATCGTTTGCTTGAGGTTTGAGTTTCTTGACCACACATTGAGGCGTACCAGGTAATTGAGTATCATAAGCAACAAAAGTTTCGCCAAAACCCCCACCTCCCAAGTTACTAATAATTTGGTATCTTCCAACAAGTGTGTTTCCCAGCATCTCGTTTGCCCAGTATAAGTGCGATGCGATCTGATTTCGATTCTGCCACAGGTTAAGGGGGATCAGGGGGATCAGGGGGATCAGGGGACGCAAAGAAAAACCAATGACTAATGACTAATGACCAATGACCAATGACTAATAACAAATGACAAATCTATGATTCCTATTAGTGATAATATTCGTTGTTGGAATAAGCCGATAATTAATTATTGGCTAATTGGCATTAATATTGCCGTATTTTTATGGGAACTGAAGCTAGAGTTTAGCGACGAATTGGGCTATTTTGTCAATAGTTGGGGGGTGATTCCTGCCCAGATTAGCGGGGCGATTACAAATGCTATTTTTTTTAACTTTGCTGCTTGGATAGTTGTGCTTTGGCGTGTAATTTCGCTAATTTTTGGCATATTTTTGCACGGAAGTTTTAGTCAAATCTTGGGAAATTTGTTATTTTTATGGGTTTTTGGTAAGACTGTAGAAAATATTCTCGGACATAAACGCTATCTGGGATTTTACTTGGCGGCTGGCGTTGTGACGGGTGTGGCACAAATTCTGGCTCAACCGAGTTTGACAGTACCATTGATTGGGGCAAATGGGGCGATCGCAGGTATTTTAGGAGCCTATATCATCAAGTTTCCTCAAGTCAAAATTTACTCAGTTTTGCCGCTAATAATTTTGTATATCCCCCTTGAAGTTCCAGCATTTTTCTATGTATTTTGGTGGTTTCTTCAACAACTATTTTATGGTGTCGGTAGTTTAAATATTCCCCCCTTTGGTGTAAATCAATCTGGTGTTATTTACTGGGGTCAGGTTGTCGGATTACTTTTTGGTGCAGGTTTCATGCGATTTAGAACCTTTGTGAGGTGACTCAATTTTAGATTTTAGATTTACCAATTGAATAATTTATCGTAACGTCAAGGGTTTAAGACCCCAACCAAAACACGTAGTATCAGTTGAGTTGGGGTTTAAATCCCCAACTCCAACTGTCTTTAATTTTGAATGCGTGAATTTTGAATTTTGAATTGTTAATTGTTGTGGTTCTCTTACTCAATCCAAAATCCAAAATTTAAAATCTAAAATTCAGAGATCTGAAGCTTGCGGGTTTCACAAATTCAATAAAATTGCTATATGTCTTTTGGCTGAAATTCCTCAAATCTCTCGCTGAAAAAAGTATACAGCCAGCGACCATAATGATTACTGGGAGAGGATTTCACAATTTTTAAGTTTAAATTGTTTCTGTGTCTTTTGATAGATTGTATTTTTGAACTGAAAAATTCATACTCATCAAACTAGGGAATGCCTACTCTTCAAGGCGGTATTGTTGAATTATGAGCGGTGTGCAAGATGCCAAATCTTAATATAATGTATGGGAAAAAAGTTCAAGCCGAAAATCTTGGAGAAGAATCGAATCCAACTGTCACCACCAACTTACCGCTTTTAGTCACAAATCAGCAGTTTGGGTATGAGGAGAATGAGTCTTTAATTTCTGAGTCTGATACCCCATTCCCCAGGGACACTCAAATTTTGGTGGTGGACGATGAACCAGATATTCGTGATTTAGTAACCTTTATTTTGCAAGATTATGGTGTAGAAGTAACCGCCGTAGCATCAGCACAAGAAGCATTACAAGCACTGTCTGAGTCGATACCGGATGTTTTGATCAGTGATATTGGAATGCCAAAGACAGATGGTTATATGCTGATGCGTGAGGTGAGAAAGCGATCACCCCAACAAGGAGGACACGTAAGAGCGATCGCTCTCACGGCTTATGCTGGGGAAATCAATCAGCAGCAAGCGCTAGCAGCAGGGTTTCAAATGCATATCGCCAAACCAATAGATCCAGAAGAATTAGTCAAGGCGATCGTTGGTTTAATTAACGCAAGCTGATACGATGTCCTACGTCTGCTGCTTTCCTGCTAGACTCTGGATAGTTTTTATGCCAAAAATTGACGAATAATCAGCCACCCTATAGCCACCACTCTTAACATGAGCCAACATCAATTCATCCCGTTGATGCCAAACTGCAAATATTTTTTCCCTACCATCATTTAGTGTTTCTGAATCCACTTGATAAACTTCATTTACTCGCTTCAGCTTCAAACCTAATAAATTTAATAATCGGCTGAGTAATTTAATTCCCCAAAGTTGTTCTTTCTCTCCAAGCAAATTAATACCAAGCACTCTTTTAATATGCTTACTATGCTGCAAAGCAACATTTTTCAGTAATATTAAATCAGCATCGTTTTCCGTAAATTTTCGTCCTATTTCCAAAAATTGCAGCATTCCCAATGCTCTCATTGCCTCAACTTTGAGAGTGTAAGTCTTTAAGTCTGGTAGAAAAACTTTCCCTTCACCCCAAGATAATTGCTGATGCCATTCTTGCTGGTCTCTAATGTGAAAATACTCGCTTTCATGAGTCAGATAATAGTGAATTAATAATTGAGCATAATATCCTCGATCGTCCTGCAATTTCAGCCTGGGAGTAATTTCTATCCCATATTTCTGTCTGAGAAGATATTTGTTAATTTGGTTGCGTTCTTCATCAGTCAAGGAATGCTTAACTAATAACTGCTCATATTCTACATAATCGATATTTTTAGCATTAGCTACTGCTGTCGCCGCTGCTAATTGATTTTGTTGTTTAATTTCTTTGATTTTGCGTTTAATGTCTTTAGCTTTTTGACGGCTTTGCACCCAATCTTTTTGGACTTTGACAATTTCTAAAATTAACCTCCTGCGGGTTGCTAAATCACTGGGGTCACTCGCCAAAAAGGCAAGGCGTAAATCTCGAATAATATTATTGTGAACTGCATTACTCCGCACCTGAATTACATGTCCATCAGCAATTAAACCATCTTGCATCGATTGACGATAGAGGCGAATCGATGCATTTACCCTTGCAGATAACTTTGCCCAAGTTCGCAAATGAATTGGGTCATGAACTAAAGGTAAATCCACGTCTATTTTATGTAATGGACTGAGCAAAGCTAAATTTTCTTTTTGATTTTCCTGATACCAATCAGATAGCAAACGATAATTTGTGCTACCGCTACCAATTAAACCAATACCTCGCTTAGCGCACCAGACAACACGCGGTACATCATCCCGCACTCTGGCTAATGCTTGTCGCGCTTCTGAGTCCGGAATTACCCCTTGAAAAATGCCATAAACTCGGTCGAAATGTTGAACATCAATACTAATTCCCGTACCAAGACTAGGGGTCACAAAAACACCATCATATTCAGATATTTTTTGATTAATAGCTGCAATAAAATCAACCGCTGCATGACCAGGTGTGTTTGTAGTGTGACTACTAACTACCAGAGTTTGAGGAAACTGTCGTCTTAATTTTTGTAACCGCTCTTTCAAATAACGTTCAATGGTTTCACAACTGTAACGCCCAGCGCGACTATCGGTAGTAACGTAACATTTACGTCCGGCAAGTAAATCTAATTCTAGTTGATGAATTAGCGGTGTTGGATTCGGCGAATCGTAAAAAGTAACGTCGCAACCTTGCTGGGGTTTCCATTCGTTAAGAACTACCCAAGGTGTTAATTTAATTCCTGCTAATCCCTGTAAATATTCCAGTGAAACATCTGATAAATCAGCATCTTGGGCAATTACTAACCCTCCAGTTGTTAAAACTGTAGCGATTAGTTCTTGGAATAATTTTAAGATTTTTACCCGTTTATGCTTACAAGTATTACTATTTAATAAATGCCACAAAGATTGTTCCACTTCATCCAAAATTACTATTGCCCCATACCAATCTTCAGGGTTCAATTTCCAAATCGAATCAACACATAAACCGAAAGATTTGGGAATGGGGCATGGGACATTGGGAAGAGGCAGGGGGGCAGGGGGCGGGGGGCAGAGGGGAAGATTTTCTCCCCTGCTCCCTGCTCCCTGTTCCCCTGCCTCCCCATCTCCCTCATCTCCCCATCTCCTCATCTCCCTCATCTCCCCATTCCCTATTCCCCATTGAATCCCAATTTTTTCACACAAAAATCGTCCTAGTAGGATTCTATGAGTAATTAATAAAACTGGTTGGTTTCTATTTTTTGCTCGCTGAACAACGCTTTGTAGTCCTGTGGTTTTACCTGTTCCTTTTGCTGATTTAACTCCTACTAATCCAGAGGTGGGAAAAGGTATTTCACCTATGTAAGGACGGTTCAAAGTTAGGGCAGTAGGAATGCTTAACTCGGTGTGGGGTTTGGTTTGGGCAAGATAAATTTCTAATTCCAGACTTTGGCGATAAAGTTTATCGAAATTAGTTGCACCTTTGGCAACAATAAAATCATCAACGCCTTTTTCTTTTCCTGGAAGTTCGATGACTTGAACAGGGCAATTTTTTTGCTGGAATAAACAACCAAGTTGCGAAATTGCATTATTAATAGCTGCAATTTTCTTGGGTTGAGTTTCAAAATCAAAGCAGATATAAAAGCGACGCTTTGTCATCGCAAACACTGCTAAATCGGGAATCAATTGACGACGGGTGACTTTACCAAACTCATCTTTGACAACCCGATAACCACTGGTAATTCCAGGAACGCCAATAGCTACATATCCTTGTGTCAACAGCGTTGCTGCTTTCTTCACACCCTCACAGATGATGACGGAAATATTCTTTTCCATCACCCATTGCCAAAAACCCTTAGCTTCGCCATCCGGGGCAATGGTGATATCATCGGGCATGACTAAATTGTAACGCCCTGCAACTTGCTGCCAGATTTGGAGTGTTACCCGCAAACAAAACACCCGCGTTGGCGTGCTGGGGGGATGTTCGTATTTAATAGATTTGCCATTGTTATTTTGTCGGGGTTGGTTTGGCTTAAAGCACCCCCATTCCATGATTTGCCAATTATTCAAGGGGTCTAGTCCAGAACACCACCAACCACCTTCAGTAATATGAGCATAACGCTGCAACCAACTACTTTTCAGCATTCCAGTATTGGTGCGGGGAAGTAGCTGAGAAATCAACAAATACTCATAAGCAGTTACACCTTGGAGCGATCGAAAATTAAGTTGCACTAAGTGTAAGTCTATACCACTACTCTTGACTACTTCTTCAAGGTGTTGGGGGTGTAAATAGTGCAGATGCATAGCAAAAGGCGCGAAGGCAAGACGATGAGATTAAAACATTAACATGCATCTCCTAGTTTCTTACAAGCAATATTGCGAAGCTTTTGCGATGCTTTTTTTACCCAGTTTTGGGAGACACATCGGTTAAGACTTTGGTGGGTTATTCTGCCTAGTAGATCCCCGAAGTAATAATTTTGTATTGTGATATTTGTTTGCTAGAAATTTTTATTTATCAGTAAATTTTTCCGTTCAGGAATACGATCGCCATCAGCCATAAGTTAAAATCTTGCTTTGTCAGGATTCCTACAGCCAGAAATGTTAAGAATTAAGAATATCTTCCGGAAACTAGGATTGGGAAAGTTTATTTTCTATTAATGAGTTGAATTTACTTGGTAAAAAAGAGATCTAGTAGAACAAGGCAAAAGTCAAAATTCAAAAGTAAAATGAAGAAATACTTAATACTACAAGCTTTTGACGCATTGCAAATGGTCAGTTGATTTTTGCCGTAACGTATTAGTTAGTTTGATTGTTGACCAAAGAAAAAAGGATACAAGCCCCTGAATTTATTTATGGAAAAGGTAAAAATATATAAGCCGATATACGAAGTACAAGGCTTATAACGTCCTTGTTTCAAGCCCCTGAATTTATTTATGGGGATTGTAATTTTGAATGCGTGAATTTTGAATTTTGAATTCGAGCGAAGCGAGTGACTCTCCAGTTGTTGGGGAGGCGGTTGGTTGGCAAAAAAACTGTGGTTTGTTTTTGTCTTACCTTAAATCCGAAGTAGCCCAGAAAAAGACAACATATTTTTAAACTGTTCAGATTATGTGGAAATCAAAGTTAATATTTAGATTTATACTGTCGGCTGCGGCGATCGCAACTAGCGTAGAGCTAAGTTTAAGAAGTGACTATGCTGTGGCTCAAAGTGCCTCTACCAATCCTAATGTCGAACTTGGGCAACGAAATGATACTTCAGAAGTTGCAAAGTTTGCGATCGCAGGAATTGGTATAGGAACCATAGCAGGTTTGCTGATTTATGGTTTCTGGCATCAGAAACATCGTCAGTCCAAGCTCAACTCAATTGCGAAAATAGACCGCTTTCGGGAAGAGTTTGTTTGCGGTTCTTTAGCAGATTATTACTTATCTAAATCTTCAAATTCTCCCAGAAGTTTAACAACACCAACTGAAGAAAAAATACCCGCTCCGTCTACTTCTGAGGAAAGTCTAGTAAAGCCTTCCTCTAGTTGTCAAACTGATAATCTAGTAGCAGAACCTACCGCAGATGCAGCACCTAATTCTTTATCTGATAGTTATCAAAACTTAATCGAAGAAATTGTTACTACTGCGCTCAAAGGTCAAATTTGTTCTAAAGAATATATATATCGTCAATTAGTAGAGAATGTTAGCGCGGGGAATGGCGAAATCTTTGAACGCTGTTTGAGCGATCGCTTAAATTCTACCCAAACAGACAGTCAAAAATATCAAGAATTACAGCGAATGCTGTCTGTTTGTGGGCTGGTAAGGTTACGAATTAATCGGTTATTTTCTGTTACCTTTAGTACTGAATTTGCAATTTGTAAATTCATCTATGCTGATTCTACGTTTCTGCTCTAATTCCATTTTTTTCTCTCTAGATGCCTTCAAACCCTCATTTCCTCGTACAGCCAGATAGCGATCGCTCCTTCCGTGCAAATCCTTGTAACTCCCTCCTGGTAAGCTTTCATGATTCGCGGATGAGTCTATTGAAAAGCCAAGATACTTTATTTATCATTCACATCGAACACCAATCTTATTCCCAGACTGGCTTTAATCGACGCATGTTTACCTATTTTGCTCGGTTGCACGAAAAATATGCACTTCCCATTTATCCGATTGTCATTTATTCCCACGATAGCCCCAAAACACTCGAACCAAATTCTTATCGACTGGAGTTAGGAAAGAAAATCATATTAGAGTTTAATTATGATGTTATTCAGTTAAATCAATTACACTGGCAGGATTTTGTCAATCAGCGAAATCCTGTGGCTAGTGCTTTGATGGCAAAAATGCAGATGAGTGCAACTGAACGTCCCCAAGTCAAACTAACATCATTACAATTATTAACAAGTCTTGGACTTAACCCTGCACAAATACAGTTAATTTCCGGCTTTATTGATACATATTTAGAATTAAATTCTCAAGAAGAAGTCGTGTTTCAAGAACAACTTGCTACCATTGAACCAAAAGAGCAGGAAAAAGTTATGCAGATAGTTACTAGTTGGATGCGAAAAGGACTTGAACAAGGACTTGAACAAGGGGAAAAACAAGGAGAATTAAAATTGCTGATGCGCCTACTTAACCGTCGCTTGGGAGAAATTAGTCCACAGCTAAAGGGCAGAATTGAAAATTTGTCAACCCCTGAGCTAGAAAATCTGGGTGAAGCACTGCTGGATTTTTCTTCTGTTGCAGATTTAGAAGCTTGGTTTGAAAATCTCAACTAGTTCCTATAAGTAGGAGTAATATCATGTCCGGCTAATTAGTTATGATTCCCAAATCTATGCAGAAAACCAAAAACCCTTCCCCTCTGCTCAAGAGCTCCTCTGCCCCCCTGCTGCCTTAATGATAAGTCTTTAACCGGACATGATATCACAGCCCTAATGATAGACCAATCGTTTGATTCTTCAAAATTGCCGACACCGATCAAAGAAACTTCTTGAACAATTTTCATCTAATACCAAATAGCTCAACTACCGTGGGTTTAGTCACTTTCCCCATCGCGTTGCGCGGCAATTCTTCAACTATCAAAATTTGAGTTGGCACTTTATAGACAGCCAATTGCTCTTTTGCCCAACTCCTAAGAGATTCTAATGTCAAAGTTTGTGACCCTTGCAATACTAACGCCGCACAAACTCGTTCACCCCATTCTATATCTGCAACCCCAACGACTGCACATTCCTGAATATCTGGATGGGTTCTTAACACTTCTTCAATTTCTAAAGCTGAAACCTTATAACCTCCGGTTTTGATGATATCTACACTCATCCGTCCCAAAATACGATAGTTGCCATTCTCAACTACAGCCAAATCTCCAGTACGAAACCAACCATCTTGGAAGGCTTTGGCGGTTGCTTGGGGATTTTGCCAATATTCCAGAAACACCGTCGGGCCTTTGACTTGGATTTCTCCTGGTGTTCCTGCTGGGACTAACTCCCCATTCTCATCCACTAATCTCACTTCCACTTGAGGCAAAGGCTTTCCTACATATCCTGACAACCGTTCACCGTGTAAAGAATTCGATAGCGCCATGCCAATTTCCGTCATTCCATAGCGCTCAAGCAGAAAATGTCCGCTGATGGTTTGCCACTTTTCTAACACTTGAACTGGTAAGGCTGCTGAACCAGAAACCATTAGGCGCATTTTACCACAGCCTGCTGACATACTTTTTTGGCGATCGCTCTTTGCATTTTCCCAAGCAGCAATCAGCTTTACATATACTGTCGGTACTGCCATAAATAAGGTTAAGTCACCGTCAGAAATTCGATTCCATACAACTTGGGCGTCAAACTTGCTTAACATGTGACACTCTGCGCCAGCCCATAAAGCACAAGTTAGTATATTGACAATTCCATGAATATGATGTAATGGGAGTACATGTAAAATGCGATCGCTTGATGTCCATTCCCAAGCTGTAACCAAGCTAGTAACTTGCGCTTGAATATTTTCATGGGTGGTAACGACACCCTTCGGTTTACCTGTTGTCCCGCTGGTGTAGAGAATTAAGGCGCGTCTGGTGATATCTATCTCTGGGAGGCGACTAACATTAGATGGGAGCGTTTCTGTGGTGAGGATAAATCGCAAATTTTGTGATTTGGCGATCGCTTGCAGTGTATCCTCAAAATCGGGATGGGCGACAATAATCGATGCTCCAGAATTTGCGATCGCATACTCTAATTCTGGGCGCGGGTGGGAAACACACAAAGGTACCGCTATTCCACCAGCACGCCAAATCCCCCATTGAGTAGCGACATACTCAAACCCAGACGGGATGAGAAAAGCTACTCGCTCCTCGTGTAAATCATCTGCATTCTCAAGGAGACTTGTGGCGATTTGACTGGAGGTATGGAGTAAATCCCCATAAGTAAATACTCCTTGGCTTGTAGCGATAGCTATTTTATCGTTGTGTTCTTGAGCGCGAGTAATTAATGGGAGATTCACGTTTTTTACCGATTTAAGATTAATTCAGTCTGGTTACTGAAAGCATATTGCAGTTAGTATCACCTTGTATATTCATCGCAAACCGGGATTAGCTACCGGAGGATAAAACCAAGGATTACTACCATTAAATCGCACATCTCGATCTAAACGACTGTGGAAATTAAACAATATTGAAGAAGTTTCATCCTGTCCCATCACATCAATTTTCCAACCAGGAACAGGTATTTTCTCACAAGCTGGTTTATTAATAGTTATGCCCAAACAAGTATCATCCCAAGTCATCTGATCGGCCCAATGTAAATTAAAACTATTGGGAGATTTACCAGTTTGCACAGATGCAGCTTTTATCGCTTCATTCACAAGATAACGCGGTACACTTTTGGGAGCATCAAATTGAAATCCGTTATTAGTGGCATAATATACCCAAATTTGTCCTCGATATGAAACTTGCACTTTCCAACCGAACACATTATGCATGACAGGAACTGCTCCCTGTATCGGCATAGATGGCCCATCCCCACCATAACTTCCCCATTTCACAGCTTGAACTTTATCAACTTTCCAAGCAGCACGGTGAGTTTGGGAACGTTTAGCTGCATCTGATAAAATCTCTTCAATTGTTTTCTTAGATAAATTTCCCGCACTAGAAACTAAATCTAATTCCAGCATCTTTCCATTTAAATCGCTGCCATATAAATTTACACAAGTAATAGCTAGGGTCAAGCAACCTATCATTGTCAAAATAGTAGCTTTCGGTTTCATAGAAAATATTGTTAAATATCGTGACTATGACGAACTCTAGATCAACTTTGTTGCAAATTCAAATATTGGCATTGCTGATTTCATCGATGAAAAGGATTGTGCATGATATCAAAATCCTTGTAGAAATGTTGTAATTGCTAGTCTCTACATCTCGATTGATACCGCAATTCAGCAACGCCTGATATCAATTCTCTTAACAACGGTTACAGATGATGATACTCTTAGGCAAAAACAAAAACATTTTTGTGCGGGGGTTCCCCATTTGGCTTGGTAGATCCCAGACTTCTTGAAGAAGTCGGGGATCTGATCGCCGACAACCTTTAGTTCTTTTTCACATCACGCGCCATATTGATGTAGTAATCCTCAATTTTTTTGGTATTGGGACGACGGCGGGTAGTGGCGGGAGTTTCAGGAGTGGTATTTTGAGCCGTTGGAATCGACTCTATACCTTGCGCCCGATCGGATTCCAAGAAATAATTAGAGTTAGTCAATCCGAAGATCCTGGCAAAAAAGCCAAACAAATTTCTGAAAAAATTCCAGAAAGGCTGGAAAACAACAGATAAAAAACCTTCCAAACGAAGGAAGAAATTGCGAAGAATTTGGGTTAGACGAAGCATAGTTGCATCCTCTATGATTGCCTATTATTATTGTGACTTAATTCTGAAGCCGATATTAAATTGCTGCTATAACAATCCTTAATGAGTCATATTTTATTTGCAGTAATAGTATTAAAATCTGTTCAATGTTTGAGCAGACTTGGATTTCATCTTCAATTACTAAGATTTTTTTATTCATTGTTGTATTTAAATACTGATTTTGCTTATCGAGTTTGCACACACAGTTTATTTTTCCCAAAATCGTTTATGAATAACACATGAGATTTTCTTAAGTGAAGGTATCGGTAACAATCAGCGGCAGTTCTACTCTAAATGTTGTGCCGACTCCAACCCGACTAGCAAAGGTGATTCGTCCTTTCTGGATGTATACACATTTATTGACAATTGTCAAGCGTAATCCAGTACCTGGTGTATTACCAACGTTATTACCTCGGTAGAACGACTCGAATAAGTGCTGCTGATCCTCTAGTGAAATCCCAATACCTTCATCTTTAATAAGAAAAGCTACTATTTGATCTTGAATTAATAAATCAATTTGAATATTACTGCCAATTGGGGAATATTTGACAGCATTTGAAAGTAGGTTGCTAAGAATTTGTCGCAGAAGTTGATTGTCCATGTAGGCGATAAAGTGATTGTTGTCTGATGAACTACCCTGGTATTGAGGAGAAAAGACTAGGTGATGATTAGGAGAAATCAGTTGTAGTTCATCTATCAAGGTTCGACAAAAACCAACCAAATCAAAATAACTTGGTTCAAATATTAATTTTCCGGCTTCAGCTTTATTAATTAGCAAGATGTTATCTAAGAGTTGAGTAATATGTTGAACGTAAGTTTGAATGCATTGGAGGTGCCTTTGTTTTTGTTGTTCATCTAACTTATGGCTAAAATTTTTTAAAATTCCAGCAGAAGAAGCAATGACAGCCAAAGGAGTGCGAAATTCATGGGATTTCATGGAAATAAAACGAGATTTTAAATCACTGAGTTATTTTTCTTTTTCTAAAGCTTTAAAAATTTGTTCTTCAGCTTTTTTGCGTTCATTTAATTCTACTTGCAATTGGGCGTAAAGTCCTGATTGTTGTGTGGCGATCGCTAGCCGATTTCCTAATTGTTGTAATAACTCAATTTCTGCTGATTTCCACTCTCTAGGACGTGAACATTGGTGAGCAATCAACAAACCCCATAACACATCGTGCTGAATAATTGGAATCACAAGTTTGGCGCGAATTTGCATATCCTCCATAAACTTGATTAGGCAACTGGGAGATTGACGCAAATTCCGGTCAGAAAGAGCATAAGTTTCACCTTGGACATAACGGAAATAACATTCACTTGGGAAACGTTCAGCGGGAAAAGATCGATCAACTATACTTTCATAGCCTGGTGTCAATGCTTCAGCAATTACTTTTCCTGTACCATATGGTACAGTGCGGTAAATTAGTACGCGATCGACTTTAAGGAACTTGTGAACTTCAACTACTGTCGCATTCAAAATTGCTTGTAGATCCAGCGATTCTCGAATGCGTTGAGTAATCACATTCACCAAAAGTTCTCGTTCAATTGCAGCTTCTATTGCTGCTAATTGGCATTTTAGTTCTTCTTCTCCTTGTTTTTGATTTTGTATATCTTTAACTATACCAATGGAATAAATCGGGTTACCAGTGACATCTCGAATCAGAGAAACTGTCAAACTAATCCAGATTAAATTACCATTTTTATGTAAACAACGTTTTTCAATAGAAAATGTTTCTACATTTCCTGATCTGAGCTTTTGTAAATTATCCAGATGATTTTTTATATCATCTGAATAGGTAATATCCTTATAGGTTTTCTTAAGTAATTCTTCTTGACTATAACCCAAAATTTCGCATAACTTTTGATTCAATTTGAGAAATTGCCCATCCAAAGTTTCTAAGTTTAATTCCTACAGCCGCTTGATTAAAAATAGCTCTTAGCTCTGCCTCACTTTTTTGCAACTCTAAAGTGCGTTGCTCAACTATAGCTTCTAAACCTCGATTTAGTTGTTGTAGAGCTTCTTGGGCGCGTTTTCGTTGAAGTTCTGCTGATGCTTTAGCGGCAAATACTTTTAAAATTCCCTCAATTTTTTTTGGGTCATCTATAGGTTTTTTATCTACTATGGATAGTGAGCCAATTGAGTTACCAGAATCATCGGTTAAAATAACTCCCATAAAACTTTCGGCTTCCATTGCAGCCCATCTTTTGGCTGTAGTAAAAAGTTGTTGAATTCCTGAAGAACAGTAGTAATATTCTTGCTTGAGCAAAATTTCGCAAGGAGTCAATGTTGGCTCATAGAAAATATTAGGCTGTAATTGGCCATCAGACCAAAATCCTAAAGTGTGGACTTCTCCATCAATTAATTCAGTGACCATAGCATGAGGGACATCTAAAGCAGAAGCAATATATTCAACTAATGTAGGGAAAAAGTCATGTCCAGTAGTGGAAGCTGTGCTTTCTACCAAACTTTGTAAAGCAATTTCAGCTTGTTTCCGCTCTGTAATATCTTCAGCAATACCAGTGATGCGATATACTTCTCCCTCGTCATTTTTGATGGGAAAGGCGCGGCTGTGAATCCAACGTATGGCTCCATTTGGTCGAACAATTCGGTATTCTTCGTCATATTCGCCCTGAGTTCGTTTTGGCGTATCTGCAATGAAATGCTGGCGATCGCTTGGATGAATTGCTTCTCCAAATATATCAGATGATGTATAAACTTCTTCTATAGAACGTCCCCAAATATCTTCAAAAGCAGGACTTACATAAACAATTTGATGATTATCTTTATTAACATCAGTAATCCAAAATGTACTTTTAATATTTTCTGTCAATAGCCGAAATTTCTGTTCGCTTTCTTTGAGTGCAGCTTCAGCTTGTTTGTATTCTGTCATGTCCTCACAAATACACAGTAAGTATTCCGGTTGTTGATTTTTGTCATACAAAGGAATTTTTGTTGTATGTAGAATTCTCTGCCCAAGACTAGGGCTGTCAAGAGTTTCCTCAGAAATTTCTTGAGGCATACCACTAGAAAAAGCTTCTTGGTCTTTTTGACGAGAAAAATCTGCTTGTTCTTTGGGAGAAAATTCGTAATCTGTTTTACCAATAGCCTCTTGGGCTGTGATACCAAATATGCGTTCGCAGGTTTGATTCCATAATTTAAATGTTCCAAAACTTTCTGGTTTGGCATCTTTAACAAACACTGCAATCGGTAGATTATTAATCATCGACGCCAGAAAATTGCGAGTCTGCTGGAGTTCTTCTTGTACTTTTCGGCTTTCGGTAATATCAATGCCTGTGCAGACGATATACTCAACTTGGTCATGATGATTAAGTAAGAGATTATTTGACCAAGAAATTATACAGCGATGGAATTATGGGGATTATTAATTGCTCACCAATGTTCGGCATCTCGTCACTGGGAATTGGTGGAACTTTCCTTACTAGATCAACTTGCGGTGCAAATAGCGATCGCCGTTCAACAAGCAAGTGCCCATGAACAGCTACAGGCAGAATTAGCAGAACGCAAACAAACACAAGCCGCTTTACTTCAAAGTGAAGCTCGCTTTGCAGCCTTCATGAATAATAGTCCTACAGCTTCCTGGATTACCGATCGAGATGGCTTGTTGGTTTATCTAAGTCAAACCTATCTACAAACATTTCAACTTCAAGCTCAAACCAGGGAGGAGTTAATCGGCAAAACAGTCTTTGAAGTGTATTCGGCTGAAATCGCTCAGCAGGTTGTGGATAATATTCGCCAGGTTGCACAGACTCAACAGATTATTCAAGCGAAGGTCAACGAGACAGAACACTCCAGCATCCTAACCGTCTGGACTCTGCTGCTGTGATTGTAGAGTCGTCACCAACTGTGGAATTTCCTGTAATTTTACTGGCAGAAGACAATCAGGCAAACATTGAAACAATGTCTGGCTATCTTGAAAGTCGAGGATATCGTTTAATTCTGGCAAACAATGGACAACAAGCCATTGAACTGACTGCAACTCAACACCCCAACTTACAGCAATTTTCAGGTAATTGAACCACAAGTTACGGTAATATCGAGCTAGAGTGATTGTTTTATTAGATGCCAGTATCTTACTCAGAGGATTTGCGTCGTCGCGTGATTACAGCTTGGGAAGCG
>JAHHHB010000121.1 GCA_019359545.1 Desmonostoc geniculatum HA4340-LM1 | reverse complement strand
CTTTATAGTCAAGCGTTTGCATTCAAATAGAATCCCTGCGTTAGAACAATCTAGTTAACTCTCAAGAAATTGGATGTTAGCAAGTCTTTTTACTTTTATTCGCTACCCCGACTTATTGAGCCGATACTAACTATCTCAGTTCTAATTATCTGATGACTTCTGTTTGTTAAGATTTTTAGTAAGTTGTACAATCCAGTTTGGAGTCTCTGCATTTTCCCAACCAGCAGGGCGCTTAGAGATATACCAGCCAATTGAACCAACAATTGTAGCTAGTAGAAAGCCGCCAAGTATTATTGCCAGCAAAGAAATTTGGATATATCTTGTATATGTAGGATTATTTGCTATCTCGATAAGGACTAACATTTAAAATTTTATCTCCTGTAAATACGCCCACTCTAGCGATATAAAATTAATAAATGCTGGTTAGTCTTTACTAGTAATGACTAAAAAGGAATTTCTTTCTTAATTCAAAATATTTGAGTAAAAAATCATGATTAATATTTTTTTAAATATTCTTAACTAGCTAGAAAAAATTATCTTTTTACATTACTATCCAAACTATCAAATACAGATTAGCATTGAATTCCCAAACTCTCAATGCTGGGGTGGGGGATGAAAAGGTGAAAGATTATTTCAGCGCCTATGCCAGCAAAAAAATAAACAACCAGAAAAATCCAGCTATCACGTCTCACCTTCTTGAAACGCCAACTCCAACGAAAACGGTAGACACCCAGGATTACCAGCTGCCCACTCGTTGGCTTCTGCAATTAGGGTTTTGTTACCTGAATCGAGATAAAATTGCATTTTGGCACTCTGCTCCAGTATTTCGCGTTCTTTGCCCCCAATTAGGCGTCGCGCAATCAGGCAATACTCTCTAGCTACACGCTTGGCGTAGGATGCTGCTTGGAGTCGCAACTTAGTCAGATTCTTCAGTTCTGACAAAGCGAGAGTTGCTGCTGGATCGCTTGAAGATGTACTTTGCTCGCTAACTTCAGCTTTTTGTGAGGTTTCAGGCGGCACAATTGCAGATGTAGATGCAGTAGGTGGAATACTGACAGAATTGATTAATAAGTTTTTATTATTGTAATTTTCAACCGTGCTGGGGTTAGAAAGGTATTTAAAATTCTTATCTGAAGGACTTTCATTAAGATTTTCAGCTAATTCTATAATATTTGAAGAAACTAATGAATTATCAGAATTATTGACACTTGAAGTTAAAGACAGATCCTCTGGTTGTAATAAATTCAATTCTTCAGAATTAAAATTAATTTCCTCAGATTCATCTTGTACCTGTGGTACAAATAATTCTCCTTCAGACACAGCAGCTTCTTCAAAACTTGCGACTGCCAACTGCCCTGTAGGGGCATCGGCAGCCAGAAGTAAACAGTTACAAAAAACCTTCATATAGTTACAATGACCGTCATTTTGCTTTTGGTAAGGGTTTTCAGCACTTTGTTTTGCAAATGAGTTTTGAAACCTATCAAATTGCCCGTCATTGCTTGATTGATAAGGGTTTGAGCTATTTTCTGCCCACGGGTCTAAGATGTAGCGCGTAGGGTGCCACAAATACAAGTGTTTTTGTAGTGTCTCTTGTGAGATAGTTTTGTGAAAGCGGCGCTTGTATTCAGCACGTATTGCTTTCCCCCGTTCAGTAGCCCCTACTGGCAACCCATTATCCCACTCTATTGCCCTTACTACTATCTGGATGCGTTTTTGGGCTTGTTGGCTGCGTTCCCAGTTCTGTTGCTTACGACGGTCAAATGGGATTACGTTGTCTTTGGGTTTATGGATGCTGCTAATGCCTGCTATGGCTTGTGCAAATGTGTTGGCGAATGTACCCAATAGCCGTTCAGGATAACTAATATAGGCGCTGTACCATTTGTTGCGAATTGTGGATTCTACCCAATGCCACACTCTAGCTTCGATTTCGTGTTGGTGTCGGCAATATTGGCTGTAGCCTGGGGCGTTAATTGCGGTAGTAAGGCAAAATTCGACTAATTTATCACTCTCTAAGTCTAAAAAGACGATTCCGTACCCTACGAAGATTTGTAGGAGGGTGTTTGTTTGTCCTTTTCCTGTCCAGCCTGTGGTGATGATTTCTTCCCAGTTGGTACGCCACTGGGCAACGTCAGCAGACTCTTGCTTGCGATATCTCTCCCGTGAAATTTGTTTTTTGGCTTTGTTCGCTACCCGTTTGAGTTTGGTTAAATCTTGCCGACTTGCGGCGCGATCGCAATGATCGAGGAAGATAGAAACTGAGTCGCTAATTGCTTGCAGGTCGTCATTAAGTAAAAATGAGCCGCTACCCGGTTGCATGGGGCAACGGATGGCTTTGTAGTTGGTTATTTGTTTGGCACTATATGGTTTGGTGTTGGGGAAGATTTCTAGGTGTCCTTGGCGCAGGATAAAGCTTGCGTTTCTTAAGGTAATCTCTAGGGCGCAGGCTATAGCAAAGGTGGGTAGGGGGGATGCGAAGCTTAGGATCAGGTGATAGCCGCCACTAAAGCTGGACTGGAGGATGATGATATCGACTATGCCGATGTCCTCTAGCACCGCTTTGATGCGATTTATGGATTCAATGTTATGGTAGTCGCCTTCTAAGTCTAAATCGATTGTGGCGTAACGTGTTGTGTCGTTAAAGCGCAGACCTACTAGTTTCGACTTGTCTTGGTGCAGGTTCCACAGTTGGGAGGGTTGCAGGTAATAGTCGATGGTGCGCCATGCTGGTTTTGTACCTTCTACTAAAGAAGGAGCAACTATCGCCCCAAATGGATGCCAAAAGCGCTCTACGTAGCGTTTGCCCACGGATTCTGCGGGCAGGTGGGGTTTGATTTTCTTTTTTGAAGGCTGTGAAAGGCTTAATTGGGGCTTGCTATCAACATCAGCCCCGAAATCTTCTTGGTACATGAGTGACTGTCCTGATGGTTTTCATTCATCAGGTAGCCTCGCTGTTGGTCAAAATGTGTTAGCCTAAATTTGAATTTTTTTTTAGATTCATTCAATCAAGCGTTGGTTATTCGCTTGTTGGAGACGACTGGTAATCGTCTCGTGGTTGAAAGCAAACAAAGGTTTATACTTGTTTAGGCTTAGACATACGTAGGCTTAGGCTAAGATTTAGTCCAACACGCTTCACCAACAACAATGCGGCTACCCAACTTTTTTTTGGTAATTATTTAAATGAGGCAGTTCTAGCGGAGTTGTCACTAAATCGACATTCTTAGTTTTGGGATAACAATGCAAAGCTAGTAACACCCACAAGCGTCACCCCACATTGGCTCTTATTAGTACAACTGGTGAAGATGAAATTACTCATACTCCACCATCGAGTTTAAAAACAAAAAACAGTCAAATATCTTTATACGAGTTCAGCACTCAAAAAAGTTAACTGGTACTGTAATCAGTATTGAGATGCTAATCTAGTAAGTAATGTTAAATTGTGGGATAAATTCTCTGCTAGATTAACTGCTTACAGCTACCTATGCAGCACGAATATTATCCTTTTTTCTATTTGTAGATACTTCCACTGCTTTCATTTGGGCTTTATAATCCTCCCACGTTTTTTCAAATACGTCAGACTCATACATCCGCAATAAAACCTCCTCTTTATCAGTTAAATTCGGAAGTTTCAACAACTCCGCCAAAGACACCTGAACTGGGAAAACATCACTAAACTTTTGCATTAAGTTAAGTATTCTCTTTCTCTGTGACGCAGATGGTTCATCTTGCAACTCTGCATCAATCTGTCGCGGACGTAGATTAACAATTTCTAGGTTCATATTCACTAAATTCCTCAATCCAAACACAACAAATTCATTAGTTATACCAATAACACGTCCCACAATTTCCAACTCTGGCCGCAGTCTCTTCTTAAATTGATATACTTGGTCAAGCTGGAAACGCCGAAACGGATTGCGTAGGCGTAGCCCGTCGCAGACATCGCCACTCCGTATCCAAGCAATACCATCGCCTATACTACCTATCTCCGTAGCCTCCAGAAGGTCTATCACCTGGTAACAGATATCTTGATTGCAAACAAATTTGTACGCTGCATCAATACTTCGGTTAAATTCCATCTCCAGTGCAACAACTGCCTTAAATTTTTCCAGTTCTCGTAATTGAGAAATTAATTCAAAAACTTTCTTGCCCTTGTGATAACTACCAACACTTATATTTAGATTCTCCGAAACCTCCCGAATCACGGGTTTACCCTTCTTTAATTGAGAGTTACTCTCATTTATCGAATGATTCAAATTTGAACACTTCGATTCATTCAAACGACGAGCGCTCTCCCTTTGTCTTTCTTTCGCCTGGGGACGAAGTACACTCTCCCAGTACTGCCCCTCGTGAAATTTCTGGTAATGAGTCTTCCCACCTTCGCGATGAAGATTGAAGTCAAGCACTAGTTTCAAATCTTCTTCAGGCGAACCAGACTCAACAAATTCAACTTTCACAGAGGAAATTAAGAGCTTACGAGCTATCTGCAAGCGACACTTACCTGCCAGGACGACATTTACACCAGTACGTGCAGATACCTTCAAAGATTCAATAATCCCTCTTTCAGAGATACTTTTTTCCAAAGCAGGACGATTCTCATTCTCACCATATATTTCTATCAGCTTCGGATGAACAACCAACTCCGCAGGAGAAATATATACAATTGCCGGATTCTGCACAAGAGACATATTTATACTCCGGTTCGCAAATTGTCTAAAAAGGATAAGTTTAATTTTGAAAATTCCGACAAGAAAGCAGAAAAATCTTAAGCAGCGAGACTTGTATCACTTCTATCTCTTGGGAAAAGTGACAATTTTAAAAAATAATTAAATCTTGTAAGTAGCAAAATATTACTTACCAGAAAACTCAAGGGAGAGAATTTTACAGATAGGAAACTATTAT
This sequence comes from Desmonostoc geniculatum HA4340-LM1, assembly GCA_019359545.1. Classification (GTDB taxonomy): domain Bacteria; phylum Cyanobacteriota; class Cyanobacteriia; order Cyanobacteriales; family Nostocaceae; genus Nostoc; species Nostoc geniculatum. Next base: position 13,054 of record JAHHHB010000121.1, on the reverse strand, counting down.
TCCCAACCCATTGAAAACCAGAACGACTTAAAAGGTATTTAACGTGCTGGTCTCTGTGAAAAATACATCTATCTAAAGAAATATTTGTAAAACTGGGTAAACTCATGATATGATGGCTCTAGATAACTAAATTGACAAAACAAAATTCCGTCCTGTTCTAGTAACAGGTGGGCTTGTTTTTTTTCTCAAAGCCCTGGTGCAAACAGGGCTTTGAGTGAATCTTTAGGAAAAATGGACTCTACAAAAAAAGTATATCAGGCTTCATTCCATTTGGCAAAATTGTACCGTAAAGAGGGGTAAATTTTAGATGCCTCGTCTTCAGATACTAAATTCTATTGAAAAACAAGCACTAGAGCAGATAGCAGCGACCAGCAGCGATGAAGTTAGCAAAAGAGCGAAAATTCTGCTGGGACTAAACGAAGGCAAAAAATATGTAGCCTTAGCCCAAGAGATTGGCGTAACCGAAAAATCAATAGCAAAGTGGAAAAAAAGATGGACATCTTGTACCATCTTGTCAGAAACCCAGGAGTCGGCGATCGCAAAAGCTAACGAGGTATTAGGTGTAAACGTAGGCAGACCTAAGAAGTGCAAAAGTACAGAGGCGAGCAAAATCGTCGAAATCGGCGAATGGAGCAAGAACCGAAAACCCAGTCGTTCAAAGCACTATTACCATACGCAGGTAGCTGAGGAAGCTACTCGGAGGGGATTACCGACATTATCGCCAAGAAGTATAGGACGCATTTTGGAAGCTCAACCTCAATAGAATTATCAAGCAAATACCATCCTATCTCAAGGAAGTAGTTTTGAAATCCCAGTTTTTACCGAGGCTTTTCATCAAACTCTAAGCAAGCATTTCCACAAACTCGACCACTTGAGCAGAAGTTACTTGTTGTGCGATCAGAAAGTCAACGAGTCCATCGAGTTTTTTACGGTTGTAGACGGTAGAATAGCCTTGAATCTGGCGTTCCTTGCAGAACTGTCGCAGCTTCCGCGCACCTAAATCCAAAAGCTTCTTCCTCTCTTCGGTAACATCTATTAACACAAGTTGTCTGGCTTCATCCGCAAACCTAGTTTCAACAACTGGCGGCGCAGTTTCAATAATCGAAGATTCTGGTTCAGAAAATTCTTTCTCATTAGAAACAGCACCAATCACAGTCAAATCCCCCTGAGTTTCCAAAACTGGCGACTCTTCAGAAATCACCGCAGCGCTATTACTAACTTGAAGTGATGCTGATTGACCAGGGATAAAAATCACGTACAAGATTGGGAAGATAATCAAAAACAACTCGATTGGAAACAAAACATCGTTAACAGATTGCACAAAAGGTGATATTGCAAAAGCAGACATAATGTGATTCCTCCATGAATTACTGATGGGCGGCGTTGTAGCGGCTTGCCACCCAGTAGCGGGGGGAAACCCCCGTACTGAGTGAAAGCTTTTATACGTATCCCATCCACCAGTAGGAGGAAGGAGGGTAAATTGCCTTTTTAAGCAATTAGACGAACCAAATTTTCCAAAATTTGCAGTTGTTGAATTTTAGAAATTACCAATCCAAGATACAGAAATTACAAAAATGCGATTTTTCCGACTTGCACCCGCAGCTTTTAGAAACTTCCTTATTCATCCCAGCACTCCAGATTTTTTACTCTTAAGGTAGTTGACATAACTAACCAAGTTGTAGTTATATTTGAGTTCTTGGGGAACAAAAGTTGAGTAAGGATACAGCGCTACACCATCACGGCGAAAGCGATGACAGGGTGCATATATATCAAAAAAGATAGATATATCATCACCATCAACCTCGATTTTGGCTATGCCCTTGAGTTCCTTCGCAAACTCTGAAACTCGCCCTAATGCTACGTAGTCAAAGACCACTACATTTCGAGTGCGGAAATACTGGATGTAGGAAAGAAGTCTCACTTCCGTACCAAGCTCAAGCAGTTTGTCAGAATATTCTTCAACAATACTTAAGAAAGCACCACCCAAGGAAGCAAAAATAATTCCGGTAAAGCCTAATACAATAACACCAGTGCCAATATAGGCAATTTGTTCAGAGCGTTCTTTCTCAACAATTGGGAATCCGCCCCTAGCTAAGTACAATAAGCCCAAACCAGAAAAAGTTGCTATGGCGCCCAAACCAATAGCAGTCAAAGACACCATTCCAAAAGCAGCATTAAAGTTCCTTAAGCAATTAAACGCAAATTTCTTCAACATAATTCATCCCTCCAAAATGCAGGTTACAAGGTTTTTAATTACTCTCGCCCCGGTAAGGATTGGGATTTCTTGAGAACTACACGACTAACCTACTCCTTACTCTATTAACAATTCCAAAACTATTTCATAGATTCGTCCTGGTTAATTTTCAGTCTCGGTAGTAGTTTCATTCCCAATGGTGATAGCAAGAGTCGAACTTGCTTGATTGCTTAAAACAATCATCCACCCAGAGTGGAATATCATCAAAAAACGATATCTATAAGCCCCATATCTAATGTCCAAAAGTCCAAGTATTAGTTTCGTTCAATTCCAATTTTTCAAAATAGTTAGCAAAACCTGAAAAATGGAAATATTCTAGCGGCATCCGAGATATTAGTATTAAAGAAAAATTTTCTAATTGAGCTAACTGTTGTAATCTAAATAAGTCGTTGCTAAAAGTATCGCTAACAAAGTGTAATCTATCAAAATTATCTATCACCAGCAGCCTATTATAACCATCAGATAATTTGCTTATGATATTTTGCCAATCCTGCTGGTAGTAAAAGCTGAAGCTAATAGGAATAACGTTGAATAGATGATCCACACTAAAAGGATATTCAAGATTGAGGTAAACAGACTCTAAGTTAATATCCTTGAGTAAACAGTTTTTAACAGTAAGAGTCTTACCAATATTTTGCTTGCCCCATAGGTTAATATTTTTACCTGCATTTACCTGATCGATTAACTGACGGTAGTCTTTATAACGTAACATTATCATCATCCTTTAAATCAAACATATCTATAAATTAATTGACACTAAATATGTGATTTTTTGACTATGCTTCTCTAAGCTGTTTTGGGAAAATTGGTTAGATACAATAAAATTATCTAACAGAAAATCAGGTGATTGTGAAAGTCTCAACAGCACACCATCATCACCACTACTGCGATGATAATAATGAACTACAGGTGATTGGATAACTGTCAAGTTATCGTTACGGATTGCTTGTCCTGTAACCAAACCATCCATGATAAATTTGGCGGCAGCAGCTACGTTATCGCTATCTCGTCCAAAATTTTTGAGATACCAATGAAATTCAATCCAAACTGCACCATCTAAACAAAATTCACATTCTCGAACAAATTCACCAATTAAGTTTGTCCAGTACTTCTTAAGTCCAGCGCTGGCTTGCCAACTCGACCGTGCCTGGTTAATAATTTCGTTCATACTAGGGGGTAAAGGCATCGTTAATTCAAATATCATCTTCCTCACTCCCTTTCAAACTATTTAAAAATTCCTCAACAACGTTTCTAAATTTCTTGTATGACCTACCATCTTGACGGGATAAATTGAATACCGCTTTGACAATTTCATCAAGTTGATAGCCTTTTTGATGCAAATTCAAAATTGAGTTTCTTGCTTCCTCGTCAAGCTGTACCTTAAAGTTAAAACTGCCCTCAAAATCAGTTTTATGCTGTTTAGTTTTAGTAACAGCAGTAGCTTTAGATTTACCTATGTCCTTACTATTGCGCTCGCCGTACAAACTAGCGACAAATTCGTCAAAGTCTAACCCAGACTGCCAAGCTGTGTAGGGGTCGTTTTGATTTTTAGCTTCCAAAAGTAATTGCTGGAAGTATTCAGGGTCTTCATCGTCAGCTACATAAAGCGCCTGGAGTCGCAGCACTTCAGTCGTTTTATACAAGAAATCTCCGTATCCCAGTAAATAAACCGCACGTTTGTCTTTATCGTCCCCAAGGATAATACAACTGTCTTCAGGGCGAGTCGTAACAAAGGCTGTCTTGGCTGGAAAGTTTGAGCGAATCAACGGATCAATCACGTTTTTATCAGGTCGCTGGGTGTACAAAAGTACGTGAATACCTGCACCACCAGCTTTTGCAAGCAACTTCATCAACGCAGTCTCAATGCGATCGCAGTAGTTATCATCGGAAAGTAGATCAAAACACTCGTCAATCAGACAAATCACTCGCGGCATGACAAAATTAGGTGCAAACCGCAAGTTGTACTGTGCGATCGTTTCAATACTGCTGTGGTGCTCAAATTCCTGGTAACGCAATTCCATTTCTTCAACTAAGTAATCAAGCAAGTTAGCGGTAGACTCTGCATCACGCGCAACTGGGGCAACAAGATGGGGTAGCCCATCAAATTTACCAAAGGTCACGCGCTTAACATCCGAAAGCGCTAATCGAACAACAGAAGGTGGATACTGCCGCACTAAATATAAGATTGCTGCTTTCTCAAATTGCGACTTCCCACCCCGCGTTCGCCCACCACCCAAGATATGGGTTACGTTGTCGCTATAAAGTGGAATTTCGACATAGGTGCCATCTACATCAACACCACCAGGAATAGATACAGAATGAATGTCAGGTTCAGTGTCAAAAGTAAAATGATCGCGGAAATAAGCAAATTGTCTATCTAATCGGGGTATGTCAAATACAACTCCTCCAGGCACTACACTCACCATTGGTGCAAATTTCAAGCCTAACTCTTCACCAAGCTGCTGCACTAAGTCATTACCGATGTCTTCTACTTTCTTGTAACTAACACCCCGTCCCAGTTTTACCCTAATACGGTTAAAAGTGGGGCCATTTTTGGCATCAACATACTTAGCATTAATATTAAAATCTTCTAACGTATCAACTAATAACTTCCCTGCCTGCAACATAGTTAAATTTTGTGAAGTAGCAATCTCATTTGCACCAGTATTTCTATCTAAATATTTAGGCTCTTTTAAAATAATTGAGCCATCACCTGTCAGTTTTAAATCTAATGGCTTACCTGTGGCACGCGCGACAAGCACTGCCGTTCGGTAACAATAGTTTTTAAGGCATTTATCTCTAGATTTATTAGCTAAATCAGTAAAGTAACTAATCTGTTTATTGCTCAAAAATAAACTATAAAGATTCTCCTGAACTACTTTATAACCAATATGCTTGAGATAAATATTTTTGATAGATTCAATGTATTCAAACAAAGATTCAATGGATGATATGTTAACTATCTCAATCATTTTTTGATACACGTTATTTTGCTCCCACTGTGATGGCATTCGATGGAGATGGATATATTCAAGTGCATAACGTACAAACTCGTACTGATTTAAAGTACAGTGTTCCGCACATATTGATAATATTTCATCATCGTTTGTACCTGCAATTACTGATTCATATATTACCTGAAATAAAAATTCTAAGTTAAATTCAACAACTGGACGTGATAATTTTGTTCTAAAATCAATTTGTTGTAGAACAGTTTCAGCATAAGAAACCATTGCGTCCGGTAAAGCTTCCTGTACATTCTCTACAATCTCTTCATTGCTCAAACCATCTTGTTTGGCCTGTACAATTGCAGTCAAAAGCTGTTGTTTTTGAAATTCGATATTACCATTAGTGTCATTGTATGGTAATAATATCACTGATTTTTACCTCCTATAAATTTCAAACTTTTGTAATTGCTGCTGATAGTAAATTCTTAGTTTATCGATTGATTTAGGATTTTGGTTGTAATTATTACAAGGAAATGAAGCCCAAACTCTACCTACTTTACATACAGCAGTATCAAAGTTTCCTGCTTCAACATCACTTAAGGCATTATTACGACGAATATATTCAATTGCCATCTTGTCCTGAGAAGTTGGGCTAAAATCCTTTAAGTTTAACTTTGGCTGAAGGTCATACCAACTTTTATCTAACATTTGATAAGCACCAGCCGCAGTTGAACAAATATTTTTGCCATTAATAGGAGCGCACTGTTTCTTTAACGGGTGTGTAGAAAAATTATTAAAAGTTCCGTTAAATACTAACTTGCGATAACTTTCTACCTCACTGGTTCCTGTTTCTGCCCAACGAATTGTTGCTAAAAAAGCACTCAACCGTGGTGAATAAGGATGTGGTGAGTAAAAACCTGTACTAACTCTTCCTCTTAAACTATTTGACGACCCTGAAGAAACACCAGTACTTTGAGAAATTGAAAAATAAATGCCCAAAGTAATTAAGGAAGCAGTTGACAGATGAATGGGTTGAAAACGGGATATAAATTGATGGCGAGGACTCAAAATCAACCCAGCCAAACCACCAACAATAAACCCAAATTTCCAACTATCAAGTGCCTTACCGAAACTACGCACTTGACAGACAGTATCCGCACCCTTTGATACCAACCCACATGGCAGTGAAGCTACTCCATAAGAAAATGCAACAGAGCAGGCTGCACCAACTACACCTGATATAAAAATCGGTACAATTTGCATCTCTCTTGCCAATAGCTAAATAACCTTCAACGGTTTGCTAAATATTCGTGTAAATAAAGGCGGGGGTTCTGTGTTACACCATTAACGTGAACTTCAAAATGCAAATGCGGCCCCGTCGAAAAGCCTGTACTACCTACTGCCGCAATCATCTGCCCACGCACAACTTGTTGTCCCTGCTGTACATACAGCTGACTGGCATGACCGTACAGAGTAGATAAACTTCCCTGATGCTGAATAATAACTGCTTTGCCATAACCACCCTTGTCGCCTGCAAAAACCACTCGACCAGCATCAATCGCATAAATTGGCGTACCCTTTGCTGCACCAAAATCAATCCCCCTGTGAAACTTGTGATCGCCTGTAATGGGGTGTGTCCGCCAACCAAATTCACTAGTTACAGGAGTACCAGCCGCAGTAGGAAAGACAATTCGACGATTATTTAAAACTTTATTACTACGAATAGTTTTTGGTAGTATTAGACCTTGGAGAGATTTAACTAACAGTTGAGATTCAATCCATCCAGAAACCTGGGGAATGACCATAGCTGCAATTAAAACTGAGGTTGCGATCGCATATCTCCAATTTGCACTCGAACTCGTATCGACCGTCTCATTCAAACTAGTTACAGTTGAATTCCTAACCTCCTTGTCACCGTCAGTTTCAAAGATTATTCGCATTGCCTCAACGCCTTTTTGCATTAGCAGGAGAAACCTGCCAACAACCAATCTTTGCAGTACTCAATACTTCCTCAAAATCATTCCTAGCCACACGGCAATCAGGAGAATTTAGCCCATCCCCAGATGTTGCAGGTTCCCTTACTTGCGGGGAGTAACGTGTAGAAACAGGAGTAGAAGATATATTCACGCCAGGTGCAGCAGTGGGTACAACAGCCGACGATGAAAACTGAAGCTTTTGTACCAATGCCACAGCATTACGCCAGTTATAAAACTGCAAATATCCCGGTTGTAAAATATCTGCAATCCATACCAGCAGTACGAACCAAAAAATTGCCTTTACCGTCATTATTCCAATTGCTTAACCACAGGCAGGGCAAAAGAGGGAACTTCCTTGGGTACAACTTCAATCTTCTTCCCAGACGCATACCCCGGCCCGGTATAACTGCCATTTAGGACAAAATTCAACAGCATTATTAACAACCACACTCCCACACCAGCTACACCCACAGGAGATTTAATTACATCAGATAAAAAATATACTGGATACCAGCCAAACCTCCAGGGGTTTTGCGGATGCAGCCGATGTGCTTTCCAAGTCTCAATGTAGGGAATCTCTATCTGAGGAACCCTCGGCTTATAGGAAGTAGGTGCATTGATATACCTAACTTCTACTGGCTGAGTCTCATAAGTAGTCATGGGAGAAATGTTAGGTTGCTGATTTACTATTCCTCCTTGTTGCTGTACCTGCTGCAACATATTTTGCAAACGGTTTGCAGGCACAATTGCTCCACCTTCAGAATAATCAACATCAAAGTTGCGGCGCTGATTTCTGCTCATAATATGACCTCAAATTAACTAGCTGGCAGGTTTATCATTTACCTGGGAGTTAGTATCTTCCCAGAAATCTTCATCCTGAAGTTGGGCGTAAAACTCTTCTGGAGATAACATTCCAGGTTGATTTTGCACTCCATCTTCAATAAACTGACTACTATGTACTCGCCCTAATCCAGAAACACTAGAACGAGGAGAAAATTGGACTACATTCTTGGCAGAAAACTCGCTATTTAATCTCATCCCAGGAGTAGGTGAAACCGGGGGGATTAAAGAAGGTTGAATATCAGTATCAGAAACACCAACATGAAGTTGTTGATTGCCGGGATTAGGCAATTTATCAGACACTTCATCTCTTTCTTCAATTGCATTGTTATAGTCAGAAATTCCCCAGCCCAAAAAACAAGCAAATCCAGCCAGAAATATAACTGCACTCATCCAATGCACTCCTGAATTGGGAGATGGCATCATCTCAACTGTTGTGCGAGTTGAACCTTCAAGGGTAGTACGAATAGGGGTACGTTTGACTGCCGCTACAACGTTGAGCGAACACAAAGCTATGCAAATTATCGCAGCAGCAAACTTGACATACATGACATCATCCCCTCGATTTATTAACAGGCTGTTTATTAGGAACTGGCTGAGGTAATTGCTTCTTCATTTGTTGGATATACATCCGCCTTTGCTCCTCCCTCTGGCGTATTCTCTCGCGGATGTCTGCTACCTGTGCCATTTGCTCTACTGGATCTAAATACCCCCGCGCTCGTAACAGCTGCGCCTGTCGAACTTATGTTCGCCTACTTCTGATTTGCGATCGCGCATTGCAATCAAGTGCTGGGCAGCTTCTTCAAGGGACATACCTTCACGGGAGGCTGTCTCTTTAAGTTGAACTAATTGCTGTTCAATTGTTTCGTCAAGTGTATCATTTGACTGCAAAGCTAAATCTAACAACCGACAGCAGGTACGTACTACATCAGGCGACACCTGCAAAGTCTCTGCCACTTTGTTGATATGCTTCATTTCGCTCAATTCTCCTAATTACTGCTTGCACAATCGGGTTATGTTTTTCTTCATCAGATATATGCTTAGTCAAAAAATCATAAAGGCTTACGTCATTGACTTTTTGTAAATAAGCATCTAAGCCACCAGCAGGAATCACCTGCTGTAAATATTCCTCACACGTCAACCGCCGAATTTTGATAGCAACGTAGAAAATGTCGGCAATTTCGACTGTTGTTGCATCAAAATATCCTCCCCGCTTTCGGGGTTTGACTATACTGGCATAGGGATACCACCGTTGTAAAGCGGCGATTGAAATCCCGTATCTTTCGGCAAGTGTTTTCTGGGTGTAGATAACGTTCTCACATATCATCAAGCTCAATTCCAACTGAAAGACAACATCAATTGAAAGCAAATTAAACTAGCAACTTACCAAATCACTTGTGAATTAAAAAATAATTCACAAGCTATTTAGATTTAGTACAAGTACAGTTCAAGTTGAGTACAACTAAGGTACCGTTAATCTCCTACTAAACTTCACACTTGCATTTGTTACATATTACCTATGGTCAATGCAAGCACATTTGCATATATCAGTTAAAAAATATTGAAAAATAACTAATAGAGTAAAAAGCACTGTGACAGAAACATATACTCAATAGAGTTGAAATCGCTAGGGAAGAGAAATTACCTATGCTTACTTCTTTGGGGTTGGAGAGCGCAAGCACCAATTGTTTTCAAACTTGAAAATACTGCTATAAAATCGGGTACAATGAAGCAGCGATCGCCTCAAACTTGTCACCATCTAGATAGGGACTAGAAATTTCCTCCCCTTCTTTGCTCAACCACTTCTGCACAAGGGAGTATACTCAAGTGATAGAAAGAATTCCAGTCCGCCACCAGCCCGATAATGCTAGTTCTCTCTTATACCAAAGTAGGCGGTAATCAACGCTCTTGTTGCGGCAAAAGTTATTTATTGGATTGGAATAGGAGCGATTCTTAGGAGCGAAATTTTCGGTAAAATAACCTTGAAAATCAATTCTTAGAAAATCTTTTTTAATTTCTGCTGTTAATTTAAAGCGACAAGAATAGGTATTACGAGATAATTGTTGTAATGGAGTTGAGTATTGGTCTACGATACCTGATATAAGCAGCGCTTGTTAGGCTTTTCTTTCCCTCATAGTTGCAGCAGTGCCCCATCGTAATCCCCCACATTGTAGTATTGTTGCTCTAACAGATCATGTTAGCTCTGGATGGTAGCAGCAAGTGCTTCCAGTGCCGCATGATCTTCCGGGTAGTGATAAGCAGCGTTTTGTTTAATTGCTGCTTGTACCCAATCTTTTGCCATCCCGTGATGTCCAAGGAGATGATGCACCGTCGCAGCTAATTTAGCCGCTTCAGGCAGGTAACGGTTATAGGCTGGGCGCAGCTCATAGAGCGAGTATGCATAGTTCAGCTTTGACCATTCTTTCATCAAGCGTGTCCGAGAGTACTCTTCAGGAATCTCCTTATTGAAGAACGCAGCAATAGCGAGTTTTGCACTGCCAAGGGGCATTAAGCTATTACCTTTATCCAGATTTGCACTTTCAGTAATCTGGAACGTTTCCTCAAGATCAGACTCCACGGCTTCTTCGATGATCTTGGTGATCACCCCAGAAGGGATACCATGCGCGAGGCAGTAAGCGTCTACCAAACGTAACGCGACTTCGAGCTTTTTCATTTATATTAACGCCTCTTATAAGACAGATAAATTTGGACGTACAGTACCCTAGCTAACAGAGCAAGTTACTATGTTTACGATCACATCACGAGCAGATTAGAGTTCTGCCAGCATACGTTCAAGATGAATACGTTCGGTACGGCCATCTTCTTTAATATGCATGATTTGGTGATTCTTGCGGTACTTTTCGCCAGTGGATTCAGCGCAGACCAGCGTAGCCCCTAACTTAAAGAGCGTGACTGGCAAAATACGCGAACTCTTATCGTAATTATCCAGTAGGTATTGCTCCATAGAACCATACGGAATGGACGGCATATTAGCCATGAATTCGCTGACCTTCAATGCTTCTCCAAACCGTTTTTTTGCTGTCTCAACATGACCTAGTGCCAAATGTGTCAGTGCCGAATGCTTGATAGCAGCAACACGAATGGCAGACAAATGAGGAACGTGACGTAGCATAGCATCCAGCTCGTCAAAGGTTTCCCATGCAGATTGCAGGATAAACTCCCGATCTGGTGCAAAGGACTCATCGGCTAAGTCGGGGTGCATCGCGTCATTGAGCGCGCGATGCCCTTTCTTTAGTTTGGCGAGGACATTGGCATGTTGTGATTCGTGGAGCATCTTGAAGTGCTCTTGCAACGGTTTCACTCCTTTAGCGTAGGCTTCATAGGACTTGGAAAAGGATTTGATCACGCCAATCTCTCCATGCGAACTATGATGACCCGTGAGGATAGTTTTCACAAAAGCATATGCTAGTGCGATACCTAGTCCTCCAAGCTTGGTGTAGTCCTTATCGCCAAAGCGTGTGAATTGGTACCCGTTGCTGAAAAACTCAGGGTCGTCTTCCACTGCGTAAAGAATATCAACCAGTCGCAGAGGGGAATTAAAGGCTTAATGCAAAAGGAAAACGGCTACTTGTAAGTAAATCGTTATTTGTAAGTAAAATTTATGACCATCATATAAGGCTTCCAGAGGGGATTATTTAAGGCACAGGGATAGGATAAATCATAAAATGGCAAAAGCTCTATGTAAGATAAAAATGCCTGAATCCATTGAATCGTCTGGATTACAGGCACTGTAAGGCTTAATTAAATCTTGCATATCAAAAATGAGCGAACGTACAGTAATGAAGCACTGCATAAAGATTTGGGTTTGTTTTTGTTGGATGCGATCAGCCAAGCAGCGCAGAACACCTAGTAGCAACGCCCTCTTTTTAGGCAGTCATTGATTCAGATAATAAACCTGACATACTCAACACTTGCTCTGACCAATTACTGGCTACAGCAGCGATATTTCCACGTTCTGTTGGGCTTGCCCAAATATTTGACCAGTCTTGCTGCCACTCCCTTAACTGGCTTTGTAGTTGGTTTAATTCCCCTGCCTTCTCGGTATCTGTATCTGGGATAATCAACCCAACAAAAAATAGACTTTCCTCAATAAAAGCAGCAACTAAGCCTTGGTTAGCTGGATTTTGGCATCGGGATTTGATACGCGCCAAACTAGCTGCCAACTCTCCTAAGCGGTTTGCTTTAGGTTGGCGTAAAAAACTCGCTTCAATTGCTCTCCAATCAGGCATTATATTCCTCCTAGCAATCGCCGGGTAATTAGAGCCACTCGTTCTCGAATTTCAGGAGATTGAATTTCCATTGTACGATTGTTTTGACTGGGACGGATGTTGATAATCGATTCAAAACCTACTTCTTGAGTGTAGGGAAACCAATCAGCACCCCAAATGTCTTTTTGTCTGCTACCATCTTTCAGCAAAACTTCTTCACATTCATAATGAAGTTGACTGCCTCCAGCAAGAATTTCTCTATCTATATCGACTGCCAATTTTATAAACACCCCCCAGGCTTTGAGCATTTCGTCAAGTTGCTCTTTTGTGGCGCGATCGCGGATCAGCAGAATCAATTACTTAACCTCAGTCGCCAATATTAATTACCAACATTATTTCATAAATTGTCCTTGTGGACGTATTCCTTTTCGTTTATTAGCTCGATTAAAATGAGTATTTTATCGTTTAAAAAATAACAACATTCCATGTGGACTATCTAAAGATACATCTGTATTACTATTGTGATTATGCGACTCCTCCCCTTGTAAATCTTGACTTGAAAGTGAGTATACATCAGTTGCAACAAGCTGATACCCTTGAGTATTGAAATAACCAACTAATTTATCAGGCATTACATGAGATGCACCGTAATCTGGTAACAAATTATGTTCAATTTTATCGTATCGGCTCAATAAGTCGGGGTAGCGAATAAAAGTAAAAAGACTTGCTAACATCCAATTTCTTGAGAGTTAACTAGATTGTTCTAACGCAGGGATTCTATTTGAATGCAAACGCTTGACTATAAAG
>JAHHHB010000120.1 GCA_019359545.1 Desmonostoc geniculatum HA4340-LM1 | reverse complement strand
TGAGTAGGTGCTAACCGCATGAGGCAATAGGCAGGATTGAGTCAGAAGCGAAAGCCTTGCCGTAATGGCAAGGATATGCTGACGGACTCACGATGAATTGGATTGTAAAGTCACAAGTAGCAATGAAGTGGAATAATGGTTTTAGCTGACTGGAATCAGAGAGACGATCGCCAAAATCCACTCAATTTTTGGGAGAAACCGATAATGCGGCAACTATTAGATCAGTGGTCTCATCGCGCTTTTTCCAGCATAGAAGGCTTTAGCGAACTTTTGGTAGCAACGGGATTAGTCGAGGGGGAGGTAATAACAGCAGACTGGACGCAACAAACCCTTCCTTCTTGGCTAGATTCCATCTGGCAAGGAGTGATTCGACCAGAAGGATTAGTGCGTTTTGGTCTTTCTGGTTTCATTAAATCTCTGCGAGAAGTACCTACTCTGCTACTGATGCGGCTAGCATTCGGCACCGGTCTATGCCGATTTGGGATGTTCCGCGCCACAAGAGCTAACTCGTTGCCACAATCAACACGGCAGACAGTTTCCGTTGAAACTGCTTAAGTTTGACAAGCCAAAAACTATGTTTCACAGAGTTTTTGGACTGGGGACTGGGAAAAAGTTTTTGAAAATTTGGTGGTGGTTAAAAGCCCCGACCACCAAATTTTCGATTTGGCACCCAATCCCTAATCCCTAATCTCCAGTCCCCAGTCCCCAGTCCCTCTTTCATGCTTGGCTGTGAAATTTTTTTATCAGCACTGTCTTATTAAGATTTCGGCTTATACGTCGAAGCAACATGCAATTCCTTTAATTGCTTGACATCTACACCAGAAGGTGCATCTGTTAACAAACAACGGGCTTGTTGCGTCTTCGGAAAAGCAATCACATCCCGAATGGATTCTTCCCCAGCTAGCAACATTACCAAACGATCTAAACCGTAGGCGATGCCACCATGCGGCGGTGTACCATATTCAAATGCTTCCAACAAAAAGCCAAATTTATTTTGTGCTTCTTCAGGAGACAAACCGATCGCATCAAACACCTGTTGTTGAATTTCTCGCTGATAAATCCGCAGACTTCCGCCGCCGACTTCCACGCCGTTGAGTACCAAATCGTAAGCTTGGGCGCGTGCTGTTTTTAAGTCGTCCAAATCATCAGGATGGGGTGCTGTAAACGGGTGGTGCAATGCTTCTAGGCGTTTTTCGCCGGCGTTCCACTCAAACATCGGGAAATCTGTAATCCACAGCAAGTTAATTTTGTCTGGATCGATTAAGCCAAATTCCTTAGCAATAACTTGGCGTAATCTATCTAAAGTTTTATTAACGGTAGCAGCATCACCAGCGCCAAACAATAACAAATGTCCAGCTTTGGCACCTGTGCGGCGGAGAATTTCCTGTTTTTGTTCTTCACTTAGGTTGTCTTTAATTGCACCAATGGTGTCAATTTCGCCATCGTCTCTCACGCGGATATAAGCTAAACCTTTAGCACCGGCTTCGCTGGCTTCTTTGAATAAATCACCACCTGGTTTAATGCGGACATTAGAAATTACATCGTTGCCGTTGGGAATGGGCAGGATTTTGACGACACCACCATTGATTACGGTGTCTCGAAAGACTTTGAAACCAGAGTCTTTGACGATATCCGAGACGTTGACTAATTCCAAGCCATAGCGGGTGTCTGGTTTATCGCTACCGTAGCGTTCCATGCCTTCAGCGTAGGTGAGACGGGGGAAAGGGCGGTGTAATTCAATGCCTTTAACGGTTTTGAAGATATGGCAAACTAACTCTTCGTTGAGTTCGATAATTTCTTCTTGGGACATGAAGCTCATTTCCATGTCCAACTGAGTGAATTCTGGTTGTCTGTCGGCGCGTAAATCTTCATCGCGGAAGCAACGGGCAATTTGATAATATCTATCCAAGCCGGATACCATCAGCAATTGTTTAAATAGTTGGGGTGATTGGGGTAGAGCAAACCATTCACCAGGGTTGACACGACTGGGTAAGATATAATCCCTAGCACCTTCGGGAGTGGAACGGGTAAGTATGGGGGTTTCGACTTCGATGAAACCTTCCAAATCTTCCAGGTAACGGCGCATGGCTTTGACAATTTGATGACGCAGTTGCAAATTTTGCGCCATACGTTCGCGTCGCAAATCCAAATAGCGATATTTCAGCCGCAAATCTTCGCGCACTGTTTCGCTGTCAGCTACCGAAACTTGGAAAGGTAACTGTTTACGGACAGCGTTGAGTAGTTGAATTTGATCTGCGTAAATTTCGATCTCACCTGTGGGGAGACGAGGATTTAGGGATTCTGGGGGGCGTTGCGTCACCCTACCGGTGATTGCCACAACATATTCATTTCGCAGGGCATTTGCCGGTTCATAGGAATCGGGGGTGCGTTGCGGATCGCTGACGATTTGGACAATGCCAGAGCGATCGCGTAAATCTAAAAATATCACGCCCCCATGATCGCGGCGACGGTCTATCCATCCGTAAAAGGTAACAGTTTCTCCAATATGTTCTTTTCGGACTTCGCCGCAATAGTGAGTTCGCATAAGTGTTAGTTCTGGTTTCCGGGGCTAGATTGGCAAGTAAATGTCAAAGCCTTCCCATTATCTAGCATCAATAGTAATTGTAGTAGTTCCAGTTCCAGAAAAAACGGAATCATCTAACTCTATATGCACAGAGAACTCATGACAGGGCAAAAGTGGGTTTTGCCTATTTTTACAGAAAAGAATGGGAGGATGAAAGCCCACGGTTTCTAATGGTGGGATGAAAGCCGACTCAGGCACTTTTAAGTGCCGTTTGCTTCTGGTATAATCGAACGAAGGAGGGCAGGGTAAAACCTCGGAGTAACACTGAACCACGACAACAAGGTATGCAGTTCCAAAACTGAATCGTGTTTTGGGTAAAACTTTGTACGTAATGGATTGAATATACTTTTCGGTTGCGATTTGTACTTGTTCAAAAATGGGCAGGGCGTTGTCCATTGTCGGAGGCACTGTAAGACGGACTTGTTCTGCTTGTGCTGTTGATGGCACAATCTCAGGCAGTCGCTTGTGGGAGAATCCCACCGGCAAGAGCCGTGGGAGTACGTCAAAAGAGTCCCCGGAATTCCTCACAGATGACTTGGCGATCGCGGAGTATCTGTGCTAACAAGCCAGAACCAATTGTTTCACCAGAATGTACTGGAACAACAGTTCGACGACCATCACTATATATCAAAAAATGATGGCTACCTCGGATTCTTGTTACCTCAAAACCTGCTTTTTTTAAAGCTGTAATTACTTCCTGTCCAGTCAAACTCGGTAGTTTGCTCATACTTGAACAGAAACCCTCTGCACGCCAACAAAATCTAATGTTTACAATTCCTATATTGGCACAAATGAGAATCGACTTCATATAACCAGTAAAAGCTTGAATGCTTGGAATTTTGCCAAAGTTGGCTTTTTCTCTAAATAACCACAAAAGACCCTGAGTTTTATTGGTAGTCATGCTTACCTTCTATGAATCAATTACGCAAGTTATCCAATGTAATCATCACATAATAGATAGCCAATAAAAAGAGCGGAAAGGGGATAAATTATCGTAAATTAGTTTGTACATTTGTAGGGGCGCATAGCTATGCGCCCCTACCACGGGATATTTTTTTAACGTGTGATTTAATTACAGAAGCAATAACTGTTAATCACTGTCTCCATAAAAATCTTCATTTAATAATTGTTCAATCAGAAAAGGACAATCCAAAGGATATTCTGCTTCCCCAGGTTTTCTAACTCCTAATTTAGCGTTTTTACTTTCTTTAATTGCCAGGTTACGAGCATCAGCATAAGCTGTAGAGAGGATATTTGTTTGTCACTTTTTCTGGGTTTAGGGTGATCTGCTTGCAATTCAAGCTGTAGGGGCGTACAGCGGTACGCCCCTACATTGATCTAATCGATATGAACTGCGATCGCATTACCCTATTTAATTTTGAGAGTAAGGGTGATTGAAGGCTTCCCAAGCAGCTTTGGCAGCCTTTTGCACGCGAAAATTGAAGTCTACTACATCTTTCATCATCAAATACCAATTTCTCTGGGCTTCGTCTAGAATTACCGCCCAAGCATTTTCTATATTAACGCGATCGCCTTCCATAACTTTCCTTCCTTCAATCAATTCTCTGGCTCGACGCACAGCATTTAAATAGGTTTCGCGGGTAACAGTACCTGCTGAATCAGCCTCAGCTTGGGCGCGTCTTTTTAGTGCCTCAATCAGCGCTTTGGTTTCGCGCTTGACTTCATCACTTTCACCAGCCATTTCAACTTCCACTAATTCGTCAGTTTGAGAACTAATTTCTACAATTACTGTCGATTCAGTAGATTCAATGAATGTCGCTTCAATGGATTCGATGTTGTTAGAATTCATACTTAAAACATCCTTAATTGCAAAGCTGATAGCATTTTAGATTTTGGATTGTGAATTGTTTTGTCTGTCATTAGTTATTTGCCAAGGACAAAGGACTAATGACTAATGACTAATGACTAATTAAGCTTTTGTTGTCAGTTGTTGCTCTAATTTCAGCAACGCTGCAACTCGTGTTTCTGTAGCAGGATGACTGGAGAATAAGTTACCCAAAAATTGTCCGGAGATGGAGTTGATAATTAATAATGGCTCAAAAGCTGGATTGGTATTTAAAGGCATCTGCTTTGCTGTAGCTTCTAGCCTTTGTAGTGCCCTAGCTAAAGCGCGGGGATTACCAGTTAATTTAGCAGAACCAGCATCAGCGGAGAATTCTCTTGTGCGTGAAATTGCCAGTTGAATAATTGTTGCAGCTAATGGCGCAAGCATTACTGTTAATAAAACACCCAAAGGATTTCCACCTCTGTTGTCATTTCGTGAACCACCGCCAAACCAAAGGCTATAACTCACCATTTGTGCTAGGAATGAAATGGCACCAGCTACTGTAGCAGCAACCGCTTGTGTGAGGGTATCACGATTAATAATGTGGGTGAGTTCGTGGGCGATAACGCCTTCGAGTTCGTCTTCTGGTAATATATTCAAAATGCCTTCGGTAACAGCAACAGCAGCGTGTTCTGGATCGCGCCCTGTAGCGAAGGCGTTAGCAGTTTGACTAGGAACAATATAAACTCTGGGTGTAGGAATATTAGCACGACGAGATAACTTTTCCACTATTCGATAAAGTCCCGGTGCTTCCCTTTCACTGACAGGTTGTGCCTGATATACTGCAAGGGCAATTTTATCTGATTGATACCAAGAAAACAAGTTTGTTACTGCTGCTAAGCCGATTCCAATAATCAAGCCACTACTACCACCAATTACCCAGTAACTAATTGCTATCAAAAGACCACTTAGTGCAGCTAGCAAAGCAGCTGTTTTGAATTGATTTCCCATATTTTCGCTCTCCTGCTAATGCTGTATAGATTTTATAGAAAACAGCATTCATTAAGCCACACTTTGATTGTATCCAGCTAGACTTAGATGGTATGATGCAGAAAACCTATCCAATAAGTACGGTTTTCCCCCTGGACTTGATGAAGAAGAATTCAGGAGTCAGGAGTCAGGAGTCAGAATTCAGAATTCAGAATTCAGAATTCAGGAGTCAGGAGTCAGAATTCAGAATTTAGGAGTCCGACTCTTTAGATGAATGCGGAAAGCCGCAAGTATTAACTCTAACTTTTCACTTTATGGGTGAAGTATTCACTAATTCTGAATTCTATTTGTTTTGCATAAAATTTAACAGAATGCAATAAAAAATTGCATCTGTCTCTAGTCATACATTTTATGACTAATTGACGATATGAATTTAACAAAAAATAATTAATAATTGAATCACCTGCACTCTGAATTCTGACTCCTGAATTCTGACTCCTGAATTCTGCATTCTTCTTCAATTATCAGAAAATGGTTTCAAACGAGCTGTAACTCTTAATTTAGTTAGCCTCCGCACTAGGCGCAGAGCTTGTTGTTTATATAATGCTTTTGGTAGCCGTCCAGGCAAATTATCCATCAATTTTCTCGCTGTGCCGATGTTGCATCCTGAGATAATACTTATTTCGTTGGCACCGTCAAAAATCGCATCTTGAGCTAATGCTTTCTCGACCTCTACTTGCCAACTTCTCTTAAACATTTCGCCGCGTTCAATGCGCTGAAGGCTGTTACTATTAGCCAGAACAATGAGGCGATCGCCAACCGCAAGTTGTATATTATCAGAAGGCATTAATTTTACTGGCGATCGCCTG
The DNA here is from genome assembly GCA_019359545.1 of Desmonostoc geniculatum HA4340-LM1. GTDB lineage: Bacteria > Cyanobacteriota > Cyanobacteriia > Cyanobacteriales > Nostocaceae > Nostoc > Nostoc geniculatum. The sequence continues at coordinate 11,823 of JAHHHB010000120.1, read as the reverse complement.
AGACTTTGGTATAAAATTGGCACAACTCCATAACCATAAGCAACCTCAGCCAAGAGTAATCCGTTGAGTGTATCACCAGCTTCAATCATATACTCGACTACCAAAATAGTTTGACTACCAAAGTTAAACAAGCTGAGAATATTTTCTCCAAAAGCCGCAGCCGCAAAAACTTCTGCGGAAATAGCAGAGGTGCAAATAACTTGAGCATAAGGAAACAACCGTGCGACATTATCACGAAAATTTCGGTCGTAAGTCCGAATTACTACACGAGTTGTAGGACTCTGAGCATTTACCATCAAAGCTATTTCCAAATTTTCCATGTCATCGTCTGTAACTACAACGACACTTTTACTATTAGCAAGATTAACCTTGCCTAGAGCATCGGCAATACTATCATTAATTACTGGTATTTTCTGGAAAAAATCAGCGCCTAGTCCTGTGTTACTAATACCCACTAAAGGTTGTTTGAATTCTTGTAATAAAGTTGCAACTCGTTGGCCGACTCGATTTAATCCAATCAGTACAACATGATTTTTTAGGGGTATTAATAGCTGGGAATTCTTGAAAAACTGAAATCTTGAACTTAACAGGGCATCAGTGAGCAATGCATATAAAACCCCAACAAAACCTACACCCATTAAAGTTAGTCCAAGGCTAAATAATCGCAACCACCCTGGCATATGTTCAGCTTGCTCTGGTGGGGTTTTAAAATTAATACCGCCAAATAAATCTCCGTATCCTCCTAAAAGTAAAACAGCAGTGCCATAAAAGGCTTCTATTATATTACTTTCAGGATAATTTAAGATATAGATAACTGTTCCAAAACACCAAAGAAAAAGTACTGCCAGTCCGCAAATTGTTGCCACCCGCAAGCTTTGATAACTACGGAATTTTCGCCACAAATATGGAATTTTCTGTTTGAACTTATTCCCTGCTCTGCCTAATACAATCTCTTGCCATAGCTGTTGCCAGTTATACTTAGGCTGATTAGCAACTTTTTTTAAACTCTGAAGCTGTTCTTTAACTTCAATATAAATAATAGTATCATCCGGATGTAATTTTGCTTCTGGCTCCCATTGATGAAATTCTTTAGGTAATAAAGATGAATCATTAGCGTGATGTAATAGCCGACGATGTTGGGTATTAAGTTCGTATATGTGCAGTTTATTGCACCAGTTATCATGTATTTTACTTTGATACTTTACTACCCGAAATTGGTATTCTTCCAGTTGAAAATAGCCAAGATGCTCGTCTCCCAAGGCTGCAACAGCAAAGCCAGAAGCAGAAATTTGATTCGGCTCAAAGGCAATAAAATTACCAAGAGTCTGACTTAAAAGTTGATTGAGATTTTGTTTATCAGAACGTACAACCAAGCGGACTTGAGGATTTAACAGCCGTGCGGCGAAGGCAGCTTCTATATTTACTCGTTCATTACCAGTGGCTAAAATTATAGTTCGGCATTGACTAATGTTTGCTTGTTCTAAAACACTAGCCTGACGGCAATCTCCAATGAATAAATTTTCTAATAAATTTAATAAATTTGGTATCTGCAAATTTTTGGGTTGTTCTTGGTCGATCGCATTCACAACAACAGCATATTCTTTGAGGATAGCAACACAATGCTGACCCAAACTTCCTAGCCCACAAACTAAAAACTGATCTAGTTTTGCTTGAGAATTTTCAACAGGCTGATAATTACTTTCTGATGATGGCAGCATATCGTGGCGCTGATGGTACACGCTTCGCCGAGGTGTATCATATATAGCAATCCTATTTGAGTTGTGAAAATTTTTATTATGGTCGTCCTTGGTCATTTGTCCTTTGTCATTTGTGATTACAAAGGACAAATAACTAATGACTAATGACAGCCAACAGAAAAATATTTCACAAATGATTTAGGACTGCTATAGTGCTATTGTAATGGGGAAACGCTGTCATGAACTTTGCAAGCTAGTACAACAAGGCAAAAGTAAAAAGAGAATCCCCATAAACTTAGAGAGAAGTTGGACCGGATTTGTCAGAGAAACATGAAATATGCAACTACAAAATAAATTTTTTCAGACAATTCCTCGTACTGTTTGGGTGTTGGGGTTTGTCAGTTTGCTGACAGATATTAGCTCCGAGATGATTAATTCTGTGTTGCCGTTATTTCTGGTGTCGGCTTTAGGCGCGAATGTGTTGACAGTGGGGATTATTGAAGGCATTGCGGAAGCAACAGCTTCAGTTTTGAAAATTTTTTCGGGAGCGTTGAGTGATTACCTGGGACATCGCAAGGGTTTAGCGGTGTTTGGTTATGGATTATCTACCTTTGTTAAACCTCTATTTGCGATAGCTACCAGTCCAACTGGGGTGTTAATCGCTCGATTTGGCGATCGCTTTGGTAAAGGTATCCGAGTCGCACCCCGTGATGCTTTAGTTGCTGACTCTACTAGCCCAGAGGTACGTGGTGCAGCCTACGGATTACGTCAATCTCTCGATACTATCGGTGCATTTTTGGGGCCTTTGACAGCATTTGCCTTGATGGCTGGTTCGGAAAATAACTTCCGCCTGGTTTTTTGGCTAGCACTCATCCCCGGTTTTTTGGCGGTGGCTTTATTAACAGTAGGAGTCAGCGAACCGAGAACAAGTGAAACTCAAGGGAAACGCAGCAATCCTCTGCAATGGGAAGCTTTAGGCAGTTTAGGTCAAAAATATTGGTTACTGGTAGCAGTGGCGCTGTTATTCAATTTAGGTAACTCCAGCAATGCTTTTTTGTTGCTGCGAGCCGAGCAAATAGGCATTTCTGCCTCACTGATACCATTGACATTAATGGTGATGAATATGGCTTATTCGTTCAGCGCTTACCCAATAGGAATACTTTCCGATCGCTTGGGCAGATTTGGACTATTGGTAGGCGGATTTATCCTATACGCCTTAGTATATCTGGGCTTCGCCTTCGTACAAGCACCTTGGCAAGTCTGGGGATTGTTTGCCCTTTATGGCTTGCATCTGGGCATGAGTAAAGGATTGTTATTGGCGCTAGTAGCAAATAGTATACCTGCAAATCTGCGCGGCACTGCTTTTGGATTTCTCAATTTGGCTGTGGGAATAGCGCTTTTACCTGCTAGTTTCCTAGCTGGTGGTTTGTGGGAAACATTGGGAGCAGAGGCAACATTTATTGCTGGAAGTTTATTGGCGATCGCAGCTGTATTATTGTTAGTTTCTCAAAGAAACAAATATTAAAAAATGGTATCCTTAATTTAATATCAAAATCAATGGCGATGGAGCTCGCCAAAACCGCCTTTCCAACCCGATAAATCATCACTTGGAAGGCTGATGGCTCCTACTTTCTTCGCTAACTGCGGGAGAGTAGGGCTTGGCTAAATGCATTACCTGACTCTCCTGTAGAAAGTGTAAGTCTACAGATTCCGCCTCAAGGAGTTATGGAATGCTAGCCAGTGTATTGTGGATTTTAATCATGGGCTTTTTTGTCGGACAACTTGCCCGTCGTTTAGGCGCTCCGCCTTTAATTGGCATGATTTTAGTGGGGATTATTCTTGGCCCCCAAGTTCGGAATGTCATCAGTGAAGATGTGTTGAGTGCTGCTGATGAGTTAAGAACTTTGGCAGTAATGATTATTTTAATGAAAGCTGGACTCGGTTTAGATCGAGAAAAGCTTGCTCAACAGGGAACTGTGGCGTTGCGCTTGGGATTTTTGCCAGCAGCAACAGAAGCGATGGCGATCGCTTTTGCTGCTATGGTAATTTTTAAATTTCACTTTGCCACTGGTTTACTTTTGGGCTGTGTAATCGGTGCTGAATCTCCAGCTGTAATTGTCCCAGGAATGTTGAGGCTGAAAAGTTTAGGTTGGGGCGTTACCAAAGGAATTCCTGATGCAATTTTAACTGGTAGTGCCTTATCAGATGTACTGCTATTACTAGTTTTTAGTTTACTGCTGAGTTTTTTGAGTGACGGAGGTGTTGAGCAGATTACCCTACCTGGGGGATTTACTTTAACTGCTCTACAACTGCTGCCATTTCAAACGATCGTGCAAATATTTTTGGGAGTATTGTTTGGCTATTTAGCCGCTCGTTTATTAGTTTTATTATTAACCAAACAAAACTGGACTCAAAATGCCGTTCAAGATACTGTAATTGCTGCTAGTTTAGCCTTATTTTTAGTAATTGTAGCTCATGCTTTGCCTTACTTTTCTGGTTATTTGGCAGCAATGGCTATGGGCTTTTTCTTGATTGAATTAGATACTCCCCTAGCCCGAAGATTACGCGGTGGATTCGATAGTTTATGGATAGTAGCTGAGATTTTTTTATTTGTGTTGTTAGGGGCAACTATTCAACTGCAAGTATTAGAGAAGATTCTGTTACCGGGCATTTTAATTTTAGCAATTGGTTTACTGATTGGTCGGATGCTGGGCTGGTATCTGTCAACGTTGGGTAGTAATTGGAATTGGCGAGAAAGATTATTTTTGCTCCCAGGAAACTCAGCCAAAGCGACGGTACAAGCTGCCATTGGGGCAATACCCCTCTCCCAAGGAATTGCGGGAGGAGAGATAATTTTAGCGATCGCAGCTCTTTCAATTTTAATCACTGCACCTTTAGGCGCTTGGGCAACTATGACTTTTGCTCCTAAATTGCTGACAAAAGGTGAAGTTGATCCGACCAAAGTTACAGTTGCTACTCGTACTTTGTTATTGGCAGCAGTAGATACATCAAGTTTAGCCGCAGAAGTTTTAACCAAAGTAGCAGATTTAGCACGTCGCAGTAATGGTGAAGCAATTATTTTGCATGTAATTAACACTTCAAATCAGCAAGATATCGAACAAATCAAACAACAAGCTAAACAGTTATTATCTGATATTAGATATGAATTTTTGACAGTTACAGGTACGATTCCAGAAGAGATTATTCGCATTGCCAAAGAGTTTTCTGTCACAGCGATCGTTATGGGAAAACGCGGACATAAACCTTGGGAACAAGTGTTAATTGGCTCAGTCTCACAAGCTGTTTTAGAAACTAGTTCAATACCTGTAATTTTGTTAGAAAATCAGCAGAATGCGATTTTAGATTTTAGATTTTAGATTTTAGATTATGTTCACCTAGAGTCTCAGAAACAAATGATTATATATCTTGCAAAAGCCCCTACACCCCTTAATCCCCTCCCCTTACCAAGTTACGGTGTATACACAAGTCTGAAATAGCTGATTAACCAAGGTTTTACCCCACCCTAACCCTCCCCTTATAAAGGGGAGGGAACTGGATTTCTTGTTTCCCCCCTTTATAAGGGGGGATTAAGGGGGGTAATTCAACTTGTGTGTACACCGTAGCCTTACCAAGGGGAGGGGAGACAAAGCGTAGCTTTGGCGGGGTGGGGTTCAAATTTTGTGATTTATGCAACAGGTCTATTCTTTAACTCTTCTGACTCCTGAACTCTACCGTACTTAGAAATTAATATGAAACACATTCGTCAATTTGAACCTTTTCTTGCACTACCACACCTAATTAAATGGCTGCCTATTTCCTTTATAGTTGGCATTCTTGCAGGAACTGCATCTGCGGTTCTTTTAGCATCCTTAGAATGGGCAACTGATTGGCGAGAATCACATCGGTGGATTATCGCTTTGCTTCCCCTTGGTGGCTTCTTAAGTGGTTTGATCTATCATAAATTTGGTCGCACTGTAGAAGCCGGAAATAATCTTCTACTGGAAGAAATCCATAATCCTAAAAATATTATTCCCGCACGTATGGCTCCTCTTGTTTTACTAGGAACAGACCTCACTCACTTTTTTGGTGGTTCAGCCGGTCGGGAAGGTACAGCGTTACAAATGGGTGCTTCTTTGGCAGATCAGTTAACTAAAATCTTCCATTTTAAAGGAGCCAATCGGCGAATTTTATTAACAGCAGGTATTAGTGGGGGATTTGCTTCTGTTTTCGGTACACCCCTTGCGGGAACTGTATTTGGTCTAGAAGTTTTAGCCATTGGAAAAATTCATTACGACGCTCTTTTTGCTTCTTTGATTGCGGCGATCGTTGGCAATCAAGTAACTTTACTATTTGGTTTACATCATACAGCATACCGACACGCTCCATCTATACCGTCCCTGACAATTTGGGGATTGATTTCTGCGATTATTGCAGGTGTGATTTTTGGAATAATTGCCAGATTTTTTGCTCAAGTAACTCACAAAATCAGTCATTTTTTTAAAACCAAAATACCCTATCCTCCAATGCGTCCTTTAATTGGTGGGGCGCTAATAGCAATAATTGTGATTTTAAGTGGTACAACTAAGTATATTGGGCTTGGTATCCCAACCATCGTTGATGCTTTCTACACTCAACTACCTCCTTGGGATTTTGCAGGAAAATTGGGTTTAACTGCTTTAACTTTAGGTGCAGGTTTTAAAGGAGGAGAGGTTACACCTTTGTTTTTTATTGGTGCAACCTTAGGTAATGCTTTGTCGTTGATTTTGGGATTACCTGCACCACTATTAGCAGGAATGGGATTTGTGGGTGTGTTTGCAGGTGCAGCCAATACACCTTTAGCATCAACTCTCATGGGAATTGAATTATTTGGTTTAGAATCAGGGGTATTTATTGCTATTGGTTGTGTAGTAAGTTACTTATTTTCAGGTCATTCCGGAATTTATTCGGCACAGCGTATCGGGTTGAGTAAATACTCTACTATATCTTTAGAAGAAGGGGTGACTTTGGCTAATTATAGGCGAGGTAAAATTGATTCATCTGGTGATAGTAAACAAGGAGAAAGTAATTCTCAGGAATAATTTTTTAATCCAATTAATGGATAATTGAGAAAGTGCGTAATTTACCGCCGTAGGCATCGCAATTGTCAGAGTAGTTATGTATGTGCCATAACCGCTATGCTTAACTTATATATTTGCGATCGTTTCACAAATATGCCGTTTAGAATAAAAATTTACTATCCTCATAGAGTTTAGCATTGGTAATTACCGTTCCTTATTTTAACAATGCTATTGCAAACGCTGAAAGAGAAGGATTTAAAGTTGCTTATTCTAATGAAGCTTTTGAATTATGGTATGTATTGCATTTTGAATTTTTAAATACTGGACTTCCTCGCAAAGATTACATCGATAAGTTAGAGAAATCGCTTGGATATAAATATAAAAAAAATAGTGCGACAATCTATGAGGAAATAGAAAATAGGCAATCTACTGCCATTAAACACGCTAAAAGTCTTCTCAAGCAATATAATCCTCCCAATCCAGTAAGTGATAATCCGTCAACAACAGTTCATCTTTTAGTTGAGGAGCTAAATAAATTTATTCGATAATACCACACCTCATCTTGAACAAATAGCCTTAATTGAAGTACCTGCTATTAAGTTTTGGCAGATGGCTTGCGCGTGTGAACCTAGACTTTTGGAATTAAGAGATATTTCTCCTTATCTTCCTCTTAAAGAGTGACATACTCGGATAAAATTTGCTATTTTCAGAAATTTGTGAAAATGCGATCGCCCCTTCTAATGGATTCATTTCTGGTGGCATAATTGCAATATTTAGTTTCCAAGGCGAAGAGGTTTGGTAAAAAATTGTCAAATCCACTCAAAAACACGATAATTTCACCAAGTCCCCGTGTCGCTTTGAACAATGGCAGCAAATAAAGCATTTAAGAAAGTCAAAAAATCTCTCCAAGCAGCTGGAATCAAGTTTGTCCGCATTCTTTGGTGCGACAACGCTAACATCATTCGGGGTAAAGCTGTTCGCGTAGAAATGTTATCTCACTACTTTGACTATGGTGTAGGCATTTCTGCGGGACAACAGGGAGTACCTGTAATGTACGATGCTGTTATTCCCGAAACTGGCCTAACCCCAGTAGGTGAAATCCGCTTAATACCAGATTGGTTTAGCTTCACTCCTTTACCCTACGCTCTTGGCCATGCTCGTGTCATGGGAAACATGGTATTGAATGGCAGTCCTTGGGCGTTGTGTCCCCGTAATTTTCTGGTACGAATGATTGAGGCGGCTAGACGGGAGGGGTTGGAAATTCGCGCTGCATTTGAAAATGAATTTTACTTATTACGGCAAATACCAGAGGGTATTATAGCCGCAGATTCCACAGTTTTTGCTTCTACCCAAGCAATGGATAGAAATCGAGAAGTAATTGATGAGATTGTTGAAGCACTTATTGGCCAAGGAATTCCTGTAGAGCAGTATTATCCAGAATCTGGTCCTGGTCAACAGGAAATCTCTATACGATATACTGATGCTTTACGGGCAGCAGACTGGCAGATTACCTTTAGAGAAACCGTCAGAGCGATCGCTCTTCAACACAACCTCACAGCCTCTTTCTTACCGAAAACTTTTGCCGATGCAGCCGGTAGCGGTTCCCACATCCATTTTAGCCTTTGGCGCGACGGGCAAAATCTCTTACCAGACCCCCAAGGTATCTGCGGCGTTTCCCAAATAGGTGAAGCATTTATCGCCGGCATCCTAGATCATCTACCAGCATTGATGGCGCTGACTACCCCTAGTACTAATTCTTACCGCCGCATCCGTCCTCACTGTTGGAGTGGCGCTTTCCGCTGTTGGGGACTAGACAACCGTGAAGCCGCCGTGAGAGTACCAAGCAATCCGGCATTCAACGGTTCCACCCATTTCGAGTTAAAAACCGTTGATGCATCAGCAAATCCTTACCTGGCTTTAGGTGCTGTGATTGCAGCCGGACTCGATGGTGTACAACGAACTCTCAAACCGGGGAATCCTGTTGCACAAGACCCCGGACATTTGCCAATTGAAGAACGTCAGGCCAATGGTATTGACCTTTTACCACAAAACTTGGGCGAAGCTTTAGAGTTTTTAAAACAAGATACTATGCTTTTAAACGCTTTAAATCGAGAGTTGTCAACAGCTTTTTTAGCAGTGCGTCAAGCAGAGTGGGAAGCGATGAAAGATTGGGAATTGCAAGCAGAAGTCAAGCTTTTGTTAGAGAAATACTAAAGTTATAGTGGTTTTGACAGCAATTTTCAGGTAATCATAATAATTCATTTATTACAACACAAGTGAGCTTTCGCTATAGAAGCATTAATCACTACCCGACCTATGCCAATACTTTGTAAAAAGTATTGCATTCCTATCTGATTGCGGAACAAGATTTCAGATAAAACCTTGATAAATCAAAACTAAGTCTTGTAAAAGAAAGCAAATCCCACGTTTTTTATGTTTAAATTACATAAATGCCGAATAAATTTAGTTTTCTATAGTTAAAAGCTACTGATAAATACATTTTTTTGATGGAAGTAGCTCCAGGAGAATACGATACGTAGATCTAATGTGTAAAATTTTGGTGTTGAGGTCATTTACTTGAGATTCTCAATTACAGTGCATCCAGGTTTCATTTATGAGTCAGTCTTTTTCTGAAAACCAAGCACGACGAAATCGTCAACAAAACCTGTGGCAACAAAAATGGAGTTTAAAGACTAAAGCAATAATTTGGGCACTCAGCATCAGTGTCCTGCCTGTGGTTGCAATTGGAACAGCTACTTACTACTATGGCGTTGATGTAATTACCAAAAAAATCCCCCAAATCAAACAAGAGAGTGGGAAAAGTTCAACAGAAACTGAACTAGCTCTACAAGGACAACTATCACTGTTGTTAACTGGTATGGGAGTAACAGCAGTTTTGGCAGGTGCGATCGCAACTTTTGTAGTTAATCGAACTATTAATCGCATCAAAAACGCTGCTGAGACTACTAATAATATCAAAAATAGGCTACGTCCAAACAGCGAGTTTACCCAAGTTTTCATCGCTAGCAATGATGAACTAGTGATGTTAGAGAGAAACATCAGCTTATTCACAGAACTGCTTTCAGTTTTGGAACAGGAAAAAGCAGCCGAAACTGATTACTCCCAACTATTGATGAAAATTACTCGGTGGGTTCGAGAATCATTCAATGAAGAAGATGTTCTCAAAACTACCTCAGAAGAAATTCGCAGAGCTTTAAGCCTCGATCGCGTGAGCATTTTTTGCTTTAATTCTGACTCTAATGGCACCTTTATCACAGAATCAGCAACACCAGGTTTCCCCAAAATATTAGGGGTTACAGTCTCTGACCCTGGGTTCGAGGCAGGCTACAGAGAAAAATACCAGAATGGTACTGTTCGTGCTATTGATGATATCTATCAATTCGATCTGACTGATGGTGATATTGAGTTGTTGGAGCAATTTGCTGTCAAATCTAGTTTAGTAGCACCTATTCTCAAAGACAAACATCTATTCGGTTTATTAATTGCACATCAGTGTTCGAGACTGCGTTTTTGGCAGCAATCTGAGATTGATTTATTCGCTCAAATAGCTATGCAAGTGGGATTTGCCCTTGACTACGCCACGGTTCTAGAACAAATAGATACCAAAGCAAATAAAGCTCAGATATTTATAGAAATTACCCGCAGCATTCGCCAATCCCTCAACGAAGAGGATGTCCTCAAAACCACAGTCGAAGAGGTTCGCAAAGCACTAAGTACTGACCGAGTGCTAGTTTATAGCTTTAATGCTAATTGGTCTGGAATTATAATTGCCGAATCAGTGGTTCCAGGTTATCCCAAAGTTTTGCGGTCTGAAATTGAAGACCCATGTTTTGGTAAAGGCTATGTACAAAAATATCAGTCTGGTCGCGTTCAAGCCACAAACAACATTTACCAAGCAGGTTTGACTGATTGTCATATTAACTTGTTGGAATCCTTTGCTGTCCAAGCAAATTTAGTCGCCCCAATTATTAAAGATAAACAGCTATTTGGCTTGTTAATTGCACATCAGTGTTCTAGACCCCGTGATTGGGAACAGTCTGAAATTGATTTTTTTGCTCAGATAGCCACCCAAGTGGGATTTGCTCTTGACCATGCGAGGCTCCTGCAACGAATCGAGGCTGAAGGTGTGCAAAGTCAGTTGCTGGCGGATATTATCCGCAGCATTCGCCAATCCCTCAACGAAGAGGATGTCCTCAAAACCACTGTAGAAGAAGTTCGGAAAGTACTCAGCGCTGACAGAGTAATGGTTTATAGCTTTAATGCTAATTGGTCTGGAACTGTGATTGCTGAATCAGTTGTTCTCACCTACCCAAAAATTTTGCGATCTGAAATCCAAGACCCATGTTTTGCTCAAGGCTATGTACAAGACTATCAATCTGGTCGCGTTCTAGCCATAGACAACATTTATGAAATCGGTTTGGCTGATTCTGAAATTAGCCTGCTGGAATCCTTTGCTGTGAAAGCAAATTTGGTCGCCCCCATTATTAAAGATCAACAGCTATTCGGCTTGTTAATTGCACATCAGTGTTCTAGACCCCGTGATTGGCAACAGTCTGAGATTGATTTCTTTGCCCAGATAGCCATCCAAGTGGGATTTGCTCTCGACCATGCCAGGCTCCTGCAACGAATCAATGCTGAAAGTATGCGAAGTCAGTTACTGACGGATATTACCCGCAGCATTCGCCAATCACTCAAAGAAGAGGATATCCTCAAAACCACCGTGGAAGAAGTCCGCAAAGCACTGAGTATTGACCGAGTACTGGTTTATAGCTTTTACGCGAATTGGTTCGGAATTATCATTGCTGAATCAGTGGTTCCAGGTTATCCCAAAGTTTTGCGGTCTAAAATCCACGACCCCTGTTTCACTCAAAGTTATGTGGAAAAGTACCAGTCTGGTCAGGTTGTAGCAATAAAGAACATTTTTGACTCTCACCGGGCTAAAGCCACGGTGATTCAAACTGATGCTACGAACGAGGCTAAAGCCATCGTTCTCCGCTTTTTACAGTTATTCTTCCAGAGAAGAACTCTCTGTGGGACAGTCAAAAGTC
>JAHHHB010000119.1 GCA_019359545.1 Desmonostoc geniculatum HA4340-LM1 | reverse complement strand
TCTAATTTATTGCTGGGATTCAATCAATTAATTAGTGAAATGAATCAATTTAAACCCTGTTATGCTTCTGGATAATTTCACTTAGTTACTACTTGCTAATGCCGGAGAGTGACAGAAGAGGGGTAAGTTAAAACGCTTGTCCCACAGCCGTTTTACCCCACCCCCAACCCCTCCCCTTGCTAAGGGGAGGGGCGGTTTTGCGTCAGCAAAGCCGGGGTGGGGTAACGCGGTGAGTGCGATCGCACTAGCAGCATCAGTACAACAGATTATGCTAAGGTTCAATACCTGTAGAACCCTTTTTTCCTTGACAACTCCCGTTAAAATCAAAGTCTTGACATTCTTTACTTTCCAACAATTGCCTGACTGTACTACCAGGTTGACAACTCATCAAAGTTGCTCCCAAAGCAAATAGTGTCATCGCAGTTGCTATTCCCACTAAAGTAGCTCGTTTTAGAGGTTTAATTGTCCTGATTAAATTTTCTATCCCAGTACCATTACCAACAACCTCAATTGGCTTTAGTGCTTCCAAAGCAATAGTCGCATTAGCGTAGCGGCGTTTGCGATCGCGTTTCAATACTTTCATTAACCACGACTCAAAACGTGGGCTGATTTGAGGCACCAATCTCTGGAAATTAAAGCGGTAATTTTCATCAATTAACTTACCAATATCAACAGAACGGGTATTAGTAAGTAAGCAAATCAACGTTGCTCCTAAACTATATAAGTCTGATGCTTCTGTGAGAGGATAACCAAAATGTTCCTCTGGTGGAATAAAGCCTGGGGTTCCTGTTACAAAGCTGCTAAGAGCTATTTTTGCATCCTGTATCCTAGCCAAACCAAAATCCACTAAGTAAGCATTTAGTTGCTCATCAATCAAAATATTCTCTGGTTTGATATCTCGATGAATAATTGGGGGAACTTGCTTTTGGAGATAAACTAAAATTTCTAAGATTGATAGAGCAATTTGCTTGATTTCTTCGGGATGAAAGCTGCCTTTTGAACTTAAGGACGGGGCATTTTTATATTCCTGCACCAGATAAAAAACCCCTGGCATTTCAAACGAATCTATATAGCGAGGGATGCGCGAATGATTCAGTTGTTGCAGGATTTGAATTTCGCGTTCATAGGCTTTCACACCCGACCAGTCAGTACTTGCACTAGCGAAACAAAACTCTTTAATTACAACTTGTTGATTAGAGTTGAGGACATTAGCTAGGTAAGTAACGCGTCCCCCTTCTCTGTTGCGTCCTAGTTCGCTGATGACTTGATAACCTTGTTTGGAAAAATCTGGATGGTGACTCAAGGGAATTACCCCTTTATGTCCATTACGCACATGAAGCTCCATTATACCCCACCACATGAGTTTGATTTTGTCAAGGTGTAATTCAAAATTAAGAGCGACTCACCCAGATTGTTAACCGCATTTCTACCCTACTCACCCCGAAGCGCATAAACACAAACTGATGCCCTTATCTTGATAATGCCAGCTACTTCAACTTTGGGAAGGTTGGCAAGGTACTGGCTTGTTCATGCGCGAAATTGTTAAATTTGCCCTAACCAGTGGACAATTTGGGCATTAACAACGTCTGGAACTTCATCGTGGGGACAATGACCGGCATTGGGAATGGGCACTATTTTGATGTTTTTGCCCTTCTCACGCGCCTTTTCGTAAATCTTTGCCCCAGTAATTGGTGTCCAGGGATCGTCAGCACCCCAAATTACCAATAGAGGACGTTCTACTTTGGGCAATAGTTCCTCTGGACTTGGGCCAGGGGGGGCGGTGAGAATGGACGCAAAAACTTGTTGCGCTCCTGGATCGCAAGAAGGAGTATAAAGTAAATCGACTAATTCATCGGTGACGGCTTGGCGATCGCGGTAAACTTGGTAAAGAGTACGGCGAATTTGAGCTTTTTGGCGGATACGATTGTAAACAAATTTGCCTGTAATTGGCGATCGCACAACCCGATTAAAAGCTGCCATCACAATGCGTAGCGGCGGATTCAATTCGTGGGGACGATGACTCAAACCACCCGCCGAGTTAATTAAAACACCGCCAGCAGCAATTTCTGGATGTTCTACCAGTACTATCAAGCTCAAAAGTGCGCCGATGGAGTTGCCAATAAATACAGCAGGTTCCTGGATGTGTGCTGTGCAAAAATCTTTCAGCAATTCCACCCAAACTTCCACACTGTAATCAATGGGTGCTTTATCGGAACCACCAAAACCCAAAAGATCCAAAGCAAAAACTTGGTAGCCGGCATTTGCTAAAACTGGGATATTTTTCCGCCAGTGTCCAATGGAAGCACCAAAACCATGAACTAATACCAAAGGGCGTCCTGTACCCATGACGGTATACTGAATTTTATGGCCCTGCCAAGTCCAAAAGAATTTTTTAATGGTGGTAGTTGTTGTTAGCTGCTGTGTAGTTTCAGTCATTATGAAGATTTATAAAGTACTCTTCAATATAGTAATGTTCTCTGGCATCAGATCTTGCACCTCAGCGAATTTTAGATTTTAGATTTTAAATTTTCGATTGTAAATTCAAAAATAATTCTCTGGAACTCTGATTTTTTAGTGCCTTCTGCCTTGAGAAGTTCTGATGGTGGGAAACCTTCGATCGGACTTTTGGCTGCGTCCTGTGCGCTTCTATTTAGAGGTTGCTAAACCAAGTCAATTCTTGCAAATCACAGCGGATTTCTATATGAATAATTTCAGATGTTAGTTTCATCTATTCCCAGGGATTAATAAGTTAGGGATACCAAATACCCCTTTAACTTTTTAGACGAATGGTAGTGTGAGATGAAATACACAAATCAAAGTAACTTTGTTCATTTGAGCAAATTTGTTCTTGCTGCAACCTCTGCGGCAATGTTTTCGCCAATAGTTTCTGCTTACGCAGCTTCAGGGTTTTCTACCATCGTCGCCCAAAAACCTGATAATTCTACTGAGCAACAACTTTTAGCTGATAATGAAGTAGAAACAAGGAGTAGTACTACTACTATCCAACGGCAAACTGTAACCACAGAAAGCCGCACTCAAGTAAATACTAGTAGTGTTTCAGTCAAAGGACAAAAAACAGGTTTTAGTCTGGCAATTTGGGAACCATCTGGTAATTTGTCAGAAGTAATTGCCCGCGTTTCTGTTAAAAGTAAACATAACAAGAACTATTTAAAAGAACGGTTTTTGGGTGATTACAAGTACAAGATTAAGCAAAAAGCAAAATTTGTTAAAGGGTTAAAAGCTAGCGATCGCATTGTTGTACGATTGTACGATCTGCAAAACCGCTTTATTGGTTACAGCGAATTTGAATGTTTATCGGCAAACACCGCAGTTAACCTGATTTTGTCGGCTAAACCAACAGAATATCAAGTCATTCGCACTGTTTATGGTATTGATGCTAACCAAGACGGTGGTATTGATGCAAGTACCACCACTTACGACTACTTCACCCAAGTCAGCAACCAAAAGGTTAATTTTCTCAGCGGTTCTCAAACCTTCCAAGCTAGTCAGTTCCAAGTAGAAAGTCTGTCAAAAGTTCCAGCAACTAGTGTTTACCCTGTATCTTTTACCCAAGGTGAATTCGCTTTAGTGCGCCAGTCCTCCTTTAGCGTCTTTAGTTCTGATTTGGCAGAGGTTTTGCAAGCTACTCCTGGTAGTTTGGTGCAGATCACTGAAGTCAGCGATAACTCTAGCTATGATATTAGCCAACTGCTAATGAATTATCGCCAAGTTGGAGTATCTCGCACTCTCCAAGTTGGATTTTCTGATGTTTCCACAGACCACTGGGCTAAAGATTTTATTGGCGAATTAGCAGCAATGGAAATTCTTGAAGGTTTTCCTGATGGGACTTTCCGCCCGGATGCACCTGTAACTCGTGCCCAATTTGCGGCAATGCTGCGGAAAGCGTTTACAAAGGGCAAAATTCGCCAAGCGATCGCTTTTAAGGATGTCTCAACTCGATATTGGGGTTACAATGCCATCAGGGATGTTTACCAAATGGGCTTTTTAAACGCCGTTATTGGTAAAGATTTCAACCCCAATCAAAGCCTTTCTCGCCTCGACATTCTGGTAGCCTTAGCACGGGGATTAAATTATCAAGCCAGCGGTTCCACGGATACGATTTTATCTGTTTACAGCGATGCAACTAATATTCGTCGTGAACATCGCAGTCTGATTGCTGCTCTCACACAACGCGGTATAGTTGTCAACTATCCCAACGTGAATTTGCTGAATGTTGAACGGGTAGCAACTAGGTCTGAGGTGTCTGCTTTGCTATATCAAGCACTGTATAGTACTGGACAGGTAGCAAATATCTCTTCACAGTACGTTGTTGGACAACAACAGCAGCAAGTTGCAGTTGAAGAAGGTGCTGAAACTCCAACGGAACGGGAGGGAGTGCGTCGCCATTGCAACCAAGGTATTGGTAATGGTGCTGAGGGCTGTGACCCTGGTAATTCCCGTCCGCACGGTGGTAGTAACGACGAAGGTGGACGTACTCCGGGTAACAGATAATACATTAGACTTCTTGCAAAAGTTCCTAACACCCCACCCCCAACCCCTCCCCTTGTTAAGGGGAGGGGAGCCTTTGCGTAAAAATAATTTGTTGACCATAAGAAATTTCCAGCGTATGACCATCTGGGTCTCGAAGATAAGCCCAGTAACCAACTGGGGGACCCCAGTCATTTGGCCCAGCCAGCAGTACGCCCTCTGTGCGTGCCTCATTGCATAAGCGATCGATTTCCTCCTGATTCTGATAAGCTACTCCAAGATGGGAGTGTGGTGACAGTACGCCTTCTACTTGAGTTGATTGAATGAGGACAATCACAAAAGGTCTGGTAAGGTCGCTAATCCAAGCAACATCTGATTGAATCGTGCGATCGCTACGACGATGTACAACCGTCATTTGGGCATATTTTGTATAAAATGCGATACTTGCATCGACATCACTAACTGCAAGTGCAATATGAGTGAAACCAAGATCGGACATGATAATAACTCCTTGTATAGACTTGGAGCAAGTTGTTAAAAGATATAGCTCAATATATGTAACCGTATCACTGAGCAACACCAGTCAGACAAATTATTGCTAATAGTTTAAATTTATAAATACGTTGGGTAAACTTTTCAAAACCAGGAAACCATAGTGCTGAAATTCAGTTTCAGTCTAAAAACGGGACAATAAAGTATTACAGTTGGTCTTTCTTTGTCAAATGGCCTTGAATACCACCAATTGTGCGAATTTTACTTTCGCGGGGATGACCTGTTTTCCAACCAGGAGATTTTCCAGGAGTTTTGGGAGGTTGGGTAGGTGTACCAATCACTGCTAAAATTCCAGGTATGTAAAATCTACATAATTGAACTAAATTCTGAATAATGTTAAAACTATTTAATTATGAAACAATTTACTGATAAAGTTGTTCTGATTACAGGAGGTAATTCTGGTATTGGCAAAGCTACAGCATTAGCTTTTGCTGAGTTAGGGGCAAAAGTAGTGATTACTGGCAGGAAAATTAAAGAAGGTGAAGAGACTGTTAATTTAATTGAAAAAGCTGGTAGTCAAAGTATTTTTATCCCTACAGATATTACTCAAGAAACAGAAGTTAAAAATTTAATTAGCCAAACAATTAAAACTTTTGGTCGTTTAGATTATGCTTTTAATAATGCTGGAACTCCTGGAATTCTCAAAGTCAATATAGATGATTCTGAAGAGAATTGGAATCAAGTTATTAATACTAATTTAAAAGGAGTTTGGCTATGCATGAAACATCAAATTCCGGAAATGCTTAAAAATGGTGGTGGTGCTATTGTAAATAATGCTTCTATTAGAGGATTAATTGCTGCTAATTTAACTAATGAGCAAGAAAATAAACCACAACATAATATTCATTTTTATTGTACCAGTAAACACGCCGTTTTAGGACTTACGAAATCTTTAGCTGCACAATACGCTAAGGATGGTATTAGAATTAATGCTGTTTGCCCAGGAACTATTGTAACTCCTATGGTCATGTCAGCTTTAAGTGAGGAAACAATAAAATCTTATGGCAATCAATATCCCATAAAACGATTAGGTACACCGGAAGAAATTGCTCAAGCAGTATTATGGTTATGTTCAGATTCAGCTAGTTTTATGATTGGGCATTCACTAGTTTTAGATGGTGGTTTAACTATTCAACATTAGTTTTACAGCAGTAGGACTTACGCAAAAGTACACGCTGTAGGGGCAATTGATGAATTGCCCCTACGTAAAAATAAGGGTTTTGGCTATTGTTTGCGTAAGTCCTCAGCAGATTGCAGGTAAATCTAACTTTTCACGGCATCTGTAAAACCCCTCCCCTACAAGGGCTACCGTGTACACACAAGTTATCGAATCACTACCAGTCCTCGAATTACCCCACCCTAACCCTCCCCGTATGTATTGGGGAGGGAACTGGATTTAGGGTTTCCCCCCAATACATTCGGGGGGATTAAGGGGGGTAATTCGCGTTGGTTTTTCCACATGACGTGAAAAGTGAGGGAGGTAAATGAGGTAAAAATATGCAGTTTGAAATGATTTTTTGGGAGTGCCTACAAGAAAGCTGACACCATTGATAATAAAGATAGGCGTTATCTTTACAAAATTTTATGTTCTTAACTTGGTTCGACAGCAATAGTTGGCTGCTGGAAATCGGCGGGAAACGGATACTAATCGACCCTTGGCTAGTTGGTTCGTTAATTTTCAGTAATTTGGAGTGGTTATTTAAGGGGTGGCGATCGCAAAATCGCCCAATACCTGAGAACATTGATTTAATTCTGCTATCTCAGGGTTTAGAAGACCATGCTCACCCACCAACACTCAAGCAGCTAGACCATAATATCAAGGTTGTAGCTTCTCCCAATGCAGCTAAGGTAGTACAGCAATTAGGTTACACCCAGGTGACCACTCTCGCTCACGGTGAGACTTTTACTTTAGATAATCAAATTGAAATCAAGGCTTTTCCCGGTTCGCCCATTGGCCCCACTCTCGTGGAAAATAGTTATCTCTTGAAAGAATTGGAAAGTGGTTTAACTTTATACTACGAACCTCACGGATATCATTCTCCAGAAGTTAAGCAAGCTGCACCCATCGATGTAGCAATTACACCGTTTATTGACATGACGTTACCTTTGCTAGGGCCGATTATTAAAGGAAAAAATAGTGCTTTAGAGGTAGCAAAATCGTTACAACCTCAAGTAATATTACCCACAGCGGCTGGTGGTGATGTGATATTTGAGGGATTGCTGATGAAATTGATTCAGACGAAAGGAAGTGGTGCGGAATTTCGTTCGCTATTAGAGAAAAACAATCTTTCGACGCGGGTAATTGAACCAACACCAGGCGATCGCTTTCAACTACCATTAGAAAAGCGAGCATTAGCAATTTAACTCTCAGAGGGAACCAAAATAAATCCCTAACCATCGCCAATTCCTCACAGGGGTTGGCGTATTCTGAATTCTGTATTCTGAATTCTGAC
This sequence comes from Desmonostoc geniculatum HA4340-LM1, assembly GCA_019359545.1. Taxonomy (GTDB): domain Bacteria; phylum Cyanobacteriota; class Cyanobacteriia; order Cyanobacteriales; family Nostocaceae; genus Nostoc; species Nostoc geniculatum. Next base: position 10,846 of record JAHHHB010000119.1, on the reverse strand, counting down.
TCCTATTTATTCATATTGTTTTGCACATAAACTTCTCTGATGGGAAAGGGAATACTAATCCCTGCTTCCTGATAGCGTTTGTGCAATTTTTTAATAAATATATGTTTACCAATGCGCTGGTCAAAAAATTCACTGACTCGCATATATAGCGTGAAATCTATACTAAAATCACCAAAGGTGTGAAATCTAATATATGGTTCATTGGCAATTAACTTGGGTGCAATTTCTTGCATAACTTCTTTAGCAACTTCCACAGTCACTTTTTCAACTTGTTCCAAGTCACTATCATAACTGACACCAACATTAATCGTTAAAGTTATTTCTTTGGCGGGTAAATGATAGTTAGTGAAAATTGCCGACGCTAATTTAGAATTTGGTACAATTACTACGTTATTGGAAACTTCTTTGATTGTCGTATTGCGCCATGTGATGTCTGTAACATAGCCTTCTTGCCCAGCATCTAGTTTAACATAGTCTCCGGTTCTAACTTGCTTAGAAATAATTAAGTAAAAACCAGAAAATAAATTTGCTAGAGTGTCTTGAAGCGCCAAACCAACTGCTAGACCACCAATACCTAAAGTTGTGACTATTGGCGTAATTTCAACACCGACAGTTTGTAATAAAATTAATGTTCCCAAAAGTAAAACAGTAGCCTTAGCAAGATTAGAAACGAGTGAAGTTGGAACTCCTTCTGCCCTTTGAATAAATAAATTAACAAAACCAGCAGTCAGTCTGGCCAAAACTAAAGTCACTGAATACAAAAATGCGATGGTGAGAATTTTTTGTAGTACAGTGACAATATCTGGTCTCAGGGGAGAACTGAGAACTGCCCAAAAAAAACCGCCAATCACAAACCAAATAAAGGTCATGCGGTGCAGGGAGTGAAATATAATATTTCCTCCGGCAATCCGTTTATTTTTAACGAATATTTCGAGTTTTTTGAAGATAACTTTTTCAGCAATTATTCCAGCCAGTAAACCAGCTAAAATAAAGGCGATCGGCGGAATCCATTCCATCATATCAATTTTCAAGTTTGAGTTTGAGATTAAAATAGTTAACAGTGTTCTTGTGATTATGGCTAAATTTTACCTTGTTAGTTGTCAGAGTTTCTAGCCAAGTTGTTCGACTTGGCTAATTATTCGTTGTTGCCAAATAATTTTTTGGCGATTGAGGGTTGTCCACCATTGGGGGATGGTAGTGAAGTAATTGGGATTTTGTAGATTATTGTTACCCTGTTGTAAGAGTATGTTTGAAAAGTCATGATTGATGTATCAAATATTTTTTTACCCCACCCTAACCCTCCCCTTATAAAGGGGAGCCACTGCGTTGGACGGGTTCCCCGGCTTGAAGCAAGTGGCGTGAGGGAACCCCGGATTTTCTTGTTTCCCCCCTTTACAAGGGCAGGGCTGTTTCATTCCCTAAAATGGTTAAAATTGCAAGGGTCAAAGAAATCAAAATTTAGGGCAAGCGTACAATTAGGGCAAAAAATTTTGCGTCTTCAAGCCCAAATAATGTTGTTTTTCTTTGCGCCTTTGCGTCTTTGCGTGAGAATATCCCCTTGACAAATCTCACAGACTAGCGAATGAAACGGCCCTGCTTTCCAAGGGGGGATTAAGGGGGGTAATAATTCGATTAAAATCACAACATACGACTTTTCACACAACCTCTTAGACACTTTTCATAAGTGCTGTTTGCTTCCAGTCTAAATAACTTTTGCATAAATGCGAACATTTAAAAACAGTCTGATGAATGATTACCAGACAATCTCTAGATATATTTGGCACCAAACTATGGTTCAAAATTAATAACATGAACTTGCCAATTATTTACCATCCAGATTACGTTGCACCATTACCTGAAGGACATCGCTTCCCAATGTCCAAATTTCGACAACTCTACGAATTGCTATTAGCTGATGGTGTGGCAAATCAAGAACAATTTTATACACCTCAACGCCCGCCGACAGAATCGATCGAGTTAGTCCACACCCCAAACTACGTTCAAGCTTATTGTGAAGGAACTCTAGAACCCAAAGCGCAGCGTCGCATTGGGTTACCTTGGAGTCCAGCGCTGGCAAATCGGACTTGTGTAGCGGTTGGTGGTACAATACTCACTGCTAAGTTGGCACTGAGTCAGGGTTTAGCTTGTAATACGGCTGGTGGGACTCATCATGCTTTTCCCAGTTATGGATCTGGTTTTTGTATTTTCAACGATTTAGCGATCGCCTGTCGCGTTTTACAAAAACTCGGACTTGTGCAAAAAATCCTCATTGTAGATTTAGACGTTCATCAAGGAGACGGCACCGCTTTTATCTTCCAAGACGATGAGAGTGTTTTTACCTTCTCCATGCACTGCGAAGTCAATTTTCCCGGTACCAAACAAAACAGCGATTTGGATGTTCCTTTAGCAGTGGGAATGGAAGATGATGCTTATTTACAAACATTGGCGAATTACTTACCAGATTTATTATCTAAAGTCAAGCCAGATATAGTATTTTATGATGCAGGCGTAGATCCTCATATAGGCGATCGCTTGGGAAAATTAGCCTTAACAGACACTGGTATTTTCCGTCGGGAAATGCAGGTTTTAAGTACTTGTATGAATGCTGGTTATCCTGTCGCCTGCGTCATTGGTGGCGGTTATGCTGACGATATGAAATCCCTCGTTTGGCGACACTCCCTGCTGCATCGCGCCGCAAGTCAAGTTTATCGACAGTACAAACTTTGATATAGTCTTTTGAATTCTAAAATATAAAAACTTGGTGTGCAAAGGCAATAGTGGATGAACAAAATCAAACTCAGAATCTACGAACTTTCAAAAGAATTGAATTTAGATAGTAAAAAACTATTAGAAATTTGCGATCGCCTCAAAATTACAGTCAAAAGCCATACAAGTTCAATCTCAGAATCCGAAGCAGAACGCATTCGTCTAGCAGTAAATAAACTAACAGCTAAATCCTCAAAAATTAAAACATCCTCCCAAGAGTGGAGTTATACATTCGTAGGTTCAACAATTGATAGATTAATCCGCAATCTTGAAGGAGAAACCGCCCTAGAATCATATCCCGAATTTCGCCAACGACGCGAACACGCCAACGAGTTAATGTTTGAATGCGTCGGGAAAAAACCTTGTCTATTTTATGTGCGTCGCAAAGGCGCAGGTAAAGACGTAGGAGAAGAAATTTGGGATTTAACAATAGCAACAGATTCCCATGAGTTTCAATTACCTCCAAGACTGGAAAAACTAAAAAAAACATTAGGATTTACAGTAGCTGTACAAAAAGATGGCAAGGGCGGTTTAAAGATACTTTCGGCTCAATTATTACAACTTTCACGGGGAAATAGTGATAGCTATTCTGTAGCTTATCACTTGCGTTTGTTACCTAATCACCAGCATCATCTCGACATTCCATCGGCGACATTGACGCGTATAAAAGCCGCGCCAGCTTGTGGCGATTATGTGCCTACAAAAGAACAGTTGAAAGCTTGGAAAACGTTTTTGCAAATTGAAGAAAAAATCACTAAAGCACGTCAATTTTGTGTGCGTTACATAGGTAATAACCATAACTTCAAAAGACGGATTAATTTTGAAATTGATGTCACCTCAGCCACCCTTGACGGCTTTTATCAAAATTCCCTCGAAATAGAAAACTTTTGGGAACGCGCAAGACGAGCAAAAAACGAAGATTTAAAACTGTTTGAAACTGCTCCCATTGGTAAAAATTGGCTTAGCGGCCGCCAATTAGGGACTGTTGAAGAAGTCGATCCCAACCGTTGTATTATCAGCGTCAGATTAGAACGTGACTTAGCTGAATATATCGCAACAGATCGTTATAAGTTACCAGCAACCGGATTTTTGTGTTTTGAAGCAGTTGGTGATATTCAGCAGATTCAGCGCAAGAAAAAAGCCTTAGACGATTTGAATAATGGTTACACTCAGAATCAATATTTGGGTAACTTTTTATTCGATGCTTCCCAAGCTAGACAAATTAAAACAACCATTGAACTTAAACCAGAGGAATTATTATTATCTGCTGCCAATCCTGGACAAAAAGCAGCAGTAGAAAAGGTACTTGCTGCCAAGGATCTTGTTTTGATTCAAGGGCCACCAGGTACTGGCAAAACTACCGTAATTGCTGAGATTTGCTATCAAATTGCCCTTCGTGGTGGGCGCACTTTAATCGCTTCTCAAGCCAATTTAGCAGTAGATAACGCCTTGAGTCGATTAGTTCACAACCCAGTGATTCGGGCTGTACGCAAGGGAAAAGCCGAAAAAGTTGGGGAGGAAGGACAGCCATTTTTAGAAGATCAAGTGATTGGCAGATGGCTGGAAAATACTGCAAATGACTGCGAAAATAATCTTACTCAACGACTAGAAAATATTAGAATTTTGAGTCAATTACTGCCATTATTGCCAAGATTTACAGCCTATTTAAAAACAGAGGAAGAATTCCAAAAACAACAAACTAAATTTCATAAAAATAAGCTAAAAATAGAGGCAGATTTTAAAAATCAAGAAAAATCTTACAAGGATTCCTTAGCACAGCAAAGCGAGGTTGAATCTTTAATTTCTGGTTTAGATAAATTACTCAATACTGCTCCCAATGTTAAATGGGAATCTCCAGAAACCACAATTTTTTTGCCACTTCTTAAGCCTTATGCAGAAGGTAATAGTTTCGTAGAAGAATTTTTAGCAAATGTTCGTAAATCTATCAAATATACTGATGAACTTGGCTTTGTTCGCCCAGAGTTTGGTGCTTTTGGTTTAGCGATTTGGTTGCGTGAAACCATAGCAACAGAAATTTTGGAATTTAAAACAGCTTTGAATTCTGCTCAAAATGCGAGTGAAGCCATGTCAGCAGTTGCAGCGTTAGCGCAGACTGTTAAACAGAATTTTGACTTGTTAAATCAGTTACAAACAGATTATCAGAAATTTCTTGCCAAGCAGCAAAACCTACAGCAAACAATCCAGATATGGGAGAACCGCCAACGGGAAATCGATTATATTATTTCAGCAGTGAAAGAATGGAAGTCAACAGCACATTCTCATCTCTATCACACTTTAAAAGATTGTCAGCGATCGGGTTTACCTTTAACAGATAATCTAGTAGACTTACCGCTAGGTTTGTTGATGTTTGCTAATACATTAAAGTTACCAATAGTACCAAAAAATTACAAAATTAACCTGCTGGAGTGGGAGTTATTGACAAAAGCGATCGCTTATGAAATAGACGGAAATTTTACTGATAGGCAAGGCAAACAGCATAATTTCAGTTATTTTTTACAACAAAATTTTAGTCAAATTCCAATGGTGTTTTCACAAAGCGATCGCACCCAATGGCAAGAGACTTATAAACAGTTTAATAACTATCAATTACTCAACCCAAAACAGCGAAAATTACTAGTTGAAAATACCCAGTTTTTCTTAATCAGAATGCAGAAAACCTATGGTGCATCATGGGAATGGAATAACATCGACTCTACTCTCACCAGAATTACACAAGAATTGCTAGAGACTATCCTTACAAATGCACGTCAATGCGTTTTAAAAGTCAAAACGGAAACTGAACAACAGCTTCATTATCTACGACGACAACTAAATGAACTTAATACAAATGAAATCAGCCAACGGCAAATCTCAACCATTCAATATCAGCTAGAAAAAACGCAACAAGATGCTAATTTGCAACTTCAACAAGTTATTAATATCTTGCAAGAACTTAGCCAACAGCCAAACACACCTAATAAATTACGCATTTTAGCTGAGCAATATCTCACAACACAATCAAATATTTGGGAACACCCCCAAGAATTTACCCAACAAGTCCATTCTTGGGTAAATTGTATCAGTCAGCTTGAAACTTTGATTTCATTATTAGAACCTTTTGCTGTGCTGGAGGTAATTAAAAATTCTCTAGATGAGCATTTCGCAAAACTCAAACAAGAAACCGAAGCTTGTCTACAGCAGCTTCAAAAATTGCAAATTCATCTAGATGAATTGAAACAACAACTACAACCACAGCCATCGGAAAATTTAATCGCCCAAAGAAACTGGTGGTTGACAGAATGCGAAACGATACCTGATAAATTTAAGCCAGAAAATTCTACTGGTGATGTTTTTAATATAGAGTTTTTACAGAGGTTAAATATTCAGTTTGAATCTTGGCAAAAAGAACTTCAAAAAGAAGAAGCTTATCTCAACAAATATCAGGATTTTGTGCAAGATTGGATAGAAAAATTAAGAAAGCCAACGGAAGGCGATAGTGACGATTTAAGGCGCATATATTTAGATAATGCCAACGTCGTTGGTATCACCTGCGTGCAAGCTGCAAATAGGGGTTTTTCTGAAGAATTTAAATCCTTTGATGTCGTCATCATCGACGAAGTTAGTAAGTGTACTCCCCCAGAATTACTCATTCCCGCATTGAAAGGTAAAAAGTTAGTCATGGTAGGCGATCATCGACAATTACCACCCATGCTTGATACTAGCACTTTAGAAGAAGTTGCCCAAACAATTGGCAATACACGAGAAGAACTACAATTTTTAGAAGAATCACTATTTAAAAGTCAGTTTGAATCTGCTGATGAAAGCATCAAGCAAATGCTAACTACACAATATCGAATGCACCCCTATATTATGGGCGCAATCAATCAGTTTTATGAGGGTAAACTAGAATCTGGAATTTTAGCACCTGATACAAAACGCGCACATAATTTAGCAGGTGAAATCATCCAAGAATCTCACCATATTCTCTGGGTAAAAACGCCCATAGAAAAGAACTTTTTAGAAGAACGTAACGAAACTTCTTATTTTAATACTCCAGAAATCGATATCATTGAGCGTCTTTGTCAGCAGTTCGAGAATACTTGGGCTGATAAAGTTGCTAATGGTGAAGCAAAAAAAGAAATCGCTGTAATTACATTTTATGGCGCTCAATTAAGAAAAATTGACGAACGTCTGCAATCTGAACTTTTCCCTTCCCTCGAAATTCGTACTGGTACAGTAGACAGATTTCAAGGGATGGAAAGACCTGTTGTAATTGTGAGTATGGTTCGCAACAATAATAAAGGAGACGTGGGATTTGCTAAGAAACCAGAACGGGTGAATGTTGCCTTTTCCCGCGCTCAAGAACTGCTAATAATTGTGGGTTGTCATAATTTATTTACCCATCAACCAGGTAAAGTTGGAAGTATGTATTCGGAAGTTTCAAATATTGTTAGTCTTCATGAAGGTTTCGTTGATGTTTCTCGCATCTTCTGCTAAACCTGTAGTCCCCCTTTTTTAAGGCTACGGTGTACACACAACTCGAAAAACACGATTCACATTAGCTTTAATCTAGTAGGGTGCGTTATGGACGTTAGTCCTAACCCACCGAAAATCTGGGATGGTGCGTTAGCCTCCGGCATAACACACCCTACTGGCGTGGCAAGACTAAAATGTTGCAATAAATTTGTAGGTTGGGTTGAGGAAGGAAACCCAACACCGAGATCCACGTTGGGTAACGCGAAAGCTCAACCCAAGCTACTAATGCACTATTTTAGCCTTGCCACGCTACTACAAAACTTCCGACTTCTTTAATCTAGTAGGGTGCGTTATGGACGTTAGTCCTAACGCACCAAAAATCTGGGATGGTGCGTTAGGCTCTGTTTTGGTCAAGTAATAATGATTGACAAAAAGCAAATTATGTGGATAGTCTAAAACGCTTATTTACAGTTAAATTTTTCCATCTAGTTTTTTATTAAATAAAATAAATTGAACGGCTTGTACGGTCTAAAATCTGAGATTATATACTAAAACGGTTGATTTTTTGCTTTTAACTTTGAAGAAATTAGATTAAGAAAAAGTTAACAAAAATAATCTCAAATCTTAAACTTACTTCATTATTAATCTGCATAAAAACCTACATACTATCTGAAATTACAAGTATAAGACAGCTCGCCTTACTTAATAGGCAGATTTCTTGTACTTAGTAGTCTATTTCTCTGTTACGGCTCTTTGTTTTGGCTGTTTGTCTAGCCATCTTGCAAACACTATTGCTATGTTTGCAAAATTTTGAGCAAGCATATAACCAAAAATTTGACACACTCAGGAGGAATTAAATGCAGGTATTTGTTAGACAGTCATTAGCTATTGCCTCGACTGGATTGCTACTTAGCTTACAAAGTCATGTGGCGATCGCACAAAATAAATCTTCAACCGTCTCATCTGATAGCGCTAATCAGTCATACAGAACTCAGCAGTTCAATACTTTACCTGAAAATCAGTTGAAATCACGGATGCCAAGAGATTCTGTGAAGGCTCCAGCCAATGCTGCTTTGAGTACGGGTACGATCAGTGGTACACCAGGTGCAGTCAGGTCTTCAAATGGTGACTCCAACAAAAATGAGCAGCTAGATTTACCAATAGATTCCCCATTATCTTTTGGAACTTCCAAAGTACCTTACTCTACTTCTCGTGTTTTAGGCGGCAATACTAATCCTGCCCAGGCCGATACATACCGGCGAGCCGGAAAGTTGTATATGGCTGTTGGGGGAACTACTTACAACTATATTTGTTCAGCCTCAATGATTGGCAAAAGTCTTCTGCTTACGGCTGCACACTGTGTCCACGATTATGGAAAAGGAAACAACGGCTGGGTGAGAAAGGTGAAGTTTGTTCCTGCAAAAAACAACTCTAGTGAGCCCTATCTATCATTTGAAAGCACACTGTACCTGATTCCTACCTCTTACTTTAACGGAACTGATACCTGCACACAGATCGGCGTTGTTTGCAACAATGACATTGCCCTTGTTGCGCTCAACAATAATAGTTCCGGCCAACAGGCAGGCAATGTTACCGGCTACTTCGGTTATGCCTGGAATGGCTACAGTTACGCTACCCCAACCTCATCCTATCAAGGCGTCTTCGGCAATAAGCTATTTGCGTCTATCACTCAGCTAGGATATCCTGGCTCTTTTGACTCAGGTTTGAGGATGCAAATCAACACTGGCTATGGCGCATACTACGCTACCGGCAATCTCAAGAATACTTGGTTAGGCTCAGCGATGACTGGCGGCTCTAGCGGCGGTCCCTGGCTTGTCAACTTTGGCGCCGATGCTTCAGGAGGAGAATATGGCTCTGACAATATTCGTAATGTTGTTATCGGAGTCACAAGCTATGGTAGTAGTGACCAGCGAATGGGTTCGTCTTGGTTCGGACAAAACAAAGAATTTCCTAACGCTTCTTATGGCAGCCGTGGGGCAGGCAATATTGCAAAACTTGTCTATGACGCTTGCGATAACTCTGCACTCAGTGCTTGGAAACTTCAAAGTAAGGGGCGTTGCAGATAAGCGGTTAGAGGTTGTTTGAAAAGTGGTTAGCTGTGATTTTAATTACCCCCCTTAATCCCCCCTTGTCAAGGGGGGAGACCGGAAATCTAGTTCCCTCCCCTTGACAAGGGGAGGGTTAGGGAGGGGTAAAAAATATTTGATACATCAATCATGACTTTTCAAACATCCTCTTAGTGCTGCCTTCGTGCTTTGAATAATCGCATTTTCATCAACAGTTTTTATCCGAGCTATTTCTGCTTTTAGCGCTGCTAATTCTGCCCTGATTTCACTACAGCAATCAGCCATGATTTATTCTTCTTAATGTTGCTGTAGCGCTGCTAATTTCACTTCTGATTTCACTACACGGAATGCAACAATATCCAGGGTAGCTATCACATTCGCACTTTATATGTCCTGGCGGACAATTGTCGTCACAGGTGACAATGTAGTTGCAGTCAGAAACTTCTACCCGCAAATACTCACGTCCCGATGTACCAGTAACAACTAATTCGCGCTTGCCATTGTTGTAATTGGGATTTGCTTCTAAAGTTACTTGATAATCAACACACCACACACCGCTAGCGATTTTGTCTGTACCAATAAAAAAATCAAGTTGCACAAAACTGCAAGACAATTGATGGGCGTCATTATAAGGGTGTGTGGAACCGCTTCCCAGTGCGTATGAATCGGCTATAAAAGTATTTGTGAACTCGTATCCTCCTGTGACATTACACGTTGGGAATGCGAAACCTGATGACCTGACTGTAGCCTTGGCGTCGGGGTCGAAGATTAAGCATTATTGGATTTTTTCAACCTCTAATCAGTTTTGTTTACGGTTTGGTGATTGGGGGGGTTAATCGCAAGTCTTATATCCAGATGATGGAGCAAGAAGCCGACGAAGCCGCTGAACTAGGACGCATAAGGGTAATCGTGCAAGACAATGGCCCAATACATCGATGCCAAGAAGTCCAACAGATGTGGTCAAAGTGGGAACACATGGGTTTATACATCTTCTTTCTGCCCAAATATTGCTCCCAACGGTTCCAATTGAATTGGAGTGGCAGCACCTCAAAAAGGATGAACTAGCGGGACGAATGTTTGATGATGAGTTGGCTCTTGCTTACGCAGTAATTGATGGTGTTCAAGCTAGAGGAGAAAGAGGAAATTATAGGACACAACGTATTAAATTTAACTCTAACCGCTCTGGTTAAGTTTTCGTTACATACTGATAAATTTTCCCGCCGACTTACTTAATACTTTTCCAAGATTGCTTTCTCCAACGAGGGAGACGACTGACCTAGCGGTATGTCCCCCCTCGCTATCTTCGCTACCAAGTCTGCCCTGCTCAATCCCTCTGAATATCGTCATCGGCTCCACAGAAGACGAAGACGAGGACGAAGAATAAATTCTGAATAACTTCACCCAGGTAGAAGCTGACCAACACCCCATACAACAAAATCTGACCCAGGAGGAACCTGACCCCGATGACATCCCTTTTAACCCAGGGGACGTTTCGGTGTTGCTGGAAACGTCCCCTA
>JAHHHB010000118.1 GCA_019359545.1 Desmonostoc geniculatum HA4340-LM1 | reverse complement strand
TTCACCGCCCCGTAAGAGGTCATCGCCATTATTACCATTAATGATGTCGTTACCCCCTTGACCATTAATTACATCATTGGAGTTGTAAAAACCTGCGATGTTATTGTTAAGGTCATTCAAGAAAGTGACGGTGTTCTTGTTAAACAGATTTGTTTGAGTCGAGTTGGCATCGAAGACATCAAAACTATCAGTTATGCTGGTTTGTCCATCAAACAGGATATTACCAATAGCTGGTCGTGAACTATTTGCTGGCAGATTATCCAGGTTTTCTAATTGGAAGTTTCGCAAGGTAACTTTGGTAGAAGCCGCATCTAAAAAGGTGAGTTCTAAGTTATCACCATCAGGAGTTAATTGCAGATTTTGGGCAGTTAAACCACTACCGATAAATTGCAATGTATCCAGTTGGTTAATCACCGTTGCTGATGGATTTGAGCCAGTGCGTATTCCACCAAAATCGGTGATGGTGTCATTGCCATCACCAAGGCGGAAAATAAAAGTATCATTGCCATTGCCGCCAGAGATGGTATCGTTGCCGCCATTGCCAGAGATGGTATCATTGCCTCCACTGCCAGAGATGTTATCGTTGCCATTAGTGCCAGTGATGTTAGCACCAACTGCGATCGCAACGCTAGCAGTACTACTGAGGTTCCCATCGCTGATGGTGTAGTTGAAGTTGGCATTGCCAGTAAACCCATTAAATGGGGTAAAGACAATGAAATCATCCGCCGAGTTAGTCGGAGTACCGTTATTATTCAGCACAGCAGTACCGTTGGTTGCACCGCTCACGCCAGTAATGCTGAGGTTATTGCTATCTATATCGGTATCATTAGCTAGCAAAGTACTAGCTTGGATGGTTACAGGAGTATTAAAAGCAGTGGTTAGAGTATCATTGACGCCAATAGGTGCATCATTGACGGGCAATACCTTGAGGTTAAAAGTACCTGTAACGCTACCACCATTGCGATCGCTAACAGTGAAGTTGAAACTGTCAGTGCCGTTGAAGTTGGCATTGGGGGTGTAGATGAAGAAGTCATCACTGGGGTTGTCTGGTGTAGTGTTGTCGTTGAGTGTCAGTGTGCCGTTAGTGGGATTAGTGAAGTCACCAATGGTTAAGGTATCGCCATCGATATCTGTATATATACTTAAAATGTTGACAGCAAGGAATGTCACAGCAGTATCTTCGTTGGTGGTAGTGGGACTGGCAAAGCCAAACACCACGTAGCTTGACCCAGCATTAACCTGACCGTTGGGGTCGGCACCGCTTGCCCCGATAATCAGGTCGTCAAAGCCGTCACCGTTGAAGTCTCCCGCACTGCTAACGGAAAAACCTGAGTTGTCAAATTCATCAATGCCGTTAATCACAAAGCCATTGCTGCCATTGAGGGAGGAAAGGTTGAGACTGGCATCAAAGCCACTGCTGCTGCCAAACACCACGTAGCTTGACCCAGCATTAGGCTGACCGTTGGGGTCGGCAGAGGATGCCCCGATAATCAGGTCGTCAAAGCCGTCGCCGTTGATGTCTCCCGCATTGCCGACGGAGATGCCTGAGCCGTCATCGCTATTAATGCCGTTAATCACAAAACCGTTGCTGCCATCCAGGGAGGAGACGTTGAGACTAGCACTAAAGCCACTACTGCTGCCAAACACTACGTAGCTTGACCCAGCACCATTCTGACCGTTGGGGTCGGCACCGTTTGTCCCGATAATCAGGTCGTCGATGCCGTCACCGTTGATGTCTCCCGCATTGCTGACGGAGATGCCTGAGAAATCACGGCCACTATCAATGCCGTTAATCACAAAGCCGTTGCTGCCATCCAGGAAAAAGGGGCTGAGACTGGCACCAAAGCCACTAGTGCTGCCAAAAACCACGTAGCTTGACCAGGTATAATTCTGATCGTTGGGGTCGGCATCTTTTACCCCGATAATCAGGTCGTCTATGCCATCGCTGTTAATGTCTCCTGCACTGCTGACGGAGGTGCGTAAGCCATCACTTCTGCCACCAATCACAAAGCCGTTGCTGCCATCAAGGGAGGAGAGGTTGAGTTGGGCATCAAAGCCACTGCTGCTGCCAAACACCACGTAGCCTAACCTGGGATCAAACTGGCCATATGTCCCGATAATTAGGTCGTCCAAGCCGTCGCCATTAATGTCTCCCGCACCGCTAACAGAAAAGCCTGAGAGGGTACCGGGATGGCCGATAATCACAAAGCCGTTGCTGCCATCCAGGGAAAAGGCGTTGAGACTGGCACTAAAGCCACTACTGCTGCCAAATACCACATAGCTTGACCCGGCATACGACTCGTAGATGATGCTTCTGGGGTAGGCACCAGGTGCGCCAATAATCAGGTCGTCAAAGCCGTCACCGTTGATGTCTCCCGCATTGCTGACGGAGCGCCCTGAGTAGTCACGATTAATGCCGTTAAACACAAAGCCATTGCTGCCATTGAGGGTGGAAAGGTTAAAACCTGAAAGTTTGGGTGCGTCATTGACTCCGTTAATAGTCAAATTAACGCTAGCTGTATTAGTCAAGCTGCCATTGTTGGTGGTGTATGTAAAGCTGTCACCACTGCTTTCACCAACAGCCAAACTTTCAAATTGAGCATTTGGGTCATAGGTCAAGCTACCATCAGCATTCACGGTAACTAAAGCACCAGAAGCCAGGGTAATGGTAGTGCCAACAACAACTGTCTGACCATTAATAGCTGTCACCGTTAGGGAGTTGCTGTCGTTAGCTAAGACTTCTATGTTAACGGCAGTGTCTTCGTCGGTGGTAGCAGTGTCATCAACTGCAACAGGAGGTTGATTAGTCGGTGTAGGAGATGCAAAACCAAATACCACGTAGCTTGACCCTGCCCCAGACTGACTGTTGGGGTCGGCACCAGGTGCGCCGATAATCAGGTCGTCAAAGCCGTCGCCGTTGATGTCTCCGGCACTGCTGACAGAAAAGCCTAAGAGGTCAGAGCTATTAATGCCGTTAATCACAAAGCCGTCGCTACCATCGAGAGATGAAAGGTTGAAGCCGGCACCAAAGCCACTGCTGCGACCAAAGACCACGTAGCTTGACCCTGCCCCAAACTGACTGTTGGGGCTGGCACCAGATGCCCCGATAATCAGGTCGTCGATGCCGTCGCCGTTAAAGTCTCCCGCACTACTGACAAAGGTAACTGAGTTGTAATCGCTATAAATTCCGTTAATTACAAAGCCGTTGCTGCCATCGAGAGAAGAGAGATTGAGGCTCGCACCAAAGCCACTGGTGCTACCAAACACCACGTATGCCCCGATAATCAGGTCGTCTATGCCGTCAGCGTTGATGTCTCCCGCATTGCTGACGGAGTTGCCTGAGCCGTTAATCACAAAGCCGTTGCTGCCATCTAGGTCAGAAAAATTGAGGCTCGCGCTAAAGCCACTGCTGCTGCCAAACACCACGTAGCTTTGCGCTAGATCTTTTACTCCGATAATCAGGTCGTCGAAGCCGTCACCATTAACGTCTCCCGCAGTGCTGACGGAGGTGCCTGGGCGATCGCTATCAATGCCGTTAATCACAAAGCCGTTGCTGCCATCCAGGTCATTGAGGTCGAAGACTGCACTAAAGCTACTGCTGCTACCAAACACCACGTAGCTCTGCCCAACATTGTACGGTTGCCGAAAGTATTCTTGGCTGATCCCGATAATGAGGTCGTCAAAGCCGTCGCCGTTGATGTCTCCGGCATTGCTGACGGAGATGCCTGAAAAGTCAAATGGACCAATGGTTCTAATCACAAAGCCGTTGCTGCCATCAAGAGTTGAGAAGTTGAGGTTCGCACTAAAGCTACTGCTGCTGCCAAACACCACGTAGCCTGACCCGAAATTGTAGGAACCGGAGGAGTCATATCTTGCTCCGATAATCACGTCGTCGAAGCCATCGCCGTTAAAGTCTCCCACATTGCTAACGGAAGTGTCTGACTTGTAATCGCTATAAATGTCGTTAATCACAAAGCCGTTGCTGCCATCAAGAGTTGAGAGGTTGAGGTTCGCACTAAAGCCACTGCTGCTGCCAAACACCACGTAGCTCTCCCTGGCGCCATAGCGATTTCGGAACAAGTAACCTCTTGTCCCGATAATCAGGTCGTCGAAGCCGTCGCCGTTGATATCTCCCGCATTGCTGACGGAGCCACCTGACAAGTCACCCGCATCAATGCCGTTAATCACAAAGCCGTTGCTGCCGTTAAGGTCAGATAGATTTAAAACTGCATTAGCCATTCTTGTTGATTCTCCTTATTGTTTTGCTTGTGTTGTTTATCGGGTGTCCAGACGTGAAATTTCACTCCTGACTCATCCCATCCTCACCAGACGCCGAATTTCATCACTCTTAAAGCCGATCGCCATTGGACGACGCACCCCCGGTAATTGCTATGAATCCTGATAAATCCGCTCTATGTGATGAATTAGAAATCTTATCTAAAAATTTATATATTTCACCAGAAAATAGTCATTTCTATTTTGACGATATTTGCCGAAAAATTCGGTGCAAGGCGGATAATTGACAACAAAGGCGCTAAATCCTGATTTAGGCAAACGTAAATTAGAGAAAAAGACCTGTAACAAACTCTACTAAATTATAGTGAAAAATCCGTTAACTTAATGAAACCGATAAATGTAATGCAGGCTACATAAAAATGCGCCTAGAGCAGTTGCAAGCCTTTCTAGCGATCGCCCAAACCGGCAGCTTTCAACAAGCAGCGCGAACATGTGGTGTCACGCAATCGACGATTAGTCGCCAAATCCAAGCATTAGAAGCAGATTTGGGGATAGAACTATTTCACAGAACCAGCCATGCTAAGCTGACCCTGGCAGGTGAACGTTTGCTACCTCGTGTCCGCAAAATTTGCCAAGAATGGCAGACTGCTACAGAAGAATTAGCCGATTTAATCGCCGGAAAACAGCCAGAACTTTGCATTGCGGCGATTCACTCGCTGTGCGGTTCTTACTTACCACCAGTGTTACAAAAATTTTGTCATGATTATCCAGATGTGCAATTGCGGGTGACTTCATTGGGAAGCGATCGCGCCCTGAAAGTCCTCAAAGATGGATTAGTAGATTTAGCAATTGTGATGAATAATCGGTTTTTAACCACTGGTAGAGAAATGGTAGTAGAAGTACTTTATGATGAACCTATAGAAGTTTTAACCGCAGCCAATCATCCCCTAGCCCAATATGAATTTGTCCCTTGGTCAGAGTTAATTCGTTATCCCCAAGTGGTTTTTAAAGATGGTTATGGGATGCAGCGTTTAGTACAAGATAGATTTGAGCGAATGGAGGCTAAACTCCAGGCAGCTTTGGAGGTAAATACCCTAGATGCCTTCCGGGGAGTAGTGCGCCAAGGCGAACTGATAGCTTTACTACCTCAATCAGCATTAGTAGAAGCACGCCTTGACCCTACCCTAGCAATTCGTTCCTTAGTCGGCAATAGTATTGCTAGTTCACCAGATAATTCTAGTTTGACACGCCGCGTAGTAATGGTGACAACTGGTGACCGTCTGCAAATTCCTCCCATCAAGCACTTTTGGCAACTTGTGCGGGAAAACATCCCACTACAAATTGACCAGCAGCGATCGGCTTCTTAAATGTCATTGGGCATTGGGCATCAGTCATGGATTATTGCTTATCGGTTATTGGTTATTGTTAACTAACAAACGACTAATGACTAAGGACAAATGACAAATGACCAATTTTAGGGAATTCGTGCAAAAAGTAGGCGGTGGTAACCACACAGCGGAAAATTTAACTCGTGCCCAAGCTGCCACCGCGACTAAAATGATGTTGCTGGGTGAAGCTACACCAGCCCAAATTGGAGCGTTTTTGATTGCTCATCGCATCAAGCGTCCCACGGGGGAAGAGTTAGCGGGAATGTTGGATGCCTATGATGAACTCGGTCCAAAACTGCAACCAATCTTCTCTTTCTCTGAACGACCAGCGATCGTTTTGGGCATCCCTTACGATGGCAGAACCCGCACTGCACCAATTAGTCTGGTGACAGCTTTACTACTCGCCGCAGCTGGACAACCGGTGGTAATGCATGGTGGCGATCGCTTGCCAACTAAGTATGGATTACCCCTGATAGATATTTGGCAGGGTTTAGGAGTGGATTGGACTACCCTACCTTTAGCAAACACTCAGCAAGTATTTGCACAAACGGGAATCGGCTTTATTTATCTACCTCAGCATTTCCCCTTAACTACAAGTATTTGGGAGTACCGCGACCAACTTGGCAAACGTCCGCCCTTGGCAACAATGGAGCTAATTTGGTGTCCTTATGCGGGAAATGCTCATGTAATTGCTGGGTTTGTCCATCCACCCACTGAAGGGATGTTTCAAATAGCTTTAGGGCTGCGAGGAGTCACAAAATTTACATTAGTGAAGGGATTGGAAGGTAGTTGTGACTTACCGCGCGATCGCACCGCAATCATCAGCTTATCTTCATCGGTAGCATCCCCAGAGATAGAACGATTGCATCTTGTACCGCGTGATTACGGCTTCACCACCAAGAATGTACCCCTTGGAACTACTGAAGAACTGGTGGCGGATATTCGGGAAGTTTTGGCAGGTAAACCAGGGGAATTAATGCAAACCGCCTTGTGGAATGGCGGATTTTACCTATGGCAAAGCGGTATTTGTCCAAATATGCCAGAGGGTTTAGCTAAGGCAGAAGAATTATTAAGCAATGGTGTGGTAGCAGCTAAACTCAAAGAACTCAGTCTTGCGGTAAATTCAGTGTCAGCTGCGGCCATACCCTTTAGGGTGTGAGGGACTTCTCCAAAATAGATTTTTGTTCCAACCAATCTTGACCGACTTGGATACTGATATCCGAGCCAAGGTTACCAGTACTTTCCACACGCACTTCTCCAAATCCCAAAGTGTTGCGAATTGATTCGGCACTGTCACCATCTCCTTGTTGGGCGACGATGTGAGTTACCTCTAGAGGTTCACCCCATGCCTTGGCTATATAAATGTTACGATAACCAGATTTTTCCAAGGCTCGAATTAATGGTTGGAGGTTAGAGCGATCGCCACCTGTACTATCTTGAATTGCTACACGTAAAGAACGCGGATTAGCCATCTGCTGTTCCTGTTCTGATTCCAGACCAAAGTGCTGAACCATGAGTTTGGCAATACCATTTCTGCTGGGTAACCAATAGCTAGCCTCAAACTCATTCTTCTCGCTAAAGCGACCTGGTAGCATTAACATTTGCATATTGGAGCGATTTGTCCGCACTCCAAAACCCAATAATGCCACTAACTCCTCAACCGTCAAGTTAGTGTCAATGTGTTCTTTAACGACATCAAGAACTTTAGGTAATTGAGCTACAGTAGCTGGGTTGAGAGTCTGATCCATCAAAGCACGCATCACCATTTGCTGCCGCTGAATTCGACCAATATCTCCGAGTTCGTCATGGCGAAAACGTAGCAATTGTAGTGCTTGATCGCCGTTGAGATGCTGTTTACCCGCCTTCAAATTGATGTACAAGTGCTGAGAATCATCTTGATACTTCATATCTTTGGGGACGTAGACTGTCACCCCACCCAAGGCATCAATTAGCTTGCCAACTCCCAAAACATTAATTCGGACATAGCGATCGATTCCTACGCCGCCCAAGAGATTGCTGACGGTTTTAGCAGTCAAGGCTGGACCACCGTCAACATTGGCAGAATTAATTTTTTTAACTCCATATCCCTCTACTTCTGTGCGAGTATCTCTGGGAATGGAGAGCATAACTATTTTTTTGGTCTCTGGATCGAATTTGGCCAAAAGCATCACATCGGAAAGACCATCAAAGGAGTTGACTTGGGGCAGGTATCTGAGATTTTTAGTTTCTTCTGGAGGGTTTTGGATATCTGGCGGTAGTACGCTCATGCCCATAACCAACAGATTAACCGGGCGAGTTAATTCTGAAAATCGCAGCACACCTCCAGAAATGCGATCGCCATCAAACACCGCTTCATCCTGTGGACTTAGCTGGGCTTGCTGCAAAGGCGTACTAGTCAAAGACACCGCCAACAACGCCCCCGCTGTTGCTGACACCATCGCAATCCCACTCATACCCACCCAAAACCACAGCCAACGTCCCGATTTCGAGTTGTGGGAAATTTTTTTAATAGACTTTGAGCCTTTTCCCGATTGGTTTTCTTCCGCCGAACTTCTTTGAATGGTCACAGACTTCCTCACACTTACTCACTAATCAAATTCGGTAAATTTGCAGACTAAAAATATGCAGACAAATCAACCCATAATATCTAACTCTTAATTATTAGTGCTAACTTTTTTAATGTAGTGTCAACCACAACACTTATAGCAGCATTTTTCCTTCTTTTGGGTAAATCTGGAGATGTTTTACTGAAGTATGGCAATAATAAACTGGATTTGACTAGATAATATGAAGAAATCAATTGTAATTTTTGACAATCTAAGTAAAAATACTGCTAATTTTCACCCCAATAAATTAAGATAAGTACTTGCCGATCACCCGTTCTGCGAAAGTAGTAAACCCTGGTAAACGTCCGGATTTCCGCTGTATCAAACGGAAAATCAACCAAACACTCACTAAAAAATAACCTGATGTGAGAAAGCTATTGAGGATAAATAGACGTAGTGTAAAAAAATCTGAAGTTGCTGCTCCGGTAGCCAATAATAGATATCCTAACAGCCAAGTAAGTGCCAAAGTAATAGACAGACGACTAATAGCGAGTTGTTCCCGACTACCCTGACGGCGATAGAGAGTCCACAGAGATGGGAAAAAACCGATAATCGGAATTAAATATAAAAGCAACTGTGTTTTGGGCATTGGGCATGGGGCATTGGGCATTGGGCATTGGGCACAAGAGGCAGAGGGGCAGAGGGGCAGAGGGGCAGAGGGGATTGAACTTGGCACATTGAACTCTCCTCTGCTCCCCTGCTCCCCTGCTCCCCTGCTCCCCTGCTCCCCTGCTCCCCTGCTCCCCTGCTCCCCTGCTCCCCTGCTCCCCTGCTCCCCTGCTCCCCTGCTCCCCATCTCCCCTGCTCCCTCATCTCCCCCACTCCCCACTCCCCATTCCCCACTCCCCATTCCCCACTCCCCAGTCTCTTCTGGTTGATAATTTTCCATTGGGCTTAGTCTAACTCCTAAACTAGAAGGATGAATAAGACTCGTATAGTCAGAGATAATAAACTGTAAAGAAAGATTCTATTCAGTTCTATCCCGCAATCAGCTGAAAATGCAGACACGCAAGCTACTCGACTGGTGGCAAACATTTACACCAATAGCGCGAATCGGGGCGATCGCGTTATTCGTTCCGCTGCTAGTTCTCAATGGTTGGGCAATTTCGGTATTTTTTAATTATTTCCATTCTCTCATAGTCATTCTAGTCGGAGCCTCGGTGCTAGCATTTCTGCTCAACTACCCCGTAAGTTGGATGGAGCATCAGGGTGCGAGGCGAGAGCAAGTTGCTATTCTAGTATTTCTCTTAGCTTTATCGATTTTATTGGCGTTGGGTGTGACACTTTTTCCTCTAGCCCTTACCCAAGCCCAGCAACTAGTGGCTCGCTTGCCGGAGTTAATCGACTCTGGACGCTCTCAGTTAATGATTCTAAACGAAAAAGCTGAGACTTTCGGCTTACCCATCAACCTGGATGCTCTGGTAGTGCAAATCAACGATCGCGTCAAGGGACAATTGCAAGCGATCGCTGGACAAGTTTTAAATCTGGCTGTAGTCACATTCACTAGTCTGCTAGATTTTCTCTTGACGATGGTTTTGACTTTCTATCTTTTACAGCATGGGGGTGAACTTTGGCAAAGTCTAGTAGAATGGCTACCCGCTAAATTTCGAGATCCTTTCTCTAAAACCGTGCGCTTGAGCTTCCAAAATTTCTTCATCACCCAGCTGATTTTATCTACCTGTATGGCCTCAGCTCTGATTCCGAGTTTTTTGTGGCTGAAAGTACCATTTGGTCTGCTATTTGGCCTAACTATTGGCATCATGGCTCTCGTGCCCTTTGGTGGCTCTGTAGGCATCGCCCTGACCACATTATTAGTAGCGCTGCAAGATTTCTCAATGGGTGTGAAAGTTTTGATAGCAGCGGTAATCGTACAACAAATTCTCGAAAATTTAATTGCTCCCCGAATTTTAGGTAGCTTTACTGGTTTAAACCCAGTTTGGATATTAATTTCAGTTTTAACAGGAGCAAGAATTGGCGGACTTTTGGGTGTAATTGTGGCAGTACCCACAGCTGTTGTGATTAAGACCGCTTTAAGTGCAGTGCGTCTTGGAGGGTTCACTAGTGAAACTGGGGAAAGCACTACAGGAGAAATAACTGCATCGGCTGCACCAAATGAACCCCCAAAAACTGATGCTAAGAACACTCTCAGCATTTCCGAAGCAACATCACCTTAATACTCAAGCAACCTAAAATTGCTGGGTGAGGGTGGGGAGTAGGGAATAGGGAGTGGGAAAAGGTTTGAGACTTCAGTGCGTAAGTCCTAGTCTCAACCTTAAATAAGCTCTGGACGTAAATTATCCGTCTTTCCGGTTTTTAAACAGAAACAGCACTTAATCATTTATCCTCGATTGATAGCTAATTATGAAGTTTAACAACGAAATTACGATTAAAGTCACTCCTGAAGTTGCTCAGGCCTACCAAAAGGCTACCGACAAAGAAAAGCAATTTCTACAAACCCTTATTGTTTTATTCTTTAATCAAGATGTTACTAGAGAAATGGATTTTTTAGGAAAAATTATGGATGAAATTAGTGATAGAGCAGTTGCTAGAGGATTGACACCAGAAATTTTAGAAGCAATTTTAAATGAATAATCGAAAAAAATATGTTTTGGATACTAATATCATAGTCAGTGCTTTGCTTTTTAAACAAAGCCAACCTCGTCACTCGCTTCGCTCGAATTCAAAATTCAAAATTCACGCATTCAAAATTACAATCCCCATAAATAAATTCAGGGGCTTGAAACAAGGACATTATAAGCCTCGTACTTCGTATATCGGCTTATATATTTTTACCTTTTCCATAAATAAATTCAGGGGCTTGTATCCTTTTTTTCTTTGGTCAAGCATTAGATAAAGCGAGAAATAAAGGAATTATCTTGATGTCTCATGCAATTTTGGTAGAGATTCAAGAAGTTTTAGCAAGAGCAAAATTTGATAAATATATTACACAGGAGAAAGACAACTATTTTTAATTGGATTTCAGGAAACAGTTGCTTTTATTGATATCGAAGAAACAATTAATGCTTGTCGAGATTCAAAAGATGATAAATATTTGGAGTTAGCTGTTAATGGACAATCAACAACAATTATCACTGGCGATCGAGACTTGTTAGTTTTAAATCCGTTTAAAAATATTCCAATCTTAACCGTTAGACAATTTTTGGAGCAAGAGTAGTTTGGCATGAATCCCACCCCTTAAAACAGGGCTGTTTCATTCGCTCAGATAAGGATTTTGTCAAGAGTATCAGCCAGAAATTTTAGTGAGATGGTAATCGAAAAATTACTGTTTCAACAACCAAATTTAAGTGCGATAGCGTTCGCGCAGCGTCTCGTAGAGAAGCTTTGCCGTTCGCGGTAGCGTCTCTGAAAGAGAAGGCATCGCCAGGTTTATGAGCAAATAAAATTTTTGAGTTACCAGATTTCTTTAGTTGATACGCTTGTAAATCACCGCCTTTTAGGGAATGAAACAGTCCTGCCCGTTAAAGGGGTGAGTGCCTCAATCTGGTTCGATGATTGAACCCATAAACAAAACACTTCCCGTTTGATTATCCCGAATGGCACAAAAGAAGGGACGAGCTACAACCATTCGGAATGGTTTTGGTTCCTGTCTCAAAGATGTTGCTACTATTCCCACTGAAGTAGCCGCAGCCGCTTCGGTGCCTTCTTCGTTCACTTCCACAAAAGTTTTATGCTTCACTTGGCTAATGGCAAAGTTTTTACCCATGCCGGAAAAATTAGCTTTGTTGCTGAAAGCCTCTTCCATCCCTAAAGCTTTCAAAGCATTGTTAAGTGTAACATCGTATTCTGTTTTGAAGCGGGGTAAGCGAATAAACCCTTTTTGTTTGTTGAATTGAGTCATCCATTTTTCCCAGTTCTCAACATTTAAGTTTTGAGAGAAGGTTTTGAGGTTAGAGTTTTCTTTGGGCAAAAAGATATAAAAACTGACTTTACCATCTTTGCCATAAGGTAAACTCACTGCCTGAAATTGTTCGTTTTCATAATATCTGTAGTCACCGTCTTGCGACATCATTGGGTGTTGTTTTTCTCTGCCAGATGTAACGTAAAAAGGATGTTGGGCAGTTTGATTTTTATCAAATTGATTACTCCAACTACCTTTAAAATATATGGCATTAATTAAAAACAACACTTGATTGGGTTCGATTTTTTCGACTATTTTATCGATTTTGCCGCCAGTATTATCTTTTACCCATTTATTGATGGCATTGGAGGCTGTAGCGTCTTGAAAATTTAAATTACTGACCTTGGCTTGATAGAAATCCTCGGTTCTTTGGAGGAAGTCTGGCTGAAATTTCACCTCTTGATTTGCCCAAAGTGAGTTAGCAATCTTGAGTTGCACTTTGGCATCGGGATTGTCTAAAAGCTGCTTTAAAGCTGCTGCGTAAGCAGAGTTAATTTCTGACAGATTCATCCCCTGTAATTCCAGGGTTTTTGCCATTGCTTGTTGAGTCGATCCGCTAGCGCCATTGTAGGTCATGACTAAGGCGATCGCTACACTGGAAGGCGAGATAAAAACATTTTTTTCTCCACCATCACTTTTCTGAACTTCTGAAAAAAGTTTGAAGCCAAATTTATTGTTAGACTCAACGATTTTAGTATCAGTCTTGACTGTTTTTTTTTCCAATGGAGTTTCTGGCTGAGGTAAACTAGATTGAGCAAGGGCATTTTTATTACTATCGACCTGAGAACACCCCAATACACTAAAGAGAACAACACTTGCAGCTGCCAAAACATAACGTCTGCCGAGACTAACTCCGTAACGCCTTTGCAGAAAATTTTCTTGGACACCACTAAATTTTTGCCGATTCATTCTGCTACCTCACTTGCCAAAGATTGTTAATCTGTGTCTCAGGGTTGACTTAAAACGTTTCAATGATTAACTATTGCACTTGCTGTAATAGAAGAATGGCACTGTTACAGTTTTTGTAACAGCAAGTAATTAGCTCAGAGAAATTAGACACATATTTTAGGGTTGGGAATTCTGAGTTGCTGCTTGAAGCGGCTATACACAGGAATTATCAAAAATTTCGATTTCTAGAAAATTGCCTAGTTATCTATAAATGTATTCTAGACTACGCAATTATCAAATAAGTAATCCAGCAGAATTATTTACAGGACTTACGTAACTGGCACAGCGCGATCGCATTTTGAGAATATTTATGTGCTAGAGCCTATATGCTTTCCATTGGAGTAATTTTAGGGCTGATCTGGTGGCTCGTCACCAATCAAGAGTCCTTTTTTACTGGACTTCAACTGTTTCCAAAGTGCTTTAATCTGTTTGTAAGCATCTTCTGGGTCAAGCTTACCATTAGTTTCTAGATTGGTAATGTAGCCAACTTTTTGAGCAAATTCTTGAAGATTGGCATTAAATACTAAATTCTCTGGCTTAACTTGACCATAGTAGCGACTACGAGGATAAAGAAATTTATTTTTGTCTTTTTGGTTAGGCTTGTCCATTACTTCACCCCCAATTTTCAAACAACCTCTTAAGCGAAAATTATTGGAACCGGATTTACTCAGTCAGAAAAAATAATCGCACTGATAAGGGACTTCCAATGAAAAAACATCCTACAGTTGGGACACACAGGCATGTGCCCCAAATATAGAAATCATTTGGGATAATTTCTTTTTTGGAAGTCCCTAATTAATGGCGGAACTATTGCAAACAATGAGCGAGTCTTAAAGGGAACACAAAAATATTATACAGCAACTAAGCATTTATTAGCTGTGATAACAGTCAGGCTTTTCAATCATAGACATAAACCACCGGTCATACCTGCGATCGTGCCATGTGTTGCAAAGATCAGCAAGTTTCATCAGCCAACGACATTATGAGGATTGTAGCGTTTGCGATCAGGACTTACACAAGGGCAATGGACAATAGCTTTTGATTATTCCCTGTTGTCTCCTTGGCTGAGTTTGATGTGTAGCTGTGGGTTTCTACTTCAATTAATAGGCACACTCCACCAAGCTAAAGCATAGGATTGAGTAGCTTCATTTAACTTTTGACGAAACTGGACGCGGATTTTGTAATTTCCAGCAGTAGCGACGGGGCAGAAAATATGTTCTACACTATCGATTTGGCTGATTGAAGAACAAACAACGCCACCATCTGAGTTTTGAGCATCAGCTTTGACTAGGTAGAGATCGAGGTTATTCAAGCCGCGATCGCGAAAATTTTCACCCACGTCATACTGCTGGTTTTTATTGCTATCATTGAGTTCTACCAATCGATCCCAACTCAGGGTAATAGCTACAAAACTACCCTGCTTCAACGGTTTCCCTAAGGCATAATCAATGTAGCTGCCAACATCGATTGTGTGATAATCCCAACCAATAGACGCCACCGCAGCTGACGGCTCCCATTGACCACCATTAAATTGCTGATAAGCCCGAAATACATTCAAATGACCCGCTCCCATTTGGGCATCCAAGGGAATTTTTGGATCATTGTAAGCATCAGAACCTAGCCAATCTTGATTTTGTTTATCAATTAGCGTCCGAGTCATTCCCAAACGCAAACCATCCCCGCTATCTTGGATTTTGTCAGCTGAATTAAGCAATACAGCTTTCATCACTTGATGACGCCGGGAATCTGTACTCCAATGCGGTTGTTTTGTTCGCATCTGTCGGTCACCAAGTTCCTGCAACAAAGCAACACTAGCGGTAACTTGCGGTGCTGCAAAACTTGTCCCTGTGACTTTATTCAATTTGCCATCAGGATTAAGTAAAGCAATGTTATTACCAGGAGCAACTAAACTGATAGCGCGACGCCCACCAATATTAAACTCCCTCCCGGCTAGTCGCCGGCTTGCTCCTTGATTAGCACCCGCCAGATTAGCAACATCTACTTTGTTAAAAACTCCTCCTCTGCGGGATGAAAAAGCCACGTTCATTCCGTTAAAATTATCTGTAGGAATAGGAATACCGCCTTTTCCCTGGTTGCCAGCGATCGCATACAAAACATCATGAACGCGACTAGACCAGTCAACACATAAAGTTAATAAAGCATTGCCATCTAGAGTCGCCTCCGGCCGAGGATCGCGCCCTAGAGGTTCACCAAAACTAAAGTTAATCGCCCGGACATCGCCACTATTTTGCAGCGCTATATGCTGCGCCGATAAGCACTCTTCTGGCTGACCCATATTTTTAGTAGAACCGACAGCAGACGAGTAAAGTCGCGCTCCCGGAGCAACTCCTGGTATGCCTTTGTCTTGACTCACCATCACACCAGCAACATTGTAGGCATGGGGGTCAACACCGCTATTTGACTTAGCCGGGCCATTCCGTAAGAACACCGCAGCTAAAGAGATGGCACGGTTTTTAGACACTGCCTTATCCCAGCCAAACATTCCCGGCCGGCCAATTTCCACCTGACCAATAGCAATCTTGCGACCGATTAAATTATAAGGAGTTTGGTGTAGCTTGAGAGCGTCAATGCCGTTAGTTCCCAAGGGTGATTCTAAAGCTGAAGCAATTACCGGCGCACTCAAACACGAAGCACCCAATCCCCAAATTATCCAGGTTAGTTTTTTTGTCATTTGTCATTAGTCATTTGTCATTAGTCATTTGTCATTAGTCATTAATCATTAGTCATGGGGCATGGGGCATGAGGCATTGGTTATTCTCCCCCTGCCTCCCCTGCTCCCTCATCTCCCCATCTCCCCATTTCCCCACACTCCCCACTCCCCAAAAAAGCCGGGATCAAAGTTATGAGATCTGGCTCAATATTTAGTTACAATGCTTACAGACGAGGACGCTTAAAAACCCACTAGCCATGACCCAAAACCTATCTCAAAAGCCCATTGTAATTTCTCCATCTATCTTATCAGCGGATTTTAGTCGTCTGGGTGACGAAGTTCGCGCCATAGACGAGGCTGGAGCAGATTGGATTCATGTTGATGTAATGGACGGTCGTTTTGTACCTAATATTACGATAGGCCCTCTGGTTGTGGAGGCGATTCGTCCAGTTACGACCAAGCCACTGGATGTCCACTTGATGATTGTGGAGCCAGAAAAGTATGTAGAGGGATTTGCTAAGGCGGGTGCTGATATTATCTCTGTACATGCAGAACATAATGCTTCCCCACACCTACACCGCACTTTAGGACAAATTAAAGAGCTTGGTAAGAAAGCTGGAGTTGTACTTAATCCTGGTACTCCTCTAGAGTTAATTGAATACGTTCTGGAACTGTGCGATTTAGTACTAATTATGAGCGTAAACCCTGGCTTTGGTGGTCAAAGCTTTATCCCTGGTGTGTTACCCAAAATCCGTAAGCTGCGCCAATTGTGCGACGAACGCGGCCTCGATCCCTGGATTGAAGTGGATGGGGGTCTGAAGGCAAATAATACCTGGCAAGTTTTGGAAGCGGGAGCCAATGCGATCGTTGCTGGTTCGGCTGTATTTAACACCAATGATTATGCAGAGGCTATTACAGCAATTCGCAACAGTAAGCGTCCTATCCCAGAATTAGCTAAGGTTTAATTTATTTTTGGATTAACCATACTCCGCGAAAACAGGTTGAGCAAATTTATTGCCCAACCTGTTTTTATTTACAATAAAAAACTGGAAGTTATTCAAATTTTGAACTTCCAGTGATTGCTATATAAATTGAAAGTTTATAAACCAAAGATAATCCAGCTTGGGAGGACTAGGATTACAATAGTCGAAAGAGAAGCGTGTGAACTACCATTTCTACCAGCCACGACAACAATTTCACCGTAACTTTTCTATTTCCGTTCTTGGTGTTGGTGCTAAGCGTTTGCTTTATTAACTAAAGCAACACCAACCACAATATAGAAAGCTTTATCGGCATGACTCCCACCGTCTGCAGTTCGATGAAAGCTCTACAAAATTTGGTTTGGGGGAAGCCACCTCTCCAAATTTTCTTTGCTTGGACTTTCTCGGAAAAAGAACCACCAGTAGCAACGGTTAGATCATTGATCTTGGTGTAAAAATTATCTATTACATGAAATCCTGACTACTTTTATAATCAGTTTGATCTATTTCATGCTGAGAACTAATCATTGATTTTATTTATTAAATTAACTTGCTTGCCAATCACCTCTATTTAGATTGAAGTTGTTATTTTTAGTTTACCAATCTCATTAGTATAAATTTGCCATTTTGGCAGATTTATGAAAAATCTGCCACGCATTAAAAAACAGCATGGCAGTATCTTAGAGACTCAACCAAGTCTCAAGCAAAATCTATTGATGCAAAATATTTTTTAATTTAATCTCAAGTATCTCAAATAAATGTGTTTCCTTCCTTTCAGTTTGATTTGTGATTCGATGGATTGATATTCCTTAATTTACTGTGCCAATCTCCGATCCAAACTACTACCACGGACTTCTGTTTTTTGCTTTCCAACTACTTCAAGATAAGGTATATCTTTAATTTTAGTCAAGCAACTTGATGATAGATTACTATCAGATCTGGAATCGTTGGGCTGTTTGAGCAGTTTTATGTTTTCACTTTGCTGTTGGTTTACTCTGCTAGCTTGAGAGTTTTCTTTGAGCAATCGATTATAGGTACGATATGGAATGTAATGAAGAGGATTATAACCAGCAAATCGCAGCATTAAAACACACGCCCAGGAATACTTTCCAGCCAGAATTGCTTCAACTACTTTATCAAATTGTTGAGCCTTCATTGTCTTGTCTAAGTTACTACTAATACTAGCAATGTCTTGATTCATAGTTTTTAGTTCTCTTGGGTAAAGTAAACTAGTTTGGTTTCTGCAATTCTTGGTGTTTCGGCTTACAAACTACACTTACAGGTGTTTAATTGCTTCGGGGAAATAATCGGTAAGGGGCGATGTTGGATGTTGATAAACAATTCCATCAACAGGCGCGTAGATAAATTTCCCAAATTCTCAGTGGCTATCAGAGCTTTCAACTCTCGGCGTAGCTATTGGTAGATGCAGTTCTTTGTCCTCTTAAACTTTCTCAACTCCTAATTCAATAAATTTTTTCTGAAATTTCATTTGTATAAACTATTACTAGTATGAACAAAGCATTTCCGGTAAATTTCTAAACTTTTTTGGACTAGTAGAAAAAATTATTTATCCTTGGGCGTTAACAACGCCATTTGTATTTATACTATTTTTTGCGGTTAATGTCATCTGCTATATTAGCAGATTTATAATTTAAATTTACCGATCAAATCTCAATATTTACTTATGTATTGTGCAACTTTTGATTTTGTCCTCTTTGTTAAATAATGAGGGGTCTTACCCCTCAGACAATATCAATTTAAACCCCTTATTATTGTCTACTAACTAGACGATAGTAACACTGACTATTAAATAAAAAACTTCTATTTTTCGGGAGAATATATAGTATTAAAAATAAATTTATTTGGAGTCTTTATTGAAATTTTTTTATGTATTTTCAAATAAATAATCTTATTGATTTTAGACCAATACGGTTCAGTTAAGGCTGAAAGACTGATTACTGATGTGAAATTTAGGAGCTTCAACTCGTTGTCCAGTACCTCTGTGTTTTGGCTTTTTAGAACGAAACTTTGATACAGGTTTTTTCACAACT
>JAHHHB010000117.1 GCA_019359545.1 Desmonostoc geniculatum HA4340-LM1 | reverse complement strand
AACGCGCTGCGGTTATTCCTACTCGTGTTTCTCTAATTTTACCACACACTGGTAGCTTAAAAGCCACCAAATAGTTTTCATCCCTGGACTGAAGTCACAGGGTTTTCAACATAGTATCCCTTATAAAGCCTGCATACACGTCTCAATTACTTGCGTACCGTGACGAGTTTGTCTTTACTGACTGCGGTATCCGAGAATATTGGGACAAGAAAGAATCGCTACTTGTTGACCGCGATGTGAATGCATCTATCAACATAAAGCGCGTTGGGCTGGGACTGTTCCCAACGATAAAACGCCGTAAAGGGAATCCGGTAGTAGGTGACTCTACTACTAATAGTACCTCGAAGGAAGTTCTGGGAGTATTAAGAATACACCGGAAGCCTACACCGACCTGTACTCAGGCGGTGTAGGTAGTTCACTGCCTTATTTGCTAGAGAATTGCCGATTTTGTCCCTGCAAGTTTTGTGGTTGAATATGGTAAACTCAGTGACCATGACAGTTCCTTTGGCATTTGAACCCAAATTTGAGCGGGTGATGAAACAAAAGCCCCGTAATCCAAAAGAACCGTTACTTTCAGGTACATTATTGCAGCGAATTGCGATCGTTTCCGTGTTCAACTGGATTTTGATTTTTGGCATGTTTGAGTGGGCACGTCAAACCACAGGAAATATTAACCTAGCGCGAACAATGGCAATTCAAGCTTTAGTTGCTGGGAGAATCGTGTATTTGTTAAGCATCAGCCACTTGGGAAATGCCATATTCCGAAAAATAAAAGGTAAATCAGCTAAAATTGGTGATTATTGCGCAATTATCATTGGCATCCTTTCCACAGTCGTGCTGCAAGTCATCTTTAGCCAATGGAATGTTATGAATAACTTGTTTGCAACAGCACCACTGAATCTCAACCAATGGCTAATCTGTCTGATTCCCGCCTTACCAATGATTCCCCTTGCTGTGTTCATGAATCGTATCGATCCTGTTGAATAATAGCAAAAGGCTAGTGCGTGGGGAGTAGCAATGAATGTAGAGACGTAGCAGTGCTACGTCTAATGTAGAGGCGTAGCACTGCTACGTCTCTACAAGGGTTCTGGATAACGCATATTTAATTTCTGGAGATACCCCATGCCCAATCCCCAATATAAAACGTTCTGGAAATGGAGTTTTAGACTATTAATCATATTCCTGGGGTTATGGCTACTCCTGGATTTGGGTTCCCGCCTGGGAGCAGAAATTTTTTGGTTTCAAGAAGTCGGCTACCTGCAAGTATTTCTAGTCAGGCTAGTGACTCGTGGTATTTTGTGGGTAGTGGTAGCTAGTGTCAGTGCTGCCTATCTATTAGTAAACCTTGCTCTCGCACAACGGCTGAAGTATCCCCGGTCTTTCAAGATTGAGGAAGTTGAAGTAGAGAGGAAATTCAAAAACTTTCTCAGTCCTGATTATGCAAGATCCGATCGCATTTTAACACCCGAAGCCCAAGGCTTAAAACCATTAAAATTACGCTGGCTGTTACCCCTAGCTTTGATACTGAGCTTATTGACAGGGTTAATGGTGGCTCACTACGGTCAAATTGCTCTTTCTTACTGGCATTCTCAAGTTAATCGAACTACTTTACCCATTCCCGCCTTATTCCGGCCGGAGAAAGTCTGGCAACTCTCCAACCAAATTGTCTCTCAAATTTGGCATCTGGGCTTAATTGTGGGGGGAGCGATCGCTATTTTAATTTTTCCAGGATTTTTACTCACAGCGATCGCAATTCTCTTGGGTGCAATTTTTGGGTTGATACTATTCCAAAACTGGGCAAAGGTACTGCCATATTTTCACGCGACTACTTTCAACAGCACTGAGCCTTTATTTGGTAAGGATATCAGCTTCTACATATTTTCCTTACCGTTTTGGCAACTGCTGGAACTCTGGCTGATGGGATTATTTTTATATGGCTTTGTCGCCGTCGCCTTGACTTATCTTTTGTCAGCAAACAGTTTAAGTCAAGGTATTTTCCCTGGTTTTTCTCAAGAGCAGCAGCGTCATTTATACGGTATGGGTGGCTTGTTGATGCTGCTAGTAGGTTGGAGTTACTGGTTGAGTCGCTATGAACTGGTGTATTCTAGCCGTGGAGTCAGTTATGGTGCTAGCTACACCGATGTCACAGTCCAGTTGCCAGCTTACACCGTTTTATGCTTCGTGGCTATTGGTATCGCCTTTTACTTACTTTGGCGAACGTTGTTCTGGAAACCTAAATTTCGGTATCGCCGTTTGGTGTTTTACGGATTAGGGGTTTATTTAGTAATAGTTGCAGCTGCTGACATTGTTCTTCCAGCTGTAGTGCAAAATTTAATTGTCCTACCCAATGAATTGCAAAGAGAGCAACCTTACATTCAGCGTACCATTGCCTTGACTCGCCAAGCATTTGATTTAGAGGCGATCGATGCCAGAACCTTCAACCCCCAAGGAACATTAACTGAAGCTGATATTCAAAAAAATGACTTGACAATTCGCAACATCCGCCTTTGGGATCAGCGACCATTGTTAGAAACCAACCGTCAGCTACAACAAATTCGCCCATACTATCGGTTCCCCGATGCCGATATCGATCGCTATACTTTGAAAACAGAGGCAATTTCAGACCAACCATCTGCCCCCGAACCAACCCCTAACCAGGAAGCAGTTGAAGCAACAGAACGGCGTCAAGTACTAATTGCTGCACGAGAATTAGACTACAGTGCCGTACCACAGGAGGCTCAAACCTGGGTTAACCGCCATCTAATTTATACCCACGGTTTCGGGTTTACTGTTAGCCCAGTGAATACAGTGGGGGCGGGAGGGCTACCAGAATATTTTGTCAAAGACATTAGCGGTGATGGTAGCGCCCTGACAACTTCCAGTCCAGGCATTCGTGAAAGTATTCCCATTGGAGAACCCCGGATTTATTACGGGGAAATCACTAATAACTATGTAATGACTGGCACAAGAGTTAGAGAATTGGACTATCCCAGTGGTAGTGACAATGTTTATAACTCTTACAATGGACGGGGTGGCGTTCAAATTGGTTCAGCATGGCGTCGCTGGTTATTTGCCATGTATTTAAAAGATTGGCAAATGGTCTTCACGCGGGACTTTTTGCCAGACACAAAAGTGCTATTACGGCGGAATATCAAGCAAAGAATTCAGGCGATCGCACCTTTTTTGCAATTTGACAGCGATCCTTATCTCGTCACTGCCGATGCAAATCCTAACAATACCAATCCAGACTACCCAGATGACGAAAATTACCTTTACTGGATTGTGGATGCTTACACGACAAGCGATCGCTATCCTTACTCAGACACCACTAACGACGGTATTAATTATATCCGTAACTCTGTGAAGGTAGTGGTTGATGCCTACCACGGCATCGTTAACTTTTATATTGCCGATCCCAGAGATCCGATCGTGGCCACTTGGTCAAGGATATTTCCCAACACCTTCAAACCACTCAGTGCCATGCCCGTCACCCTCCGCAATCATATCCGCTATCCTGAAGACTTGTTCAAAATTCAATCTGAGCGGTTGATGACCTACCACATGACCGACCCCCAAGTATTTTACAACCGTGAAGACCAGTGGCAGATTCCTAACGAAATCTACGGCAGCGAAGCCCGCCCAGTAGAGCCGTATTATTTGATAACCAGTCTACCCACCGTACCTTTTGAAGAATTTATCCTGCTTTTGCCCTACACTCCCAGACAGCGGACTAATTTAATCGCTTGGTTTGCAGCGCGATCGGATAGCGTTAATTACGGTAAGTTATTGTTATATATCTTTCCTAAAGAAAGACTAATCTACGGCCCAGAGCAAATCGAAGCGCGAATTAACCAAGACCCAGTAATTTCCCAGCAAATTTCCCTGTGGAATCGCCAAGGTTCCAGAGCCATTCAAGGAAATTTACTAGTAATTCCCATTGAACAATCGCTATTGTACGTCGAGCCAATTTATCTAGAAGCTACACAAAATAGCTTACCAACTTTGGTGCGAGTAGTTGTAGCTTACGAAAACCGAATTGTCATGGCACAAACATTAGAACAAGCATTACAAGGAATCTTTCAACCACAAGTCACACCACCTGCTCCAATTATCCGTCCAGTCGAAGAAGGAAGCCCGCCAGGGCAGTAAGAGGGATTGGGCATGGGGCATGGGGCATTGGGCATGGGGCATGGGGCATTGGAAGTGTGGGAGGACGGGGAAGAAATCTTTCCCCCCACACTCCCTCCACTCCCCCCACTCCCTCATCCCTCTCATCCCCCTCACAACATCACTGGTTGTACCAACTTTTCCGCCATTGCTGCATTTGTTTAATTTCTGTATCTTGTGCTTTGATAATTTGTTGGGCTAATTGCTTGATTTCGGGGCGTTTCGACTTAGTTAAGGCGTCTTGTGCCATTTTTACAGCCCCTTCATGGTGAGGAATCATTGCATTGATAAAGCGCAAATCAAATTCAGCATCAGCCGCACCCAAGTCTTGACTCATCATCATGGCTTGGATTTGCTCAGGTGACATTTCCATCATGTGACCCATTTGACTGTGATAAGCCATTGGTTTATTTCCTGCGCTGGGATACCAAGCTTGTCGCCACTGCTTCATCTGGGTAATTTCTTGGTTTTGCGATTTGATGATATTGTCTGCTAATTTTTTGATTTCAGGACGTTTGGATTTTTGCTGTGCTTCTTTGGCCATTTCCAAAGCCCCTTGATGGTGGGGTGTCATCGCATCGATGAACCGTAAATCAAAGTCAGCATCGGCTGGGCCTAAATCCATTCCCATGCTGTGATTCATGTGGTTGTCACTAGCATTGGTAGGAGTTGCGTTGGGAGTTTGGGTTGGGTTCTGGGAAGCAGCATTGCTACAGCCTGTGAGTAATCCACCCCCTGAAGCGATCGCCACAAAGCTTAACGCTAAAAAACCGTTCCTCAAAGATAGCAGTTGCATAAGTTTCATCCAACAGTTTTCTAATTCTATATTTACTTCTTAACTTTGCAGCTAGAAATGAAATTAGGATGAAATTGCAAAAATCCTTTTAGGGACTTCCAGAGAACAAATTATCCCAAATTATTTGTACATTTTTCGGGTAGCACAGCTGTGCTACCCTACGATAGAATATTTTTGTCTGGGAAATCTCTCAACAACAAATAATAAAGGCCAATACAGTTTAGTTAAGCATTTATTTCTTCTCTTTGCGTCCTTGACCGTTTGTTAAAAAATTGACTTTATAACTTAATATCGTTCACTTAAGGATAATCGTAGGTTGGATTGAACGAAGTGAAACCCAACAAATCCCCGAAATTTTTGGGTTTCGTTCCTCAACCCAACCTACTAACTGAACTGTATTGGCTTCTAAGTCTCCCACTAATAATTGATTCTGAATTCTGAATTCTGAATTCTTCTTTTTAATTATCAGTCAAAATTGTGTAAGCTTCATTAACTAAGTGCATTTTTTCTTCCGCTTGTTTTTGTAGTTGCGGCTTACCAACGAATAAATCTGGATGCCATTTTTTGACTAAAGTTCGATAAGCTTGCTTAACCTCAGTTAAGGAAGCATTGGGTTGTAATTCTAAAATGCTGTAGGCGCGAGTAATTTTATCTTTTTGTGCCTTGTTTTTGGGGAAATTTGCTGCTTTATTGTTTTGAGTTGTATTTTGTTGTTTGCGAGTTTGAGAACCAGGCGATTGCATTTCTGCTTTCATTCGCGCTATTTCCTCATCAAGTTCCCAATTATTAAATTTAGCGTCCACTTCTTCTGGACGTCCAGAAGCAGAAGTTTTTGGTGGTGGAGAAACTTGTTGACGAGGAGATTCTACTTTTTTCTGGGTGTTTTTAGCAGTATTTTCCTGAGCTTGATGAGAATTTTTAACTTTCTCCGGTTGTGGTGAATATCGATTATTTACAGTTTTGGATTTGGCAATTTCTTGATAAGGTTGATAATTGACAGGAATTTTTACCTTTTCTAACTCTCGTAGCAATTCATTAAAAACATTTTGTAACCGCTGTAAATCTTCACGTTTATTAGTAATTTCTAACGGTTCTTGACTGATTTCCAAGTAAATTACTTTTTCGGCTTTCTGTTCATATCCAGCCAAAATTGATAATCCTTTACTGCTAAAACTAGACAAATAATCTTCTGTTGCAGCTATACAAAGTTTGGCAACTTGCTGATGATAAGATTCATTAGCTGATTTTTCTTCTAATTCTTGAATATTCTTATTTAGCAAATAGGAAATACTCCCAACGACAGCAGCACCCACAAGCCCACCCAACAACCAACCAATACCACCACCAACTGCAATGGAACCAGTTGTTTCATTAAAATCATTGTAATTAGTTGGCTTGGGAGGTAACGTGATTTGGGGTTCGCTAGGGAAGGGAATCAATAAGTCTTCTGGTCTTTCCGCTTGAAAAAATTCGTAAGCTTGATAAAGCCATTTCACAGTAGCTAATTGTAATTGATTTAGGTCTTTTTTGAGAGTGTTTGTTTGCCACGATTTAAAATTATTTTCTGCCAATGCAACTGCGGCATCTGCTTGATATTTTGTCAGCAGTTTGGGTAAACCTAGCCAATCACGTAATTCACAAATACTACTAGCGAAGCCTTGTTTGATTAAGTTCGCAGCTTTTTCTTTGATTTCAATTTTGGCGTTTTGTTTATCAACAAGTGATTTTACTTCATCAGCAATGGGGTCAATTTTGGCTTTTAATGATTGTTGAATTTGAGTAGCGATCGCCTCTACTCTTGGCAAACGTACACTACCACGATTTTGTTGTAAAATCCCCACAATATTTTGCAAAGCCGTTTCAAAAGCCACCAAGCCGCTACTATTGGCTTCTGCGACATCGCCTTTTAATCTAGCTCGTAAGGCAGGTAAAGCATCAACACGATATAAATTACTAAAACCTGGAGGTAATTCGGCTCGAAAACTTTCCGCGACAAATAGCAGCCGATTTTGGATTTGTTTTTGTTCTTCAGGTTCGAGTAAGTTAATAAAATTGGCAACAAAAATCACTGTTTTAATCCCACGATCTAATAGCCAATCTCGTAAATTTTCTCGCTCACCCAAAGTCATTAACTTACGTGCATCTAATAATTGGATAACTAAATCTGCACTTAAAAGTTGTTCTCGTACTAAATTATCTTGTTCTTCCCTATCATTAGTTCCCGGTAAATCGAGAAATTCTACACCCGTTTCTAAAAAGGGATGGGGACAAAAAACTTCTACAGATGCTACATCTTTTCGCATCTGTCTATTACCATCCAGAATAGCAAATTGCTGTAAAATTTCTGTTCCACTGCGGTAGACTTCTGTACCATCAACTAACATAATGCGAGTCCGCACATCACAACCATACTTGACAGTAATCGCTGCGCCTGTAGTAGGAATTAAATCAATCGGTAATGTGCGATTACCCAACATGGCATTTAAGAGAGTAGATTTGCCATGATTAAAAGGACCAAATACCCCAATCCGAAAGCTAGGATTAATTAAATGATTGCAGATAGCAATTACATCTTGATACAGCGGCGATTTCCGCTGTAAATTGAGCAATGCAGATGCTTTTTTCAGAGAATCTGCTAATTTTTCATACTCTTGTTGCATAGTTCCTTGATTCCAGGTTTGTTTAATTTAACAATAGATTTTTAAAACAATACTCTCTTCCTCTCTGCGCCTCTGCGTGAATTTTTCATATTAGGAACCACAGATAAATACTGATTAGTTTATCTGTGGTTTTTTTATTTCCTAAGTTAACCAATTTTATCTGAATTGTGAAAATTCCTTTGTTGAATGAACCGCAGAGGGCGCAGAGAGTAAGAAAGGTTTTTACAAATGATTGAAAATTGGTATAATTTAGCTATAAGAAGCTAACAAATTGCTATAGGCAGCCTCAATTTTTTGCAACTGAGCTATTACATCTTCTTGTAAGACCTTTAACCTTTTGAACTCACTTTCACGATTAATTTCGCGGGTTTCTTTTTGGTTAACTAGATTATCCAATTCAGATTTACGAGAGACAATATCATCGTTAATCCGCTTACTCACCTCTCTTTCGTAAGCATCAAAACACTCTTTCACCGCATTATATACAACTTGAGATTGCTCATGCGCTACTTGAGGTAGGTATTTAACTAACTCTTTTTTAGCAGTTTTTACTAACTCTTTACGCGCTTGATCTGCTTGTAAAAAGCCTACTCCCAAACCTAGCAGCGCAAACCCAATCGGCCCCAGAAAAACACCAGTTACCGCCGTAATTATCCCGCCAATACCAATTACAGTGAAGTAGTTTAACAAAATATTTTTCCAATCAAACCCACTCCCAGCTAGTGCTACACCAGCAAGATTTCCCTCAGACAGTGATAACAAGCCCATTGCCCATTTTGCCCAACCGGGAGATT
Organism: Desmonostoc geniculatum HA4340-LM1; assembly: GCA_019359545.1. GTDB lineage: Bacteria > Cyanobacteriota > Cyanobacteriia > Cyanobacteriales > Nostocaceae > Nostoc > Nostoc geniculatum. The sequence continues at coordinate 10,459 of JAHHHB010000117.1, read as the reverse complement.
TATCATCTTCACTAGTGGTATTGGTATTAACTTTGATATTTTGTCCGGTGATTTTTTCGGTAATTTGGTCTGTTACTTGACTGTAAGATGCGCCATATTGTGCAGCACTGCGAGACAGTTCTCTAAAAGCTGCATTGATATCTTTTTCAGCGGTTAATGTCCAAGCAGCAGATTTGTCAGCGATATATTGCTCAAAGGCTTTTTGCAGTGCGGCGTTAAAGGCTTCCCGTTTACCGCTACTGAGAAAATCAAACAAATTTAATTCTGGTTGATAGCGTAAAAAATCGTTTTCAAAGGTATTACCTAAGTTTAAAACGTAGCTACGAAAGGATTCAGAAATTGTTCTTGCTTGAGTATCTCTGGTGTTGAGAATTTCTTTTTGGAACTGATCCCGAATAACTGTGAGTTTGTTAAACTCTGGTTCTACTGAATCAATTCGTTTTTTCAATTCATTTACATCTTGGTCAAGTAATGGTACTCTTCTAGCAACAGCTTCGAGAATGTGATTCACAGCTTGTCTAGCTAAGGTTCTGATTTGACGAAGTTCTGCGATCGCTCTTTCTCCGGTAAGAAAAGTATTTAGCGCTCCCATAAACCCAGGAAAGCCAGTCCCATCTAAATCAGCCTGGGGATTCTTCAGCCGTCGTCTGAGTGCTTGAATTGACGAAAGCTCAAATACGCGTTCGTCATAAATATTCTGACTATCTACATAACAATATTCTGCTAAATTCGCTTTAAATACTTGGCGCAATCTGTCTTCAGCTGCTTTTAATTCTTCAACATCATCAGGATCGATTAATGATTCCCGCAGTTGATCCCAAGCATTAACTAAGAAGAAAACCGTCAATCCCCGACCTTTAATGTAATTTTCTAAGTAACGACGCTCACCCAAAGTACAAGGTTGAGAAGCTCTCATCACAAACAAAATTGCATGGCAATTATTCACATAGCTCAAAGATAATTCGTTTCGAGCTTCTGTATCATTTAATCCTGGACTATCGACAATTTCAATTCCTTTTTCTAGTAATGTTAATGGATATTCGACGACTGCATAATCAACATCAGGAAAGGCTTGTTTTTTCTCTTGTTCTAGTTTTTTAGCTTCCGACGGATCGATGGTATATTTATATTTGAAATTTTGAAAATCCAACTGTTGTGGACTCTTGCCATCATTAAAGTGAATAGTAACTTTTTTTTCTTGTCCATAGCGTAAAACTGTTAACACTGCGGTACAAGGGTTAACGTCACTCGGCAATAAGTTTTCTCCAATCAAGGCATTAAGAAACGTGCTTTTTCCCCGTTTCATATCGCCTAAAACTAAAAGACGAAATACACCTTTGCGGAGGTTTTTACTAGCTACTGTAATATCTTCAATATCTCGTTCTAAACTGAGTTTTCCTGATGACGAGTCCCCAGCCAATTCAGCTTTATTAATTATTTCAGCCAGTTTACTCAAACACACCGAAATCTCCGATCGCACTTGAGCAACACGCTCTAAATCTTGGATAAATCTGTCAGTTGCTACCTGCTCGCTCATAATAGTTACACCTAAATTAAGAATTGGTTTTTTTGGATTCAAAAAATAACTTGTAAGACATCCACCCCAGCGCTGCAACAATAATAAACCCAGCCAGCACCGAGGCTACCCTCACTGCAACTAACGCTACCACACCAAGAGCAAACAACTTACCACCAAGAATTAGTTTTTTCATCCAAGGTTTGGGAGAATTTTCTGGCTGATGCTTAACAGTTTGATGAAAAGGTGCATCAGCAGTATGAATTTTAGCTTCCATTTCTCGAAGTCGCAATTCAACTTCTTGTTCTCTTAATATACGTTCTCGTTGCTCAAGTTCTTTATGGCGATCCTTCTCAGATGTCATCAATGTCCACCTTGTCTAAGACAATCAAATAATATCAGCATTTATCCCTTGTCCAATTTGTATATTAACTTACATAAATATTTGATAACACCAGTAAAATTACTATTGTACTCTTCATTGCCTACAAAACCTAAAAGGACTGTAAAGCCTATTGGCAAGCGGGTACTGAGTTATGGGTAACGCATTCTACATTAGAAGGACTGGCAGAACTGACGAAGAAGTATAACGACAGGTTAGAGGCTGAAGCAATTAGGAATGCGCTCAACTGTCTGATAAGCTTGAAAATTATTGAGGATAAACGCGGACAAACCAACGCCAAAACTAGAACAAACTCAAAAGTTTGGCTTTTCGCGCTCAAGTTTCCCAGCATTGATAAAGAAGAAAACCTGAATTGGTTGTTTAAGCAAGGTGGGGAATGGGATAAATGCCGAGAAGCTCAAAAAAACAACTCTGCTAAAGTTCCCAAGACTGCAAAGGAAAAATCTCAGGGTGTTGACTGGCAAGAAATCTGCAACGCTATGCTGGAAAAGCACAAGCGTCTCACCACAAATGAGTTGCTGTTTGCTGATGATGAGATGAAATTTGACCTAGAGGCAATTCATGTCCCTTTAGCATTGGTGGAGCGTAACAAACCGAAGAAGTGCAGCGAGGATATTTCCCCAGAACAAGGTTCGCGGCTTTATGAACCGAGTTATGAAGAGAAGCAGCGATTTCAACATGAGGCTTTTTTAGAGCAAGTTATCCGTGATGGTGTTGGTAAAACTCAAGGACACCGCATCGCTGCCTTGGTGGAGTTAATCGGCAATCCACAACTGGATGATGATACCCGAAGGCTAGCGGTATCTAGCTTAGGGGAAATTTACCCTGGCAACCAAAAAGCAATTGATGCTTTGGTGGAGTTAATCAACAAAACACAATTGGATGATGATACCCGAAGGCGAGCGGCATCTAGCTTAGGGAAAATTGGCTCAAGAACCAAAAAGCAATTGATGCTTTGGTGGAGTTAATCGGCAAACCACAACTGGATTATTTTACCCGAAGGCAAGCGGCAATTAGCTTAAAAGAAATTGGCTCAAGAACCAAAAAGCAATTGATGCTTTGGTGGAGTTAATCGGCAATCCACAACTGAGTGATGATACCCAATTGCGAGCGGCATCTAGCTTAGGGAAAATTGACCCTGGCAACCAAAAAGCGATTGATGCTTTGGTGGAGTTAATCGGCAATCCACAACTGAATAATTCTACCCGAAGGCAAGCGGTAGTTAGCTTAGGGCAAATTGGCTCAAGAACCAAAAAGTGATTGATGCTTTGGTGGAGTTAATCGACAAACCACAACTGAATGATCATACCCGATTCGGTAGCGATAGTAACCTGCATAATCTCCCTTCAGGGCTTTAATGTTGGGGTGCGATCGAGGAGTTTGTTCTAGCTGCTGCAAACATCGGGCAATTTTCTTAGCAAAAGCTTTGTCAGCATTGACATAAACTTCTTGGACATCGGGATGAAGAATAACTTCATACATCAGAGCGAAGAGTTCTCCAGGCGGTGTATTGGGCTTTAGGCGTTACTTGATTTTGCTTAACTCGCTCTAACAATCCAGGAATTGCCAAAAGTTCTTGGGTTGCAGCTTCGCTTTCAGCATTTGCCAAATAAGCAGCAAAATCAGTCAGCACCCGTAATCGCTCTGGAGATAGTTGCTGGAGTAAGTCATTAAGCTGTTGCTGTAACTCTGCGACAGAGATCAAATCTGCTGATGACCCATCATCCATCGGAGAATTATCGGTAGTATTCATTGCCTACTTCATAATTTCAAGGTTTAGTTTTTATTATGCATCAAATCTTCCAAGTGCTTTGGTTATTTTAGGGGAAACTATGGCAGAGGCGATCGCCCCCCCTTGTAGAGACGCGATTCATCGCGTCTTCTTGTCTTTGATTCATCGCGTCTTGTGTTTGATTCATTCCATCTCCAATTATTTTTATTTTCCCAGAGTAACAACAACCTCAGAAAAAAGCGATCGCATATTGGACTTGATGTAACCTCACAACTTCCTCAAATTGTTTATTTATCGCGGTATGGATTTGGATAAAATAGGAACGTGTGTACTACAAAATTAATTTGTTGGGTAGACAGCAAAACCTGAAAGAAATCATCATGTTTTCATCCCCTTTAGTTGTGCAATTTCCCTCCTCAATGCAAATGACAGACGAGCAATTTTTTGAGTTTTGTCAAGTCAACCGTGATTTACGCATTGAGCGCAATAGATTTGGAGAAATATCAATTATGCCTCCCACTGGTTCAGAGACAGGTAACCGCAATTTCAACGTTGCCTTACAGCTAGGAGTTTGGGCAGAAAAAGATGGTACAGGTATCTGTTTTGACTCCAGCACCGGATTTAAACTATCAACGGGTGCAGATAGATCACCTGATGCTTCCTGGATTCAACTATCACGGTGGAATACTCTTTCCCCAGAACAACAGCAAAAGTTTGCTCCCATCTGTCCAGATTTTATAGTTGAACTAAGATCGTCTTCTGATAGCCTCCAACGCTTGAAGGAAAAAATGGAGGAATATATGAGGGAGCCAGGAATACAGCTAGGCTTGTTAATTGACCGCAAGCATCGCCGAGTCTATATTTATCGTCCTGGTGTTCCAGAGGAATGTCTGGAAGATCCTGCTACTGTCAGCGGCGAACCAGTATTGCCTGGGTTTGTTTTAAATATGAGTAAAGTTTGGTAGAAACTAGGACTTACGCACTGTACAAAAGAACTATTTTGTGTATCAACGTAAATACGTTGTTCCAGGCTTTTGGAGGTTGCTTTTGATTGCTGGCGATCGCCAAAATCTGATTGAAAAACCTAGATAAAAGCTTTGAAAACTCTATCTGCCATTTTTGCTTTTATGTCAATGCGTAAGTCCTAGAAACAAATGAAGTGGCGTGTAATTCTTGAACCAGATCCAGAAACAGGTGATTGGGCTGTTTGGTGCCCAGAGTTACCAGGTTGTGTTTCAGCAGGAGAAACAGAGCAAGAGGCCTTAGAAAATATTCGTGAAGCGATCGCACTTTATCTTCAGCCTGATATCATCGACCTATCACCAGGTGCGGTTACACGCGAGGTTACTGTGGGATGAGCCGTACCCGACGGATGAATGCTGATGAAGTTGAAACCATTTTGCAACGTTACGGCTTTGAGCTAGTCTCTCAAAAAGGAAGTCATCGCAAATGGCGAAATATTGAGCGACAACTTCAGTAATTGTCCCCTATCACAAAGGTCGTGATTTACCCATAGGAACTCTACGCAACATCATGATGGGAGCAGACATCCCAGAGTTTGAATGAAAAGTTTCAGTATTAAATAATACTAAATACGCTTTTATAACCCCCCTTTCTTCTCCCCCTGCTTCCCCTGCTTTTTTAAAAAAGAGGGTAGTCACCCAGGATTTGGTATGAGTCTTGCTTCCACCATTTACCAAACCAACCGCCTTTTTTTGTTAGTAGCCAAGCTAATGGTTTTTCAACAAAGGGCGATCGCTATATTTGGGTACTCCAACACGATATTTGGGTACTCCAACACGATATTTGGGTACTTCAACACGATATTTGGGTACTCCAACACGATATTTGGGTACTTAGGGACTTCCAGAAAATAAATTATCCCAAATTATTTGTACATTTTTCGGGCAGCACAGCTGTGCTACCCTACTATGAAATATTTTTTTCCTTGAAAGTCCCTTATATCAAATCTGCTGTCAATCATGCCACCGCTATAAGCCAAAATTTTTATAGAACAAAACACAGGTACAGTCAAAATGGACATTAAAAATGGCTTCGTCGGCGCTGTAGGCAACACACCTCTGATTCGCTTAAACAGCTTTAGTGAAGAAACAGGGTGCGAAATCCTTGGTAAAGCAGAATTCCTCAATCCTGGCGGTTCCGTCAAAGACCGCGCCGCACTTTACATCATCCAAGACGCAGAAGAGAAAGGTTTACTCAAACCCGGTGGTACCGTTGTCGAAGGAACCGCTGGTAATACTGGCATTGGACTAGCGCATATTTGCAACGCCAAAGGCTACAAATGCTTAATTATTATCCCCGATACCCAATCACAAGAAAAGATCGACGCACTGACAGCCCTGGGAGCAGAAGTCCGTCGCGTCCCTGCTGTGCCCTACAAAGACCCCAACAACTACGTCAAGTTATCTGGTAGAGTCGCCGCCGAATTAGAAAACGCCATTTGGGCAAATCAGTTTGATAATTTAGCCAACCGCCGCGCCCACTACGAAACCACAGGGCCAGAAATTTGGGCACAGACAGATGGTAAAATAGATGCATGGACAGCTGCAACTGGTACTGCTGGTACTTTTGCTGGTGTGGCGTTGTACTTGAAAGAACAAAATCCAGCCATTAAATGCGTTCTTGCCGACCCGCTGGGTAGTGGACTTTATAGCTATGTCAAAACCGGCGAAATCAAAATGGAAGGAAATTCCATCACCGAGGGCATCGGTAATGGTCGTGTTACAGCCAACATGGAAGGCGCACCTGCGGATGACGCCATCCAAATCGACGATCGAGAAGCTTTGCGGGTAGTTTACCAACTCTTGAGGAAAGATGGCTTGTTAATGGGCGGTTCAACAGGTATTAATGTTGGGGCTGCTGTTGCCTTAGCGAAGCAGTTAGGCCCAGGACATACCATCGTCACTATCTTATGTGATAGCGGTTCCCGGTATCAGTCGCGGATATTCAACCCCGAATGGTTAGCCTCAAAAGGACTTTCAATAGATTAGTCATTAGTCATTAGTCATTAGCTAATGACCAATGACCAATGACAAATGACAAGTGACAAAAGACAAATGACAAACATCACTCAACCATCAAACTTCTCCACAATAGACCAACCCTCTTTTCCTACATGTGTGCGGGTTTGTCAAAATCGCACTTGTAAAAAGCAAGGCGCTGCTAAAGTCTTAGCAGCTTTTACGACTTTGGCAATTCCTGGTGTAACAGTAACAGATAGCAGTTGTTTGGGACAATGTGGCAATGGACCGATGGTGCTGGTATTACCGGATATGGTCTGGTATAGCCGCGTTCAGCCTGATGAAGTATCTCTACTGGTAGAACAGCATTTATTAGGTGGTCAAAGAGTCAAACAGATGCTTTATTATCGGTTTCATTCCTAAAAATAAAGTCTGCACTCTTGTTGACCCTCCGAATTTTAGATTTTAAATTTTGGATAATGGAATTGTTTTTGGTTTAAGCCCCGCCCCTTGTGGGCGGGATCAATCTAAAATCGTCAACTCCAGTTCGCAATTACCAATTCGCAATTTATTTAATCAGTGGGGGCTTGAACCCACCACTGATTTAAGACCACTGATTCAAAGAATCATATTATGTCCGGCTAATTAGTTATGATTCCCGAATCTATGCAGAAAACCAAAAACCCTTCCCCTCTGCTCAAGAGCTCCTCTGCCCCCCTGCTGCCTTAATGATAAGTTTTTAACCGGACATGATATCAGTGGGGGCAATATACCCATTAATTAACAATTAAACAATTAAGTGATTTCTTGTATTTAATTGCAAATGGGCGAAAAAGCGAATTGACAATTGTTTTGGTCAATCCAAAATCCAAAATCCAAAATCCAAAATCCAAAATTGTTTGACCTAAGTGAGGCATTCGATGAATATCCAGCAACTGCGTCAATCCTTAAAACAGAAGTGGCTGAGTTACTACGAGCAAAATAGTTCCTGGCTGGTTAAAATGCGAATTTGGGCTACCTATGACGGTCTGCGGCGTCCTTCGTCTGGTTTTATTTTGGCAACGCTGTCTGTTTTGGAACCGCAGTTTGATGAAATACTTGCTTTTATCTTAGATTTAAGTAATAATCCCGACAAAATAGTTGCAGCTTTAGGTCTCAACTTCAATCCCGATCAAGAGTTACGTTTAATCAAATCAGAAAACCAAGTTGAAACTGAATCTTTCCAGGATAAAGTTTCTCACGATCGCCAAGCTGTACCATTGGTGTTAACTCCCTCCAAGGTTACACTTGATTCTCCTGTAAAAACGCTACATTCAGATTTGCCGAGCTTACAGCAAACTGTAACATCATTTACAGATAGCACTGAACTAGGTTCTACAAACAAAGCTGGGACATCAGTTGCAGTTCTTACTAAGGTTACTCACAATACTTCCGTAAAACCGTCACATTCAGTCAAGCCAGACTCTGGTTTACTCAGGGAAGATAAATCAGTAAAATTGTCCCTCCATCGCTTACCTTCAGGAGGAACGCTAACAATTACCTCCCAGGTAAACAATAAAGCCAAAACTATGCCATTAGCCACTGAAGTTTCTAGTCACAGCAAACCAGTGCGTTCGCTAGCGATTACTACGGAAATTTCTAGTAATGGTAAATCAGTGCGTTCGCTAGCAATTACTACCGAAATTGCCAAAAATACCCAGTATGTCAATACACCACCACAAGACGTTAAAACCAAAGTGAATGTGTTACCAAGCACCAATGCCCGTAGTCTAGCTTCTTGGGTAGATGAATTTTGTCAAGGTGCCAGATGCGATCAAGAAGAAGATATTTTTATCAAGAAGAATTCAGAACGGGCTAAACGCCCCGCTACCGCTAACAGGAGTCAGAATTCAGTATAAATTGGAGTCCGACTCTTTGGTAAAAGTCTAAATCTTTCATTAATTGATTCTGAATTCTGAATTGCTTATGGATATTCGTGAGAAACAAATGGGATTTCTACTATTTCACCCTCAGTTTCTCCCACTTTAACTTTTAAACCAACACCACCAGCTTTGGTGCGGATGTAACCTAGTCCAAAATAACCATCAGGAGTTTCTGTATAACTGGTAAGCTTACCGACCTTTTCATCTCCCAGGGCGATCGCACTGCCAATTTCCGCAGCAGCACTGAGCTTAACACCAAATAAGTGCTGCTTTACACCTTTATAGGTGTTTAACCGAGCAATGGTTTCTTGCCCAATATAACAACCTTTATTAAAAGAAATTGTTTGCCACAAACCAGCTTCCAGGGGATTGTAATCATCGGTGAGTTCTGCATCTGGGGCGGGGCGTCCTTCTAAGATTCGTAACACATCCCAAGCGCGATCGCTCATTTCTACCGCCCCAGCTTCTAACAGTTTGTCCCACACTGTTGCTTTGTCAGTATACGGAAAAGTTAAAGTGTATCCGGGAATTCCTAACCCACTACCTACAGCAATTCGCACTCCCTGAGCATTAGCAATAGTGTATACTTGGTGACTACAGTAAGGTTGCCCGATAAGTTCGCCAATACCCAACTTTTCGATTACAGCGTTGCTTTCCGGGCCGATGAGGCTGAGAGTGTTGGTATATTGTGTGATATCAGATAATTCCACCTTATCTGCAAAGAAAATATATTTATCCAGCCATTCCATGAGAAACTGGCGGCGGTTAGGGGAAACGAGCAAAATCACCGCATCTTCTCTGACGTAGGCGGTTACTAAGTCAATTGTTCTGGCTGTGGAAGTGACGAAAACCGTATCACAACCTTGTCCTGGCTTGAGTGCGAGGAAATCGTTAGTACTTTGGTTATGTAAAAAGCGCAGTCGGTCATCGCCAGCCACTTTGATGCGTCCCCAGGCGGTGCGATCGTATATTGCAACCCCAACTCTAGCAGCTTGGATAGCAGCTGCGTCTCGATTGTCAATTGTAGATGTTGGCATGATGAGGAGTTTGCCCTGTTTGAATGTTGTCGCACTGGAAATCTTAGCAAATAAGCGTTTGCGGCTTCAATGCACCTGAGGTTTTCTTCTAGCGTATAATCAAATCAAAATCAAGTGCCGAACAATAAAAACTGATGAAACGAACTTTTACTGCAAGTGTATGGCAAGAGGGTAACTGGTTTGTGGCACAGTGCTTGGAGATTGATATTGCTAGCCAAGGGGAGAGCGAAGCTGAGGCATTAGCATTTCAGATTCCCGCTTTGGTGGAATTTGGATATCGTGTGATCTGCTTTGATTGGCTTGGTCATGGACAGAGTGAAAAGACTGAAGAACTAAATAAGTATACCCTTGCCTCACTGTCCGCTGATGTCATCGGATTGATGGATGCCCTGAATGTGAAAAAAGCGCATTGTATTGCTCATGATTATGGAGCAATAGTGGGTTGGGAAATGGCAACGAGATATTCAGAACGGCTGATATCATATATTGCGTTATCAGCAGGACATCCTCTGGCATTGATCAAAAATCTTTCCTTTGAATCAATGATTAAAAGTTGGTATTTAGTATTGAACCCCTTGCCTGTAGCAATACCCATATATCGTGCAAACAATGGATTTTTTTTCAGGTGGGTACTGCGTGGACATCCTGATCAAGAAAGCATCGTTGAAAAGTTTTTACATGAAGATAACTCTTTCTATATTCAAGTTTGGGAAAAAGCCAATCCCGTACTCCCGTTTATTGTATAGCAATCCTAAATCATTTGTGAAAATCAATCATACATAAATATTTTCGGAAAATTGAAAATTTCATGCTCAACAGCGAGTTCAAATAAACGCTTGACAATGGTAAAGGATTTACATAAATGATA
>JAHHHB010000116.1 GCA_019359545.1 Desmonostoc geniculatum HA4340-LM1 | reverse complement strand
TGCTTGTATTCGAGGGCGAGAGCTACCGAATGAAGCACGCGCTCATGAAAGAACGGTAAAAATTCCCCACGACGATGATGGGGAAAAATGCACGATTTTTTTGGGGATTTTTGCTTGACGAAATACACCCTTTTAATAATTTCATCTCATATGTCTTCGTTAGCCAATCTTTCAGCGTACCAATACAACCTATACATCGTTCATAAAAATAATCTACATTACCCACAAGATCGGGCTCAGTCTCTAAAGGCATGTTTTTTTGAAACATATAAAGAGCGCTTTCAAACCATTCCATATGTTCTGGATTTTCCAAACGATACCTTTGAAAGTGTACATCATCTCCCCGCCGCGATAATTGTCCGCTTAAATTAGTAAACTGAAGGAGCTCATAGGTTCCAATTAGAATAATTGGAGTTTTGGATAGTGAGGCTAATGATTTTATCGAATCCATTTGGTTTTTTAATCTTCTTCCACTTGCCATCTTCATCATATGCTGTCCTTCATCAATCATTAATGCGACAGGACGCCGATTTCTTAATGTTGATTCTACAGCTCTTCTTAATTTACGATTCGGATCTTGAACCCTCAGATTATCGTATCCATCTCGATCATATATAGCATCATAATCAATTTTATGTTCAATAGCTATTTCTTTGAATTCCTCAAGCAATTGAATATAGAAATCTTTCCAGTCGAAAATACCATTGTCCGAAGCAACTGCCTCCAATGCCGCATAAGGCATTCTTCCTCTATCTTTCTCAAGAATTGGGAGCATTCTTTCAACAATCATACTTTTCAACTTTTTATAAATGGTTGTTTTCCCAACTCCGCTTGGGCCATATAAAAATTGTATCGTTCGATTAGAGGGATTGAAGACATTATCAACTATTTTATTAAACGATTCGATTAACAAGGGATGTCCAATTGTATAGTTTGTAAAATACTTGACTCTTTCCTCAACAGATTCATTGAGCAATTGCTCTGGGAATCCTGGCATTTGCCACTGATCATCATCATGTTCAGCTGTCCTGCTCATTTAAAACTCCCCAAAATTTCTATATTTAGGCTTCTGACTAGATAGCGCCTGATGTGAACTAGAGCTTTTTGGTACGGGAACATTCTTATCATTGGAGTAAACTTTGAATGAGTTTGATGTGGAGTCTTCTTTGCTGTCTTTCAATTTGGTACTATTGCTCTTTCTCGCTTGTTCAGCTTTACTACCATCGAGTACGGTAAACGAACTTCTTACTTCACTATCTCGAAGTTGCTGTAGGAGTAAATGTTCCTCTGCTTCGGTTGATCTCAGGAATTTTGCCAGTTTTGCAGCTGACACAAAAACCTCTTGCCCACGAAGTCTCATTCTGCGCTTCATCTCTTCTAATGCTTGCTGAATTTCCTTTTCAGTGCGATCAACAAATACGCTGTAATATTCGGAGTTCATATAAACCCAAGTGTTTCGAATATATGCGTATGCTGCACCTATGTTGAAAGGGTCATATCTAACAGGAACCTGTTTCCCAGCAAATTCAGGGTCATGCAGACTCTCGGACCAATAATAAATATGGTTAATTTTAATTCCATAACTTGGATCGAGTTTAGCTGTTCCCTTTTTTGTTGTTGGTAACGTGAGCATCGTAAACGTCTCGTCGTAAGCAACGTATGAGGATTTGCGTTCACCGGAGTTAGCTATTCCCGTTAAGAATTCATTTCTAGGTGATCTGCCTAGTGCCGGATGTTCAATTGTCTCATAAACTTCGTATGCAAATTCTTTAAGCCTTTCATCAAATCTGCCAAAAGTCCAGATTGCGTTATTCTTGGGATTCACTGCGGCAGTTACTTGCCGAACATTTTTCATGAGTTGTGTATTTCCAAGCAAATTATCAATGAACATCGTATTAGTCGTCCCAAATAGACGTTCGACCACCGCTCCGTGCTTTGGTTTTCCTGTTCTCTCCGTTTTACCAACTTTATAGACAGCAAGGAGAGTTTCAAAGTAAGTGCTACCGAATTCCTTGCCTCCGTCGACTACAACCTGTTTTGGCAATCTAGAATGCCTTCTTACACATTCCCTTAGAACCATCATATTTGAACGATAACCTGGCTCATCAAAAGTTAAATACAAGGCGAGAATTCTACGAGTGAATGCATCAACTAAAAAGGTAACCCATGGTTTACCTAGATTTTTTCTGGTCTTTGAACAGATAAGTTCAATATCTAATTGTGTATGATCTAAATGGCAAATTTCGAATGGGAAGCTTCCATGCCGTGGCGTTGTTAAATATAGTTCCAAATAATTCGTTTCCAAAGAATAGGCCGCTTTTTTCCCTTCTCTCTTAAGAGTGGTTTCATATTCAGAACGCTTTTTTATATGATTCAGGAAGGTTTGAAAACTTGGCGTTTGATATCCCTTTTCCTTACAATCTGTAATTAACAATTTCCAAACCGTATATGCTTTTCGGTTAACAATCGATTCGTAGCTTTCTTGAATATAAAAATCCATCAGATCGAGTATTTCTTTTGGGAATCTTTTTTTATGATTACCAGGTTTCCCACCTCTTAGTAGACCAATATATCCATAACCATGAAGCAATTCCGCTTTTTTATATTTGGAAACCCAATGACGCAGCGTACGATCAGAAACGTCAATTTTTGAATGAGATTCACCCTCGAGAATAGGTTTAATTTTTTTATATCTAAAGTTGGCCATAGCCAAATCTTCTTGAGAAGCATTTCTAAGTTTATCGATTATTTCTTGTTTTTTTTGTGAGTTGGTGGCCATCAATCCGGTTATTTTCCCGCTTTTCACTAATAGCTTGAGGCTTTCATGGGGTAGTTCAACTGTTGTCTGACTATCTTGAGCCAAGAGGGATATACTCGTTTCTCCATCGTTAAGAATGACATAAGCCCGTCCATCCCATTGAATTTTATTACCTGGATAGATATCCAAATTAGCAACCTGAAGTGAGTTGATTCCCGGATTATCGTCTAGAAATGAGTATGCATGCGCCATTTCCTTGTTCGGGTATAATCTGGCTCTATCTGTTTCCGTTATCCGAACCTTATATAAATCAAAATACAGCGAATCATTGACTATAAGTTTATAAATATCATCCGAGATATAGCCAGCTTGATCTTCCAATAAATCCTTTAAGCGAATTCCAGGTCGCTCCATAACTTTATTGATTAGAATCTCTCGTGCATTTTCATCCACTATAATAGAATCTAAATGTAAATAGTCCTCCAAAAACCGAATGTTACTTAGGTATACCCAGTCTATCTCCTTTGAGGAACGAACTCGAAACGACAATCCATACCTCTCTGCATATTCCTCGCCCGGTGGCATATACCATGTGCCATCATCTGAACGTACATATTGATAGGGCTTTTCAACCGCTAACTTATTGAGCTCTTCTTCGGTTTTCCATTCTTCCCAACCAATAAATTCCTCGCTTATAATAAACAAATCTGCGGTGTACATATGTCCGCGATTCTTTCCATTCACTTGATAACGTATGGTGAAAGGCGGTGGCTGATCATAGAATTCGTAAACTCCAGAGTCGTGTTCTTTTTCAAATATCGCAGCTAACTCTACCCTATGGCTCTCAAATTGAATGGTCACACCCATTTTTTTACTTGGATACTTACCAGGATTATTTCCTCGTCCACTACTAACCTTTCGTGAGGGCTCCGAGGATCGAATGTGTTCAATCACCTTGCGTGTCTCGGGAGTGATTCCTTTTCTAATAAATAGGTTTAACAATTCTGCAGGAAGCATCGTGTTCCCCCTTTCGCTACATAAAATGTAAAAAACTGATATTTGAATTCATCATTTACAAACATCAGTTCTTTTATAAGCAATTAATAAGCAGTCACCCAGAAATATTAGCCCCAATCATCAGTAAGATCTAATTCTCTGCTACAAATATCGCATTTAACCTTTATAATTAATCCAATGCCCGTCGGAATGAATGTATAAGCAAATTTAGCACCAGTTGGATCGACTGCTTCACATAAATCCCACACTCTTATTTGTTGCTCCATTTTTTTAGTTATTTCAAAAATCATTTGAATCCTCCGCGTAAATCAATATCGGAATTCTCCTAAATGCAATATCATTTCAACGTTGCCGCTCAAAATCCTTTAATTCCTTCTCCTGAAGCTGCCATTCTAATGCCTTAATGTACTCAACAATTTGCACTTGAGTTTTTTCGGAATAAATCCTGAATAACTATTTTCGACTTCAAATATTCTTTCTATTGTCTCACCCTTGAATGAACCTATAGGTTCACATCGTTTCTTTCTGTACTTCTCCAACAACTGTAAGCATCTTTCCCAAACATCCAAAGTTTTATGAAGAAGAACTAACCTGTAAAAATGATCACAATCATTTATAAACGGATATTCATGGTATTTTTTATCCCGCTCGATCATTTGTTTTTGCGTCCGAATGACTGCTTCTACTTCCATATTAATTCGTTCATATTTTCCTACTCCAATCAATTTTTTGTAATGTCCGTTTATTTCACTTTCTCTAAAAACAGCTGTATTTTCAAATGACATTCTAACCTTTTAATTGTGGGTAGTGTACCTTGAGAAGTCGCTGTGTAGATTACTGTTGTTACTTCACTTTTGAGTTTATTAATCCGAACTTCTTTTTAGTTTTTTAAATAATGCCTTCGTTTGGTTGCCTGTGCTTTGCATAAGGCGGAGATCCGCTACCGACACTGCGTGATGGTTCTGTTGAACGAATATTTTCAATAATTCTACGAGCTTCTGGACTTACCCCTTTTCTTATGAATAGGCTCACCAATTTATCCGGTAGCATTTTCCCCCTCCTAATTAAAAAAGATTCAAACGTTACAAAAGTATCATATTCATTGTACGTTTGTAAATATTGTAAAAATTATTAAGTTTACTGTTCGCTTTAGTATTCAATTTAGTATTCAGTTTACTGTTCAATAAACTATAGAAAAGATCTGTCCCGGTTTTCTACTTTGTTCTGTTGCTAATCTTGCAATAAATCCTGACAAATCCTCCAAGTGGAAATTTACTTATCTAATTGGATTGAGGACTTGACGTATACTAGGGAACATATTATTTATTCTCCTTTATACGTTTGACAAGTTCATATAGATTATTATCTCTAAGCTCAGGAACATGAACTACATTACCACATAACTTACAGTAACCCTCTTTCCCTCTGTAATTTATCGATGTAGTACGTAATGTACTTGATAAACTAACAGTTTTCACCTCGTAATTCACAAAATCTCTACATATCTCACAATAAACTGCTTTCTTATTCTCCTTAAGCAAAGGAAGGCTTCCGTTTAACTACTTTCCCGCTGACAACTTTCACATACTCTGCATCCGGCCCTTCAACGGTCGGTCCCACAAATAATATAGATATTTCCTTTGTTTTTTTCACTTCTATTCGCTTACTCACCTTTTGAATGACATTTACAGGGACCTTACCCTCACAATATTTCCAGGCACGATTTAATGAAGTGGATTTTCTTCCGAATTTTGCAGACAATTTTTCTATAATCAATTCTATTCCTCCAACTACGAAAGTTAACTATCAGATGTCCTTTACGTCGTTTACAATGGAATTCGTCTAGAACCTGCATTACCCTAATAATCATAGAAAATAGCTCGACCATTACTCAGTGATCGAGTAGGACTCCACCTTGGTGATCTCAGCAATTCCGAGAATACCCTATTTTTTGTTGCCTGTGGAGGCCCCAGATGTTGATACACAAACTACTTTACTTTTCGATTTTGTATAGTAAGCATCTTTATTGATCAACTAATTCTTTATATTTTCCATTCAATGAGGCATTAAGCCCGTCTTGATATCCTTGACCATACACTTTATTGAGCAGTGTACTTACATTCTTAGCCGTATTCTTGTGATCAAACTTCTGTACTAATATTTCTTCTACACCATCAGTAAAAAACACGGATTTTTCAAAATCATAGTATGGAAATTCGTTCAGCTCACACGCCTCCTCTCTTTCACAAAATCTGTTTGACTTCATTTTTATTGTAAAGTGCTCCTTCAAGTTGCCACTCTAAAGTCTTAATATATTCAACTATTTTTTCTTGTGTTTTGATTGAAATTCCCTCATGCCTATTCACTTTAAACATTTGCTCTATTACGCTCCCACTATAAGATCCGATGGGAACCTCGCGTTTCTTCAAATATTTCAACATCAATTTATGGCAATCTTCCCATACCTCCAGTGTTTTATACAGATGAGCAAGCTGAATGAAGTGATCATATTCGCTCGTATACAGAAATTCATGACTAAGTTCATTTCGCTTAATCAGATACTGCTGTACTCTGATTATTTCTTCTACTTCCATGATCAGTTCATTCATGACCCACCTCCTGATCTCAATTTATAATAGTGATCTCGAATATCCTTTTCTCGAAATACACATGGTCTTCTCAAATATCCTTCTAACCTTCTCTTTGTGGGCAAGCTAAGACGATAAATGCCATAATACGCATTATCAACTTCATATTGCAGCTGTTCAATTCGTTTCCTTATTTTCTTTTTTAGAAACAACAGTCTTTTGACCGATTGTGCTTTACACAATGCAGGAAAGTGATTATATAATGTTTTTTTGTTGCAATCTAATGAATCTGCCATGGCTTGGACATGCATGTGTCCATTCGAACGATCCGCCACAATACTTTTTGCTATCTGATGAATCTCATAGAGTGGTCGAGTAGTTAGTTTTAAGTTAATTTTCTTCTTTCGCTTCCCGAAAATAACCGGGGAATGACCTTCATTAGGTAATCCCCTATAAAAATCAACAATGTCTATGCTAAATTTATTGCAAATACGAATAACCTCAATAATTGACGGGAGATTTTTTCCGTTAGCCCATGTCCAAAATGTTGTTTTAGGAACATCCAGTTTTCGCGCTAACTCAGTCAAATTGGTATTACAGCAAGATACAATTCGAGATAACGACGCAGCAATCCCCTCCCTTTTTAGAGGCATATCATATTCAAGAAGACGCTGAATCATCCAACCTATCATTAGAGCTTCAAAATCACCTTCTGCGCTAATGCCGCTAACTGTTCCCAACCATGCATTGCACCGAGGACAATATCCCGGAATACTTCGTCGGTCCAATACTAAGCTGGTCTTGAAACAAGCAGGACAACGGTCTAATAACACACGATTATGCTTATTACATATGCTTACCACTCCAAGTTGCCATATCAGAGGCTCAAATACGATGCCTGTTTTTGATTGCTTCATTTCACTGTAACAATCCCCGCACCATGCCTTATACTTCTTGAGTAGGCCACGTTGAGGAATAATGTCACTAAAACGAAGCAGTGTAGAATCAGTGAGTCCTCCAACTCCCGTTAAACTACTTAACATGTTTGCAAATTGCTCCGCCGTAAGCGCATTACCGTTAATCATGTGGGCTGAATCAAAAAAACCATTCCCACCTCTTTTAACAATTTCGGTTAAATAATACTTGTCCAGATAAATGGTGAATACATCTGAGAATAACCTACCGGTTGTCGTGCAATGCTCAACTGCTAATCTTGAGATAAAGCCCGAAAGGCTTTCCACATAACAACTTCCACGGCCGACAGACTCCAGTGAAAATAGCCGTGTGACACTATGACTAAGTGGCGATAATTCCTCACTCCAACTCGGAAAATGACGATAATTCATTTTTGAACATTCCCTTTAGAAAGAATGTTATTTCCTGCTTTGGTATAGTCCTTCCTTGCATCATTTATACAATCGTGAGCACGATAGCAATTAATAAGTTTTAATCCTTCAAAGAGCTTGTAACTACTTTCTCGGCAAAAAACATCTGGTGCCTTATTATCTTCTAAATAAGTAATTGAAATATCGTCCTCCAGATGATATAAAACGATCACTTCTTTTCCAATATTGCATGGACAACTAAAGCACTTTCCCTTTAAGGCCCTGGTGTTTGAATACATTCGGGAGTAGCCATATGCAATTCCGTTGAAAGTTATATTAGCTACTCCTATAAAATACATCATTCCCTTTCCCCTCCAAATTATTATTTTATCGATATTTACATAATAAATTATTATCATTCAAATATTAATGGTGAGTTAATGGTGCTGATGTAATTTTCTTTCTACATACGATTTTCTTTCCTCAGTGCCCATTAAATTTAACAATGACAAATAGGTCGAGCTATAGAGTGAGCTCGACCTAAATTTATGACTAGATCCGGAAAATATTTTCCATATCACGTTAAGGTCCAAGGCGGGTAGTTTGCATACCGAGTTTGGTGTTTTCCTAAACGTAAAAAAATAAGGTGATTCAATACAACAAAGATTACTACGAGTTGACCGTAGATATTCGACATCTCAAATTTGTTAATTAGAGAGTACAATGCGTTCCAAAGGTGAGTTTCAGACGTAACTCTTTGAGCTAACACAACGACGCGGCGGATAGCTAGATATAGGCATCATTTATGTATAAAGGCGGAATGAGTAAGCCTTTTGAGAACTAAGTATAATTGGGGCAACACGTTGATTACACCTTGCAAATTATAAAGTTCTGGACAATTTCGCTAAACGATGTAATAATGATGAGTTGGAATGGAAAATACTATTATTGTAAACAGAGGGGGATATTATGCTCGACTTAAAAGGCGTACTTCTTCGTGTTTTAAACAGAATTCCAAAAGATAATGCAGTCGAAATTATTTTCGAAAAGACAGGGTGGGTTCCGAGTAAAAAGCCTAAAAACAAGGAAGAAATTAAAGACCGTTTTATAGATCTAGCCGCATTAATTCGCCCAGAAGAGGTTGAAGACTTCGTACAAATGGCTGTTATGAGAAAGAATAAAGGCTTACCTGCATATACGTATCGAGTTGCAAACCTAAACTTTCTCCAAGGTCTTAACAACGATACAATCATGGAAAAGTACACAATTAACAATTTAAAATTTAAAGAAACATTCTTACTCTCAACCCAATTGACTGTAGAAAACGATAAGTTGCAATTTGATTTCCGACTTAAAGAATACGACCATATTTGGGAAGCAGGCGCCTTTAATATCACAGAGCTCACTGCTGTTTACACATCTAAAGTAACACTTGACTTAACAAAACGAGTCGTTACCATATATAATGGTAATCATCAAGTGCAGGAAACATTATTCGCTTTTATTTCTCAAGAGTTCTCGTGGCCGATTCAATCCTATTCTCTAAAAGAGTTTCCAAATCAAGTAAATGAAATTGGCGGTGTCAGCTTCAAGACGGCTCTCGTATTGGATTTCCTTAGCTACCGCTTGTTGAAGAATGGAATTACTTCTACTTTTAAAGAAATTAAATTCAACTTAGGCAGCAGAGCAAAAAAAGATGGCATCCGGGATGTAGCAATTGGAGGCCAAGCTTTGCGCTCTTCTCAGTTAGCGTGTGAGTATATAACAACTGGGAGTGACATTATTTCTTTCAGTACGGATATGACCTTCAATGGAGTGGATTTCTCCACTAAAGTTTACTTAAAAGGTCCAAAAAATGATATTCTTAAAATAGTAATAACTGAAACAGATGATGAAGATCTTCGTTTTGAAGCAATGGGAATTATCCAAAGTGAATACATTGATATGTGTGCATTTGGAATTGCAAATCTCACCGAAACGAAAAATCAGTTAGACACGATTGCACAAAAATATCTAAATAGAGATCAGCTAATACACCGTGCTATTCAAAACAGCACTTTACAAAGCATAAAGATACTTGTTGACCTCTTCCCTAATTTTGAGGAACTAGACGATACTACCTTAGAACATCTACGGGAATTTGTAATACAAAATCAAACGATCTTAGACTCCATTGGATTTGATGGGATCGATTATAACCTGGAAAAGTTGTTGGAAGCGACCGGATTTTCGAGAAACTTGCCTCTAGATGAAGAGGATTATATTGAACCATTAAGCGAAACTGAAACTATCGATTAGGAAGGGTGAGTTCAGTGTTGTCATGGGTAGAAGATTGTATATTATATAAGTTTAACCTGGTCTCTGCGCCAATGGATTTCACTGGGCTCAAGTCTTCGTCTGCATTCGAGGAAATTGTCATTGAACAAAAGAATGAAAACTTGGTTGAAATTAATTATTCATGGATTGACTTGGTTAGAATTAGAGACAAGTATAACCATAGAAATCAGTCAAATGTATCAAGCTGGTACTTTTTAAATGAAAATATCCTTTGTACATTTTCAAACTCTGAAAGTGCTGTCGCTCATGTAGTGAAAAGTTTGTACAACTATCTACCCTCATCCTTTGAGCGATTAAGTTCATTTGAATATTGGAAAGAAAATCATTTATTGGATAACGATTGGTTTGCAAAATTAACTAGTATACACGTTAAAAGAAATCCTACACCTTCTGACGATAGAGAAATTAAAAAGATAAATTTAAAAAATATTAATAAAGACGAGTACATAGAGTTTTTCAAAACGAATTTGGTTACAAATCTTACTTTTGTAATGAATGATACCATTGTATTTTATATAGACACTGCCTCTGTCATCACATTTCCTGACACGATTAAAGAAGTCGAAATCAATTCAGTCTTAAAAAATGTAGTTAAGGGGTTATCACTTAACCATGCGTAAATGGATTTCACTGTTTTACGTGCTTCTTCCTATTATAATGTTGTTACTTACCAACTTTAACGAAACCTATTCCCCCGATATTTATTCAACTCTAAAAGACCAGGTGGAACTTCTAAGTTGGATTTTTGCTGGAATAATGGCATTAATATCATTCTTCGCATTGTTTATTGGTTACATGTACGAGAATAAACTGATTGCCGCCTCAAAAGACCTTAGCCTACTTCTGCGCCCATACACAATTAGCCTAAGTGATATTCGTCAGACACTATTAAATTATCAAAGTAACACATCTGGGGACAATTTTATCTCAATGCTTTATTGGGTCTACTTTATTGTCACTTTATTCACCATTTATATTTGGGGAATAGCCGTTGGTTTTTATACAAACTTTAAATTCTCTTTTAGTCTAGATTTTTCAGTTCCTTCAGTTATAAACTTTGGAATTTATGCATTTTATATTATTTTATGTAGTCTTCTTTTAACCTTAACTATCGCGCTAAACCAAATTAGATTTTCTAAAAATCCACTCAATAAAGGATACCTGCCAAAAGCACAGAATTTATGCGATTTAGATTTTTTGGTCAACCATAACGGCAGTGATATCGATGAAATAATAATTAAAAATGCTCCTATACTTGGATTACATAAGAACCCTCCATTTAATTCTCCAAGCTATGAATGCCTTTTCATAATACCAATTAGCATGATTAATTATAGATTTATTATCAAGCTTTACGATAAGGATAAAAATTTAATCATATCCTTCTGGGGTATACTCACAAATTCTACGGAATTATCCTCCAAGTATTTTTTCAGAGTAAGTAGCTCCTTACCTGAATTAGTTTGGGGTAAACTTCATGGAAACTCCACAGGAGAAATGAAAGTATTTGATAAAGATCTTAAGGTAATTTCTCGGGTCGCTTACAAGCTATCTGATGATGATGATAATCATTTTGAAATGAAAGCAAATAGAGTAATTATAGCTCGAGACAGAATTGAAAATGATCAAATGCTATTGAATGACATTAAGCATAATCAGGTTTTTCATAAAATTCATATATGGTATTCTTAACTAAATCCACTTTAAAGGGACAGATTTTCATTACAGATCTGATCCCTTTTCTTATTAATTGAATAATTGAACTAGTTCCATTTTATTTCCCATTATGGCTTAATCATTAAGAACTTTAATTTTTAAAAAGCAATAAAACTTATCTTTCTCCTTATCGTAAATATATAGTTCATCTTTAGATTTCAGGTACTCCTTCTCACAAAGAACAAAGTTTTTGGAATCTAGGCTATAAAGAATAATTAGCCCTTTGCTCCGTATTGAACTTTGTTCCAAATCGGAAGGAATGATTAGTTGATAATGGTTTTTAATTTTATTAGAGATTAGTAATTCCTTAGGAAGAATCTCGAAATAAAAATAATATAGAAGTAATGGTACAGTCATTAAACCTAAGATTAAAACAGTGCCTTCTATATAGCCGACCGTCTTGAAACTGAAATATTCTGAGAAATAAAAAAGAACAAGAATCAAATATATATAGAGAGTAATAATGCCATGACCTGGTATGAGCAACATAAATATTTTTCTTGTTCTTTTTTTTATAGATGTTTTTTTAAAAAGCGAGAAAATCAATCCCATAACCATCAGAAACAACCCTGTCACAAACCACACGGTCAATACAAATAAAACTAATACTAACAAAGCTGTTCCAAAAGCATTCCCATTATTCGTTTCTTGATTTGTACTGGAATTAATTTTCATTAAGATTGAACCAAGAAAGACAAAAAGGTTAAAGAATATCACACTTATTACTCTCTTCAAAAATTTCTGCCACATATTATAATCTTTGTATGATGTAATTCATCAAACCCCGTTTTACTTAATGCTAGAATATATGCACGTGCGACTGGGAAAATGGAAATACCGGCAAGAATAAGTATTGCGATAGGTAATTCATTAAACTTTTGTAGAAGCTGCATATTAGGATATCCCCCTCTTTTATTTATCCATTACTTATACTAATACAAACCACCACTTAAAAATTTAACAAACCAATTGAATTCTTAAGTAAATACTTCACAATACTTACATCGGTATATAGTTCAAAAAGTTAATTATTTAGTTTTTCGATGTCTAATTAACCATGGAAACTTGATTACAGGCTATATTGACTAAATCTGTAGATACCTAGTTCCTTGTGCTGGTTAGCTTCTTGTGAATCCTTAATTCCTAAGTCCAAGTAACAAAAATGTTGGTAACATAGTTTGACTTCAGAAAATAAGAGTTTTAGACTTCCCTCAGAAATAGAAATAGCGACAGCCAAGGACGAGAATATAAAGTCCAAGACTGTCGCTGTATCATTGAACTAAGATTCCTCGTTAGCGCCATAACTACTACAACTCAATAATTTTTGTTCATATCTTTCGTTCTCATTTCTTTTCAAGGTAATTATTTATAATTCCCTTTTCTGCCGGGGTCACATCTCTGTATTGCAATGTTGCTGTATTATTGGCTAACTTTTTATATATTGGTACCACGTAAGCCTTCCCCCTTAAAGTTGTAAACTCGATGGCAAAATGGTTTATTGATAATGGGATAAACTGAAGACTCATTACAGGTAACCCATAAGCTTTCTCAAGTTCTCTTTTCACTTAATCCTGTCGTTTCATACTTTTTAGAAATTCTTTGAGTATCACTTGAATCTTGCCCCCTATTTAAAGTTATATAAATTATACAATAACTCTAGTAATATTCACTTCAATTTGTCACTGTGAATCATCGTTAGCTTTGTAATCCTCAATGACCATATACCACGTCATAGTTCATTTTTCCTATAATTGCCCGTTACATCAATGGAACAGGGAGCAGCGACGCAGCGGCCTGCTCCCTGTTCTGATTGAATTATATACTCCCGTTAGCGTACTTCTCTGTTCAAAAACTAATGCATCTATTTTTTCATCCCAAAAATTTCTGCTCTTTCATTAAATGATTTCGTGAAAAACTTCCTTCATCCTATATTGCATAGAGATATATTCTAGGGTTAGTAACTGCAGTGCACGAGCGCCGCGGCGCCGATTAGACCGGCTACATCAATGAGACTTAAAAAAGAAAGATCAGCTATCAACAATAGATGATTCCTGTACTGCACAGGAGTCATCTTTTTAATCCCCATTGATATACTACGCAAGAGATATCCCCATCAGAAATGCTGCCTATATCAAGTCCAACTCACCTCCCTCTTCATACTCGATATCGGTATATGCCTAAAGTGCACATAACATTATAACTACGGCATCCTCACTTTGCCCTCAATGATAACAGCCGCAAATGCCACTTTGACGCAAGGCACTACCATCTATTTTATCGACCAGTGGATTTAATGTACGAATGAGCAGCGTAACGAATTGTGTAGGTTACGAGCCCGAGTTGCGTTAGATGATGCAATAAGTCCGGCATTAGTTAGTGTAGCATTTAAAATTCTTTCAGGATTTTGAACCTGAGAGATTTTCTTTCGCGTAAGGGCTTGACTGATTGCAATACCTGTTCAGATAACACTAAATAACCTTAGTGCTGCACCGATATGGTCTGAAAACTCAACTTGTGTTACTTCAATTTCCTTTCATAACTTTTTAATATTCTCCCGAACATTACTCATTAATCCACCCACGATTTAATTGGATAGTTCTAACTTCATATTCAAGGACATCATAGAATGTTAATTCTAAGAGGTGCACTTCATTAGACGATGGTATTTTCATGCATATGCTAGGCCCACCCTAGTTCCTTTTATTTTCAATAATTGTATTTTCAAACAGTCTTTCATTTTATCAATATGCCAAATAAATATAGAAGTATACAAAGTACATAAGAGAGATATATTGACATTTTATTTCATGTTATGATAGCATGTTTTTGCATCAAACAAATTTTGTATTAAATAGGGACAGGAGGTTTTGGGAGTAATTTCTGCATCATTTTAAGTTTTAATTTACTATTTTATAAGGAGCTAATGACCATGAAAAAAAAGATTTTAGCCATCGTTGGAGCCATCACCTTAGTCGCAACTGCTAATGCTTTTGCTGGAACAGGCTGGTCAAACTACAGTACAACAGTAGGAGCTTTTAATGGTAATGGTTATTCTGGAACACAAATCAAGGATACTATGGGAGCAGCTGCACAATTAAACTCATGGACTGTTGGCGGTGGTTACGAAGTTGACGCTAGGCAGCAATTATCGAGTGGCTCAGGTAATGGTGATTGGACAAGAAATGTTTCTGGTGGTTATATCTATTATTTAGACGGAGACCCCGCGCAAAATGGGGGTTCAACTGTAAGAGTTCATTTCTCTAATGACCTTACTACCACAGTGGATGTCCAAGTTACTGGCACTTGGTCAAGCAACTAAAGCTAGGTTAGTTAATAACAATATGAGCACTTGGACATTTGTGTCACAAGTGCTCTATTTATGGTAAAGTATAGTTAGGAGGGGATGTAATGCTGAGATTAATAAAGGTTGAATTAAACAAAATTAAATATACATACCTTATATCAGTAATAATTGGAGTTATATATGGTTTGCTGTCAGTGAACTTTGTTTTGTCAGGATATCATTATAATTACAATATTGAGATTTGGGTGCAATCCGGAGAAACGTTTTCTCTTCTATATCCACTTTTCGCCACATTGCCAATTTGTTGGCTCATGTTTTATGAAAGAAAGGATAGCTTTATTATTTATTCATTGTTAAGAACGAGTAAGAAGAAATATTTATTAACTAAATGGTTGATTACAAGTTTTGGCGGTGGATTAATTGTTTTTCTTGTTTCAATAACAAGCCTCTTCTTTAGCTTGTTTATAGTTCCGGAAAAACTTCCAACAGTAAACGACTATGCTTTGAAAAATTTTGCAGGCCACTATTTTGTTAACTTTCCTTTACAATATGGATTAGTATTGAGTTTGTGGAAAGGAATTATTGGTTTTTTAATTGCAACATTCGGTTTTGTTCTTTCACTAATAGTTAATAATTTACTTGTTATTTTAACTGGTCCATTTATCTATGCGATTCTTGAGAACTTTACTCTTTCTATATTGAATGTTCCTTATTTCAGATTAGTGACCTCTTTTGATCTGAACACATTAACAGCCAGTGCTATTTCCGTAGATAGGTTAATTGTAGGTCCATTAATACTGTGTCTATTAATTATGTTTTTAATATTGGTAATGGTGATACCAAAAAATGAAACTGTCTTTAAGACCTAAATGAAAATGTTGAGTTACACGGGGAGTTGTGTAGCATTGATTAATAGAAGCATATTGATACGTAATATCAATGTCCTGTTGAGTTTGAAGTACCTATTAGTACTTTTAATATACTCTATTTATATGATCTATTTAAAGATTCAGTTAGTGGATTATACTTTGTATTATTGGGACTTTGTTGCAATGGTGTTAACAGACCAGTATTATATGATATTCGTTTTAATACCTGCATACATTATTTATATTCTAACCGTTGTCAAAAATGAAAATGATTTAGTTTTGATTAGGACAGGTTCTTATCTCAAGTATTCAACTACTTCATATGTTTCATTTCTGTTTGCAGCTGGAATAAACATATCTGTGCATGTTGTCATAGCTTTATGCGCTGCAGTTGGGTTACCATATTCAAATAATTTCACAAATCCGTTCCCAACGAACCACAATCGAGAGCTTATTTTCGATGCTATTCAATTCGGAATTAATAATCCATTCCTATCAATAATCCTAGTTGTAGTATATTTAATTTCGGGGCTAGCCTTCTTATCACTGCTTATATTTTCTGCAAATATATTTTTCAACAACAAATTTGTGTTATTCTTTAGTGCAATTCTTTATTTATCTATGATATTAAGCATTCACACGGATTTTGATAATTTCATTCCGTTTTTTTTCATTAATAAGTTCATCTTATTACATCACGGAATTGAATATAATATTTATTTTTTACTTGTTTTCGAAGTGGTATTTATAACCACTCTTTTAATAGGAATAAAAAAATTTTGGAGTTTAAAACATCAGTTTTATATATCTCTAAAATATAAAGGTAGTGTTGTAATTTGGATGATCACTAATATGTTTAGTAAGAAAAGTTTTCTTCTATCTTTTTCGTTGCTTTCTGTACTAATCATCTCCACTTTTGTAGATGTACAAAAGATAACAACGAGCGACTTTCTAATCCTTTTATTCGTCGGCCATGGAACGGGAGTTTTAAATCTATTTGAATTTATCAAACTTTTATTGTTAAATGGATTGCCATTATATATACTTGGCTGTTTTTTAGAGAAAGAAAACATTAATAGCAGTTCTATCGTATCAATAAGAGTAAAATCGAGAAAGAAATGGTTATATTCTTTGCTAAATACTTCTCTGACATTAATGTTTACATACTCGCTCTTAACAATATCCTTAGTACTAATTGTATCTTGGGTTTTTGGCATAGAGATGTCTGGCTATCTTCATTTTAATGAATTCTTCAATGATTTAGGAATACCGAAAGTCCCTTTAATTGAATTAATTATTATGATACTAATAAGCAAAGTCCTTGAGTTATTCGTTAGTGCTTTAATATTGATTATAATGTTTTGTCTAACACGTGGAGCTACATACGGGTTAATTCTACTTTTATGTTTATATATATCGACGTTATTCAAAGGTGAAGTTGTAAAATATATACCAACTGGAATGTCTTCTTTAACAAGGATCTATCAGATTGTTGGTGGGAATGTGTTGGGTTTTTATGAGGCCATTACTTTACTTATCTTATATAGTATCATACTATTTTTAGTTCTTAGATGGGGATTATCTAAAAAGATTATTGGATAGGAGTTGGTCATATGTTAAATTCGCAAAATGAGATTGAATTAATGAATGTTTCAAAATCGTTTAAGGGTAGAATCATACTCAAAGAAATTAACTTAAAGATACCTAAAGGTTGCGCAATTGGATTTGTAGGCTCAAATGGTAGTGGGAAATCAGTATTATTTAAATTAATTGTAGGGCTAATTAAGCCTGATCAAGGTGAGGTTTATATAAAAGGCTCTAAACTGGGAGAAGATTTTGATTTTCCTGACGAAACGGGTATATTAATTGACAAGCCAGGATATATAGACGTTTATGATGGCTTTAATAACTTAAGTTTCTTAGCCAATATTAAAGGCAAAATTGATTCTGAAATGATTAGAAATACTATGGAACTTGTAGGACTAGATCCTGATAACAAAACAAAAGTCAGAAATTACTCAATGGGAATGAAACAGAAACTTGGAATCGCTCAAGCGATAATGGAAGGGCAGAATTTAATTATTCTTGACGAGCCTTTTAATGCATTAGATGCAAAATCATATGGAGAAGTTAAAGATATAATAAAAAAATTAAGAGATAACGGAAGTACAGTTTTACTAACTAGTCATAATTATAATGATATAGAGGAGATCTGCGATTTGTCATATATCATTATAGATTCTACCCTAGAAAAGCTAACAGACGATATAAAGCAAAAATATTCAATACACTGAGACATATAATTGATAATTAAAACTCCTAGCCGCGACTTATAAATCTATCCATCTTCTACTTCAAACGAATAACCTTCAGTACACACCATAACGCGATTACGGCTACAATATCTGTTGGGTGATTCAAGCTTCTCAGTTAAGGGATCACTGGATCCGATAAGCTGATTCGTGTTCACGCAATTCGTGAGTAAGTCTCAAAGCTTGGTTTAACCCAGCCAGTTTGCTGCCTGGGTGCGGAATTAATGCTCCGGTGAAGAGGACAGTGAGTCATTGAGCACCAAAATATTCAAATTAGCGGAGCCTCTCATAATTAACATTAACATACTCCTTCAGGTACGCTAGGTCGCGATGTAAAATACGAAGTGCTCCCCTAACTGCTGATGACATAACCACACACCTCCCATCGGCCACGACACATATGCGTATACTTGCCCATTATCCTCCCAATTAAGCCTGCCTGCGCCCGGTTAGCGCTATTATGATGTGCGGTCCTGCCGCGAAAGCCCTAATGGTCTTGGCGATTTCGCGGCCCTTATTTTTCAAGCATTCCAATAATAGCAGCTCATGGCACAAGGAGAGAGTGTCTCTGCCAATCAATAATTTATCTGGGGCATATAATCCAACATATGGACTTAGAATAAAAAGTGGACACCTCATAACGTTGAACAGATAATAATCTTAATAAATAGGGTGAGGTGTTCACGATGGGAGAAACACGCCAACGGTATAACGATGAGTTTAAATTGAAGACTGTGAAATTCATTCAGGAACAAACGAAGTCTCTTCCACAGATCGCGGAGGAGCTCAACATTCCACTCGGCACGTTGCAGCAGTGGATGGCGAAACATCGTAAGTTTGAGAATGAGCCACTCCTCACACCAGAAGTCGTGCGGGATAAGGATCGTCAAATTGAAAGCCTAACGAAAGCGAACGCGGATCTCCTGGAGGAGATCGAGATTCTAAAAAAGGCTATGCACATCTTCAGCAAAGAAAAGAACTGAAGTTCCAATTCATTGCTGTATTTCGTCAAGCAAAAATCCCCAAAAAAATCGTGCATTTTTCCCCATCATCGTCGTGGGGAATTTTTACCGTTCTTTCATGAGCGCGTGCTTCATTCGGTAGCTCTCGCCCTCGAATACAAGC
>JAHHHB010000115.1 GCA_019359545.1 Desmonostoc geniculatum HA4340-LM1 | reverse complement strand
ATCATTTGAAAGAAAACCTGTATAAAATACAGGCTGATAAAAAATTTCTCGTAGACATTGAAGCTGAACTTTGGTATGGACAAGTCGAACAAGCAATTACCAAGCTCAACAAAACTAAATATGTAGGAGTGACTCAATTTACAAACTATTTACGCAAACACAGACATCGTTTGGTCAATTATATGTACTTTCAGGCAGAAGAATTAAGCTCGATTGGTTCTGGAGCAGTAGAGTCAGCTGTTAAACAGATCGATAAGCGACTACAAATAGTTGGAGCGCAGTGGAAGTATGAAAATATACCATATATGCTTTCTTTACGTTGTGCCTATCTAAATGGCAAACTGGCCCCCAGCTGATGTAATCTAAAATAAATCGCACAAAAAGAAACAAGCTTGTTCTTCGCGAGCTATCATCGCGAATAGTTTTGTGTGTCTTTGTATGCCTAGACCAAAAGCCAACGATACGGAACTTGACAAGATAGCTCGATTTGAGCGGATTAAAAAGGCGATTACAGCCTTAGAAAAACAACAAGCACTTTTATTAAAACAGGGTAATCTAGCTCCATCTGGTGCTTGGGTAGCGCGTTACCAAGTCCGGCAAAATCTCAAGAAATATTGGTACTATAAATTACAAGTTCCTACTCCATACTTCCAATGTGCAACATCATCAAAGCTGAGTAAATACAAGCATTTAGGCAAAGCTGGTACTCAAGAACATCTTGATGCAGTCATGTCTGCTTTTAGACGCTCTGTTTGGGATGAGATACAGAGAATAATTCATGCACTTGATGATTGTCTACTAGATATTAGTTCTGGATCTGAGCAAGAAGAGGAAGAGCCACAAGATTGAATTCCCACATTATTCGCGATGGAACCTCGCGAATAATGTTTCTTCGCTTATTTTTGCCAAATTGGGATGCTCCCGTTCACCTAAATTAGCTTTACAGATTTTGCAGCCACATCCTAAAGTAGCCACGGGGTAAGTTAACCTCTATTGAATACTGTTATTACCGATTCTATAACTGTATCCATTGTTTTTCTGTGGTTTTTACCATTCCACATAGAGTTATATAATCCGCCAGGTATTTCTAAGACTTCTAATTCCTTGTGTAAGCTGTCAGTGTTTGCAGTTACCCAATTATCAACAGTTACTTTAGCTATTGTTTTACTTAAACACCGTTCACTAACTTTGTTGATTAGTGAATAAGTTGGGACTACTCGATTAGTATTTAAGGTTTGTTCGTTGTTATAGGTCATGATTGCTTTTACAATCTCACCAACTTCATCACTGACAGTTTTCTTTTTTGCGTTAATTTCTGTAGCTTGACTTTTTTGTTTTGCAGTATTGATTAGAGCTAAAACGGCGTTAGTTAAACTTGATTCTGAGTTCATTAACTCGCCAAACTTAACTTGTAAATCAGCATCTAAACCACTGATAAAAGCATCAATATCAAAAGTGTTTTTTGGTGCTTTCTTAGTTTTTGGTGTTTTTTCAGTGGTAGTTTTTGCGGGTGCTTTTTCGGTTACGGGTGCTTTTTCGGTTACGGGTGCTGGTGTAGCTTGTTCAATTACTGCGGTGGTCATTTTTCCAAGTCCTTTAATGTTAGTAGGAATATTTGCATCTATGGGGTTAATAAAATCTTTTTCGTCGTAACGACCTAAATACTTGATAGTTATGCCTGTATTTTCATGCGCTAAACACAGTTGAATATATTTGTTACTGGCACTATCAGAAAAGTTTTTAGCCTTCAGAATAGCTCTTAACGCACAAGCGTAGAACGCCCTACCCTTATGGGGTGTACCGTTTGCATCAATTAATTGTCCATCATCGTTGTACGCTTCAATGGTTGACAAGTCGCGTCCAAATAACTCGCTATATCTATTACAAAAAGTATCCATAAATCCCTTACGATATTTCTCATAATCGGTAGGGATTGATTGAACGGCTTTGCAAGATAGAAACCGTTTTTGGGCATCTACAATCATTTGCGCGGGTGCGAGTGTAGCGCGGGTGTGGTAGGCTTGCGCGTCCGCAGGATTTGATTTTTTGCTAATACCTTTAAACCCGATGACAAATTCATCGATTACAACCATATCGCGGTCAATAATCAATTCCCAGTTGGGGTACTCTCTTGCTGGCATATTTTGCTCGTTAGCGCGTAACCCAGTGAGGTTTATGATTCCTGCTCCAATGGTGTGAGGGTCAACACTGCCTAAGCACTCAAGAGACTTTTTAACAACTGTGGTGATATCAATTGCAGGTTTTTCAACTTCTCTGATATCTCCCTCTTCATTAAATCCAGCACGGGCGTTATCGCGTTCATTGCGGTCAACCCCTAGAGCTTGTTTTTGTTCATCTGAGAGAGTTAACAGGCGTGCTGCTATGTGTTGAGTGTTTGTACCGTTTTTGGTTTCTACAGTCTCGTTAAGTTCCCCGTTGGTGTGCTGGTAGGTGTAGAAAAGTTTTTTGTATCCGGTGAGTTTTTTAGAGATTGTGGCGACCGTGTAATGTTTGGTCAGTTCATCTAGTAGCGCGTTACAAGCTTGATGGACAGCTAATTTGTCATTGAGTGAGATTACTTGGTTAAAAAACTCTTCAGGTTTGGGGATTGATACAATTGATTTAGACATGGGTGTGTTTCCTTTTGCTTGGGATATACCCATGATATTATCATTGATATTTTAAGTCAATAATATCAATGATAATTTATAAGTGATATTTAATTATCAATTATAGATAAATATCTATGATTTGACCGATGTGCCAAAATTCGCCAATGATTTGATAGTATTTGGCGAGGTTCGATATTTGGCGATATTTGGCGAGGTTGAATTATGAATAAACAGGAAGCGGCTGATTTTCTAGGTGTTAGCGTCCGTGCCTTAGAGCGTTATGTACAGCAAGGTAAAATCAGTGTCAAATATGAAAAAGGTAAAACCCGTCCTACCGCTAACTTTGACCAATCAGAACTAGAAGCTTTTAAGGCAGAACTCAACCAGCCCACAATTAAACCTGCTATCGAATCTCGCCAAATAGCGACAGACCTACAGCACCAAACAGATAAACCTGTGCTTTACTCTGGCGAGATTGCGGAATTTGGCGAGATTGGGGTAATTGAGAAACTGTCATCAATCATTGAAGCATTGCTAGGTAAAACCGATACTCAGCCAAGTGTACCGATAGCCGATAAGCTATTGCTGACACTTCCAGAAGCGCAAGCACTAACAGGACTTTCTAGGGAATTTCTACGTGATGCCATTAATGAGGGGAAGTTAAAAGCCAAAATGATTGGTCGCAGTTGGCGGGTTAAGCGTACTGACCTGGATGAGTATGTAGCAAGTTTGTTTTGAAATCCACCAAATATCGCTAGGTAATAACGGTAATATTTATTCAAATAAGTGTTAGCTAAGTTTGAAGTTGATTAAAAAATTTTTTTCAAGAGGGTGTTACCAACGTTTTGTTAATTGTTTACATAACCGATAAAGTGATTAAACAATATTTTTACAGTTAGTATATGCGACTGGAATTTAGACCAATAGAAATCAGCGATAGAAGAACATTCATTTTTACAGAATACGGGATAGAAATTATTCACGATTCCAATACAATTCCCGAACCTCGCACTGTTGAGTTTATTGGTACTGATGGACTTCCTTTAGGAACGCCAAGACAGTTTTTATTTACTTCTTATCGTTCTTTTGTTGGATTTACTATAGCAGAACCGTATAAAAGAATGTTTAGAATCGAATTATTTGGTAGAGGTGTAAATAGTAGTTCTATGAAATTAGAAATAAAGTGTTCAGAGCAAGAATTAGAAGAATTAAAAACCTTGCTCATAGAAAAAATAAGTACAGCTTAGTTATTTCTGGTTTTCTAGGACACTAGTGCCTTTTAATGAAATGTCGTCTAAACTATATTTCCCGACATTTTCCCCCACAGGTGACAACATCGCCAAGCTTGCAGCCGCACCTAATACCTGCTCCTCACTGACTTCTAGGTATTTCTGCAACTGTTCTAAATTTCGATGTCCGCTTAATTCCTGAATCACCCGCAACGGGATACCCGCGTTACTCATCTGGGTTAGGGCAGTACGTCTAAAGCTGTGGGTACTTACGCCAATTATGCCTACTTCTTTACAAGCCATACGTAATATTCTCGCGGCTGAGTCGTGGCTTATATGTCCATCGCTGCGACCGGGAAACAGGTAAATTTCACCCGATGAAGGGTAATAATTGCTCAATATTTGGCGTAAATCTTCTATTACGGGTATGGTGCGGGTTGCTAGTTTACCCTTGGTGTTGGCTTTGCGGATTATTAATTGGGGTCTAACTTTGGCGTTTGAGGTGTAAATATCCGTAGTTTGTAGGGTGACTGCTTCCCGAATGCGACAGGCACTAAATAGGCAGACAGCAAATAACGCTCTATCTCGGTCATTTGTTAACCCGTGAGCGAAAATTTGCTGTATTTCTGACTGCGTAAGAATCTTAGCGCGTCCATGTCGATTTACTTTCACCTTTCGCCGCTACACCCCGTTAACTCTTAATTTTCTTACAGCATTTCTTGATTGTACTCTTGATACGTACTTTTTCTTATTGTTAAAATTTATACTCTTAATATTGGGTATGGTTTGTTTAGTTCTGATAATTTAAGTTCTTACGACTGAGATGAATAAGTTGAAATATTTTTGATAGTATACTTAAATCTGACTTAGCTAAACTCTCTAATCTATAGATTTTAATTATGGAAAGAAAGAAAATTTTAATTGCAACAAAAACATACCCTTCAATTAGTAGAAAATATAGAGAAACCGTATGTACAGCCGGAATTTTACTAGATGACAATGAAAAACCAACACAATGGATTCGTATTTATCCTATTCGCTTTCGTCAATTGGATTTTGATAAAAAGTACCCTAGATGGTCTATTATAAGTGCTAAAATAGAAAGGAATGATAAGGATTATAGAGAAGAAAGTTTTCGGATTGATGATTCTTCTATTGAAATAGTACGAAAAATTGATACAAAGAAAAATTGGGAAGAACGAAAATCTTTAGTTCTTCCATTAGAATTTAAATCTATTCGAGAAATTAAAGAACAAGGTAAATCACTCGGAATTATTAAACCCAAAAGTATAAATAAATACTTTTGTAAAGCAAGTGCGCGAGAATGGAGTTCTAAACAACAAGCTATTTTAGACCAAGGCGATTTGTTTGAACCTTCAATACAGTTAGATAAAATTCCTTATAGCTTTGGTTATGAATTTATCTCTAAAGATGATGACAAACATAGGTGTACAATAAGCGACTGGGAAATTCAACAACTATATAGAAACTGTAGAGATAAATCAAATGAAAGAACTCTAGAAAATCAAGAAAAAGAAGCCTTAGAAAAAGTACGACAAAAGCTTGAGGATGAATTTTTAGTAAAAAAAGATTTATACTTTATAGTAGGTAACTTGAAAAATCATAAAAACAGTTTTATGATTATTGGAATATTTTATCCAATGTTGAAATAAACCAAGTAAAACATAAAGGTAAGGACAAATGAATATTACAGATATTTCAAATAGATATATCCTTACATTTGGATACGGTAATCGTAAGAACTACGATGTTTTTTTAGATTACTTAAAAACTTTTAATATTGAATATGTTATTGATGTAAGAACAATTCCACGGGCTTGGAGTCGTCAATGGTATGGTGAAAAAATCAGTGATATTTGTCAAAAAAACAACATCAAATATATCTCAAAAACAGCTTTAGGTAATACATCTGGTAATAAAAACTGGATTCCTGCAAATGAAAAAGCTGCGAATGAAGATTTACAAGAAATTGCAGAAATAGCTCAAAAAAGTAATATTTTAATATTGTGTGCCGAAATGAATCCAGAGCGTTGTCACAGAACAGAGGTTGCGAGTTGTTTAGAAAACCTTACTGCAATTCCTATTAAACATTTAGAATAATACAATATTTTTGATATGCCTGTAATTACATAGTGAGGTTAAATAGTTAAGTTAAAAACAAAAGTAAAATATGAATAACTTGTTTTATAAGACACTGTAAACTTATAGTTCAGTGTCTTTTATCCTATGTTGTCATATCTATATTTTCAGCCTTCTTTATTATTTAATACCGATTCCACCCCTACATAGCAGCGCATCGGTATATTGCGCTAGACCGTCTTCTATAAAACGGTTCATCATTTCCCAATCACTAATTCCCAATCGTGCGGCTAACTCACTAATTAGGGGTGCTTTGTCCTCAGAAATGATGAACTGTCGTTCAGAACGGGGTGACTTTAGTCAACGAATACCCGTAATGTTGACATCTTCAGGATTATCTAAACACACCACCAAGTCACTATCTAGGTATTGGGTGATAAAGTGCCTGATAGCTTCGATTTTGAAACCGCCCCCAGTAAGAAACACGCCCTCACCTTTCCGTAAAATTTGGCGAATATCTCTAAGCAGTTCCCGCACCCCGATAATTTCTCTACTCCAAACGTCCATACCGGAGTGTAGACGCTCGCCTAATTCTTTTGTGGTGTCGCCTAAAATTATCTCGGCAGAGTATTCCCCGTTGATAATCTGGGATGCTTCGAGCGCTTCTTTAAGCCTTGAAAAATGATAGATGTTACCTCCTGTATCGCCTTTACACGCTTCTTTGGCGA
Source organism: Desmonostoc geniculatum HA4340-LM1 (assembly GCA_019359545.1). Lineage (GTDB taxonomy): Bacteria > Cyanobacteriota > Cyanobacteriia > Cyanobacteriales > Nostocaceae > Nostoc > Nostoc geniculatum. The sequence goes on along the minus strand of JAHHHB010000115.1, from coordinate 13,548 downwards.
AAAATTCTGTGATGCTCATAACACCCGCACCCGATACAGAATTTTGATTGCTAGCACGGGGAACGCCGTTAAGGTTGCTGTAAGGTGTGTGTGTCAGAGTACCGCCTCCTAAGTCTAAGATGTGAAATTTAGTGTCTTTACCCAAGTTAGCTTTAATCATCTGTTTGGCTGCACAAGCCGCACCATAACCCTCTGGGTAAAGCGCATAGCTGACAACATTAACCTTAAACTTACGTTCGTCAAAGTCAAACTGAATATCATTGATAGCTTTCTCAATTTCTTTTTTGCGGTGACTGCTGAGTGATAGCAATGCAAGTTTGATATCAATATTGATGACATCTGCTTTTGACTTCATTCGTTTAAACAAGAAACTGGGATGTGTGGTTAATGCTCCAATAATCCAGATGGGAAGTAGCTTGATTTTATTGTCGTTAGCATAACCCTCCTCAAGCTTGCCTCCTGACAATGACAAAGCACTCTCACCAACGGCGTAACCAATCTCACCAATTTTGAAAACTCCTAAATAACCAGTGGGTAACTCGTGACCTTTGGGGAATACCCTAACGATTGACTGATAGGAACTAGATACTTTTTCTAAATAACTTTTGGTTCTAGCGCTTCCACCGTCTAAAAATAATTCTGGTGTCTTGGGTGTTTTGGTTTTCTTGGTTTCTGCCACTGTTAAGTCAGTGCTTTGGTCGGGTGCTATGGTCGCTAGTCCGTTAAGTTGTGACATGGTTTTAACTCCTAAAAATCGAATCCTTTTTAATGTACTATTCCGTGTACTACATACAAGTAAGGCAATTGTGTAATTAGTAACAGCGTGGTTATACGGTTAAAGTGTTGGGTTAAGGACTTCTAATTTTTTCCATATCTGCAATATTTGAATTTAAAAATTTTGCTAGAGACTAAACCAAACTATTAATAAAAACCTGAAAACCTGCAAAAACCTGTAAAACAGGTAAACCCTACTATGTCTAAATCAGGTCGAAAAACAGGTTAAAACAGGTGAGTTTAAAACCCTTTATCTACAAGCGATTGAGCTTATACGGAGTGACTATGACCTGTAATGCAGGTTGTCATCAGGTGAAAACAGGTTTTAATTTACTGATAGTTTGTAGAGCTATTTACTAATAGAAACTCTAGTTAATTTCTATTAAGTTCAGTACAATAGTATTTTTAATCACACTACTTTACTTGTATACAAAGTTGGTCTGTCACTCAGAAAAATGGTGTTTGCAGTCTAGATTCTTACAAATGTATTTCTGTCTGCCTGTGGTTTTATCCTTGCCATTTTTCCGTAGGTCGTTACTACCACAATGGGGACACTTAATACTTTCAATTGGGGTACTCTCAACCATTTGAGTAACGGGTGTTTCAACCGCTTGATTGTCAACCTTCACCATGTCATAGGTGTAAGTCCCAAAGTCAGGTAACAGAATGTAGTAACCTTTTTTATTCGGTTCTAATACCAGTGCAAAGCGGTATGCTTCGGGGTCTTCAGTGGTTAACCCGTTTGACTCGTTTTGGCTTAAGCACCAATCTTTGAGCGCGTCACCCTTTTTCATGAGGTCATCTTGCTCTGACTCACTGAGGTTAGAATTTTTCACCGCGTCTTTGTAGTTATCGCCTATGTGGACACACACAAAGTTATTCATGTCCGAGCGGTCAAAGTTGCCTTTAAGGTTGCGAACGTTAGCGTTTTGACCTGTGATAACCAACCCGGAATTTTTGTGTGATGACTGTTTGAGAACTGCTTTCAGGTCACTGGCAGACTTGGGATTTTTATCTAGAGTGGTGTCAATTTCATCAAACCAAGCCAAGTACAACCTGTCAGATGGGGACGCTGCCATTTTGGTTTCATAGTTTTTCAACCCCTGGATTGAATCATCGTGAGTCTTACCAACTGCGGGAATGGTGCGGTAGTTCTTAACACTGTCGTGCATGGGGTCGTAAAAATCGACTGTTCCACCTTGCGAGAGTAGGATGCACACAATCATGTTTTCAGCCGTGGGAGACTTGCCCGACTCGCTACCCCCGGTGATTCTTACCCGCTTCCACTTGGCAACAATAGTGGGGAACTTCTCAGCCGTCTTAACCCCTCTGGGTAATTCATTCTTTTTAGTTGCACGGCGTAAGGTCACATCTAGGGTAACTGTAGAGTTTTGGCGGTTGAAGTCAAAGCTAGGTAATGTACCATGTAGCGCATTGGTGAATGCTGCTACTTGTTCCCGTGAATTATCCGCATACAGTTCTTTTTCGGTTAATCCAGGGTTACGACGGATAGCAAATAAGACTTTATAACCTGTTTCTGTTTCTTCCCAAGTAATGCAATCAAGTAAGTATTGATAGCGGGAATAGTAATAGTTGGCTATCGCGTTAGCAGCGTTAGCATAAACACTTTCACCAAACATCATTAATGGTTTTTGTAGTTCCATTAATTTGGTTTCAACTTCTGTTAATCGATTAACAGCTTGTTTGGCAGTATCTAACAATTCACTGTAATTGGTTTCATAGCGTTCTTTGTGACCATTGTTAGAAACTACCCATTCTTGAGCGATTGATTTTACATCGTTCTCACGTTGTAATTGCGCTTGGTGTAACTCGTGTGCGGCTTTATTGGTTAGGTCTGTAATGTAGGTTTCATAGTCGGCAAATGGTACAGATTCCCTAACAATATCATCTAAAAATCTGATAACAATTGTTTGAGCTTTCACCCGTAAATCAATACATTGATTGATGATTAATTCTTGCAGTTCTAAACCTACATCAAGCAATTCTTCAAATGTTTCAAGGCGTGAGTATTCTTCTAGCTTAGTTAAAAATCTAGTCCGCATACGCTCGATTTCAAGTAACACCGCGTCTAAATCTTCTTGACAGTCTGGATAATTACGATGTAGTGAGTTTACTTGTGCTTCTAATTTTTTCATCGCAGTACGAAAGGTATTTTGTACAATTCCGAATGCTTGTGATGTTGAAAATGTACCAACTTCATGCAATGAATTTTTTAGTTTTTGGACTTCATGTTGTACTGTGGTCAACTGTTCCCGCTTAGAATCAACATCAGAATTAAGCCTGTTAATTTCCCGTAGTAATTGTTCGTTAATTGGTTTTAACGCTTCTAATTCCGCTATTAACTTTTCTTGCTGAGACTGTTTTAATCCAATTTCAGATAACTTATTTTCTAACTCATTACGTGTGTTTTTACCTGTCTTTTCAGTGTTTTCAATAGCTTCTCTTACAGCACTGTAACCTTTACCCGTTGTTACTTCTGAAGTAATCAACGTTGCAATAGTTGCACCTATACCAAATTTACTCAATGATTTAATGTTGTCGTTTGGAACAAATAAAGCAACTGTGGAAGCGATACCCAAACCGAATGAAACGTAATAGAATTTATTCTTGATGTTGTCAAGACTCATGATAATATCCTTGTAAAATGTAGTGATTATTTGGCGGGAATTATCCCCGCCTATTTACTTATTGAGCGTTGTTGATTGAGTCTTTTAGATACTTCTGAATGATGTCTTGTGTTTGTGAGTCAATACTACTAACTTCAGCGTCTCGCTTACGTTCTTGCGCTTCAATTTTCAAGACTATTTGAGATGTTTCTTTTTGCATCCCTGTCAGCTTAATTTGTTCTTGTTTAAGCTTTTCGTTTGACTGTTCCCGCTTGGTAATATCGATGTCTAATTCAATATTCTGACGGTCAAATCTTACAATCTCTTGTTGAACTTTCACGCCTTCAGTAGCAGCTTTAATAATTGACTGTTCTGCTTTGTGGTATTGTTGTTTGGTTTTACCAATTTCCTCTATGTACTTAAATCCAGCTTGTAAAAGCTGTTGAGCGCGTGTAGCACCCGCATAGACGGCTAAACCGTTAGTTAATTGTTCCTCAGTGGCTTGTAACTCAATTTGAGGGTTGAGTAAGTCACCAGGAATCATGCCGTTAAAGTTTTGAGTAGGGAAGGCTAAACCACCGTAAGCATCGGTGTTATGGGTAATTGCACCCGATGCATAACCACGCTGATAGCCTGTAGCACCATAAGCCTGTGCTAGTTGGGTAGTATCTGCGACCGCGCCCGATACTTTAGCGGCTGTTGTTGTGGCTGTGTTGACCGCGCTGTTTACTGCGGTTGTGGCAGTGGCGACCGCTTCAGGTGCTTTGGAGAGTACCGCACCCGCTTGCTCTGCTAGCTTTTTCGCCTTTGCCCCAACGCTGTTAGCTTCTTTAGCTTCTTTTTCTGCTTTGTAACGCTTGGAACCTGTTAATGAACCGTGTTCTTTTGCCCGTGGCATAATTACAAATGTCCTTAATTTCAGTTGATGTTTTTAGGGGTATCGGGTACGGGTAGGCGTGAGAAACTTTCCCGTACTTCGATTTTTAGAACTCATTGCAAACACCTAAATTAATCAAGCGTTCAATGATGGGGTCAATTTCTTCCATTACCTCTTGCGGTAAAGTGTCAGGGATAGTAGGTAATGGTTGAGATACTACTTTTACGACTGAATCACTAATCATTTGGGACTGCTGGATTGATGGAATATTTGCACCGAATGAGTAACCGATTTTACGCAGTTCAATTAATAAATAATTGATTGCTTCTGTATGGTCACATTCAATTTGTGCGGCGATACGAGATAGATAAACTCGATTGTGTGATTTTATGGATACTCTCATGTCTTATATGGTGTGTTTAGTGGCTTGCGTCCGGTCTAGACTGCTTTGGTCTTGCGGGTTGCGTCCGCTTGTCTGTCCCTCACATTCACTAATATAGATTACTAAACAATCGGTTGTAAAGTAATCGATTATTTAACGACCTTATACATCAAATTAGTATAAAAATAATTGGAAAGCTTGTTATGGAATGGTTTAAGCTTTTTATAATCGGTCGTAAATCATAAGATTAATAAATAATCGCTTAATTGACGACCGTTTGAATTTTAATCTATATTGAAGATTAAGGGTTTGAGGTTATGCCTGTGAAAATTAAAGTCAAACAGCTTAGGGAAGGTACACAATATACACAGAGACAAGTTGCTGATTTATTGGGAATCACAGAAAGCAATTATCGTAAACTAGAAAATAATAGAGTCAAATCAATAAGTTTAGATACAATTGATTTTTTATGTACATTTTTTAAATGTTCTCCTAATGATATTTTTGAACTTGTCGATTAAAAGTTAAAATTAATAAAGAGATTAATTAAACCAGTGCCTACCACAGAACAGTTAAAAACCTTTTTCCGTATATGTGTACAAGCAAGTAACCTACTACGTAATATTGAATTGACTAGGTACGATACACGTACACTGAGAATCTACGTTTTAGTAGGTAATGAAATTGAAGTAGAGATATTAAGTAACGGAGAGGAATTAATCAAATGAGTAATACTAATTATCAAGAATTAACAGAAATTGAGCTAAGAAATTATGTTAAACAACATCCTGAAGATGAAGAAGCTTTTCAGTATTACCTTAGTATTGTACGAGCAAAACCTGGTTGGGTTAAAGTTTCCACACCTGAACAATCATTAGCAGAATTTCAAAAAAGGATAAAAAACGAATCAACACAATAGTAAATCACGCGCTAATACAATATTAAATCGCTTTAATATAGATTGTAATTTTTAAAGCGATTTATTACATTAAAAATTTCATTTATTAAAAAATATGAAAAGTGAACAAGAGCGTCAAGAAGTTATAACAGCTATCAACGAATTACTAAATCAAGCTTACGATACTGATTTAGACAATATTCTGTCCTATTTAAAATATATTGAAAATTTGGAAGATGAATCAGATATAAAAGCTATAAGAGCGGCTATGAAAGAACCTAAAATACCTTGGGAAGATGTAGTTAAAGAATTATTTGCTAAACGAGAAAAACTTAGAACCATCGCCTACAGTATGGATTTGCTGATACCAGGATTTTATTTTTGGTGTCCATATTTCACTATTAGAATTGGCGGTGCAACACCCGATGATAACCCCTACAAATATCCGGGTAAAATTCACAGTTCTACAGGTATCGGGATAGTACTACCTGGATACAAAATATTTACAAGTTATCAGGGTAGCTATGACGCTTGATAAACACACAATACAGGGTATAGCAGCATTTACCAGTAAAACGTTACCGTCAAGCGAGTTTGAAAAATTGATGATTAACGCTGGATATTTTGAAGTAGGAAGCGCACCCGCGCAAGGTGGGAGAATAAAAGTATGGTGGTCACACGATAATTATCCAAGGGTTGAATCTATTTACAGTCCTGATAAAAATACTGTGTTGACTGCTTATCATGTTTAAACTTCTCTTAATTATATGGAATACGAATTTATATTTGACTTCACAAAAAATCATGAAATTTTAGCCCCTATTGTTAGATTATCAGAGTATTGTAATTGGTTAAATGTTACATACAGAGGTAAATTTAGACTTCCTGCTAAATATTATAAAAATGAAAGTAATCATGTTTTTATCGCTTTTATACTATTGATTACTATTTTTTATGAAAAAGAAGCGTACAAAAGATTTGGATATTTAATTTTACTAGAAAAAATAGTAAAAAACGATTTTGAAATTACTTTAAAAATTTATAGTCTTTTTCCAGCATTCTTAAAAACCATTGACAATAAAATTGACTTTGAAAAAGAATTAATTATTAAAAATAATTATCAAGGTATAGGATACTGGTTAAATGCTTGGGATAAAAAAATAGATACCTATGAATTAAAGAATAGTTGTGTAGGATGGTTAGAAAAATTTGCACTAACTAAACAAAGAAAATATGATTTAGTTCGTGAATTACATAGTAGAAGATATATTAGTGAAATTTTACCAGGTCATAATTCGACTTGGCTTTTAAGTGAATTTAGTATTTTTTTGCATTCTATAGAATGCTATCGAGAAAATGTGAATCAAATTTATTTAGCTTTTAAAAAACATTTAGATAATTTAGACGATTTCGCTAAAAAACCTGATCGTTATATTGCAAACGATTTATTTAGAGATTTTGACGGTTATATAGATACTGTTGCCAGAGATGCAGCCGAATTAGACCCTGATTTTGATAAAAACTATTTTCGCGTTTATCTTTCAGCACAACGTAGTGAAAATGCCTACGCGAAAAACAACAAGTTACAACTGGTAAACCTTAAACACAAAACATCATCTAAACGTGGTCGCAAACTAGGTCAGAAAACCCGCCAATATTAAGTTTTGTAAAATTACGCACAGCCGTTTGAGCCTAGAAAAATTTGATATTGTCAAAAATACAAAACCCCTAAAACCTTTGTGTTGTAGGGGTTGAGAGGTTTATCATCAATTTTTCTATGCAAAATTCTACCATGCTCGATTATTGTCCGTCATGCGGTAGCTACAACCTAGTAGAATTGCTCGAACCTGAAACCAGCATTCACTATGGGCGCGTGACCTGTGGCGACTGCCAGCGCTTCATTAAATGGTTGCCAAAACCACCACCGCACCAGCAATTAATAGATGCGGCATTGGCTAGCGGTCGCATTACGGGATGGGAACATCTTTTTTTACGAAACATTCGCAACCGTAAAAAGCTAACACCCAAACAAAAAGAGAAGTTTGACCAAATAATCACACGACATCAAATAAAAACAAACCCCGTGCCGTGCGGTCGGGGTACTGGGTAGTGCTGATTGTGGGGAATGGTGCGGGGTTATGCTGCTTGAGATTGTTGAAATACTGCACGTTCTAGCGCTTCTAATCTAGTTTCTAACTTATCTTGTTTATCTCTATCTTGAAACATCTTGGTGATGAAATCAGACAAAGAAATATTTTCGGAAACGGCAGCATTTTTCATCGCCTCCAAAACTTCACCGTTGAATCTAAGTGATATCTGTGTGTCCTTAAGGGTAGTTTTCATAATCATTTTGTCCAAATATCCCATAACTCTACTTTACTCATTCTGTTAAAGTAAGTCAAATGTGATTCAATTGGGACACTTTAGAAACTGGCACATTTGTAAGTCAAATGTGATTCAATTGGGATACATTGATAAGTGTGAGGCGAACGGGACAAATCAGAGGACGTGGCGAACCTCTAGAGTATACACCAGCCAGCGAACAAAGCTAAACAAGCGTACAAAGCAAATTAAGCGAATAAAGGATTAATCATCATGGCTCTTAAAGCAAAGGTTGCTAACAAAGTACAAACAAATGAAAAAGGTTTAGTAGAAGGTACTATCATTCGCGTTCTAGAAATTGATGAACGTACCGAAATTGAGAAAGGTAAAGAAGTTACTTACGCAGCACAATTTGAATTTCAGATTGAAGCCGAAGGTAGTCAAAAATCAGTAATCTACCGTATCTGGACTCGTCAAACATTCAATAATGAAAAATACGAAAAACAAGACGGTACACACGATTACAACGATTTTACCCGTCTAATGTTGCAACTGCAAATGATTAAAGAGTCTGACTTAAAAGACTTGAAAGATTCAAAATTGACCGATTTTGATGTTGAGTCTGTAGAAGGTTTACAAATCATCTTTGAGTTAGAACCATCCAAAAAAGCAAAAGGTTTAAAAGTACCCAAACTAACAAGTATTAAACCTTTGGAACCACCAAAAACTACCGCGAAATAAAAGCTATGGGGGAGTTAACAATACTTCCCCCTATCAATAGGAGTGCGAAAAAATGCCTGTATTTATTGACAGAAACTTAAATATTTATGAGAAAAATCCCGTTGTAACACTACCTACTATTCAAAACACAAGTATTGTAAGTGATACGGAATTTACAGAATATCTCAAAAAATTAATAGTTGACTGTATTGGTATCTACTTTCCAGAATTATTTTATGATTACTTAGTAATTTTTACCTATGATGAATTAACAAGTGATTTTCACCCCGTTAGAAGTGCTTTAAAAGCATTTGGTTATGATATTAAACCTGCTAACGAAGATGATTTGTTAAACATCATAGGCGAGATTCAAGATACTGTTAACGAATTAATTGACTTTTCACAACCTACTCGAAAAGTAACAAAACAGTTTAAACAGTTAATTGAAGAGGGGTATTTTGAAAATCATTTAGCGGAGTTAAATGTTGAAAGTGAGTGTTTAAAACTCGAAAAAGATAGAAGTACTGATACATTTACAGTAACAGTCAAACCACCAAAAATCATAATACCCTTTGTTTTCTTTTACGGTTTTGCTGATTTGTTCAGGACTGGGGGTAAAGACTGGCAGTATTTACTATTGAATGCCAGTCTAGTACAACAACGCTGTTTAAAATTCCGTAGTCCCCACGGACGCGAAACACCGTTAACTGAATACAATTATGTAGAGGGTGTACTATACGAGTTTTCGCACCCATTACGGGAAGTTATGTATAGGTTCCCTCCTGTGAGTAAAGGTCTAGATGCTCAAACATCAATTTTTGAAGTAGAAACGAGAAAAATTAATGTGAACACATGGTTAATTGCTAAAACACTAGGGTTTAATTCTCTAAATGAAATCAAAGAAAATTTCAGTCAGTTTTTAGATAAAATGCCTGAGAAGGCTTTACAGTACAATGCTACAGATATTTTTGCTACCTGGGATTTAAACTTAAAACAACAAGAATTTTATAACATTATTCTTCAAACCTTTGGAATAGAATCAATTGACATTTCAGACACCACTGGTTCTAATGTTTCAAAGTTTCTAGTTGAATGTATCAAAAAAGAGTTTGGTGTTAGTGGTATTAAAGAAGTTGAAAAATTAATCAAAGAAATTATAGGCTTAGGTAATCTTAGTAACCTTGAAGAAACCCCGTTAAATGACTATGGTTGTCAACCATTTTTAACTGTTGGTGGTTTACTTTATAGCCGTATGGCTAAAATTAAATATCTCAAAGGTTATTTATCAGATTGTGACCTGAAATCATGTTACGCATCATTTATGAGCATGATGAATGTTTATTTAGGGGAACCAATCACCCTAACTTGCAAATACGATAAATATAAAATTACTCTCAACGATGCATTAGAGTTAATTGAAAATCAAAAAACGCCTCATGACGGTTGGTTTATTAGAGTTAGTGGAAAACTCAATAAAGCAATCAATACTCTCGTGATGAGTGACCTGAAATTTAAACCAAAAAACATTAAACAACAAAATCTTTATGAAGTAAGTGATAACCGGAAATCTATCGAAGTATTTAATGCTTACAAAACTAGTAAACGGCAAGCACAAAGTACAATTTTAACTAAGGAAATAAAATTTGGATTAATCACCAAAAGTACTATTGAAGCACTTAAAAAACTTCCTAATGATTGGTATGAAGAATATTTAAACCTTAAATGTGACGTGGTTTGTTTCTTCCCAGGTGATTTAATTGCTGACAACTTAAGCGATTACTGCAAAATTAGAGATAATTTACCCGAACAAGATAGAATAGAACGTATTGACATAAAAAATGGTGCTAAAGGTATAGATTCCCAACGATACAAAAATAATGCTTGTTTAGCCTTCCCTATTCATAAATATTGGTTGGAATTAAAAACCAATCGTAACAAATTTAAAAAAGCAAAAAATCCTATTCAGGAAGTGTTTAAACTCTTCCAAAATAGCGGTTATGGAGTTTTGGCTTGTCTGTACCTAGCCATGAATAATTTAATGGCATCAAATCAAATTACTGCGGGTGCGCGGTCAGGTGCTTGGTTAATGACCAATGCTATTAACGGTTTTGGCAGTATCACCGATGGTACTGGTTACTCATGGGGACATATCCCAATAGGCAAAAGATTTCATGAAATCCTAACCAGTAACCCCAGCTACTTAGAACATTTTGATGAATCAATTAAATCAGGTATCAACATTACTAAAGATTTTAATTATCAAGGTTGGATTGATGAAAATCTGAAAAAACACATGGCTAAATTTTACGGTGTAGATGCTGATAGTGACTATAATTTAAATCAATTTGATTATGAGTTAAAAACCGAAATATTTCTGACTAAAGAAGGTAAAGAATGGTTAGAAAACTATACTGATAACGCTGAAGAATTAAAGTATGAATTAGGCACGGGATGGAATAAGTATTTATCAAAACATGGATATATGGTGGAAACACCATTATTTACCAAGTTTTATAATAACAACGCTGGAAACTATTGTAAGGGTATTGATAGCGGTGATTATTTAATAGAAGGTACTGAATACGATTTAGTGAATAATGAACCATTCGTTAAAGCTAGAAGTTTTCAAGGTAAAGACAATAATTTAATTGATTGGTATTGCAAAGCAATCGGTGAAAGATACACCGAACCAATAATTTATAGCGAAGTAAAACTAATCAAATTTGGTGATGGTAATAAAATTGCTATCAGTTTATTAGAATCTGGTAGCGAAGAAATAGCGCATCCTATGGGATTTGATACGGTAGCTTACAAAATGATGAAGCTAATAACACGGTCGCAATTCCTATTTCAAACAGAGTTACAACTGCGTAACTTTGAAACCAACGAAGAAACATTAGCTAATTTATCCAAAGAACTTGGATTAAATCAAAAACAATTCTGGAATAATTTAACTAATGAAGATATCAAACAATATGGTGTAGAATTACGCAAGAATGTAGATTATTTTAACTACAGTAAACATCATCCCGTTGGTATTGGATTTGAATTGTTAGCACTCGCACCTAGTATTAAAGGTGATATCAATAAAATTAGACAAAAAATAGTAGAGTTGATTGATAAAGGTTGTAGAGATTTTGCACCAGCCTTAAATTTGTTTCGCAATATCAAATATGGAATCCCATTAAAAAATCTATTTGCAGCCGTTATTGTTGCAAAGAAAAATGCCGAAGATGATTTAAGAACATTGTTAGAAAATAGTGCAGATGAACCTACCATATTATCGGTAACTTCTGATAATATCAAACGCTTAAGAGAGTTAATGAATAATTCGGAATAAGAAGAATAAACATGAGTAAACCAGATTTTACAACAATGCCCCGTGCTGAATTACGGCAATATATTCTCGACCATAGAGAAGATGATGAAGCCTTTCAAACTTATTTAGATAGATTCACGAATGATGACGCTGTAATCTTCCCAGCCCCGCAGTCGATAGAAGATTTAGAAAACTTCCCAGAATTGCATAGGCAGAATTTAGAGAGACTACGGAAGCAAGCTTAACTAACGCCCTCTGCCGCGCCAAGCGGTCGCTGTCATACCCCTATCGCCTGTATTGGTGGTAGGGGTTTGTTTTATCCGTACAAAATCTAGTTGATGTGTATCCGGTTCCGAGTTTTTCATCTAAGTACAGTCATCTGTCACCTGTAACGTATATAGGGTATAGGTTTCAACCACTTGTACTCGAATTTTTCAACTTTGCAAAATCTGTCACTTTTTTGAAAAGTGACAGATTTGAGCATTATTAGTGGGGGTTATGCAAAAAACGAAGCGAACACCCCGCACCAACGCCAAAGCAGCATTACAGCGTGTTAGCACCCCGCACCACCGGGAAAACGCCCGTCAGATTGGGCTGTAACACCCTGAAAAACTTTTTCAGGTGTGGTAGGGTGGTAAGTCAAACATCTTGCCAATTGCCCCTAAAATCGCCTACAGCAAAGGCTATGTATATCAAGCTTTCCAGCACTCCCCCCTTCCCCCTTGTGAAAAGTTTCACGCGGTCGTACCCCACAACCGCACCCGAACCCCGTCAAAATGCCCGACAGCAAGCGGGAACCGTCAAACCTTAATTTGGTACAGTAGCACCGCACACCGCACCCGCTACAGCCCAAAATTGAGGGAATAGGGAGACAACCGCACCAGTCACGCGGTCGCACCACCACACCCCACAGTCAAGATAAGTTTTGCTTAAGCGGATGTGTGCGATCGCCACATGCACAATACCATCTGTTTGTCAACCCCCAGTAGCTTGTCCAGGAACACTTTTGCTTGTCCCGCAGCACCCCACAGTCAAGATAAGTTTTGCTTAAACGGGTGTGCGCGCTCGCCACATGCACAATACCATCTGTTTGTCAACCCCCAGTAGCTTGTCCAGGAACACTTTTGCTTGTCCCGCAGCACCCCACAGTCAAGATAAGTTTTGCTTAAGCGGATGTGCGCGCTCGCCTAGAATTTACTTATCAATCACCAACCATAGAACACTTGCGCGGTCACGCGGTCGCAAGCTATTGTTCACTCTATCCATAGATAGGTTGCACTGTCGCAAGCTCAATACCGTGCTAACAGTCTATGATATTATCACTGACAATATCACCCATAATTAAACTATCTATTATAAATATCATTGATAAATGTAGTTCATAATGCAGATATCACTGGTAATTTAACGCAGATATGTTAAATTTCAACTTTGTACGCAGATATAAATACCTCATCAATGATATTATCACCTATAAATATAATTGATATTTAAATATTTTATCAATGATATTATCACCTATAAATATAATTGATATTTAAATATTTTATCAATGATATTATCACCTATAAATATCACTTATATTTTAAAATATCACTGATATTCCGAGTAAAAATTTTACTCGGAATA
>JAHHHB010000114.1 GCA_019359545.1 Desmonostoc geniculatum HA4340-LM1 | reverse complement strand
CGATTGACCAAGAATATGCTCAGTGCGGAATGACAGATCGAGACATCCCTTTTTAAGAACCATGAATAACTTGAAAACCACTGCACCCAATCTCGGACAGCCAGAGCAATTCAAGATTGGCGATCGCGTTCAATTTGTATGCGATGTGAGCTTTGGCGATACAAATACCAAAGCCAAAAATCCCGATGCCAAACTAGCGCTCTTGGGAGAGTGCGCCGAAGTATGCGGTGTTCGAGGTACGAGGCTTGCTCTGAGTGTTGGCGGTGAGCCATTTGATTGGCCTATTAGATTGGTAAAGAAAATTTCAGACGCTCGTGGACTCGAAGGAGCTGCGCTATCGCCCAAGAAGATTGAGGTAGGCGATCGCTTTGCCGTCACCCCAGGCGTTACAAATGAATGTGAAATCATTGCGCCGATTGGCTCTAAATACCGCGTTCGCTGGAGCTTGAAGGGCGATGAGATGATAGTGGATGCGGCGTTTTTAGAGAATTTGAAGAGAGTGCCTACCACTCCTGAAAGGTTTTTCAGGAGTGATAAACCAATCCTCCCACCAGATGCCCCAATTGCTGTAATCTTATTCGCCGGCGGTGGTGGCGTAGAAGCTGGGATGGTGGAAGCTGGTATCCGGCCGCTTGTTGCTGTGGAGTTCGATCCAAAAAAACCAAAGTTAAGTGGTGCGATCGCTGACACTCACGAGAAAAACTTTCATGAGTATGGTTGCACAGTTGTCAGAAGGACTGTTCAGGAAGTCTCAGCTTTGGGCTTCCCAGGCTTCCCAAAAAATCCCGATTTCCTTCATGCCTCCCCAATGTGCAGTAATTTTAGTAACGCCAAAGGCGAGGCTGTGGAGACTCCTGAAGATATCGAGATGGCGAATTCTGTGGCAGACGCCATCCGTCACCTCAAGCCAAAATTTTTCACGCTGGAAAATGTCAGGCGCTACCGTGAGTCAGAAAGTTTTAAAATTATTGCCCAGGCTCTTGAAGTTGAAGGATATATCTGGCACGGTGAAATAATGACTTTGCTTGATTCCCAAACCCGACAGAGATTTATTCTCTGTGCATCCAAGGGATGGCTGCCGCCACTACCAGATCCAATCGAGCCAGCAGGGTGGTATGAAGTTATCAGCGACCTTATCCCAAAAATGGTAAAATCTGAGCTAGTATCAGGGCAAAAAAAGGCGCTTGAAGAGTTTTTAGCTACTAATGAACCCACGCCATTGTTAATCCAAAGAACAGGGGCGAGGGGAGAATATAAAATCAAGGGTGCCAATAGCCCATGCAATACGCTTCTACGTAGCATCTTCACCGATGGCAAAGGATCTCGCAATAAATTCTTAGATATTTGGCTGCCAGATGGCACTGTAAAATCTGTCTCAATAGCAGCAGCAGCGCGATTGCAGGGTTTTCCTGATTGGTACGAATTCCCTAGCGATACTGCCACTGCTGGCTCAATTATTGGTTATTCAGTCCCGCCAAAATTTGCGGCACAGCTATTTAAATCCCTGCAACAACCCCCGCCAATTGAAATACAAATCCAATCGTGCTTGGAACGAATCAATCAGCACAATTGGCATATCCAAAACTTAGAGGCTGAACGCAAGCAAACCAAGGATATTAAAGAAGCTATTCACACAGGCAAAAGCGCGATCGCCTCGTCCTTTGAGCGCATCAATCAACTCCTGGAAGAATTGATTATCTATCGGCAATTTCGAGATTTAGTTGGTGCGGATGAAGCCAAAAAAATGACGCTTCGGCAGTTGAACACGAGTGGAAACCACGCCAGTTGCTCCACTTGGGCAAAGCCCAAGTGGAGCACTGTCTCCCCAAGACCACACTGCCTTAGGATAATTGCAACTCAAAACCACAATCAGTCAACTTCTGGTTAATGCTGACAATTTCCTCTGCCGTGAAGTCACCAACGCCAGAAATCCCTGTCATCGCTTCTCTGAGTTTGGCTAGAGCAAATTCCAAGGTTTCTGTTTTGCGGAAATTCGTGAGGGTCGTAAGCATTGCTGTAAAAGCCGTATTCGCTTTGAGCGTCTTTTCAGACGCTGCATAAGCCCGTCCCCACTCTGGGGAGCTATCTAAAAGCGCAATCAATTTGCCCCAATCGGGTGTTGATGGCATCTGTCTTGGCGGCGGTACAATCCACTCCAGTTGTTCATTATCCCAAATGGCTCTAGCTTCGGGCTTGGTAGGCTTTGGGCTAATAATTTGCCCATCCCAGTAAACAAGTTCAACAGGTAAATTTAGCTCTGATTCAATGGCTTGATATTGGGATGGGCAATTAGCCAAATTGTCTGAAGATCCGATAATTGTTGAATTTTCAAGTAAATAGTACATATTTAAGGTTGAGTTTAAGCGATCGGGACGAACGACTGATAAAGAATTTGTCCTGATGCTCCCGCCGCACCGTTGCCAGCTTGAGAGCCTCCAAGTCCTGCAAAACTTCCGCCTGCACCCCCAAAGGGCACTTGTCCTGTCGCTCCTCCAGATCCCGCCGCCCCGCCAGAAACGGTCAAGGTTGCTCCACTGGTGTTTGTAGATGGCGATTGGAAAACTAGCCATCCCCCGCCACCACCAGATCCCGATTCTCCAGTTCCAGAAGGAGCGCCGCCCCCGCCACCACCGCGCACATCTAAGCTAGCAGCTGGGGCGACAGTGATTGAATCAATTGCTCTTAAAATAATGCCGCCACCGCTACCACCTCCAGCGCCACCGGTGCGGATGTTGCCGTCATTAGTGCCATTGCCTCCAGCGGTGCCAACGCAAATAACAGAGCCATTGACGACAATCTTTTTGGCTTCAACGATAAGCACGCCCCCGCCGTTGCCGCCTTTGGTTTGCGGAAACCAGGCGCTTGCGCTTGTCTGAGCAACCACATACCCAGCACTTCCGCCAGAGCCAACGCGAGATATCAACCAGCTATAGGTTTGCCCAGAGGCCTCACCGCGCCCCGCACCATAACCCGAACCGCTTTCTCCGCCCGTCAGATGTGCTACAAGTGCTGGAGCAAGAGTGTAACCACCGCCAATGCTGGGAGCAGATACTGTGATTGTGCCGTTAAGAGTGAAAGTTTCTGAGCAATAAATTGTTAGTTGTCCAGAAGTGCAAGTAACATTTACTCCACCATTAATAGTGAGATTTTGATAGTAATATTCACCTCGCTCAAGGGCGGTATTGACACTAATTACTGCATCGCCTTCATCGCCAGTACCGCCAAATATTTTAATAGCGGACGCTTTCGGAAGAATTTGATAGCGGGGACGAGCATCAACAATTCCAGTAACAGCATTTGTTGAAGTTGTAATTTCAGCCAAGATAATCCCAAACAATGGGCGTGTAGTACTACTTTGAACGCTGCCAGTACGATTAATAAAAACGTAGTTTGTAGTACTGGCAGTAACTGATAAAGTTCCAGGAGCGATCGCCAAAATCACACCTGATGGTAAAGTAACAGAACCGCCTTGGTAAGCAATACTTAGTCCAGTGCTGGCAGTAACTTTAAAAGTATCTCTAAAGGCTTGCCATTCCGGTAGAATTTGTCCGGCATCTGTACTTAGATCGCTATTTGTAATTTTCGAGTAATGCCCATCCAAATCCTGACCATCAAAAACTATGTTCTGTTGAGCATTCAGCCATACTGGCGTTACTACTGTGCCATTTACAAAAGTTGTTTTGGTCATATCATTTGACCCCTAAAAAAATGGGGCAGGCTTGTTTTGAGTTATCTGTCTTGTCCCACGGAGCATCGTTTTTTGAAGCCTGCCCCATTTTTTTCTCGTGTTGGTCTGTCATAAAAATGTTTGCTTACCGGAGCAGAAAGTATAGTAAGAATTCGGATAGGTATTTTTATTAGTAATAGTGCCGCCGCTGCTGGCATAAATTTGAAATTGAGCAGTTTGTCCGGCTGCTAAATTAATCACAACAAAGCCGGAGCTTGCCAAGCTATTAGATCCAGCTAATTCCCACAATACATATTGATTTACTCCAACTATCACTAATCCCAAAAACCTAGTAATCGTACTGACTGCCTCTAATCGGCAGCCTAAATTAAATTCATACCATGCGGTTTTGGGAGCCGTAAAAGTTGCAGTTGCTGAGTTGAAGGCATTGTCGCTATCCAACAATTCTTGATTGAAAGCCAGTGCAGTCAATACATCAGTTGTGATTGTTTGGTCGTTGGTTTTAAGAGATGAAAACCCAACTCGTGCGATTTCGCTTCCTACCCAGTTGGTAGTAGGAATTGCCAAAGAGCGATCGCCCACGCTTGGGCTTGTAGTTCTAGTGGGAGTAATCAGCACTGGGCTAGCTAGAAGGGCGTAGCTGCTCAGCGCAGAGATGCTAACTTTTTGCTCTAAAATGTCGCGCACTGCATTGCGGCTAGGTGCATCTGTCGCCCCATTCCATCCGGTCGCATCGTAAGCGGTATCATTTCCCCCAGTTCCACCAGGATCACCCTTTTGGGCTAGGATCTGCCAGTAGGTAGTGTTTACAAGCGAGGGAGTTTGGTTTACAGCAGGGTCAGCATTGATGTAGACCCAGCTTGAGCCACCGTAGGTTACAGAATCGTCCCTTTGGTAGTAAGTTGCACCTGAGTAAGCGCCTTTGAATCGCGGTCCCCCGCGCAGTGCCTCTACAAAATCAGCATCGGTGGTCAGGAGTTCAGCGATCGCTCTTATTGTGCGGGGCAAAGAATCTGTAGAAATCCGTGAGGGGATAAGAGAGGCAAATTCTATAGATGCAGCATTGGGCAGAATGGCGTGAAAATCCATCACCACAGTTGATTCTGTGCTTGTCACCTGCCCTAATCGCTGAGAAGTTGCTGCATCGTAAAACGTGCCTGTGTAGTAATTACCGCTATTGGTTACTACCGGGCCATCGTATTGCGTGCCGTCTGGGAGCCAGTAGGTAGTTTTGGTAGTGTATCGATTAACAACAAAGCGGTATGTGACATTGCTGGTAGCGCTTTCGACAACGTTCACACCGCTTAGTGTGCCAGCCGTAAAAGTGAAGACGTGGGGGCTAAGAGTATAAATAGAGTCAGGTGTAGTGCCAACATCAACTAACGGCGCATCGAGGGTGAGTGTTAAATCACCATCAAAAGTCACCCCGCCACTGTCTACGAATTTGCCTGTGATTGTGGTCATAAAGCCAGAAAGCTTTGTTCTGGCTTAGGGTTCCCCTTGGGGGCAGGGGAGCAGGGAGCGATCTTGAGAAGCCCGCGCTGTATGCGTAGCATCAGCGCCGGGAGTTGTCACGGAGCCACTGATTCTCTAAACTGTTTCCCAGCAGAGAAGCCAGGTACTCTAGTTGCTGGAATCTCCATCTTTTCATTAGTTTTGGGGTTACGACCTTCATGGGCTTTGCGATCGCGCCTTTCAAACGAGCCAAAGCCAACCAAAGCTACTTTATCGCCATCAGAGACAGTCTCAATAATAGTGTCAATAGCGGCGGTTAAGACAGCATCCGCTTGCTTTTTGGTAACGCCAGCCTTGTGCGATCGCATCAACTAATTCACCTTTGTTCATACCAATTCCTCGAACTTCGGTATGAATTGTAACTAAAAGGCGACAGAAGTATCAAAAATAGGATCGCCAGCGATCGAAAAGCCTGCTACGAATTGGCTGTAACACACGGTTGATTTGACGTACACCAGCCCGTACAACCGATTGAATTTAACCGCTAACCGCCACTGGTATGAGGTTCGCAGATAAGCAAGTGGCAACAACAAGAAGTATTCCAGTGATTCCCCACCTAGCGCATCGCCTGCTACGTTACGTCCTGCCAGGAATTCACCCAAAAGGTAAATCTTACCTTGGATACCAAAGGTCAGTAGCAAAAATTCCAGTACTGCCCTTGTGCCTTTTGATTCCCAGATGAAGGTAAAAGCGTTGGAGATGAGCGATCGCTTTTGTGCCTCAGTCCAACTGGTTTCCCAGTATTCGCCTGTGAAGCCACACAATTGAGCAAGCCAGTCTAGGTTTTCAGCTTTAGCTGTAGCGGGGTCAAGGTAGTCGGCATAAAAATTATCTACTGCTGCCTTGATTGCCATGAGGTATTCGTCTATTGGCAAAGTCAACCAATCCGCCACAGGGTCGAGTTCGGGATCATCTGGGCTAAGTTGGTATTTCTCTTCGGCGATGGGGAGACGTTTATAAATTGGCCTCCCTAATTCCCAGGCAGATGGCATAAGCGCTAGGGATTGTCAAAAAAACTGTTAGGAATTGCGGCTACTGCCGACACCAAAAGATTAAATGCAAGCAAGACAAGCATAGATATATCTATCAAGTTAGGTCTAGTAATGCCGATAGCATAACAAACTAGAAGTATCAAACTTGTGGAGACTGCGACGATTGAATAATGACTCTTTTTTAATTTCATGGTTAGTCAGTCAAGCGCGTTGAGGGTGAATTGTGATGAAATATTCAACTTTGGCATCTGGTCGATTTACTGCAAGGCGATTGACTATAGCAGCCAACTCACTAGCTTTTATCTTGCTATCGACTTGGCTACGGATAATAACTTCTGCACCTGGTACACTCAGCCAGTCCTCTACGTGGTAATTTTGCCCAATTTTATGTTCTTGTTGACTCAATCTAAATCCCCTCCCTCGCCGTAGCTATAGGTAAAATTCTGTCCTCCTAACATCAGGTCAACCGTGAGGTCGAGCAGGTAAGCTGCACTGTAAGAGTTAGGTAATTGGATATCTGCATAAGAAACATCCAGCGCTGTATGTGTGGAAACGGACTGCACAAATTCTACTCCTGCCAGTTTTACCTGAAATTCCAATTCCTTGAGGTTAATGGTTTCTCCCAGTAAATTACCTGGCTGGAGATACTCTTGCAGTCGTTGGTAAATCGTGAGTGCGATCGCTTCTGGATTACTCCCAGGAAGTAGAGAAGCGATCGCGTACACCTCCAATGGCACAAGCTCGATACTGGAAACGTAGACCAGTACTCCTATTGGCGCTTTCCCTGGCGCTCTTAAGGCTGATTGCAGTTCGTTAATCTGAGCTTGGTTTAACTCTGTACCATCTGGGTTGAGTCCAAATACATGGACTGCGCCCTTTTCAAAAGTGACCTTATCAGCTGCCAATAACCCCACAGTTTTGGCTACACTCCCCTCGCCCAATAGTAGCTTCGTCTCTTGCTCGTAATCGTCAGCGCTCGTCAGTCCCCGCCGCCGCAGAGCAACGAACCCTCTGGCTCTAGCCTCGTCCTCCGTCTCTTCGTCGATTCCGCCACTCGCTGGCTCGGTATTGGTTACGCTTTGTAGAAATGCCCGCGACTCGCTCAAATTCTTAATGGTGTAGGCGGGAAGGTTGTACGCCCTACCCAAGTTTTCAGCTGTCGCGCTCACCACTCCTGCGATTGACCCTGCCGGAATTACCAAGTCTTCATCGGTGAGGAAGTTGTAGGTATTTGACACGTCGCTCACCATATACCCCGCACTCAGGTAAAATGGACTGCCAAGTGGCGCTGAGAGCGTAAAAGTGAGGGAAACTTGCGCTGCTTTTCCCAATCTCCTTTGAATGCCAGCAATCTTCAGGAACTGTACCGCCATTGCTGACGGTAGCTTATTGGTGTAGTACAAATGCTCTAAAATAGCGAACAAATGCCCCTCGTACAGAGCCGTGATGGGACTGGCTGTTGAAAAATCATTGAGTCGGCGATCGCTTGCCGTGTAGCATCTATCCTGCATCGCTTGCAAGATTAACTTAGGGTCTGCGGGGTAAAGGGGTTCGGGTTGTAAGGGGGTGAATCTGGTGGGGTTTGCCATAGTTTCAGATTTCCCTACAGGCTATCTGGCGGAATCCGCCAGATAGCAGCGATCGCCTAAGTTGTCGGAAAAGGCGACAACTTCTAAACCTGGATCGGACGATAATCCTTTAAAAGCTCGCTGTAAAAGGATTATAAAGTTCTCGCAAAACGCGAGAACTTTAGCGATCGTGCTGACCGTCTGGCGGAGTGGCAGAAATAGTAAATGCAGGTTAAGTACTTCGGCTACGCTCAGTACTAACCTTCCTGGGTCGTAACCAGCTAGGGTGCAGGTGCAAGTCCTGCCTTTGCCTCTCTTGAAAAGCTCAGATCGCCGGAAGCCGGCGCTCCGACTTTTCGCTTAATCATTACTTGCTCGTTCGGCTTCTTCTATTGCTTCCTCGAAGTAGTGAAAAACGTAAGCTAGG
This sequence comes from Desmonostoc geniculatum HA4340-LM1, assembly GCA_019359545.1. GTDB lineage: Bacteria > Cyanobacteriota > Cyanobacteriia > Cyanobacteriales > Nostocaceae > Nostoc > Nostoc geniculatum. The sequence goes on along the minus strand of JAHHHB010000114.1, from coordinate 12,279 downwards.
TAGGCACTAGATATAAGCCATTCGACTGGGTAAAACGACAGACACTGAACTCCAGCCAGTTTAGCTGTGAACTGACGCCCGTAAACATCAAAGCTTATATTCCAAACTGGCTGCTTGTAGGCAAGGACAATGCTGACTGCAACAGTCCCTAATATTGTGCCAATAAAAGCAGTGAAAGCGTGATGTCGCCAATTTCTCATGATTTTAATACCAAACTAATTGATGGCTGCGGCACATCTGCGATACTCCATTCAATCCGCACGTTAAAGCTGCCATCTTCTTGAATATTCCCTGTCACCTCGAAGCCAACATCGGGAATTTGTTCTTCCAGTGCCACCTTGATGCGGGATAAAACTACTTGGGGTTGGGTGACAGCATCAAAGATGAAGTCGGGGCAACCAAAATTCTGACGCATGATGCGCTCGCTTGGACGAGTTTCCAAAACGCTAAAGATCGAATCTCTAATTGTGTCGAAATCTTCGCTCAGCTTCAGGGAGCCATTGAAGACTTGGAGGGGGTAAGCGAGTCCACGAAGCTTGGACATATCAGTAACCCCGATTAATTATATGGTCGCCATCATTATCGACTGCACCCACAACGGCCACTTCCTTGCCATTAATCTGGAAACCGCCAGCATTTAAAACGTTTATGGTTGCTCCAGCAGCATTCCAAGTCCAACTCGTTCCCGACGCTCCCCCTAATTCCCACTCTTGACCGGCAGCATTACCAAACCTGAGTTTTCCGCCACTCATCACGATGTAACCGCCACTTCCATCCTCTAGTCGCACCTCGGTCAATCCGGCGATGGTGACTTTGTTGTTAGCAGCTTCTAAATTAATTTCGCCTACAGAGGTAGTCACGGAGTAGGTTTGCTCGACTTTCACCACGTGATTTTGATCGGTTTCGTCAACTCTATCCCCTACTGTCTGGTGCGTGCTAGAGCCGATAATTGTGCGGCGATCGTTCCCGGCTACCTCCACTGCGCAGTCGCGCACGGGGTCGGATTGCGTGGGGTCTGGCGGGTTCGTGTCGTTGTGCGTCACGCCCAGCCACACCCCATCATGGGGGTCACCGTCAAGAAACTGGAAGTACACGGTTGAACCAACTACAGGAATGGGCGCGTCCATCGCCGGGGCTGGGTTGCAGTGACAGAGCCAATCCGTTGGTGCTAAACCTGCTTTAGATTGGGGCGATACCTTGATGCGGCGTTGGTTGAGGGGGTCGGCGTTGTCGCTGACAATGCCAATTTGTAAGCCATACACGCGGTTAGGGAGTTCGGCAAGCTGGGCTTTGAGTCTGCTTAGTTCGGCTAGGGTAGAAAGGATTTGGGACATGGGGTTAGGTTTCCCCTACAGAATCGCCAGCAACTCTTTAGCTAAATCTGAGGCTGAGTTGATACCCTGTAAAGTCTTGCGCTTACCCTTCAAGACAAACTCAATTCGCTGTTGTTTTTGAATCAATAAATCATCAATTACCTGGTCAATGTTTCCAAGCTGCAACCAAGTTGCAAACACAGCGTTTTCTTGTCCCAACCTGTGGCATCTGTCTTCGGCTTGCTCACAGTCTCCTGGAGTCCAAGCCCGATCAACCAATATTACATTACTAGCAGCTGTCAGGGTTAGACCAACACCGCCAGCTTTGATAGTGCCGACAAATACTTTGTTTTCACCAGATTGAAACTGATCAACTAATCTTTGGCGTTCTTCTGGTTTAGTTTCCCCAGTCAGTAATAAACCGTTAAGTCTCTGTGCGATCGCCTTGGCACTTTCCACAAATTCAGTGAAGATTACAACCTGTTGACCTTGTTCTAAAAGTTCTTCAGCAAGAGCGATCGCGCTATCAACTTTAAATTCACTCCCTACCTTCCGCAAGATATTAATAGTTACCAACGCTTCAGCTTCAGAACTAACAGGATTGTAAGCTAATACCCAGCTAAACCAAGCTTTTAGGGATTGAGATTTTAAGAGTGTTGGTAAATTATTTTTGAATTTCTGGCAGTTAGCCCGTCGTCGATAGTCTTCTACCAATAATTGCACTGTTTCTTGGTATTCAGTCGCAAGTTTTGTATCAAGTTCAGCCTGTTCAAGTAGTCGGGTTTTATCGGGTAATTCAGTTAAACATTGCTGTTTAGTTCTTCGCAAGATTACATCCTCGGTCTTTTGGGCTAACTCATCCAGGTGCGCTGCCCCAGTGTTATCCCACACAATTTTTCTGCCTATCGATTTTTGATGGGCATTGCAGTAATGACGTTCATATTCCCATTTATCATCTGCTAGTGGGTGATTAACTGCAAATAGTAACGGATAAAGGTTAATCGGCCTACCATTTTTGATTGGTGTCCCAGTCAATAGCCACGCTGTTAAACAATTCTTGTGGTGCGCCAACTCCAACATTTTCTTAGTCCGTTGACTGTTGAGGTTTTGGGCGTAGTGGCAATTTGAGACTAAAACACCATCAGCAAAATAATTATGATTATCAGCAACCTCTAAGTTATAAACTGTTTGACTTTTAGTAATACTGATTCCAAGTCGTTCAATATCTCCTCGTTCCAAAATCTCAACACTGACCACCCTAGAGCATTTAAAACTTCTGTTTTCCTCTTGTCTAAGAATTTCTGTTTTTTGAGTTTGTGAGTTTTCCCATCCACTTCGATTACTAACTTCTTCTCTGGATAGGCTATATCTACTTTGTAACAAGGTGGAAGAGAAGGGAACAAATGCTTGACCGAACTGGTAGATATCGGATATTCGATATAATCTGTCAGTAGTAATGCAGTAGCCAACTTCATTTGAGGTTCCGTAATTTTTGAATTGCCACCTCTGGCTAAAAAAGTTTTCCCTTTCATCGACAACGACATTTTGAGCAAAGTAGCAGGATTTTTCGTTGGGTTGTTTTCTCTCATTCGTTGACTGGCATCCGGTCGTTTCCGTCCAATATTTGATAGGTAAGCAAATTTGACTCTCTGACGCGATCGCTCCCTCTCTTGCGGCTGGTTGGCTTTCATCGTATTGGCACAAGATTTGCTGCAAAATTTCCGCTTCTGATTGACGCTTTTGTTCTGCCTCATTTGAAAGCTCTGTCCGCACCATAGACAAGCTTTCTGCACTAATGGCTGTCTGGTCGTAAGTGAATGTTTTTCCCTCACTTCTGGGATGCTGTATCTTGCCTTGCCTACACAAGTGCGACTGCAAAACCTCGCCGTGTTTTTGCCCTTGGTTGGTGTCAGAAAAGTATTCTGGCAGTATTCGCAAACTCGCTCCATGTTTGAGCGTTTCTGCTTTGACATATCCGTTTTCTTCAGTCCAAATCTTGTGGTTTGCAGTGCAAACGAACTCGCCGCTACTATGCTTGACTCCAACTAAATTAGTCTTTCTAGCCCGTGAAATCCATCTGTCTACAGGCTTCCACTCTAGCACATTACGTTCAATGTTTAAAGACGCAACGTACACAGAAAGTTTTAATTCGACTATAGATCCAATTGGCAACCAACCAATATTAGTTAATACTGGTGTTTCATAAAGAAAGCACTCGTCAGCTATCAGCACGTAAGACTGATTATCAAGAGGCTTGGGAAGTTTGGACCAACTGAAGCATTCAATTTTGACCTCTGCCCGTTCCGCCTCGCGTACCCAGTTGTCCATCACGGATACAGGAGCAATGACAAATACCGGACAATCATGTGTACACTGCATTGCTTTTGCTGCTATCAATGCCTCAAGCGATTTACCTAACCCCATGTGATCTGCAAGAATGCCCCCGGTGTAGATGCCACCACGACGATGAGCAAGCAACCACTCAACACCTTTTTTCTGATAATCCCGCAGATACCAGCCATTAGCTAAAGGTGCATCTAAATTAGCAGCTTTTACTAACTGTACAATTCCGTCAGCCGCCGCCAGCGCTGCGATTTCCTTAGCTGCTTCCTCCTCTTGGCGGTGTATTTGAGCTAGAGCGATCGTACCTTCTACCTCTGGTGAAATGAAAAAAACTCCAGACTGTTCTATGCCAAGCTTTTCTATCACTTCCTCTATTTTCAAGAGAGGAAAACGCCAGGATCTATCCTCACCTACAAATTTCCAACCATCAATAGTTTTACAATCACGCTGAAATTTACCTGATTTATCGTAAGGAGCGTACACAGCAATCATATCGCCCTTGATCTCAACCCTATGCTCTGGGAGTGTATCTATGCCATCCAGATTTTGAATGAGTATAGGTGATGAATTTTTGGCGTACTGGTGAGCGATCGCGTCCCATTCAGGTAGCGATAAACCGCCACTCAAGAGTTGTTTAACATACTTTCTCACCATTTTTAAGGCAGCGATCGCGTGAGCTTGTAACAATGGCTTATTCTGCTGAATTTGCGAAGCCAGCCAATGCCCAAAGCCAGCATCAGCAGCATTAAACCCAGCGCCATCTTGACTAAAAGCGCGATCGCATCTATCTGCTAAATATAAAATTGCTTGTTCTAAACGGCGATCCCTACGGGGGGCTGCGCCTACGCAGGTTTCCTCTTTTTTCTTGGTGATAATTTCAGGCAGTTCAAGTTGGAGTTTTACGATTTCCTCTAGTTTCCAGTTTTTAACTGTACTAAGCACGTCATCCCAAAGGGGTGCAGAAGTATCACAGGATTGAGGATTTAAGCCATTGTCAAGCGATCGCGCAAACTCCAATATTTGGTTTTCAAAGATTTCGGGTAATCGAATCGCTTTTGTAGGGAGGTGATTCCAGTTCGGCTTCTGGCGGGTAAGGTATTGGGTTTTAGGGTTGGGGTTAGACATGATGAAGCGATGCGTACTAAAATCAGTATACATCATTTAACGAGTGTACGCTCGATTAATACTTAAAACCACTTCTATATGTCCCCGGAACTTTTAGCCCTAAACTCGAACACAAAATAGCCTCACCTGAGCCAGATCCTTTGCGTATATCTAAATGTAGGTGACTCCCAAAGCTATAACCCGTATCCCCCATCTTCCCTACTACTTCGCCTTTTTTGACAGGCTGATTTTTAGCGACAGTGACGCTTGATAGATGACAGTAGCGGGTGTAGATTCCGCCTGCATGACGCACAAGGACGAAATTTCCCCAGCCGCCACCGCAACGCTTATCACCCACACGGCAAGATCCAACAACATCCTCAACCACACCGTCATTCATCGCCACAATTGGAGTGCCAAGGCTATTTGCAATATCTAAAATTTTGTGTCGGTATCCTGGGCTTCGTCCCGGCCTCGGGCCGTAGCCATCACCAGTTCTACCACCACACGGCATTATCCAACCTCCCGGTGCTTGCCCTACTACTGTTGGAGTTGTGGCAGCAGTTGCAACAGGCGCGGCATTTGTCGCAGGTGCGGCTTGTGGGGTGTAGAACTGCAACTGAGTTACACCGCCAGGAAACTTGTGCGATACATTACTGACTCGCCACTCCCTATTGAATGGTGCTGGCACGAGTTCACCAGATATGCCAATAATTTGCCCTGGCGTAATGGTCAAATATTCTGGTGTGGTAATCACAGTCGCCTCGCTCTCATACCCCTTAATTCGTTTGGCTTCGTCCGCGATCGCCTCCCCTTGTGCCATCCCATCAGCCAAGTCAATTGCCCCAATTGCCTGTCTCGGCATTCCCGCTCCATCTTCGCTTTTACCTGGGTTGGCCGTGACTGGTGCTGAAGGCGGATCTTCTGCTTTGAGAGTGAGGCTAGCTAGCGCCGCTTTAGAAACTTGACTGTTGCTGGTCGTGGACTTGGTGATGACACCATTGGCGGCGATATCCTCAGTCTCAATCGTCGTGCCTGTAGTGGTTTCGGTGGTTGTCACGACTTCCTTGATCGTCGTTGCACCTGTGACTGAAGTTGTTTCCACCACTGTTACAATTTTGCCGCGCTCAATAGTTTTATCGGTTTTGGTGGTAATGGTTGTGGTTGTACCGTTAGGATTTTTCTGAGTCTTGGCGCTGGTTTTGGGCAGCTCAATTTTTTTGGGCGACTCCTTGGGGGTATTATCGGCGGTGGTAGTCGAGGGCTTTGATTTCACATTCCCCACGATCGGTGGCGCGGCTGCACCAGTCACTCCACTTGGTGCTTTACCTGTACCCGCCTTATCTTCAGCTTTATGTTGTTCCACCTTCCCAGTCTTGCGGTCAATCACTGCCTTAGATGCAGCTGCGGGAGTCGGGGGAGAGGTGGCAGATGTGCCAGGGCTGGAAGTGCGATCGCCCCTGGCTTTATCGCCAAAGCGGAGGTTAATCACATTCTCCCAATCAATGACAATTCCAGTGTATTCCGGTCTACCACTAGGTTTGAGAATGAGTTTATTTTTCTCATCTTTGACAATGTAACCAATTGACCTGCACTGCCGCAGCAGCAGTTCGTAGGCGGTGATGCCCGTCTGATCAAGAAACTGATAGGTGGGCCCGTTTCCTTCCATCTCCAGTTTCAGATTGTGCTGACGAGTGACAATTTCTGCCAGCTGCCGCAGAGTGACATTTTCAAAAGACTTATTCTCAGTTCGCCTGGTCATCAGCCAGCGAATGCTTTGCCCTGTAAAGACAGTGATATCCTTCTCACCTTTTGCCGAATCAGTGCCGACATGAATGAAGTGGTAGGCAATGAGTTGGTCAGGTTCAAACCCCAACTCAATAATTATTTCAGTTCCCTTGAGGCTAATTTCTTGGGATGGTGCAGCAGCAAGCAGCAGTTGTACTTGGGGTGGCTGCGGCTGAGTTTCTGGGGTCATTGCCCGCTTGGAATTTTGGATACTCCAAATAATGGGCAATGTACCAGTTCGTCTGTCAGTTGTGCCACTACTGTATTTGCCGTCTGCAACATACATCCCCGAATCATAGTGCTGAGAGCCAGCAAGCAGGTACGGCGACGGCCGCCCTTTAAACAAATAACCCAGCCCGTTGTATTGCTCTAAGAACCAGCACAAATCAGGAATTGACCCCCAATTCACACCCTTAAAGCGATTGTCAGAGGTCAACGCATCGATGGCGGCTTGCTCAAAAGTGTAGGGAGGAGCAACGCCGGGGATGCGTCCGGCTGGTACGCGCACAGTTTTGCGCTGGAGCGAATCGCCATTGGCAATATTCTGGTTGAAATTGTAGGAGCATTCGCGGTAATGAATCGCTGCAATTACATACCACGGCACACCAGTTTTGGCGGATACGGTCTGATACCTTGATTGGTTGGCGATCGCAGTCTGTGCCGCCTCTTTTACTAGTCCCAGGCGATCGGGACGGATGGACATTGTTGACCAGATGCGATTGTAATAATCAGTTTGAGCGGCTTTTGTCCTACCCGTAGGGCGGGTGAGGATGGCAGCGCCGCCTGTAGTTGAAGTGGGGAGGGTTGCGTCTGCTGTTGTTAGTGCAGTAGCAGGTGTGGTAGCCGCTTGCTGCTTGGAGGAAGATAGCAGTTCGGGTGGCACTTCAATGCCTCCACTGGTAAACGATATTTGTTGAAATTTTCCGCCAATTACTAAACCTGGATCATAAATAGAAAAGCTGCAACGGCTTGACCTTTCGCTTTCGCCAAGTTCTACACTTACTTCGAGCAAGAAGCGATCGCCACTTTCAAAAACACTCTCACCAATTCGGCAACGACAAAAGGGGGCGATAAGTTTCACTAGACTTGACCTCCTAAAAGCCATTTCACCAGCTGCACTGGCTTACCGTCATAGCTCGAAACTTGTTCTTCTGCCTTGGTAAGCGTCGTTTCTACATCCCCCAAAACGCCATTCACATCGCCCAGTAACTTCAGAGCATCCGCCGCGTATCCCTGCAAGTTGCTGGGTAATTGCGTTTGTAGTGTGGTGAGCGTATTGCTTGCAGTGTCTAAAGTTTCACCAATCTGCGACAGCACAGGCTTGGCGTAGTTGAGGATTTGGGACGTGTTGGGGATTTCTAAATCCAGTCCCTCCACCAATTCAGAGAACACGTCGATATCGGGGTTAAGGTCAAGCAATTCAGTAAAGCGGGTAACGTCGCCATTGAAAACTTGAGAGGCGATCGCGGCTATTGTGTCTCCAGTCTGGGTTTTCACTTTTGGCAGGAATTGTTCGATGAAGTTAGATTTCCCTCAAATGTTACAAATTTCTGCATACCTCGAAACCAACATCAAGCAGTGACAACTCTCGCCGCTAACTGCAAGCAGTGTAACGGGAGCATCTCAGATTCACAAATGAAACTTGCTGTTTCAGTGGCTGACTAATGTCTAAGCCTCCACAGCCAGGAATCGGTAGTCCAGCCGACCCAAGTTTTAGAAGATTTAATGCGCTGTTCCAGTCTCGGTCGATGACCAATCCACAAGAACAACTATGAACACGAACCGACAAGGATTTTTCAACCCTCGTACCACAACCCGAACAATTAATACTCGTTCCTCTAGGGTCAACTCCAAGTGTCAGCTTGCCGCGTCTTACCGCTACTGCTTGCATGATTTGAAGGAAGGAACCCCAGGCAGCATCCAGTATTGACTTAGACAGTCGTGTTCTGGCCAGTCCCTTGATGTTCAGATTTTCAAAAATGATTAAGTCATACGAATTAATCAGCCAATGAGCAACTTGATAATGAAACTCTTTGCGTTGACGTGCGATGTGCAGGTGAACAAGCGCCACCTTGTTCACTTGTTTAGCATAGTTTTTAGACCCTTTTTGCTTACGTGCTAGTTTTCGTTGCTGACGTGCCAGAGTTGCCTGCGATAAGCGGTAATACTGCGGTGCTTCAATACTTTGTCCGTTAGCGGTGGTTAAAAACTTTTCTAGTCCGATATCTATACCAGTAGCGGTTTTGATTTCATTAAGAGGTAATGCAACAGGTACAGTTTTATCTTCCAGAGAGAAGCTGGCATACCAACCATCAGCTCTTCTTAAAATAGTCGCCTGTTTAATCTTGAACCCTTCAGGAATTGGACGGTGCAAAATAACTTCAATTTCGCCAATCTTAGACAACTTGAGAACGTTGCCCATTAAGTGTGCGCCCGCCTTGGAAGAGTTGACACGCGGAAAAGTAAATGAGCTTATATCGCCACGCTTTTTAAAGCGTGGTCTTCCTCCTCGCTTCCCACTTTTATCTGGTATTAACCACCGCTTCCATGCCTTGTCTAACGTGACATACTCCCCGCACCGCCCTTCGGGACGGTGGGGGCTTCTCAGCGACTCCCGGCAACCCGTCGGACATTAACTGAGCTTTGAAGGACGGGATGCCCCGCCGCCCTATGTTTTATATTTCGCGCTGCGTTGTGGTCGCGGCAATAACTAGCACCACATTGGCAACTGTGCCATCTATCAGCCAGTGTCTTGGGTACTGTCGCGCCACAATCAGAACACTCTTGAGAAGTGCCATTAGGGTTAACCGCTACTACCAAACACCCAGCACTTGCAGCCTTGGTATTTAGAATTTGCAGAAATTGACCCCATCCGGCATCAGTAATGGACTTGGCAAGCATAGACTTTGCCAGTCCCTTGATATTTAAATTTTCATGGGCGATAACCTGAGATTGATTTAGTAACCATATTGCAGTTTTATAATGAAAATCTTTGCGTTGGTTAGCAACTTTTAAATGAGTCTTGGCAACACGTTTAATCGCTTTCTTGCGACGATTTGACCCTTTGTTTTTCCGAGATAACTGACGTTGTAGCCCCTTCAATTTTTTCTCGGCTTTGCGGTAGTGTTGGGGGATTTCTACTTCCTGATTGTCACTTGTTACCAGAAACGATTTCAACCCCATGTCAATACCCACAGTGTTATCCGGCGCGGGGATGACATCAACTTTAGTGCTAGGCACAGTTACATCTTCAAGACCAAGGCTGATGTAATAGCCGTCAGCTTTACAGGTAATTGTCGCGGTTTTAATTTTGAAACCGTCAGGAATGGGACGGTGCAAAATCATCTTTACCTTACCAATTTTGGGTAACTGAATGAACTTACCTTGAACGTGTTCTGGTTTGATAGGGTCGGGAAACGTTAATGAACGGTAGCGTCCTCTGCCTTTAAATCGTGGGCGACCAGATTTTTTACCTTTACTATCACCTTTCAACCATCTGTCAAATGTCTTGTCAACTCGTGCGATTACGTCTTGCAGGGTGTGGGATACAAGTTCTTTGTATTCTGGAAATAAAGCTTTGGTATCAGCTAAATCCTTCTGCTGTGACCACCGATTAGGTTTGTCCTTCAATGGTGCAATGCTGCAAGAAATAATAGAGCAATGGTCAACGTCACAGCGATTTTGCTCCCACCAGTTGAAGCGTTCTGCAAGCCGATAATTATATTGACGACGACACAATTCAAGCCAGCTTTCAAAGGTGGCTATTTGTTGCTTAGTCGGTCGTAGACGGTACTGGTAGGTTAGGCGCATAGGAAGAAGGAAGAAGGAAGAAGGTAGGGTTAATCATCGTTTTCAAACTCGTAAATAATCCAATCTCCAGGCTGAATTCGCAGTCCTTGGCAAATATCACCAATAGTCTTCAAAGTAGGATTTGATTTTCCATTTTCAATTTTGGAAAGATATTGCGGGCTTAATCCTGTCAGCCGAGAGAGGTCATTTAAGGACACGTCTCTTGTTTCTCTTATTTCTTTAAGCAGAATCTTCACAGGCATAATTTCAATTCATAAGCAACATCCTAGTTTACTATCTCCTAGCTGTCAACTATTGGATGTCACTTGACAGATGTCAACCAATAGATGATAATTTAGACATAGAGAAAGCACCCCGGCTGGTAACTGAAGTGCTTCTCTATTCCAAAACTATGGAGATCATTATCATGACACAAGCGACCATTGGCGCTCAAGCGATCGCCCAAATTTCATACGACGACTCAATCAACGGTCTAACTCAGCCCTACGTCGTCACAGCAAACGGACAAGAAATATTCCGCCACGCCACCTATGCAGGATGCGAAAGATTCATGCAGTGGCACGGGTACGTACTACAAGACGAACAAGAGATTGCCCAAGCGGAACTTGACCAATTTATTGAACAACAAGCCCAAGAAGTAGCCCCAGAAATCGAAATTGACTCTGTAGAAAACGAAAATGGCACTGTCTACAGAATGTGGAATAGCTTTTATTTTCTCGGCTCTTTTTATCAAGATGTAGATGGTAAATGGGTGGCACAACCAGCTAATACAGATTGTCTTTCAAGGTGCGATAACGAACACCAAGCGCAACTTGTCATACTCGCAATGCTCGGTTTAGTCGTCCCTAAAATACCTGACACTTTGCAACTAGAAACCGCTTTCCCAAGGGCAGCGTAAAGTATAAATTTCCATCACCTAGAGGTGCTTTGCTGCACCTCTTTCCTCGCTTCAAACAACAACAGAATTTTATGAAAATCAAAACTTTTTTGGCGGCTGTATTAGCCGCGTCATTTGTCGTACAGATTTTTACTCCCTCGGTACGAGCCGCTAACAACGATTGCACTCCATTGCATCCTTGTCGAGGTGGCGATAGGAGGGATGCATGAAAGAGTTAACCGAATTAAACATAGCGCTAACAGAGGCAAGACAAGACGTTTTGTATAACTTCCTTGCCCAAATGACAACTTCTCTTGAACGCCAGGGGTTCACTTTCTTTGATGTGCTAGACGGACTGACAAATTACGCCTATATCAACAACAAAGGTGTGGACACAGTTTGTTACCTGTCGCTTGCATCATCGTCGGTCAGAAACTCTCCATCATGAATAGCCCAGTTAGCCTACGCCGACACAAGCGGCTTCCTCCTGAGCAGATGCGGTATAGGAAATCTCTCTTGATTGCCAAGTACGGCTATCGGTGTTTCTGGTGCGGGTGTACCTTGCTGCCGGAAACACTTACTATCGACCACTACATTCCGCGATCGCTAGGCGGCAGTAATAAATTTAAAAACCCCCGCCTAGCTTGTTTCGGCTGCAATAACAAACGAGGTAACGCAATGCCAGAAGATACGCCACAAATCATTGCCCAAAAGTCATGTATTCGCCTTCCCAGTCATTGGGATCTTCCTAAATACCATTTTGGGCAACGAGTTAAGCAAGGTGAAATCACTGGGATGGAATATCATCCCCCTGGAACACAAAGGGCTTACGAACTCGGTAAGGGTTGGACTTACTGGGTGTTAAGAAATGAACTCTGCGAGAACGTTGAAAGCTTTAGAGAGAAAGATATCAGCCCACTATAGCAATCCTAAATCAGTTGTGAAAAATTACACATAACGATAAGCTGGTCTAATTAGTATAAATAAGATGCATAATTGAGCAATGAAAGAATTGATAGATTTTATCCAAGGAAATCCAGACAA
>JAHHHB010000113.1 GCA_019359545.1 Desmonostoc geniculatum HA4340-LM1 | reverse complement strand
AACCGAAGATGATTCGGTTGGAGGTACGCACGACAAGCGCCAATTCATTGAGGAGCCGGATGAGGTGAAAGTCTCACGTCCGGTTTTGAAGACGAGCGGTTCCCGTGAGGGAATCGCTTAGTTTAACGGTAGTTCTTTATACTTGGCTCAAAAGTTTAATGCTCAAGCCACGGGGATTACTTTGAGTCCTGTGCAAGCCGCCAGAGCAACGGAACGCGCTTTAGAGGCGAATTTGGGTCAAAGAACACAGTTTCAGGTGGCGAATGCTCAAGCGATGCCTTTTGCTGATAATTCTTTTGACTTGGTTTGGTCGCTGGAAAGTGGCGAACATATGCCTGATAAAACCAAGTTTATGCAGGAGTGTTATCGGGTGTTAAAGCCTGGTGGTGTGTTTATTATGGTGACTTGGTGTCATCGAGCAACTGATGAGTCACCCCTGACGGCGGATGAGGAAAAGCATTTGCAGGATATTTATCGGGTGTATTGTTTGCCTTATGTGATTTCTTTGCCAGAGTATGAAGGCATAGCACGTCAACTTCCATTAAATAATATCCGCACTGCTGACTGGTCGCAGGCTGTTGCGCCATTTTGGAATGTGGTGATTGATTCGGCGTTCACTCCGCAGGCGCTTTGGGGTTTACTAAATGCGGGTTGGAGTACTATTCAAGGGGCGTTGTCACTGGGGTTAATGCGTCGCGGTTATCAGCGGGGGTTAATTCGGTTTGGGTTGTTGTGCGGGAATAAGTAGGGACACCGCAATGCCCATTGGTGTCAACTTAAGCAAAATGTCGGTATAAGATGTAATCTAAGAACATCGGCTTGATGTTCTTAGGGACTAAAACTTCTGATGTCCACGGTGCTTGAGCAACAATTACTTCGGCAATGGCAATGCTCATCTGGGTATCGTCGGTGTAGCTACCAGGAATGAGCCGAAAACGCGGGTGTTGCACGTATCGACTCAAATCGTTGTTAACAATCATCTCGTCAGCATATTCAAAGCCTGCACCGTAGGCATCGGCGTAGGCGTAGCCCGCCGCAGGCATCGCTAACTCTAGCAGCATATTGGTATTAGACTAAAAATGGACGCGCCAGGAAAAAGCTAGAAATTGTTTTAGCATCTATTAGCTCTCCCTGAAGAATAGCTTTTTCTAGTTCCTTAGGAGTCAAAAATACAGTTTCGATATCCTCGTCTCCATCTTGGGCTGGTGGTGTTTCCAGCTTTTGTAAATCTTGAGCGAGAAAAGCATAAATAATTTCATCAGAATAACCAGGCGCTAGGAAAAATTCTCCTAGTTTCTGCCATTTTTGGGCACTATAGCCAGTTTCTTCCTGAATTTCCCGTTGTACCGTCTCTAGGGGATCTTCATTGCGTTCCAGAGTTCCCGCCGGAAATTCTAATATCCGTCCCTGAACTGCAAAACGATACTGGCGCACAAGTGCAAGTTTACCTTCTGGCGTCACAGGCACAGCTAGGGCACCGCCGGGATGACGAATACACTCCCATTCTCCTTCTGCTTTATTGGGTAAACGCAAGCGATTAACTTCAAAGTCAAACTTGCGTCCTTTATGAAACAAGCGTTGTTTCAACAGTTGTGGTAATTCTCTACCTAATGGCATAGTAAAAAATCTGATTATCTGTAAATAGTTGAAAATTAATATGGATAAATATCCAATTTCATTAGTTTAGAAGTTTTAGTTTCATGGCTGAACTAAACAACTTCTATCCCATCTCCAGAATGCATTCAGGACTACTTTTGTTGACAAATTCCTGATTCGATTACCTCGCTATTTTTAGACTAGAGGTTAACAAAGGAAGAAGCTACAGAAGTTGTGGTTTTTGCAAACTAGATTAAGACTTTCACCTTTTTAAATTAGGTCATTGCCTGTGGGAATATGTCTATATTTTACAACTTATAGCTATAGAATCCGCAAAGTTTTGCAATACAGAGGTAAAATTAGCATTCTTGTAAGTTTATAGATGGTAATTTTAATTGCCCATCAATAAATGTACATCTGAACAGTCTACCTTTTTGAGCAGTTCTTTAATAACACACCCAGAAACTGGTTCTACCCAATCTGGGGCAATTTCTGCAAGGGGTAATAAGACAAAAGCTCGATCCCGCATTCCAGGATGGGGGATTTGGAGGTTTGGTGCATCCACAATAAAGTCATCATATAATAACAAATCCAAATCCAGGGTACGCGGTCCCCAACGTTCTTGACGCACACGCCCAAATTGTCGTTCGATTTTTAGTAAACTTTCTAATAACTCCTGGGGTAGCATTTCCACCTGTAATGTGACGCACCCATTTAAGTAGTCTGGCTGTGGTGGACCTACGGCTTTAGTTTTATACCAACTGGATCTGGCTTCTAAAGAAATGCCTGGGGTTTGGGCTAAAGTTGCGATCGCAGCTTCTAAAATTGCCTGTGAATCTCCCATATTACTACCAAGGGCAAGGGCTGTTTTGGCACGCTTCACCTTCGGCAAGCCGTTTTCAGGTTGTTTTTGCGGATACTCTCCTGCACCTTTTTCGGTAAATGTCAATAGTTTTGATATTCCTAATACTGATGAATCTTGCAGTATTTTTGCTAAGCTTCAATATACCAGCCCTTAGGCTTAGTCAGTTGCAATTATTTAATTGTATAAATAATTACTTATTTATTTTTGATTCTGAATTCTTTTTAATAGTGAATTGAGTTAATTATTTATAGAATAGTATACTAACACAACGTGGTGCTATAACCCCAAAGCTTATTGATGGTGGTTAAGTAGTTACTACTTCGATCGAGAAACTGACATGGGGAAGCTCACCTCCTGGTTCAAGCCAAGACCAACTAATTTGAGTGACTCTAACGAAGAACCGCGATTGCCACCTGGTAATCATCATCAACACGAGGAATCCACAACAAATGAAAGCTTACCACCAGCACATGTGGCACAGGCGAGGCAGTTACTGAGCAAAATGAAAATTTTACCATCAAGAATGAGGGCTAATCAGGCAACTGGTAATAAACCAATCTATCGTCGAATCTGGTTTTGGGCAGGCTTGGGTGTAGGTGGTGGGATAGTTGCCTCGATCTATGGTGTCAGTGTAATAGATAGCACCTTGCCGGATAAAGCTGAACTCAATGCCGTGGTTAGAGAGCAAACACTGACCATCAAAGCTGCCGATGGTACTATATTACAACAACAAGGTGAAGCAGCCAGAGAGCAGCTAAAGCTGGAGCAGGTACCAGATAATTTAAAAAAAGCTTTCATAGCCTCAGAAGATAGAAGATTTCAGCAACATAACGGAGTCGATCCTCAAGGAATTCTCAGAGCGGGCTTGAATAATTTGCGATCGCAAGGTGTGGTAGAAGGTGGTAGCACCATTACCCAACAACTAGCCCGGATTCTGTTTTTGAAACAAGAACAAACAGTCTGGCGCAAACTGAAGGAAATCCGTTTAGCACAAAAAATCGAGTCAGAATTAACCAAGGATCAAATTTTAGAGCGTTACCTAAATCTGGTTTATTTGGGAGCTGGCGCTTATGGTGTCACAGATGCAGCTTCGGTATACTTTAGTAAATCTCCAGATCAACTTTCTTTAGCCGAAATGGCAACGATTGCTGGATTAGCTCCTGCCCCTAGCTTGTACGCCCCAGACAAAAATCCAGTAGCTGCCAAACAGCGGCGAAATTTGGTATTGCTACGGATGCAAGAAGAAAAATTTATTACGCCAGAGCAAAGGCAAGCTGCCGTCCAAGAACCGCTAACCCTGAAAACCAGTTTACCCAAGCGACTGCAAGTAGAGTCACCCTACTTTACTACCTACATCCAGAAAGAATTGCCCAAGTACGTTTCTGCTGATGTGTTGTCCGCTGGAGGTTTAGTAGTGGAAACTACCCTGAACCCGACTTGGCAGAAAGCAGCAGAAGAAGCCGTTGCCAAAACTTTGCGAAATCAGGGACGGTGGGAAAACTTTAAAGAAGCGGCAATGGTTGCCATCGATCCCCGTAGCGGTGAAATCAAGGCAATGGTGGGGGGAAAAGACTTTGGCAAAAACCAGTTTAATCGCGTTACCCAAGCACAGCGGCAACCAGGATCGACATTTAAAGGATTTGTTTATGCAACTGCGATCGCTAGCGGTAAAAGCCCCTACGATAGCTACTTGGATGCACCCTTAGTTGTAGACGGCTATGAACCGAAAAACTATGGTGAAAAGTTCTACGGTTCAATGAACATACGAGACGCTCTCACCCGCTCCATTAATATCATTGCGGTGAAGGTGTTGATTGACGTAGGCTTTACGCCAACGATTAAACTTGCCCATGACATGGGGATTAAATCTGAACTTAAGCCGACTTATTCCCTAGCTCTCGGCTCCAATGAAGTGAATCTCCTGGAATTAACCAGCGCCTACGGCAGTTTTGCAACCCAAGGATTGCACACTGAGCCTCATGGTATCAGTCGGATCATCAACCGTGAAGGCAAAGTGATTTGGTCAGCTAATTTCAAATCGAAACGGGTTCTTGATGCTGACAGTGCCGCTATCATGACTTGGATGCTACGCAACGTCGTGGAAGCAGGAACTGGCGGCGCCGCCCAATTACCTAACAGACCAGTTGCTGGCAAGACCGGCACCTCCGATGAAGCCCGCGATTTGTGGTTTATTGGTTACATTCCCCAAGTGGTGACAGGAGTTTGGCTGGGTAACGATAACAACCGCCCCACCTATGGCAGCAGTGGTAGCGCCGCTTACACCTGGCACGAGTTCATGGAAAAAGCGGTAGAAGGAATGTCCGTGGAAAAGTTTCCCAAACGACCAAAGTTAGAGGGTCGTAAAGGCATTATCAAAGCACAGTCAATTAAACCCAAACAATTGCTGAATCGTTCTATTTCCTCCAAAAATAAGGAATCAGAGCCGGAAATTTCGAGAAATTCTGAAGAAAATAGTGGTTCATCAAGGAGGCGTAGAAGCAGGAGGAGATATTATCAAGAAGAACAGCAATCAAGCAACAACTATACCCCAAGACGGAGAAGACGCGATCGCAGCAGTGAAGAATCAACTTCTAGTAACACTTCTTCAGAATCATCTCGTTCACGGCGACGTTCTAGAAGAGTAGAAGCAGATTCTCCCCCACCTCGAAGAACTCGGCGCTCCTCCTCTCCGGCAAATAGTTCTGGTTCCTCAGGTTCTTCATCATCACAGCCATCTTGGCGGGATAGACTTAGACCTTCTCAGTGATAAATTGGGCATTGGGCATTGGGAGTGCTGTTAGCGGTAGCGGGGCGTTTAGCCCGTGCTGAGTGTTGAGTGAGGAGTTAAGAGTTATTATTCTTCCTCTGCCCCCATGCCCCATGCCCCTCTCCCCTCTGCAATATGAAGTTGCTCAAACTACAGAGGGATGTTAGGTGATACGCTGATTTTATATTGTGTTAAATAGTGTTAACCTAACCTTGGAGAATATACCCATGCATTTATTGATGCAAACAGCAGCAGAAGCCGCAGCAAACGCCCCTCATTTTCCGGTAGCTTTTACCTTGGTATATGTCGTTGGTTTTATTGCTGCTGTCACCATTGGTTCAATAGCTTGGTACAACTCAAAACGCCCCGCAGGCTGGGAAAGCAAAGAGCGTCCTGATTTTGTGCCTAAGGTTAATAAAGAAGAAACTCCGGGTCTGGGCGAACCGAAGTCATAAACAGTGGAGACGCGATTAATCGCGTCTGTACAAGATTAAAAACTCCCAACTCATAACTCAAAATTCCCTGTTAGTTTTGAACTTCAACCCAACGGCGGTAAAGCTTTTGAATTTGTTTGAGAAGTTGAGTGTGAGCCGGTTGGGTTGAACCATTCGGCTTCGCTATATCTTGCAATTCAGTCAGGAGTCTAGCTTCTTCGATCGCAACTTCGCCATCGCTGTAAATTAAGCCACTGATGGCTTCAATCAAATTTTCACAATCTTCCAGGCTAGGGCGATCGCCTAAATACTCTCTCACCCATTCATAGCACTCTTTTGGCTGTACGGGAACTAATTCGTACAGCCAAGGCTTAATTTCTGGATCGCTAGCCAAACCTTTCGCTTGAGCTATTTCCCGGAGATATTGCCGTTCCTCTGGTTGAATTCTGCCATCGAGCCAAGCGGCTCCAATCAGGATTTTAACTAAGTTTTTCACATTGGAATGGGTAACCATTGTTGCCTCCTCTGGTAGATTCAGGCTTCCACCAAATCGTACAATCCCAAACAGTATTCACTCGGAATTATTGGTTTTTCTTAAGCGCACCATAAAAAAGCCATCCATGTCCTCTCGATGAGGCCAGACTTTGAACCAGCCTTCAGGTGTAGTACGTGCAGAATCAAGGAACTCAAGGCTGCTGGGAGACTCAATTTGCCAATCAGGCGACTCAGCTAAAAATGCTGCGATCGCTTCTTCGTTTTCTGCTGGATGTAGCGTACAGGTGGCATAAACTAATACACCACCAGGCTTGACAAAAGTCGATATATGTGATAATAGTTCTTTCTGGAGCGTAGAAAGTTCCCGGACAGATTCTGGTGTCTGTCGCCAACGAGCATCAGCGTGACGGTGCATAGTTCCCAAGCCAGAACATGGAGCATCAAGTAATACGCGGTCTGCGGTGTTGTGAAACTGCGTAAAATGGCGGCTGTCGCCAGTACAAATTTGAATAGATTTTAAATTTAGCCGTTGAGAATTTTCTTGGAGTTTGCGAAGACGAGAAGAAGTGCGATCGCAAGCCCAAATTTTACCTCGATCTTGCATTAACTCAGCGATGTGAGTTGTTTTACCTCCTGGTGCAGCACAAGCATCAATCACCACCTCACCCGGTTTAGGGTCAAGCAAATGACCTACCAACTGGGCACTGCTATCTTGTACAGTCCACCAACCTTCTCGGAAACCAGGTAATTTTTGAATTGACCCAGCACTACCAATTAATCGTAGCGCTTGGGGCAAATGACGAACCCGCCTGACCAAAACACCAGCAGATTGCAACGCCGCCTCAACTTCCTCAATTGAAGTGCGAAGTGGGTTAATACGCAAATCGATTGTTGGTGACTGGTTCATCCATTCACACAGTTGTTCTGTCTCGACTAAACCCAGTTGTTCTAACCAAACTTGAATAATCCAGTCAGGAAAACTGTGTAAAACACCCAGGCGTTCAACTGGGTTTTCTGGGAGTTGTAGGGGATCAGTGTGGAGAGATGAGGGGGATGAGGGAGATGAGGGAGATGAGGGAGTATTTTCTCCTCCTGCCCCCCTGCCCCCCTGCCCCCCTGCCCCTCTGCCCCCCTGCCCCTCTGCCCCCCTGCCCCCCTGCCCCTCTGCCCCCCTGCCCCCCTGCCCCTCTGCTTTTCTGAGATACTGGCGTAATAAGCCATTAACAAAACCCGTGAGTCCAGAAAAACCGTTTTCTTTAGCTAATTCGACGGTGGTGTTAACAGCAGCTGAAGCGGGAATACGCTCTTGATAGCGGAGTTGGTATAAGCCCAGATGTAGAATGGTGCGGAGGTCTTTTGGTTGTTGGTGAGATTTCTTTTGGGCGAGTTGGTCAATGAGAGTATCTAGGGTGCGTTGCCTTCTGACACTGCCATAAACTAATTCTGTCACTAGGCGGCGATCGCTATCAGGCAAATTAACTTTTTGCAGCACTCTATCTAGGGCAACATCAACATAAGCCCCCTTGTGAACGTCTCGCAGAGCAATAAAAGCTAGTTGACGGGCATTTGTCATGTAAACACAAATCAGGAGTCACGAGGCTTTTGTATTCTAACCCCTCAGTCTGCCGATTTTAGATTTTGAATTTTGGATTTTGGATTGCAATAAAAATCTCAAATCTAAAATCCAATGACTCCTAACTCCTAACTTCTAACCCCTAACTCCCCACTCCCAAAATCCTATCGAGGAATATACGGGTCTACACTGGCGATTTCAAATTCACATGCTCTAGAAACCACTTCTGCTGGTAATTTACCAAAGCTAATTAATGGTAAATAACTGGGGTTTGCCATCAGTTCTTTTGCTAATAAGAACCCAGTAATTGTCCAAGTTTGATATTTCCTAGCTTGTTTACCAATCAATCGTCCCTTCTTACCGTCGTAATACTCTGGCCATTCATCATCACACAGGCGTGCTTGGGCAATTTCCATTGCTCTTTGTGCAAGACTTGTTTTGTTGGTTTTTATCGCCGCCGCTGCCAACATCCACATTAAGACTGGCCAACTACCTGCATTGTGATACGACCAAGGTATATTTTTCGGGTCACATCCGGTCACAATTCTGTATTCTTCATCTTCTAAAGCTGGAAAACAGATTTTCATCGGCATATCTCCAACTAAATCATCCCATCGTTCCTCAATGAGAGTCATAATTGCTTGCGACTGTTCTTCAGTAGCTAAGTCAGAAATGATTGCCATCAAGTTTCCTACCGCAAAGAAACGAGTATCTAGCTGCGACGGTCCAACATTACCTGCAAGATAACCGCCTTTTTTAGGCAGCCATTTGTCTAATTCATAATACGGAATTGAGTCTACATATATATTGAATAAATTGACAGCAGCTTTACCGTATTCTTCACTTTTGAAGCGATAAATTGCATTCAGACGATTAATATCTATCCAATAATGTTGACGAATGTGGGCACACAAAAGAGGTAAACGATTATCAATTGCGATGACAATATCTTGATTACCTTGACAAATTAGCAGTTCACGAGATGCACGCAATGCTGTGTAAAACAGAACTTGCAGTTCTAAAGGATGCCCATAGATACCCATACGACGGTCAATCATACAAGCGCCATCTGGAACTAATAGCGTTGGGTACATATCAAAACGATTTGCCAAACAAATCTCCATGATTAACCTGATACCATTTTGGAATTCAGGTTGATGGGCTAGAGAAAAATCTTCTGTGGCGACTACATAAGCACGCAACAAAATAATCCACCATAGACAAGAATCAACTGGTGTGACTCTGGCGATCGCATGTTCGCCAAAATCCGCTTCTAGATATTCTTGCCCATTTTCAGAAAGCACTTTAAAGCTAGCTGGAATTAATCCTCGACCAGGCTTATAGGCATCTAATGCTCTTTCTTTGGGCTGTAACTTTAAGGTTTCTTCTAAGAAATTGCGAACAATATCTGCTCTACCTTTGATCAAAAAAATTAGAGCCGAAGATACAAAATCTCGAATAAAACACTGGTCATAATTAAGAGCCTCTACAGATAAATCATAAGCAGCTACAGTGCCAACGGGGCGTCCTTGATAGTAGATAATTGTTTTTTCTAGTGCTTGCCACGCTTGTGCTACTTCTTTTGAATTTTCACTCGATTTTAATTCGTTTAGGTGCATCGCCAGAATAACTCCATTTGGATTGTGAATTTGTGGTAGATGCGTCTTCATTAATTATTTTTGCTATTCTCAGCATAACAAAAACACATTTTTGAATAGCAAATCTAATTTAGCAAAGTTATCAAATAATCATGAATAAAGCTGCTGATATCTATGCAACTTTATTCATGATTTATTTGCTTTTAATCAAATATTCTTTTGATCAATTACGATTATTGTTCTTCACCGCAAGTAGTAATTTAATTTCTCAAACAGTCACATAAGATATATTTTTAGATTATTTATGCTTCCGTTTTTATGTCCGGAATCTTTGCTTTACCAAACAAAAACATATCTTCAGGGCTGTTTAAGGTTTGCGTGAAGTTAAAACTAGTTACGGTATCTTTACTTAATTAGGATTAGTTTTTGACACTAGGAAGTCAGATTATTCCCCTATAACATAATAATTTATAACGTTTTGTCATAATATGCAAGGCGAATCGTCAAAGAATTTAATATGTCAATACTTCCCAAGGGTTATATATATCAATCTATGGATAGATGTCTGGCTTTCTTTTTCGCGATATATAATTTTTACTTTAGAACCCCGACTTTCTTGAAAGGTCGGGGTTCTTGTTTGAAGTTATGAAATTAAAATGTAACGGATTAAAATACTCATCACCTCATCGGGGTTAGCTGTTGGTAGTAGCTGACCAAAGAACGAGACGCAAGCCCCTGGCTTCAGACATGGGGATAAGTCGGTAGGGATTTTTAAATCCCGTAAAACGATTGTGTGGCTTTAGCCACAGTGGTATAATTAAACAACAAGTGAGTAAGAATAACCATCTACGTGATGATTCATCCTAGTACGGAGTAATCCCGGCAACGGACATATCCAACTTGATTTGGAATAGTTAAAGGGCAAATAATTGCAGGATGTTGAGCGTACCTAACTGGCGTTGTGATGGACTCGGAAAGCAAAAAAAAATTGAAAAGTAAGCGCAATTGCAATACCTATCGTAGTGGTAGTTGTTTTGAGCGTCTAGGGTGTCTTTGATAGCACCATTGAAAGTTCGTTTGTGGACTCTTCAAGAATCCCCCAGCTTCTAGCTGTGGGGAGTATCAATCCAATCTGTGACGTATGCATAGCCAACTAGAATTATTGCAGCAAATGAGTTGTGCCGTTACCGTTAGTTAACGCATTCGCAATTGCAGCTTGAGCAGGTTGAGTGGCGAGAACTGCTGTAACTGTAGTAACTTTTGAACTAGATTGTTTAGTTCGTTTTCGAGTAGAGCCGCCAGCCTTGGAATACTCCATACTTTTTTTGCCGTAGACAGTTGCAACTCCAGTTAGCATTCGTAACGAAATAATTACTAGTTTGCCTGTGTTTTTACTCATTTTTCAGATCAATTTTTTGTTTGAGAATAAGTGTAATCAGCAAAAGTAATCGCCAAAATCAAAATTGCAGTCGCAAAATCTTAAATGCGACCGCTAAAATCAAAATTGCAGTCGCAAAATTATAAATGCGACTGCTGAAATCGAAATTGCGATCGCAAAATCATAAATGCGACTGCTGAAATCATAAATGCGAACATGGTGCGTTTGAATTGTTTCGTTACCCCATATTTAGCCAACTATTAATTGCTGCTTCTAGTAAATGTGCGTCATTTCCAGGAGGATACATATAAAGCACTTCATTTGCAGTTCGGATTCCAAAGTAGTAGTAATAGCCACCGTCATTACACATTTCTTCTACATTTATTTTTTCGATTTGAGAGACATTAATTGTTTGAATCCGTGCATTCCCAATTAGATAGGTATTCACTCGTGGATGACTTAACTTTTCATAAGGTGCCTGAAATTTGAAAATTATAAACTCATTCTTTTCAAATCTCCACACTTCATAAGATGAGGCTTTTTTCTCCCTGTACCACTCAAATGAGAAATAAATGACTAATTCTGAAATAAACAGCAGTATAAATAGGGGATTTGAGAAAATGGAGAGGAATGTTGCAATGCATATTATTCCATAACAACAACCAATCAACGTGAGTTCAGTAGATGCCTCCAAAACACATCTCATATAAATTGTCAGATTTTGTGCTGACTTGTTAATGTAAGTCTCTCTGCAAGGAATCTCTCTAAATCCAAGGGCGTCCATATTCTAAAAACTCAAATAGGAAATCATTTGAGAAAGCTAAGTTCGAGCAAAGTCCGGTTGAAGCTTGATCGCTTGATTGATATCGGTCAATGTGCGATTGTAGCCTATTTTACAAAAATAAGCGATTACACGATTAAACAAAGCGAGTGTTGACACATATTTACCTTTTAGCCATTATCTTTTAGACGAATTGAGGCGACTGTGTTACCGAGAGATTCTTGACCCGAATGGCACGCTTGAAAACGTGAAACCTCCTCAGGTCAGGGTGTTGGGGGTGGCTGATTGGGTGTAGCTTTCTCAGGGGAGGGTTAGGGTGGGGTAAAAAATATTTGATACATCAATCATGATTTTTCAAACATCCTCTAAAAAGCGTCCATTTTCTTCTTGTTCAATTTCGATCGCCAAGTTCATAGCGAGTAAAGGTATTGTAATAAAAGCGATTCCTGGATAAAACAAAAAGTTTATATGACCTCAGTTTCTCCTCATAAAAAAGCCAGAGCCTTAAAGCCTACTAGCCGTCGCCCTGCGAAAGAACTTTGTAGCGAGTGCGGATTGTGCGATACATACTATATTCATTATGTCAAGGAAGCTTGCGCTTTTATTAATCAGCAAATAGGCGAACTTGAGGAACAAGCGCATAGGCGATCGCGCAATCTCGATAACCCTGATGAGCTATACTTTGGTGTTCATCAAGACATGATGGCGGCGCGAAAACAGCAACCAATCGAAGGCGCACAATGGACGGGTATTGTTAGCAGCATTGCTATTGAAATGCTCAATCGCGGCTTGGTTGAAGGCGTTGTTTGCGTACAAAACACCAAAGAAGACCGCTTTCAACCCATGCCCGTCATCGCCCGCACCCCAGAAGAAATACTAGCAGCAAGAGTAAATAAACCAACACTTTCGCCTAATCTTTCTGTGTTGGAACAAATAGAAAAATCGGGCATGAAGCGGCTATTAGTAATTGGTGTTGGTTGCCAAATTCAAGCATTACGAGCTGTAGAAAAACAACTTGGTTTGGAAAAGTTGTATGTTTTGGGCACGCCTTGCGTAGATAATGTTAACCGCGCTGGACTGCAAAAATTCTTAGAAACCACTAGCCGATCGCCCCACACAGTTGTACATTACGAATTCATGCAAGACTTCCGGGTTCACTTCAAACATGAAGATGGCTCAACAGAAACCGTACCTTTCTTTGGCTTGAAGACTAATAAACTCAAAGATGTCTTTGCCCCATCTTGTATGAGTTGCTTTGATTATGTAAACTCCCTAGCAGATTTAGTCGTCGGCTATATGGGCGCACCCTTCGGCTGGCAGTGGATTGTAGTTAGAAATGACACTGGTAAAGAAATGCTGGATTTGGTAAAAGACCAGTTAGATACGCAGCCGGTGATGTCTAAAGGGAATCGTAAGGAAGCTGTACAGCAAAGCATTCCCGCCTACGATAAAGGGGTGACTCTGCCGATGTGGGCTGCGAAACTGATGGGTGTGGTGATTGAGAAAATCGGACCTAAGGGTTTGGAATATGCGCGATTTTCCATTGATTCGCACTTTACTCGAAATTATTTGTATGTGAAGCGGAATCATCCGGAAAAGTTGGAGGAGCATGTTCCGGAGTATGCTAAGCGTATTGTTGGGCAGTATGAGTTGCCGGAGTAATATCAACAAATTTTAGATTTTAAATTTTGGATTTTGGATTGAAGATTCAAGATCCAAAATTTAAAAAGGTTTGAGAGTAAGCAGTGACTTGCACCATATCTTGAAGTTTTAATTCAAGAGAAATGTCTCACGCAAAGGCGCAAAGGCGCAAAGTAAAGAAGAAAAAGGGTGTTCTTGAAGTTAGATTTTTACAGGCCATTGACTACTCGTGAGATGCCGTCTTTGATTAGGAAGGCTCCAAAGTTAATGAGTAAGCCAAGACGCTTGTTTGCAAGGCAAAGATATGTCAGTAGTTGCTTCTTGTGTACTGGATGAACTGCTTCCACTGATTTGAGTTCGATAATAACTTTGTTTTCAACTATGAGATCTGCGCGAAAACCCACCTCCAAATGTATATCTTCATAAACAACGGGTATGGGCTGCTCCCTTTCTACCCCCAATCCCCGCTTTCGCAACTCATATTCCAGAACTGCCTGATACACAGATTCCAGCAAACCAGGTCCCAAAGTCGTATGAACCTTGTAAGCCGCATCGACAATCTCTTTCGCAATTTCATTCTCATGCATCTTTCTTTGCGCCTTTGCGCCTTTGCGTGAGACAATCCTAACCCATGTTCTTTAAATCACCAATCCTCAAGCCCTCCCCACTGCATCGATCGCCGCCTCCAAAGCGATCGCCACATGAGTCCAATGAGTCCCCCCTTGGCAATAAACCACATACGGTTCCCGCAAAGGCCCATCCGCCGACAATTCCAAAGTACTCCCCTCAATAAATGTCCCCCCAGCCATCACCACCTGGCTCTCATACCCCGGCATTTCATCCGGAATGGGGTCTAAGTAGGAACCGATAGGAGAATGCTGTTGTATGGCTTTACAGAAAGCAATTAGCTTTTCGGCAGAACCCAGTTTAATTGCCTGAATCACATCTTTCCGTGGGGCTAGAGGTGCGGGATTCACTGGATAACCGAGTCGATCAAATACATAACCAGTTAAATATGTCCCTTTCATCGCCTCTCCCACCATCTGCGGCGCGAGAAATAGTCCTTGGAACAACAAGCGATTTTGGTCAAAGGTAGCACCGCCATAACTACCGATACCGGGAGCAGTCAGGCGACAGGCAGCGGCTTCCACTAAATCGGCGCGACCAGCGACATAACCACCAGCGCTAACAATGGTGCCACCAGGATTTTTAATCAACGACCCCGCCATTAAATCAGCACCTACGGCTGTGGGTTCCCTGGTTTCGATGAATTCGCCATAGCAATTATCCACAAAGCAAACGGTGTTAGGGTTTTGCTGTTTTACCAACAGGATAATTTTTTCAATATCAGCAATTGATAAACTCGGACGCCAAGAATAGCCACAAGAACGCTGAATTAATACTAAACGCGTGTTATCAGCCACGCTAGTACTTAAAGCTTGCCAATCTATAGTTCCTTCGGGGGTTAGCTCCAATTGGCGGTATTTTATGCCAAACTCGATAAGGGAACCTTGATCTTGACCCCGTAAACCAATGACTTCTTCCAGCGTATCGTAAGGAGAACCAACTACTGATAGCATTTCATCTCCAGGACGGAGTACCCCAAACAAAGCGCAAGCGATCGCATGAGTTCCCGAAACAAACTGCACTCGCACGGCTGCCGCTTCGGAACCCATAACTTCGGCAAAAACTCGATCTAAAGTTTCTCGCCCTAAATCATCATGACCATAACCACTTACACCCGCAAAGTGGTGTGCGCCCACACGGTGATTACGAAAGGCATCCAGCACTCGTTTTAGATTATGCTTGACCTGAGCGTCAATACCAGAAAAAATTTCTAACAGTGCATGTTCTGCTTGCCGCAGCTGTTCCAAGCTGTTCATTAGTTCCTCGTTCACAAAAAATTATTTATAGATATGCGGATTTTCAGATCGCGCAAATTCGGCCGAACAATTCCAATTCAGGTTACTGCATGACAATTGCTACTTCAACTAAACCTCAAATCAACTGGGTTAATACCCTGTTTTTCATTGGTCTGCACATCGGTGCGCTGTTTGCCTTTGTTCCTGGTAACTTTAGCTGGACGGCAGTTGGCGTCGGTTTGTTGCTTTACTGGGTGACTGGTGGTTTAGGCATTACTCTGGGATTTCACCGCCTTGTTACCCACCGCAGTTTTCAAACTCCCAAGTGGCTAGAGTATCTCCTGGTTTTCTTCGGGACACTCTCCTGCGAAGGAGGTCCAATTGAGTGGATAGGTACACATCGTATTCATCATTTACACTCAGATACTGAGGGCGATCCCCATGATTCTAATAGAGGCTTCTGGTGGAGCCATATGGGTTGGCTGATTCACTATTGTCCCTCTCACGAGCAAGTTCCTCGTTTCACCAAAGACATAGGCGAAGACCCAGTTTATCAGTTTTTAGAAAAATATTTCATTTTGCTTCAGATTGCCCTGGGTATATTGCTTTTGTTTCTGGGTGGCTGGCCGTTGGTTATTTGGGGCATTTTTATTCGCATTATCTGGGTTTACCACTGCACTTGGTTGGTAAACAGCGCTACTCATAAATTTGGGTATCAAAGCCATGATTCTGGCGATCGCTCTACTAACTGCTGGTGGGTAGCCGTACTAGTTTTCGGTGAAGGCTGGCATAATAATCACCATGCTTTTCAATACTCAGCTCGTCATGGGTTGGAATGGTGGGAAATTGATTTAACTTGGATGACAATTCAATTGCTGCAAGCAGTTGGTCTAGCGACCAATGTGAAGTTGGCTCCAACTAAGCAGTAAGCTATTTGTATTTTGTCATTAGTCATTAGTCATTTGTGGTTGTTCTTTGACCAATGGCAAATGCCCTATGACTAATGACAAAGAACTTTCTGTGCAACCAAGTACATGCGGCAATTCTAAAATCGCCTTTAAAAATTATTTACGGGTGCGCTTGTATAGGTTAGGTTGCTATAATCCGAGACGCTAATATTAAGCAACTTTGCGGCAAGTTATTTTTTGATGACTTGGTGGAGGAGTTTGTTGTATTTCAGGTGTTCATGACTACATCAATAATTAACAGCCAAAAATTAACTGACGAGTCTGGGAATTCCGACTTCAGACTCAAAGATATTGTCAAAACCCTGCCACGGGAATGTTTTGTGCAAAGCCGTCGCAAGGCTTGGACACAAGTAATACTGAGTGTCTTGGCGGTTGCTTTGGGCTACTACTGTCTGACCATCACTCCTTGGTTTCTTTTGCCCCTGGCTTGGGTTTTTACAGGTACTGCTTTAACAGGTTTTTTTGTAATTGCTCATGATTGTGGCCACAGGTCATTTGCCAAACGCCGTTGGGTAAATGATTTGGTAGGACACTTTTTTTTGATGCCGCTAATTTATCCTTTTCACAGTTGGCGCATTAAGCATAATTATCACCATACTCATACCAACAAGCTGGATGAGGACAACGCTTGGCATCCAATCAGACCAGAAGTGTTTGAACGTTGGGATAAAACCCGACAGTCTGCCTTTGAGTTGTTCATTCGCAAACGCTTCTGGTGGGTAGGTTCCATTGGACATTGGGCAGTTGTGCATTTTGATTGGCGGAATTTCAAAACAAAAGACCAATCCAGCATCAAGCTTTCTGTAGCTGTGGTAGTAGTGTTTGCTGCGATCGCTTTCCCGGTCTTGATCGCCACTACAGGTATTTGGGGATTTGTCAAGTTTTGGCTAGTGCCCTGGTTGGTCTACCATTTTTGGATGAGTACTTTTACCATCGTTCACCATACTGCTTCAGATGTTCCTTTTGTGGCAGCAAACAAGTGGAATGAGGCTCTAGCTCAACTATTTGGCACTGTTCATTGCGATTATCCCCGCTGGGTAGAAATCCTCTGCCACGATATCAATGTCCATGTCCCTCATCATATTTCCACCGCCATTCCTTCTTATAATTTGCGGCTAGCTTACAGCAGCATCAAAGAAAATTGGAAGCCTTATCTGCATGATGAATGTCAGTTTTCTTGGTCTTTAATGAAGCAGATTACAGACGAATGTCAACTGTATACAACTGATGTCGGCTATAAGACTTTCAAAGAATATTACGCAGAACGATAAACGGTGTTGAAAACTTTATTCACGCTCTTAAAGTTAACGAGAGCGTTTATCTTTGTGTGTGTTTAAATAAAATCTGGCAATTCTTTAGTCACTAAAAATGTTGATTGAAGAAGAATGCAGAATTCAGAATTCAGAATTCAGTAATCTTGAAGCTTGCGGACTCTCTACCGCTATGCTGTCAGTGGAAAATTGAGACCCGCCACTGATTCAAGAAAACCAAATTTTCAATTTTGTGGGGGTCTTAAACCAGGTTATTTAGACGCTAGTCATACATAATTCATTCTGAATTCTGACGACTGACGCCTTTATTCTGTTTTGGGAAATTGCCAGAAAATTTACTCTTGGATGTTACGAAAATCAGTATCGTGGGCATACTAGTGAAAAAGTAAAAATTAAAAAGTCAGTATTGGCTTCATCTTACCTTTTGCCTTTTTACTTTTTACTTTTGCCTTGTGTAGGTAAGATTATCTTGCCTCCAATAAAGTTCCGATTTATATTCAACAAAAGAATCCAGTGCAATCAAATATCATCACGCTCAACGATCCTCAAGATCGTCAATCATCTGGGGATACTACCAAACTGCCTTTTACTCTTCAGGATTTAAAAGCTGCGATCCCTGCTGAATGCTTTCAGCCGAATGTGACAAAATCACTTTTTTACTTCTTTCGTGACATCCTGATTATTGGTCTGCTTTACGCGGTTGCTTACTACCTGGATTCTTGGTTTTTCTTTCCGATTTTTTGGTTAATGCAAGGAACGATGTTTTGGGCTTTGTTTGTAGTCGGACATGACTGCGGACACCAATCTTTTTCTAAGCATAAATGGCTAAATGATTTGATTGGACATCTTTCTCACACACCGATACTTGTTCCTTATCATGGTTGGCGAATCAGCCATAGAACTCACCACAAAAATACAGGTAATATCGATAATGATGAAAGCTGGTATCCTGTAAGCGAATCACAATATAAGGAAATGCCGTTAGTACAAAAGATAGGCCGATATTATGTTTTTCTCTTGGCTTATCCTGTGTATTTATTTAAGCGTTCTCCGAATAAAGAAGGCTCTCACTTTTTACCCAGCAGTTCGCTGTTTAAACCATCAGAAAAATGGGATGTCATCACTAGCACTGTTCTTTTGATTGGTATGGTAGGTTTGCTTGGCTTCCTTACCTATCTATGGGGTTGGATGTGGTTGCTGAAGTATTACGCTGCACCTTACATCGTGTTCGTAATTTGGCTTGATTTAGTCACCTTCTTGCACCACACTGAACCAGACCTTCCCTGGTATCGTGGAGACGATTGGACTTTTTTAAAAGGTGCGATTTCGAGTATTGACCGTGATTATGGTTTGATTAATCATATCCACCATGATATTGGTACTCATGTTGCTCACCATATATTCCTTAACATCCCCCACTACAATTTGCTGAAGGCGACTGAGGCCATAAAACCAGTGATGGGTGAGTACTTCCACAAATCACAGGAACCAATTTGGAAATCATTATGGAATTCCTGTGTAAAGTGCCATTTTGTACCTGATACTGGAAGTAAGGTTTACTACACATCCAACAACAAGTTAGCTAAAGGCTAAGTTTGAGATTGCGACTTATTAAACAAGTCTCAAATCTTGTATTAAGTTGTCAGTTGTTAGTGGTTTTTTACTACTAACCACTGATAACTCTCTGATGAAGATGAATTTTTATAAAAGTTGCATTAAAGATTAGGCAAATAGCTTAATATAACTTCTCTTCTGCGGGCGATCGCACATTACATTATTACTGCTGCAAACTCTGTTAAAATTTGAGCGTTCTAGCGTGGGGTAAATCTCATTGAAGAAATATTCAAAAATTTTCCTGGTTGTCAGGTAACTAAAATACAGAGGTAAAATAAAAATAGCTCGATGATACCCAAGCATACCTGATTCAGGCTTCTACCCTCAGAGGAAGATATTGTTCTGGCAAATCTTGCATTTGCAATGGGTAAAGCCTAGCATAATCTGCGATCTGAGGTAATATCTCGTTAAATCAACGCTAAGACTAGTGAAAAACTTTTGCTCAGACTATCTTAAGCTCATTCAGTATGAGTTAAGTTTATTTGCATCTACTGACTTCAGTCAATTTCCTGCTAGGGTTATAAATCAGCAGAGACTATACTATAGACAATTTAGCTAAAACCCTTTTCAGATTTTAAATTCAGAGGTATCAATGATTATAACTAATTTTAGCAAACAAAGAAATGAATTAAACGAACCTAAAGTACTCAAAGCTAAACCGCATTGGCAAGGACAAAACTTGAGCGATACTGCTGTCAAAGGTAAAGATACCAAGATGCGAGATCCTGCACCTGATAGTTCCATTTTGAATACCTTGAATCGGGGTAGAGTTGCTATTTTTATTGATGGCTTAAGCCTATTTCATACAGCTTTACAACTCGGCATCGAAATTGACTACGTTAAATTGCTTTGTCATTTAACCAATGGTTCGAGATTGTTACGTGCTTTTTTCTATACTGGGGTTGATATAACCAATGAGAAGCAACAGGGTTTTCTACTGTGGATGCGTCGTAATGGCTATCGTGTAGTGGCAAAAGACCTCGTTGTGTCAGCAGATAATTTCAAAAAATCAAACTTGAACGTAGAAATTGCTGTAGACATGATCACTTTAGCCCCTTACTATGATACTGCGGTATTAGTCAGTGGTGACGGAGATCTAGCTTATGCTGTGAATGCTGTCAGCAGAATGGGGGTTAGAGTGGAAGTTGTTAGTCTACAAACCACGACTAGCGAAAGCTTAATTGATGTTGCTGACTGCTTTATTGATCTAGATAGTATTAAAGCACACATTCAAAAAGACTCTAATCTTGGCTATAGTTACCGAACCCCGACAAATTCAAACCTCTAATATGGTGAGTGGGGAGTGGGGAATGGGGAAGATAAAAGCGATGAGGGGAGAGTTAGAACTTGAAGTATTGGCTTGAAGACTGCCATCTCTAAGCCAGATTCATCCAGTTATAATACTCATTTATCTACCTCATTTTCCCTACTCCCAACTCCCCGCATCTTTTTAAATTTGCGTATTTTAGGATGGATATTTTAATAGTTGAAGATGAACCAGAAATTGCTCATTTAATCCAACTTTCTTTAGAAAAAGAAGGATTTTTCTGCCGTATTAACGTGAGTTCGACGGGCAAGAAAGCCCAAAAAGGTTGCTAGGTAATAATTTGAGAAATTGGGTATGTCAAATAATGACTAAGATTTATGGGGGATAGGTAAAAAAGGCACAAAAAAACGCC
>JAHHHB010000112.1 GCA_019359545.1 Desmonostoc geniculatum HA4340-LM1 | reverse complement strand
AACCGAAGATGATTCGGTTGGAGGTACGCACGACAAGCGCCAATTCATTGAGGAGCCGGATGAGGTGAAAGTCTCACGTCCGGTTTTGAAGACGAGCGGTTCCCGTGAGGGAATCGCTTAGTTTAACAGTCTCAGCATTCCGCTGGCGGTAGATGGTGCCAAGGTCTATGCAAGCGATATTTCTGAAAAAATGGTAGAAGAAGGCAAGGAGAGAGCCTTGCAAACTCTGGGAAATGCTGAAAATCCTACTTTTGCGGTGCAGGATTTGGAATCGTTGAGTGGTAGTTACCATACTGTTATTTGCTTGGATGTCCTCATTCACTACCCCCAAGAAAAAGCCGATGAAATGATTTCTCACCTTTGTTCTCTCGCACAGTCGCGGATAATTCTCAGTTTTGCGCCCAAGACTTGCGCCTTGACTATACTCAAGAAAATTGGTAGTTTCTTTCCTGGGCCGAGTAAAGCCACTCGTGCATATTTGCATCGTGAGGCTGATGTAGTGAGAATTTTGGAAAAGAACGGCTTTGCAGTGCAACGTCAAGCGATGACTAAAACTCGCTTCTATTTTTCCCGCCTACTGGAAGCTACCCGTCAGTAATACCGAACTGTGTTTAGTAGTTTAGTAGGGTGCGTTATGGCTGAAGCCATAACGCACCGACATACAACTATTGGTTGGGAGATGTCGCATTTGGTACTGAATTTTGGTTGTTATTTTGATCGCTCCGATTGTGATCGTAAAAAATTATTATAAAGGAAGCGATCGCAGCTGCTCCCAAGAAAATCATTCCAGGAAGTAACCACATTTCCCCTCTATTCCGATGAACTTTATTTTGATCGGGTTTTACAGAGGGTATATTTGGTTCCAAATTCTGGGGTTGCTGACTCAAGGCACGGCTTTGAATAATAGGACTTTGCTTTTGATGATTGCTGATTTGAGGTGTTTGATTCAGCGTTTCGTAGGTATCTTTAACTTCTTGTTTATCTAGTTTTTCTAATTCCCTGATTTCGTGCCATAACGGGTGACGTTGTATTAACCAACGCTGGACTAATTCTATTTTTACTTTATTGCCTTGCTCGTTTAAAAAGCCCTTTAATGCTAGTTCTTTAGTTAATTTTTCTAACAAATCTCTAGACAACACATCATGATGACTTTTAAGTAGCATCAATGAGTCTTTTTCTACGTCTAGGTCTTGTTTTTCAATAGCTATTTTTTGCGCCTCAGCCACAGCAGAAAAAACTACCTTCTCTGGCACAGATAAAGCATCCCAGTACCAAGCAAATCCAGCTTCTGCAAGCTCAACTGCCCTATCTATAATATTTTCTACATCTTCTTGGGTAACTTCCCATTTTTGCAGTTCTCTAGCTCTACTGAAAACCGCAAAACATAGAATTTGGATGAAATAAGGATGTCCTGCTGATAAATTTGTAATTGCTTGTATGGCTGTTGGTTCGTAACTCAAAGAACCCTCAACAGGTTCGATAATCAGCTGGTTAACACTTTCGTTATCTAATAATCCAACTTCTGCCACTGGTACTTCTGGAAATATTTTCAGCAAATTTGAGATATCTGCTGGTTTTCTTCCGGCAAATATGATCGCAAATAATCTGGGATTTTTATGAGTGATGTTTTTTAATTGCTTGAATAATGATTCCAGTTCTACACCTATATGTTTATTACTTAAAGCATCAAACTCATCTAAAAGTAATACCAAATTCTGATATTTTAGATGTTCATAAATTTGGGGTAAAAATTTAGCACAAAAAATATCTTTTTCTTCTTCTATTTGTTGAGCTTTGGGAATTGCTACTTTGTCTGGAGGTATTTCTAATTGTTCGACAATAGTTTCTGCTAAATTCTCTAAAAGGTTTTCTAGTTTATCTTGGCTATGATATTCTAAATCAAAGCTCACAAAAGCAGAGTTATCAATTTTGATACTTTTAGGGATATTTTGAAGTAGAGATGACTTGCCTATACGTCGTTGACCATGCAGTAATATAACTTTCTCACCTTGTCTCAGATTTTCTTCAATAAACGCTAATTGCTTCTGTCGTCCAAAAAATATTTCCGGTTCACTAATCGGACGACCGATAACATAGGGGTTTCTCTGAGATTTGAGTTGTATCATAATAATATCTGCGATAGGTCAACTGAGAAGCATGTGATTTTTTTAGCCGATATCGCCACAAGCCTTACAGCGCAAGAAATTCTCAAAGCGTAAGCTTTCCTTTCGTTTTTACCCACAAACTCCATCATAACATAGCTTGCGGTGGCTGATAATTCACATGCACATCTTATATTTCCCCGAACCTATCCAAGTATTATAAAAATCTCTACTTCTTTTCGTAAAATGTGCTTGAAGTTTCTGTTTTTACTCTGCATTAACAAACCGACCATCTTCAACCATAATTAAAGTTGCTGGTTTGTTAATTTCTCTGGATGAATCAAATTTTAGCTGCTCTCCAGAGGTGCTTTCTGAAATATTTATTTTTGGTAAATTTTCTAAAACTGTTACCCTAGATACTTTCGGAGATAGTTTGAAAGACTCAATAAAAGCCTGCGTAGCGTCAAAGCTTGTTGCAGTGCGCCAACTCACACCACCACCCCATTGATTTTCAGCTTTTTGTGCAAATCCCCTTGATTTTGGTGCATCTCGAAACCAAGGTACAGCTAAAATCAAATCTTTTAGAGTATTAGCAACCTCTGGTTTATAGAGAGAATCGCCTGCTAATACTTTGATCTGCTTGAGTTGTTCGACATTATTATTGCTTTTTCTCAGGTTGCCCACGGAGTCATTGTAAGTCTTTGCAATGTCCATAGCAACTTCAATACTCTTGTCTGTATCTGGAAACAATGCTATTGCTTCTACTAAGGGATCATTCAGTAAATTTTTTACTTCCTGCGCTACATCTAGATTTGGATCAGCTAAGTTAATGCATGAAGAAGGAACCACTTCTTCACGCTGATTTTTAACAAATGTAAATCTAAATTCTTCTTTGATACTTCTACTATATGGATCGACAGGATTACAGAAAATTACTATTTTTTTGAAGTTATTTTTTAATGCATATTTAGCTAGTTTTTCACCAGTCGCTTTATCTGAAGGTAAAATTCTAAAAAATACAGAACCTCGCAAGTCTATGCTAGTGCTAGTAGATGATACGATTGCTAAATTAGCTTTTGTATATATAGACAAAGCTGCGTTGGTGACTTTGCTAGAACCATGTCCGATAACTCCTAATATTGATTCATCTTTTACTAGTTCGTCAGCTATTCGTTTTGCTGTATCTTCGTTGTTATCATCGTCAGCAATCACAATCTCTACTAATCGACCTTGTAATCCATTTTGTTGGTTAAACTGATTTTGCGCTTGTGCTACCCCACGTAATATTTCTTGAGCAGAGTTTGTTCTTCTTTGGGCTGGTACCACAACTGCCAAAATTAAAGGATTACCCTTTTGACGGGCAAGGGCATTATTTTGATAAATTAGTACTTCAGGGTCATTACGATTATTCTTAACAGCTTTTTCAAAGTGCTTTGCAGCATCTGTGTAATTACCTTTTTTAAAGCTCTCAATGCCATTGTCACGATCGCTATTTTGTATGTCTGGAAATAAAGTGCGATCGCCTCTACTTATTCTATTATTTATATTATTGCTAGTTGGAGATTCTCTTGGTGGAGAACTTGAAGGTATACAGCCTCCATCTAACGATTTTTCTTGACCTCCTGGGCAATTACTGAATAAATAATGACCCAAAACCATACCTCCAATACTAGCAATAATTAATCCTATGAATATGACTATCACTGACCTAGAGTTTTCCCTGATTCTATTAATAATATAATTATTATTAATCGTCTTATTATTAGCTTGATAAGCTCTTATTTCTGCCAGTTTATCTTGAGCTAAATTATTGTCTGGTTGAATCTTTAAAATCCTTTCATACTGCTGGGCTGCTACTAGATAATTGATTTGAGTTATTAAAAAATGTCCATATTCATGTAATGCATTGACAAATTGTTGTTGATAGGTTGTTGGATCTAATTTGTAAGCTCGCTCGTAAAGTTCTAAATCTCTATCAAAATTTTTTACTTGCAAGTATTTTTCTGCTAGTTCTACTACAGTACCAAAGTGATTGGGATTTTCCTTAAGAGCCTGTTCATAAATATCTAATGCATCCTGCTGTCTATTTTCTGCCCAACAATTACAAGCCACAAACAATAGTCGGTTAACATTTTCTTGTTGTAGTGTCTCTAAACTCCTGACTTCAACTCTTAACTGATAACGTTGGAGTAACCAGAGACGAACTAATTCTACTTTCACTTTCAGTGGATTACTATCTAAAAAACCTTTATTAATTAATAGATCTATGGCTTCTTTTAAAGAATCTGTTAGTACGAGTCCATAGGCTTCAACCACCTTTAAAGGGTTTTCTGAAGCATTTTGTTCTTGAGCCTTGGCGACTGCTAAAATCACTACTTTTTCAGAGATACTCAGCCCTTCCCAAATACTAGCCGATCCGCCTTCGCCACGTTCAATTGCTATATTTACAGCATCATTTACACAGGCTGATGTAATCGTCGAATAACTTTCATCCCTTGCTTTACCAAAAATGACATAGCATAAGACTTGGGTATAATAGGGATGTCCTGCCGAAAATTTCAGAATTTCGTCTATGGTCTTTTTAGGATATTGCAAAGTAGTAGCAGCAGGTTGAGTAATCAGCTTTTTGGCACTTTCGTCATCAAGTAAGCCAATTTCTTGAAATGGTGCTTCTCTAAACAATTGAACCAAATTTGGCATAAATTTAAGATATCGGGCAACTACCGCAATTACAAATAATTCTTCTTCTTGTGTGACTAACTTTTGCAAAAATTCCAATAATTTTAAAGCCTGCGGTGTATTATCTTGAGTGACAACATCAAATTCATCTAACAAGAATACTAGCTTTTTTTTATCGCCCAGTGTATCGTAAACTCTCGGTAATAATCTCCGAGTAAAAATTTTTGGATTGTTGTTTAACTGTTGCGTGTCCAGAGAATTTAGTATAGCGCTGTCTATTTGAAGAGTTTCAACAATGGAATTAGCGATCGCGTACAGTATTTGACCTAAAGTTGAATCACTATGATGTTGCAAGTCGCAAGGCACAAAGACAAATTCATCCTGAGATATAAAAAGGGGAATGTTTTTGAGTAGAGAAGATTTACCTATACGTCTCTGACCATGTAATAGAATAAATTTTGCCTTCTGTTGCAAACTATCTTCTATAGTCTTTAACAAAGTTTCTCGCCCGAAAAGCTTGTCTTTATCTACAATAGGATTACCAATAATATAAGGGTTTATCCGGTAAGGATTTTGTGAGTTTGGAGACATTCTGGTTTTGCTGGTTCTACAGTATTTGACGTTTAATTTTTAGTTATGTATATTTACGAGATGATATTAATACTTTTGTAGTATGGATATCTAAACAATCGTTAAATTGTTGAACGTGACAAAATGCGCGTCCCATAGTCATTCTGAAATTGTGTAACGCCGAATTCTTACAGGGAATTAAGTATATTTTAAATATTACATGATTACGGGGGTATCTTGTAAGCGCTTAATAACCTTGCTTTTTCGAGCAAAGTACGCCAAAAAGTGCGGTGCCATAGCTAAAAAACTGTCCCAAGGAGTAGATTGATATACTGGAACCTCTGGGAAAGTCAGGTTAGAATCTCTAGCAAAGTTTAAATCTGAAGTGGAACTATGAAAACTGCTGAAAAATTGGCTGCCGGTTGGCTACTGACACTCGGATTCATGTTTTTAACGCTATCAGCATCAGCAGCAATTGAAAAATTTGCTACACGTAAAGTGTATATACCCGTGAAAGATGCGTATGATTTTTCTGCACCAAACGCTACCTATCAAGATGATAATACTGTTGCTGGTGGTCTAATTTTTGGTGTCCCTAGCCTCACACTGGGAGCATGGTTGGCATTGGGATTGTATCGTCAAAGTCGGCAAGAGAAAAAGGCACTTAATCAACAACGTAGCGATCGCCTGCAATCTCTTTTTTATGAGATGCTACAAGAAAATCATGGACGTGTGACTGTTTTAGGCTTTGCAATGCAATCACAACTACCCGCAGCCGATGCCAGACAATATTTAGATCAAAAAGCTAAAGAATTTAATGCAAACTTTAAAGTGAATGAAGAAGGGGCAGTATCATATCATTTTGATGTCTAATTGTCGTTAGTCATTTGTCTTTTGTCAGTTGTCATTTGTTATTTGTTATTCACTAATGACTAATGACTAATGACCAATGACTAGTTTACCAACTTACGGCTAAGTCTAATGACGCAAATTTTCTTGAGCGTAGCTGCTGTTTTAGGCGGTTTGTCAGTTGCGGCTGGTGCTTTTGCTTCCCATGCCTTGCGAGAAAAAATTAGTGAGCGATCGCTAGAAATTTTTGAAACTGCCGCTCGTTACCAAATGTATCATGCTCTGGCACTTTTTCTAGTAGCACTACTAATTAGTCGCACCGAATTTCCTCAACCCATCCTCGTAGCCAGTGGATGGTTGTTTATCATCGGTATTGCTATTTTCTCAGGAAGTTTGTACGCCCTGAGCTTAACTGGTGTAAAATCCTTAGGAGCAATTACACCATTAGGTGGCGTAGCCTTTCTTGCTGGTTGGGGTGCTTTAGCTTTTGCTGCTTGGAATTTGAAGTTGTAAAAAATTAAGAGTTAATAGTTAGGAATTAGGAGTTAGGAGTTATAAACTTTTAATTCCTATCTTCATACAACAGATTGCAAGTTGGTGAGGTACAGATAATCGTAGGGGCACAATATATTGTGCCCCTAACCGTGTATTCTAAATTCTGAATTTTGACTCCTGAATTCTTGCTTAAATTTATTTCCGTAATTTTACAGAAGTCAGCAATACAAAAAACCAATAAACTCCATAAGTATATTACTAATTAACAACTAAAAAATTTTACATTTGTAATATCTTAAAATCTATGAAAAGGCGGAACTTGCTTTGGTATTCGCTGCTATTTACTGCTGGCTGCACAACAGGAATAAACTCTAGTAATAATAACTCAGAGCAATTATCGGTAACTACACCAAAAAATCTCAAACTTGCAGTCACAGATGTTTCTGGAATTGAAAATTTACAACGAGATTTTGGAGTTTTTCGGACTACATTAGAAGAAGTCTTAGGCGTCCAAATTGATTTTTTTCCTGTAGAAAATCCTACAGCAGCAGCACCAGCATTATTATCAAGAGAAGTAGATATTGTTTTCGCAGGGCCTTCTGAATACTTAATTTTAAATGCTAGAGCAAAGGCTATTCCAATAATTGCTATTGAGCGCAGCAACTACCATTCGATTATTGTAGTTCGTGCAGATAGCAAAATTAAATTATTATCTCAATTGAAAGGCAAAACAATTGCCATGCGAAAAATTGGCTCAACCTCTGGTCATATCGCTCCGACAAAACTATTAATAGATGCTGGATTAAATCCAGAAACTGACTTTAAAACTCTTATATTAGATGATCAAGGAGTACAAGCCTTAAAAAAAGGTGAAGTAGATGCCTGGGCGACTGCATCTGACAGATACAAAAACATTCTAGAATCTGAGGGTTTATCTGACAAAGATTTTACTGTAATATTTACAGGACCATTACTTCCTGGTGATGTATTTGTTGCTAGTAATCAGTTACCATCCAGCTTTATAGAAGAAATGCGATCGCGCATGATTAAGCATCAAGATCAATTAATTCAAAGTTTAGTCACTGCTAAAGCAAATCAAAAGTATAAAGGTAGTAAATTAATTACAGCGAATGATGCTGATTATAATATGATTCGGGAAGTTTATCAAAAAATTGGACAAGGAAATTTCCTCTAATAGTATGGTCTATAAATAAATGATAGCTGCTACAAAACGCTATTTTAAAAGAATTTTTATTTTACTTAGCCACTTAACTGATAACTGGAATATCGCTAGAAAGATTAGTTATGGGTATACTGTGGCAGGTAGTATTACTTTTATAGGCACAATCAGTGGTTTATTAATTGCATACCGTTATGAAACCCTTGCTCAGCAACAGTTGAATTTATCTGAACAGAAACAATCTCTTTTAAAAGATTTAGAAAATAAAATAACTAGAGTTAGGCTACATCCACAAAGATTAGTTACTGTTTGGGAAAATTCTATTTGGTTAGAATTTGAAAAAAACAGATTTGTAGACGAAATGAGTCAAGTCGATCAACAGTTATCCAAACTAGAAATTTTTATCAAAATCCATACTCACGATTCCAGAATTAACAATAAAGATTTATTAAAATTATTAAATAATTATCAACAAAATACTAAAACATATATTCAAATAGTAAAAAAATTTTGGCAGCAAATTGACCAAAATCAATCATTAACGAAAAAAACAAAAGCTGGACAAGAAGAACTACTGATTTTTTTCAAAAAAGAAATTAATGTTTCTATTGAGTTTGAGAAGCTTTCAGATGAATTAATTTCAATTATCGGCTATGCTGAAATTCAAAAAAAGCAAGCAATTATTAGTTTTGAGAATGCCCAAAAGTTACGCATTAAAGTGATTGTTGGAAGTATGCTGCTATCTGCGGCGATCGCAGTCATACTAGCACTGTATACTAGTAGGTTAATCGCCCGTCCTTTACAAACAGTTACTAACGTTGCCAGAAAAATTACTCAAGAATCAAATTTTCAACTCAGAGCTAATATCAGAAGCAACGATGAAGTAGGGACATTAGCTGCTTCCTTGAATCAATTAGTCGAATGGGTGGGAGATTATACTGATGAACTACAGCTAGCTCGCCAAAGTTTAGAGCAACGGGTAGAAGAACGAACCCAAGAATTAGAAGTAGCTCGCCAAAATTTAGAGCAACGGGTAGAAGAACGAACCCAAGAACTTCAAAAAACACTGCAAGACTTAAAAGAAACTCAAGGCCAATTAATTCAAACCGAAAAAATGTCTTCTCTTGGGCAAATGGTAGCAGGTGTAGCTCATGAAATTAATAATCCTGTTAACTTTATTTATGGCAATATTCAATGTATATCTGACTATACTCAAGATTTATTTAGCCTCTTGACTTTATATCAAGAACAATATCCAGATTCGATTTGGGAAATTGAAGAAAAAACTGAAGAAATTGATTTAAATTTTATCACTAAAGATTTACCACTTGTACTTTCTTCTATGAAAGTCGGCGCTCAGCGTATCCGAGAAATCGTTTTGTGTTTACGAAACTTTTCTCGATTAGATGAAGCTGAGATGAAAGAAGTAGATATTCATGAAGGAATTGATAATACATTGTTAATTTTAAATCACAGACTCCAGCCAGAAATAGAAGTCATTAAAAACTATGTAAATTTACCATTAATTGAGTGTTATCCAGCACAAATAAACCAGGTATTTATGAATATTTTAAGTAATGCGATCGATGCTTTACTAGACGAAAAAGCTGATTCAGGTAAAAATAAACAAATTATTATAAATACATTAAAAATAGATGATACATATATTAAAATAGGAATCAAAGATAACGGGCATGGAATTTCAGCAGAAATCAAAAATAAACTATTCGATCCTTTTTTCACAACTAAAACAGTGGGTAAAGGTACTGGTTTAGGTTTAAGTGTTTGCTATCAGATCGTTGACAAACACAAAGGTAAAATAGAAGTAATATCAGAATTACAAAAAGGTGCAGAGTTTGTCATCATCTTACCGATTAAAACACAAACTAATTAGTACCTTATCTACGAATAAAGGCTTTCAGCTTTCCAATATATTTTATGAGATGGTTCACAAAAGGTTCTTGAAATCGAAGCTTTTAGAGGTTGTTTAAAAACTGTTTCGCTGTGACTTTAGACACTTTTCTTTTAGATCCTTCCTAACCCTCCCCTTGCAAAAGCTACGGTGTATACACAAGTATGACTAGCATAGGTTTCAACTTTTCTATTACTTTCGTAGGGTGCGTTATCGCGCCAGCGTAACGCACCCTACGAAACTCTTTCTTTGTTGTGCTAATGGTTTTTTTCGACTTGTGTATACACGGTAGACTCCCTCATCTCCCTACTCCCTAATTACTTCTTATTTAACAAGACAAAATCATAATTAGTCCCAGAAGAACAACTCTCACAACGTTCAATTCTGACTAAAAAAGCTTCTCCTTGACGCGTACCTAAAGGGGAAAACATAATATTTCCTGTAGCTCCAGAAGTTGAAAAATTAGGATTAGACAGTACCTTTTGTAAGCCTTCGCGGGTGTCATCTTTTTCCAAACCAGCGATAATTACTTGCATTGCATCATAGGCTCCCGCTGTTCTCTGATTTACCTGTGCCTTCCAAAGCCCAAGAGCATTTTCCGCAAATGGGTTATTTTTATTAACATCACGATGCCAATACACAGGTACTACCATTCCTTCAACATCCTTGGCATTTTCTAAAGTTTTCGCACTATACATAGTTTCAGAACCAAACAGTGGTTTTCTGCCTTTAATCTCTTGTGCAACTTTAGTAGCATAACTTATACTTCTGAATGAAGGTATTAGTAAAAAAGCATTGGTGTTTTCTGTTTCTATAGCTCGATCTACAAAAGTTTTAGGGTCAAAATTTTTATCTGCCAAATTGCAAGGCGTACTAATAACTTTACTGCCATACTGTTCGATCGCTTGAGTGTACTGTTCTACAAGTACCTGATTAGACGAAGAAGTTGAATTATTTCCTGATCTGCGAATATCGCCACAAATAGCAATATTTCTTCCTTGTCGAGCAATGTAACGAGCATGAGTATCTACTAAATTATCATATAAAGGATTTACATGAAATAAGTAGTTATTTTTGGCAGTATTGGGCTGATTATTTGCTGAATTTTGCTCTATGTTTTCTAGATTTTCTGCTTGATTTGGACGCTCCACAGGGAAGACTAACACTAACCTTTTCTCATTATAAATCGCAGCATCACGTCTGGTACCCACTGCGGCTACAATGCTCTGGTCTTCAAGTAATTCCTTATCTAGCTTTTGGGAATCTTCTCGATTTTCAACACTTGCAATCACAATTTGCAATTTCTTGCCATTAATTCCGCCTTGATTATTAACTTCATTTTGAGCTTGAGCTACGCCGCGCAAAAGTTCTTCTGCTAAATTCTGATCGAAGTTAACTGGTGCAATAACAGCAACTTTTAGGGTTTCTGATTTGTCTCGCGCAATTTTTGCATTATTTAAATAAATTAAAGTTTCTGGATCGTTGGGATTATTTTTCAGAGATGCGGTAAATTTTTCCACTGCTGTGGTGAAATCTTTTTCACCAAAAGCTTTAACTCCATCTCTTTTTTCTGGGTATGTTTGTACTTTTACTAAAATCCTCGTACCCAAATTGATTAATGAAGCTTTATTTGGTAATAAAGTTGAAGGAGATTCGGAATTTGGTGGTGGTATGATAGTAGAAGAAAGTTTGCTAATTAACCAAAAAAGAATTGCTACCATTACTCCAGCAAGACCTAGAGAAATAAGTAGCTTCAGGTTTTCTTTTTTATTGGTCATAAATAATTACCTAAGTTATATAAAGTTTATCCCAAATAAAGATATAATTGAAAATTCACCAAAACTAAAAATATTGAGAAATAAGTTTGTTTATTATTTCC
The DNA here is from genome assembly GCA_019359545.1 of Desmonostoc geniculatum HA4340-LM1. Lineage (GTDB taxonomy): Bacteria > Cyanobacteriota > Cyanobacteriia > Cyanobacteriales > Nostocaceae > Nostoc > Nostoc geniculatum. The sequence continues at coordinate 9,024 of JAHHHB010000112.1, read as the reverse complement.
CACACACCTACAATAATAACTGTCAAAAAACCTGCAAGAACAACTAGCAAGGCTACAAGCACTATTCCATTTATACCAGATTGGAGAAGATTTTGAGTTAGCAAATTTTTGAAACTCAAAATAACAAGTGAATTTGCGATAATAGCGATAATAATTAAATAAGTTTTTTCCACAATCGAGCGAGATTGAATCAAGACTAACCCAGCTAAAATTAGCAACCACAATCCTGAGCTAATCCAAGTAGTTCCGAGAAAACTGATCAGAGCGATCGCCAAAAACGAACTACCAGTTCCAGCAATTATTGCTCCAGACAATAATTGAGTATTGGAAAATAGTGCTAGATATCCAGATGCAGTTGCTTTTTGTTCAACCTGTGGTTGTGTTTCTAATAACCCAGAAGGCGAAAGTACTGTAGGTGGTAATGTATTTCTTAAAGGTGGTAAATTATTCAAGTCTTGTAATACAGCCTGTGCAGATTGATAACGCTGTTCATAATTTTCTTGCAGTAATTTATCAATAATTAACTCCAATTCATGACTGATGTGTTGCTTTAAATGCTGTCGCCAACTAGAAGTCCAACTATAGCCTTGTTTGAGCCACAAACTCGAAGGAGAAATATTAGTTAGCAGATGAAAGCAAGTTATTCCTAAACTGTAGATATCACTAGACGGAAAGACTTTACCCAATTGCATTTGCTCAATGGGTGCATAACCTAATGAACCAATAATCGTTCCCATCGCAGTGTTTGTAGTTTCCCTTTTTTGTTTTGATACCCCAAAATCAATTAGTACTAACTTCCGATCGTTTTGACGACGAATAATATTTTCTGGCTTAAGATCTCGGTGAATTATCTCTTGTTCATGTACCGCTATCAGCACAGATAATAAATCATGCAAAAAATCCCGAATCTTAACTTCATCAAAAACTCCTTGCTCTTTTAACTCCTGCAACAGATTTTGTCCTTGAATAAACTGCTGCACTAAATACAGATATTCACCTTCCTTAAAATACGCATATAAATTGGGAATTTGCACATGTTCCCCTAGTTCTTTGAGGCGTTTGGCCTCTCGCTCAAACAACTCAGTTGCTTTTTTATGTGCGTCAGTACCTTGAGAGCCATAAAATTGACTTAAAACCAACTGCTTAACAACACATTGTTCATTGAGTTTGTCTATATCTTCTGCGACATATGTGCGTGCAAACCCCCCTCTGCCTAACTGTGCGATAATCCGGTAACGATTTCTGAGCAGGGGTATCAACTTTGTCCCGCAACTGAGACAGAAATTTGTCCCGTCAGGATTTTGGGGATTCTCACAATTAGGGTTTAGGCAGCAGATCATAATAATTATTTTATCGCTGTCATTTTATTAATTTTTAAAATATACCTTAAATTCAGTAGAAACTTTGTACTGCAACGTTTCTACATGGACAACAAGCAAAGGTGCCCAGGCGTAGCCCGTCCTAGACATCGCATCTTCAATCAACTGAGACAGACACAACCACCTGCTCAAACAACAAAGAAATAGCCTGTAATCGATCGCAAGATTGATAATCTACTGTTAACAATAGCCTTATAAACTACTCCTTGCTGTTAACAGAAGCTTTTTTTCATGCCATTCACGCCGCAATTACCGCACACTCGTGATTGTAGTCTTGATAAAACTCTCCGCAATTGTGACGATTACGCTAGAATTGTTAAAGGTTCTTTACAGAATTTGCCGATCGCCCCCAATTCTGTTACAAAAGCCTAGCATTCAAATGTAAATCTAAAAACTCCCTCTAAAGTTCACCAAAAGCTCCTATGACGCTCCCAATTCGCAACGTCGCTATTATCGCCCACGTTGACCACGGCAAAACCACCCTGGTTGATGCACTCCTCAAACAATCCGGCATTTTCCGCGAAGGCGAAGACGTTCCGGATTGCGTCATGGACTCCAACGCCCTCGAACGTGAGCGGGGAATTACAATTCTCTCCAAAAATACAGCGGTTCGCTACAAAGAAACACTAATCAATATTGTTGATACTCCTGGACACGCCGACTTCGGTGGCGAAGTTGAACGCGTACTCGGCATGGTTGACGGATGTCTTCTAATTGTCGATGCCAATGAAGGCCCCATGCCCCAAACGCGCTTTGTACTGAAAAAAGCCTTAGAAAAAGGCTTACGCCCCATCGTTGTCATCAACAAAATCGACCGTGCCAAAGCCGATCCACACGTTGCTGTTGATAAAGTATTGGATCTGTTCTTGGAATTAGGCGCAGATGAAGACCAGTGTGATTTTACCTATCTGTTTGCCTCCGGTATGGGAGGTTATGCTAAGGAAAGCATGGAAGCAGAATCGGTAGATATGCAACCACTGTTTAATGCGATTCTGCAACACGTTCCACCACCAGTGGGCGACATCAACAAGCCTCTGCAATTGCAAGTCACAACCCTAGATTATTCTGAATACCTGGGACGGATTGTCATTGGCAGAATTCACAACGGCACTATCCGTGCTGGACAGCAAGCGGCTTTAATTACAGAAAATGGCACAATTGTCAAGTCCAAAATCAGTAAATTGATGGGCTTTGAAGGCTTGAAGCGGGTGGAAATGGAAGAAGCCACCGCTGGTTATATTGTTGCCGTGGCTGGTTTCGCTGATGCTTACATTGGGGAAACAATTACAGACCCCAATGAACCGCAAGCTTTACCACTAATTAAAGTGGATGAACCAACCTTGCAAATGACCTTCTGGGTGAACGATTCACCTTTTGCAGGTCAAGAAGGCAAGTTAGTGACATCAAGACAAGTGCGCGATCGCCTTTTCCGCGAACTTGAAACCAACGTTGCATTGCGGGTTGAAGAAACCGATTCCCCCGATAAATTCCTCGTTTCCGGTCGTGGCGAATTGCACTTGGGTATCTTAATCGAAACCATGCGCCGCGAAGGCTTCGAGTTTCAGGTATCTCAGCCACAGGTAATTTACCGCGAAGTCAACGGCCAACCTTGCGAACCTTATGAACTGTTGGTATTAGACGTACCTACTGATGCGGTGGGTAGCTGTATCGAACGCCTGGGACAACGCAAAGGTGAAATGCAAGATATGCAACCGGGTAGTGGCGATCGTACTCAGCTAGAGTTTGTCATTCCCGCCCGTGGTTTGATTGGCTTCCGGGGTGAATTCATGCGGATGACTCGTGGTGAAGGCATCATGAACCACAGTTTCCTAGACTACCGTCAACTCAGTGGCGACATTGAAGCTCGGAACAAAGGCGTTTTAATCTCCTTTGAAGAAGGCGTTTCTACCTTCTACGCCATGAAGAACGCCGAAGATAGAGGAGCATTCTTTATTACTCCCGGCACTAAAGTTTACAGAGGCATGATTGTCGGCGAACACAATCGTCCCCAAGACTTGGAACTGAATGTTTGTAAGACCAAGCAGTTAACTAACCATCGCGCCGCTGGTGGCGATGAATTAGTGCAACTGCAAGCACCGATAGACATGAGTTTAGAGCGTGCTTTGGAATACATTGGCCCAGATGAATTGGTGGAAGTTACACCTAAATCAATTCGTCTGCGGAAGATGTCGAAGAAGTTAGCGAAACGGTAAGTTTAGTTACTTGATTAATTTAGAAAGCCTGCATGAGCGGGCTTTTTTGTTTGTTAGTTACCTTGTTTTACAATGCCGTTGAGTTTTTTTACGTAGATCGCTAAATATTAAAGTTCAGCGTTGCTGAATCATGGGATGGAAGCTCAAGCTTTTCCCAACGATGAAGCGGTCAATGAGGCATTGAGGTTGTTAATCAAGGTTGCCCAGCGTCAGCAATCCAACAATATAGTACAGCAAACAGAATAAAAGTTTAGGCGTATGTATGGATTATAAATGCGAGTATTGCGAAGGAACCGTTCAACCCCGAACTGTCAAGCGCGAGGCATTTAAACATAGAGATGGATTTGTCATTCTCGAAGATGTAACGATTGGTGTTTGTGATACCTGTGGTAATCGCTACTACAGTGCCGATATTCTTCATCTGGTTCATGCTGTTGCAACTGGAGCCAAACCCCCTGAAAGAACCGAACAAATTCCGGTCACTCATCTAGAATGAGCATAATTAGCGCCGCGTAACTCTGGTTCCAACAGCTGAGCCGATTTTGCTTGTAACCGAATTATGAAAAATATAGTTGTTCTAACCATAAATTTTCATCAGTTTCATAAAGCTTTTTTAAGTTGGTAGTAATTGTCATATTTTTACCTTCTACCTAACATTCCATAAATTAATCATATACATTTATCCTGCTTCTTAGAAACTTATAGATGAAAGCAGACAAGAGTACTTGCTTGAGAAACTTGCCCGTAGGCGTAGCCCGTCGTAGACATCGCCAAACCATTCACTAAACCTCTAGAAGACTGTGAATTTTGGGTGGTGTTGGGTTAAAAAAGAAACTATGAAAATCATCAAACCCATCACCAACTTTTTAGAAACCCGCGCCAGTGCCCCTGCATACGGCGGTTGGGTGCTAGCGGCAACAGCTATTTGTTTTTTTGGCGCAGGTATCAATACGATGGCTGGTTGGCTGTACGCCATTAGCGGCATTAGTTTTGCCCTTTTGGGTGTAGCAGCCATCCTACCACCACGATCGCTCACAAATCTATCCATCACCCGCCGCCCCATTCAACCTGTATCAGCAGGTGATGAACTGAGGGTGGAATTAGAAATCTGCAATCAGACACAGCAGCCTGTAAGTTTGTTACAAGTCGAGGATATGTTGCCTTTCGTCTTAGGCAAACCAGTACAAAAGGCGATCGAAACAATTCCTAGCCAAGGTAGTTACCGCTGGGTATATTACCACCCTACCCAACGCCGGGGCGTCTATCGCTGGCACACAGTTGAACTCGGTTCTGGTGCGCCTTTGGGGTTATTCTGGTGTCGTCGTCAGCGTGATTGTGCTGCCACAGCGATCGTCTATCCGACAGTATTACCCTTGGCTACCTGCCCCCTAGTGGATGAAATGGGGCAAGAAGAAAGCAAAAGAAGCGATTCCCGTGGTAAACCCTTGCAGACAGCGACAACGGGACTAGTGCGATCACTACGTCCCTACCGCGTTGGAGATCCCACCCGTCTGATACACTGGCGGACTAGCGCCCGCTATGGAGAATTACGGGTGCGGGAGTTAGAAGTGGTGACTGGGGGACAAGAAATAGTTATTGCCCTTGACAGCGCTAGCAATTGGCAAGAAGAAGACTTTGAACAAGCAGTAATTGCCGCAGCATCATTGTATTTTTATGCACAAAAACAGCAATTACAGGTGCAACTCTGGACAGCATCCACAGGTTTAATGAAAGGAGAGCGCTTTGTTTTAGAAACCTTAGCAGCAAGCGCTACCCTAGAAGATGCCAGCACAGTAGTTCCCAAAAGCCATCCTTTGATTTGGCTGACTCAAAACTCCCAGAGCCTTGCTACTCTGCCTCAAGGTAGTCGCTGGGTTTTATGGCAGAATATTTCCTCACCACCAGAACAACAGGTAATCAATTTGGAGCATCCTGGTATAGTATTGCAAAGCGATCGCCCACTACAACCTCAACTGCAAAAAACAATAGGGTATGGGGCATAAAAGGTAAGGGGGCAGGGGAGCAGGGGAGCAGGGGAGAGTTCAATGTGCCAAGTTCAATCCCCTCTGCCCCTCTGCCCCTCTGCCCCTCTGCCCCTCTGCCCCTCTGCCCCTCTGCCCCTCTGCCCCTCTGCCCCTCTGCCCCTCTGCCCCTCTGCCCCTCTGCCCCTCTGCACATCTGATCTCAAGCTTGTGAGAAATGCGGGATAAGCCTTTGCTCCAAAGGTAAAACAATATGAGCAACTAAGGTTGGGGAAATACACCCAGTAATCCCCTAGTGCGACTGAGGTACAATGCAAAGAAATATTTAAATTATGAGTGCCCGATCCACATGATCACATCAGAAGTTAACACAAAATCCAGCGATAAAAGCCTAGAGGCAATGCGGCATTTTTCTGAACAATACGCCAAGCGTACTGGAACCTACTTCTGTTCTGAACCTTCAGTTACCGCAGTGGTGATTGAAGGACTAGCCAAACATAAAGACGAACTGGGTGCGCCTTTATGTCCCTGTCGCCACTACGAAGATAAAGAAGCTGAGGTTCACGCCACATATTGGAACTGTCCCTGTGTACCAATGAGAGAACGCAAAGAGTGTCACTGCATGTTGTTCCTTACCCCTGACAACGAGTTTGCTGGAGACAAACAAGAAATTTCTCTTGAAACAATTAAAGAAGTGCGAGACAGTATGGGATGAGCGAAACCATGCCGCAAGAGTTTTGGCAAGGCATAGAACAATTCAATTCTGGTGAGTTTTACGCCTGCCATGACACTTTAGAGGCTCTATGGATTGAAGCCAGCGAACCAGAAAAAACCTTTTATCAAGGCATTCTGCAAATTGCTGTAGCACTTTATCATCTGGAAAATCGTAACTGGCGAGGTGCGGTAATTCTGCTCGGAGAAGGCAGCAATAGCCTGCGGCGTTACCCATCTAGTTACGGCGGTATTGATGTAGATGAGCTATTGAGTCAAAGCGTAGCATTCTTGAAGACATTGCAACAAATAGGAGCAGAAAAAATTAGCGCTGGCGATCTGGGTGAAAATGAAGCCCTATCTGTACCTAAAATTGTGCTAATTAGCGATTAGGTAAAGTTAGCGTTGCTCAATTGCGGTATGAATCCAGATGTAGAGACGTTGCAATGCAACGTCTATCCAAGGATTTTGATATCATGCACAATCGTTTTTATACATCAAATCAGCAATGCCAATTTAGCGGTAAGAAATGCTCACCCAAAATCAAGGGCATCCCGCAAGAATAGCAACGTATTTTCGTTATAGAACTAGAAATGAGAGATTCATCTGATATCATATCAGGTTAAAAACTTATCATTAAGGCAGCAGGGGGGCAGAGGAGCTCTTGAGCAGAGGGGAAGGGTTTTTGGTTTTCTGCATAGATTCGGGAATCATAACTAATTAGCCGGACATGATATGAAATAGAGTTTTGAGTGTCAATACAAGTTGGAATATCTGCGTTTGTAATTATGACAACTTATAACGATTCTTGCTTAGATACAAAACATTACCATGCGATCGCTTGTTCTCCATTGTCGTGTAGGTGTATTTTACAGCTTTTTGTCTGAGTTTAATCTACGACGCAACAAAGCCGGCTTGGGAAGCGGCTTTTTGTTTTGGCTTTGAATTCTAGCGTTCGGATGCGGGTTTTTTAATGTAATAAATAATTTCAGTAAAAAAGTGGGTTTTGGTAGGATAAAGTAGCGGGATTTTTCGGCGAGAAGCCTCACGCATGGACCCGCAGCGTTGACAATCTCTGCCGAGCAGAAGTTTCACGATTATCCCTTCGTTAAGTACCAAGTTTTGGATATTGAGGCGGATATAATCGCCCAAGGATTCCAGCCGCATTCATTCGATCTGATTCTAGTATCAGACGCACTGCACGCGACTCATGACCTTCGTCAAACCCTGAAAAATGTCAAACAGCTTCTCGCTTCTGGGGGTTTGCTGGTTTTACTCGAACTGACAGCCGATGACTATTGGCAGGATTTAGTATTTGGATTGCTCAACGACTGGTGGCTATTTACTGATGTCCAACTGCGGCGATCGCATCCTTAAAATTGTCATATCGTTGCAAGAGCCAGATGTAACGGTAGCTCCCTCATCTCAAGCAACAGTCACTTTTCACCCTGACGCAACTTACTTAATTACTGGTGGACTAGGTGGGTTTGGTTTAGCAGTGGCTCAGTGGTTGGTGAAAGGGGGGGCGCGGCACTTAGTGCTGATGGGTCGTAGTGGTGCTGACTCCTCAGTAGCAAAGGAAGCAGTAAAAACATTGGAGTCAGCAGATGTTCGTGTGGTAGTCGCTAAAGCAGACGTGTCACACGAGGAGGAAGTGAAGAGTGTTCTGGCAAACATTAGCCAGTCTATGCCGCCGTTGCGAGGCATTATTCATGCAGCAATGGTTCTGGACGATGCTCTCCTGCTGGATCTCAACCAGGAACGTTTAGCAAAAGCGATCGCACCCAAGGCTATGGGAGCTTGGAACTTGCACACCCACACCTTGAACGCACCGTTAGATTTCTTCGTGTCATTTTCCTCCTTTAGTTCCATTATTGGAAATGCAGGACAGGGGAATTATGTAGCCGCTAATACTTTTCTTGATACCCTGGCACATCACCGCCGCGCTTTAGGACTGCCAGCCTTGACCGTCAATTGGGGTGCGATTGCTGATGTTGGTTCTGTTGCTGATAACACTGTAATTGGTCAGTATTTAGACCAGATGGGAATGAAAGGTTTGCGATCGCACCAAGCACTACAGATATTAGGACAATTACTCCGTGTTGAGGCAGTGCAGACAGGAGTAACACCTTTTAACTGGCAGCGGTTGAGCGAGATTTACCCGACTGGTGCATCAGCGCGATTTTCTCAGCTAGTCAACGAAGCAGCTCTTCTACCAAAGGCGGACAGGCGCAACAGCAAAGGAGATTTGCTCTTAGACGACCTGATGACAGCCCAACCAACAGAGCGCTGTCCTATTTCTGTATTTGGAGGGATTCAAGACAAGGTGATAACTGAAGATTTCCTTTCGGCTTGGCGCGAACAAACTCGCAGCAAGTTTCAGCTGCAAATGTTAAGCGGCAATCATTTATTTTTGCACAGCGATCGACAACTGCTTTTGCAAGCAATATCTGAGGATATATCATCACTTATAGAGTTTGTCAAGTAGTTGACATAGTATACTAATGCAAAAAGGCAGACAGTTGTTGTGGTGCAAGGTTGCGGACCTGTGGGTTTGAGTGTAGCAATTCTAGCTTTGCTCTCAGGTGCAGGCAAAGTAATTGTCATCGATAAATAGACTCATCCGCGAATCATGAAAGCTTACCAGGAGAGAGTTACAAGGATTTGCACGGAAGGAGCGATCGCTATCTGGCTGTACGAGGAAATGAGGGTTTGAAGGCATCTAGAGAGAAAAAAATG
>JAHHHB010000111.1 GCA_019359545.1 Desmonostoc geniculatum HA4340-LM1 | reverse complement strand
CGACATTTCAACAACAAGTAGATACTTGTGCAGAGATTCTCAAACCGCATCTGGGTTTAGATATCCGTCATCTACTTTACCCCAACCCCCAACAAATTCAAACAGCTAGCGAACAACTACAACAAACAGCAATTACTCAAGTGGCGTTATTTGTCACAGAATACGCCCTTGCTCAGTTATGGATGGAATGGGGCATACATCCAACGGCAATGATTGGTCATAGCATCGGTGAATATGTTGCTGCCACCATTGCAGGTGTATTTTCCTTAGAAAATGCCTTATTCGTGGTAGCAACTAGAGGAAAACTCATGCAGGAGTTACCACCAGGTCGGATGTTGGCTGTTCCACTGCCATTTGAACAAGTGTCTGAGATATTACTCCCAGAAGTTTCAATTGCAGCGATTAATACACCTAATAATTGTGTGGTTTCGGGTTGCTTGGATGCAATAGCAACATTCCAAGAAAAACTTCTCAGTCAAGGCGTAGATTGTCGGCAGTTGCATACATCTGGTGCTTTCCATTCTCATATCATGTCGCCGATTTTGGCATCCTTTACCCAAGCGGTGAATCAAGTTACTCTCCAATCTCCTCAAATTCCTTTTATTTCTAATGTTACTGGTTGTTGGATTACAGACGAGTCAGCGACAAATCCTCATTACTGGGCTACTCACCTGCGGCAAACCGTGAAATTTTCTCTTGGAGTTTCCGAACTGTTGAAACAGCCCGAAGCAATTTTACTAGAAGTTGGTGCCGGAAGGACTTTAAGCACTTTAACTAGACAGCATTTAGAGCCTGGTGCAAAACAATTTGTAATAACTTCTTTGCCCCATCCCAAAGAACAACAATCAGAGGTTGCCTTTTTATTAAATTCATTAGGCAGGCTTTGGATGATGGGTTTAGAGATAGATTGGTCAGGTTTTTATAGCCACGAAAGGCGTATTCGTCTACCTCTGCCCACTTATCCTTTTGAGCGTCAGCGTTATTGGATTGATACGAAATTACTATTTTTCACTTCAAGTAGCAATCCAGTCACACTAGATAAAAAATTAGATATTGCCGACTGGTTTTATATTCCATCGTGGAAACGTTCTTTACTAAAAAATTCCATATCTTTATCTGAGAATGAATCTAGGGATGAGCAATGGCTTATATTTGTTGATGAATGTCATGTGGGTTCTCAGTTAATTAATCAGTTAGAAAAGAACGCCAAAAATATTGTTGTAGTGAAGATGGGAGAGAATTTTAGCAAACTCAGCGAGACTGTTTATGTCATTAATCCTCACAACCGTGATAACTATGATAACTTGCTTAAAGAACTTATTGGGCTTAATAAAACTCCGCAAAAAATTGTTCATTTGTGGAGTATTAATAACTCGAAGAGTTACCAAAAAGGTGAGTATTTAGAATTCAATAGTTTGCTGTTTTTAACGCAAAGCATTGGCAAACATAGAATTAGCGATCGCTTGCAAATTTGGGTTGTATCAAATCAAATTCAAAACGTCACTGGCAAAGAGACAATTGCTCCAGAGACAGCAACTATTTTAGGGTTATGTAAGGTGATTTCTCAAGAATATCCCAGTATTACTTGTCGAAGTATAGATGTGGTATTGCCTGAGATAAGTACTTGGCAAGAGGAAAAACTTATCGACCAGATTCTGGGTGAATTGACTAGCCCTTCGTCTGATTTAGTTGTGGCTTTTCGCGATCGCGATCGCTGGATACAACAGTTTGAACCAGTACATCTAGAGTCTGTAATTACACTAAAAACACCTTTAAGAAAACACGGTGTTTACCTAATTACTGGTGGATTAGAAGGTATGAATGTTGTTCTGGCTCAATATCTGGCACAAACCTTACAGGCAAAACTGATATTCATCGAATCTTGCACCTTCCCCGATCAAGAAAAATACTCGCAATGGCTAGCAACTCATGAAGCCACAGATGAGGTTAGTTGCAAAATCCAAAAGTTGCAAACGTTAAAGAAATTAGGTGCAGAAGTTGTGGTTATCTGTGCGGATATTGCTAATTATGAACAGATGCACCAGTGTCTTACACCTGAGAAAATTGGTGAAATTCATGGAGTCATTCATTCGATTGGAAGCACAAGAGAAAATTTATTTTGCTCAATTCAAGAACTTGCTAAACCTGAGTTAGAAGAGTTACTTTACTATAAATGTCGTGAGATTACAGTATTAGAAAAAGTTTTAGAGAAGAGACTGTTAGATTTTGTGATTATCCTTTCTTCTTTGTCTTCTGTCTTAGGAGGATTTGGGTTAGCGGCTTATACGGCAAGTAACTTGTTTATGGATGCGATCGCTCACAAACACAACCAGATTAATTCTTTACCTTGGCTAACTATCAATTGGGATAAATTACAACTGGATGTAGTCGAAGAACAACAAACAGATTTACAAATGCATAGCACAAAGTTAGCCATCATTCAGACAGAATTTATAGAAGCATTTCAACGAATTTTATCTTTGAATGATGTGACTCAGGTTGTTGTTTCAACAGTGAATTTAGCAGCAAGAATTGATAATACTTTTAAACTCGATCCTTTAGTAGTTACAAAATCTTCTATTCAAAGAGATCATTTTTCACGTTACTCAAGACCAAACCTGGCTAATTTATATGTAGCTCCGACTACCGAGCTAGAAAAACAAATTACAGAGATGTGGCAAGAAGTTCTTGGGATCGAGCAAGTAGGTATTTTTGACAATTTTTTTGATTTGGGAGGAGATTCTTTAATTGCTACTCGATTGTTTTCAAGATTGCAAACAACTTTTCCTGTAGAGTTGCCAATCCGAAAACTCTTATTTGAATCCTCAAACATAAAGAAGCAAGCAGAAATTATCGATCAACTGATTTTTGAAAAAATTTCCCAATTATCTGAAGAAGAAGTTGAAGCTCTTTTATCCAATGAGTAATACTCGTGTACAGCATTCCTAAAAAAACTAAATTCTTATACTCTCTGTGCCTGGATAATGAGATTTATGGAATGAAAAAAATAACTTTACCGAACAGCAATTATTTATCAAAAAAGTACTAACAATGGACAAGCAATACTCTGATTTATCATCTGCAAAAAAAGCTCTAATCGAAAAATGGCAGAAAGGAAAATTTAAGGTTTCGACTATTTCTAAGCGCCCGATATTAGACTCTGCTCCTTTGTCTTTTTCACAGCAACGCTTGTGGTTTATCGACCAACTTCATCACGGGAGTTCTTTTTACAATATTGTAGGCGGTCTTCATTTAAAGGGGGCGCTAAATGTTACAGTCTTCCAACAAAGTCTGAACGAAATTCTCAAGCGCCATGAAGCTTGGCGCACGATTTTTTTGACAAGAGATGAGCAGCCAATACAGGTAATACTACCTGAATTAACCTGGGAACTGCCTATTATTAATATTGAATATTTTGCTGATAAAAATTGGCAAGCAGAAGTTCAGCGACTAGCAGCAGAAGAAGCTAAAAAACCCTTTGATTTAACTAACGCCCCACTAGTACGAGCAACTTTGTTGTGTCTGGGTAAAGAAGAGCATATTTTCCTATTGAATATGCACCACATTGTTTCCGATGGCTGGTCTATTGGTGTATTCGCCCAAGAGTTAGCAACATTGTATGCTGCTTTTTCTCAAGGTCAATCTTCTCCTTTACCAGAACTCCCTGTCCAGTACGCAGACTTTGCGATTTGGGAGCGCGATCGCTTACAAGGTGAATTGCTTAAAACTCAACTGAGTTACTGGAAACAACAACTAGGCGATGAATTACCTCTATTACATTTACCCACAGATCGTCCACGCTCTACCAACGCTACTTTTATAGGTAAAAAGCACTACTTCAAATTTTCCCAAAACTTGACAGAAGCACTTGCTAAACTCAGCAAGCAGGAAGAAGTTTCTTTATTTATGACTCTGCTAGCTGCGTTTAACACATTACTTTATCGCTATACAGACCAAGAAGACATTTTAGTAGGAACGCCAATTGCTAACCGCAACCGACCAGAATTAGAAGGGATGCTTGGCTTTTTTGTCAATACATTAGTCATGCGTACTAACCTGAGCAACAACCCCAGTTTTCGAGAACTTTTGGGTCGGGTGCGTGAGGTAAATCTTGGTGCTTATGCACATCAAGATTTACCTTTTGAAAAATTGGTAGAGGAATTACGACCCAAGCGAGACTTAAAACTTAATCCTCTGTTTCAGGTAATGTTTGTCCTGCAAAATACCCCAATATCAATTCATGAGTTTTCTGGTTTAACCTTGCGTGATTTGGAGGTAGATAGCGGCACAGCAATGTTTGATATTTTATTGTCGATAACCGAATCGGAACAAGGATTAACAGGATTTTTGGAATATAACACTGACTTGTTTGATTCAGCAACAATTATCCGATTAGTTAGCAATTTACAAACTCTGTTGGAAAACATTGTTATAAATCCAAATCAGTCTATTTCTGAACTACCACTATTGACTATAAAAGAACGAGAGCAATTATTAGAGTACAATAGTACCAAAAAAGAGTACCCTTTTGCGTGTCTTCATGAAGTATTTGAACAGCAAGTTAAACAATCGCCCAATGCTTTGGCATTAGTCGATCAATCAAAACAGATCACCTATGGGCAACTTAACCAAAGAGCCAATCAACTCGCCCATTATTTACGAAAGTTGGGAGTAACAACAGAAACCCTTGTTGCAATTTCTCTAGAGCGAACAGTGGAACTTGTTGTTGGGGTTTTAGCTATTGTTAAAGCTGGAGGTACTTACATTCCCCTAGACCCAAATTATCCCAGAACTCGGCTCGATTTCATGCTCTCTGATTCCCAGGTAGGTTTTTTAATAACTGAACAAAAACTATTAGAAATCCTACCAAATTCATCAGCTAAAACTGTCTGTTTAGATATTTGCCAAGATGCGATCGCCCAAGAATCTGAAGAAAATCTTGTTAGTACTACCAAACCAAATAATATTGCCTACATCCTCTACACTTCAGGTTCTACAGGAACTCCTAAAGGTGTTCTCGGCACTCATGAAGGAACAGTCAATGGTTTAAATTGGCTATGGGAAACTTATCCTCCCGCAACTGATGAAATTTGTTGTCATAAAACTGCTATTAGTTTTGGAGATTCTATCTGGGAAATTTTCGGTCACTTAATGAAGGGAATTCCCTCTGTAATTATCCCAGATTCCATAGTTAAAGATACTCATTTTTTCTTAGAAACCCTGGCTCAATATAAGGTTACACGCATCATTCTTGTTCCCTCATTATTGCGGTTACTTCTAGATAGCTACAGCGAGCAAACCGAGAAATTGTCGCATCTGAAAATCTGGATTACAAGTGGAGAACCACTCTCTCTCGACTTAACACAAAGTTTCTATAAATTAATGCCATCGGCGAAACTGCTGAATTTTTATGGTTTATCTGAAGTTTCAGCTAACGCTATTTGCTATGACACTAGTTTATTGCCAGAGAAAGCAACCAGCGTCTTTGTCGGTCGTCCAATAAATAACACCCAGGCTTACGTTTTAGACAGCTATTTGCAAGTAACTCCTGTAGGTGTATTCGGGGAATTGTATATTAGTGGTGTTCCTTTAGCTAGAGGTTATTGGAATCGTCCAGATTTGAACCAAGAACATTTTATTGAGAACCCTTTTGTCTCAGGAACTAAACTCTACAAAACTGGTGATTTAGCGCGTTATTTAAACAACGGTAATCTCGAATATTTAGGGCGCTCTGACAATCAGGTTAAAATTCGCGGCTTCCGAATAGAACTAGGAGAAATTGAGGCGGTTATCGTCCAACATCCAGATGTTAAGGAAGCCGTTGTTGTCACTCGCAATGATGCTGATGATCAATATTTGATTGCTTATGTGGTGACAGATAAACAAAACTTAATTCCCTCTTTACGTCGCTATCTACGAGAGAATTTGCCAGATTATATGATACCGTCAGCCTTTGGAATTTTGGATGCACTGCCGCTAACACCGAGTGGTAAAGTAGATAGGCGATCGCTACAAAATAAAGATTATGTCCGACCCAAATCTACTGAATCGTTTGTTGCTCCTAGAGATGCTTGGGAATTAGCTTTAGTGCAGATTTGGGAGAAACTTCTAAACATCAGTCCTATAGGAGTCACAGACAACTTCTTTGATTTAGGTGGTCACTCTTTGTTAGCTGCACGTTTAATGGCTCAAATTAACGAGCGTTTTGGGCAAAAACTTTCTTTGTCTATCCTTTTCAAAGGCGCGACAATTGAGCGACTGGCTAAAGCTTTGCAATTGCAAATCGGTTCTGGTTCGGGTTCCCCATTAGTGACAATTCGCTCTTCTGGTACTAGAACTCCTTTCTTTTGCGTACATCCAGCTGGGGGAACCATCTTTACCTTCCCCAATTTAGCCAGTCAACTCGATCCAGAACAACCATTTTATGCTTTTGAACAAATACCCACCCAAGAAGAACCGGAAGTTACTTCAATTGAGAAGACAGCCGCTCACTACCTTCAGGAAATGTGTGCAGTGCAGCCAAAAGGCCCTTATCTTTTAGGAGGGTGGTGTTACGGAGGTATTGTTGCTTTTGAAATGGCACAACAACTGCACAAACAGGGTCAAACGGTAAGTTTACTGACTGTGTTTGATGCCATATTGCCAGAAACTCGTATCCAACCGGCGGAAGATGATGACGCTAAATTCATCGTTCGCACAGCCGAGTCGATCAAACACTTATTTGGCACAGATTTGTCAATTTCTTATCATGAACTGTTACCACTTTCGCTAGATCAACAGTTTCAGGTTTTGATGACAAAACTTAACATCATCAGTGACGCAGAGATCCAACAGCATTTTCGCAGTTACAAGCTTTTCAAAACTCATGCCCAAGCCATGCGAGATTATGTGCCACAGGTATATCCTCACGAAATTACTCTGTTTAGAGCTAACGAGAAAATTCCTCACGATTTTCGCAGTCCAGAATTATATAGTGACGACCCCTTGTTAGGCTGGGGCAAGTATTCTCAACGACCTATCAGGTTAATTGAAGTACCTGGCAACCATTTTTCGATGTTTAGCGAACCTCATATCAAAAAATTTGGAAAAGAATTGAGAAATAATCTCATTAGTTTTCAAGATAATGTATTATGTAGCAATGAAATCTGAGTGTAATCAAACTGTTGCAGGTATTAACTTTGGGAACAAGACATTTACTTCATGCGTACTGGATAGTAGGCGTAGCTATACCAGCTTTAATGTTTACAGCTAGGTCAGTTCAAGCTAAAGATACCCAACTTAGCGACCCACCTCTCAAGTCGAGAGTTGAAGGTTTGCAGGCAAGTTTGGAAACAACAGATGTTATGCCGCCGCAAATCTCCACTGTCAACAAGGAGAGACAACTAAAGCAGTTAATGAGAATTCTTCTGCTTACAGATGCAAGTAAGGCGTTAGATAGCAATCCTAGTGAGGTAGAGAACTTAAAAGTTCAACCAGTACAGGGTGTAACTCAACCATCGGGACTATTGACAAAAGCGCAACCAGTTGCAACTACTAAAAAGATTCGTCGATTCACAGATATCGAATTTCCACAGACTAATGCCCAAATGCTGCTGCTTCCGCCAATACTTAGCCAAGCAGATTCACCAGCAATTGTGCAAATTACTGGAGTTAAGGTTAATCCCACAGAGCAAGGTATGGAGGTAATATTAGAGACTCCTTTAGGGGAAAAACTACAAGTAGTAAATCGGAGTTCGGGTAATAACTTTATTGCCGATCTTCCCAATTCTCAACTGCGTTTGCCATCAGGTGATACATTTATATCTGACAACCCAGTGACGGGCATCTCTGCGGTAACTGTAACCAATCAAGATGCTAATACAATCCGGGTGACAGTGACAGGAGCAACAGGTTTACCAGCGATCGAGTTGTTTGATAGTGACGAAGGATTCATTTTAGGAGTAACACCAACCTCTACCCAAACACCACCACCATCTGAACAAACACCACCACAACAACCCACACCACCACTATCTGAGCAAACACCACCACAGCAACCCACACCACCACCAAGTGAGACAAGCCCAGATGATACTCCCCAGTCATCCGATGACTCTGAGCCGATTGAAATCGTCGTCACCGCTGAAAAAACCCCACAAAACCTTCAAGATGTCCCCATCAGCATCACTGTTCTAGATGATGAGCAACTTCGAGATGGTAACGTTGGCTCTTTTAACGATGTTGCTAAACAGACTCCCAATTTTTCATTCTTCAGTAGCGGAAACAACCGTCTTTCAACCTTCTACAGTGTGCGGGGAATCACTAACTTTAATGCCTTCTCTAGGGACGCAGTAGGCTTTTTTGTTGATGATGTTCCCTACGATTTTGCTGGTTTTATTGGTCTAGACCTAAATGATTTAGAACGGGTTGAAGTGCTGCGTGGCCCTCAAAACACCCTTTATGGTAGAAGCTCTTTAGGTGGTGTAGTCAATGTAATTACCAAAAAACCTACAAACAAATTTGAGTTTAGTAATGCCATTAGTTACGGAAGCTATGACAACTTCCAGACCCAGGCGAGTATTAGTGGCCCTTTAGTTGAGGATCGGCTATTTTTCCGACTATCTGGCAACTATAGCACTCGTGACGGCTTTGTAAATAACAGATTTTTAGATCAAGATGTAGATGGGGGAGCAGGAGGAAACGGTCGAGTACAACTGCTGTGGACACCCTCAAAAGAGTGGGATATTTCCTTAAATGCCTCTTTTGATGATTATCGAGAAGGAGCGCCTCCCTATGTTTTACTTAACCAAGGAAATCGCTTTGAGACTGAGCAAAATTTCAACGGGTTTAACGACTTAACTACTAATTCTCAATCCCTAAAAATAGCTTATAACAACGAAAGTTTTCGACTAACGTCAATTACAGTCAACCGCTTCTCTCGTCAAAGAGGTGCCTATGACGCTGATTACACGATCGCAGATGGTCTGATTGACGCACCAGATTTCGAGTCAAGGTTGTTTAGCCAAGAATTACGTATCCAGTCTCCTGAACAACCTCAAGGCTTGCAATGGTTACTCGGTGGTTATTTTGAATCATCTGAGTTTAAAAATAACCGTCCTTTCATCTACGGTGCTGATGCATTAGCTCTTGGCTTTGGTTTCCCTCCCGGTGAAGATAGAGTAAACATCACAAGTAACAACGACACCTTTGCGATTTTTGGTCAGGTTAGCTATGAACCTGTCGAGAAACTAACGCTGACAGCAGGATTGCGCTACGAATCCACTAGCAGCACCATAAATGCTATAGAAACTTTTACCTCAAATGATGGTTCTTTGGTGCTTCCGATTTATTCTTTGCAAGATGTCGAGAAAGATGGAAATGCATTGCTACCTCGATTTGTGATTGAATACAAATTCACTCCTAATCTGATGGTTTACAGCAGCATTGCTAGGGGTTATCGACCACCTGGTGCAAGTTTTCAGCCTCTAACCGCAGATACCGCCATTTTTGACGCCGAAAGGTCATGGAACTATGAAGTGGGTTTAAAATCTTCCTGGCTGGACAATCGATTGGTGATGAATCTAGCTGTGTTTCATAACCCGGTAGATAACTTCCAGTTTCCTAGCATCCGACAAGGCCAAGTCGTGATTGATAATGCTGATATCAGTATTACCGGAGCAGAACTGGAACTCAGAGCAACTCCTGTAACCGGACTAGATATCATTGCTGGCTTAGGTATTGTTGACTCTAAATTTAAGAGTGGTAATGACGCATTTACAGGTCAAAGTTTGGAGGGTAACAGAACTTCTTTTTCGCCAGATTTTACTTACAATCTAGCAGTGCAATATCGCAGTTCAGGAGGTTTACTTGGGCGGGTAGAATTAGCAGGGTTTGGGACAACCTATTTTGATGAGCTTAATACTCTTAAACAAGACCCATTTGCACTGGTCAATGTTCGTATAGGATATGAATTTGATAATTATGGAATTTACGCTTTTGCAAATAATATCTTCAATAATGACTATGTAACTCAAGCCTTTAATACAACAACTGGACTCGCTGGTACATATGGTGACCCAGCAACTTTTGGTATTCAATTCCGGAGCCGATTCTGAATTGGGTAGTTGATTTTGAAGGCGGATTAAATAAAATCCATATTCCTAAGAGCTTGTATTTCCAGACTGTTTAATTTTCCATAGTTAGCAAACACATTGTAACTTTCAAGGAGTAAATTCATGATTACCTTTAATGAAGAAAAATGGCCTGTGGTCTATGCACATTTCCACGGAGTGCAGACACTCGAAGACGTAGAAAAGTATTTGCTTCGCTTTGATTATTGGTTGTCGCGTGAGGAGAAGTTTAGCCTAATTATTAACCAGATAAATGCCGCAGAATCTGATGCCAATCGCTCAAAAGACGTTCAAAAACACGAAACAAAGTGGATTATTCAGAACAGGTCTAGAATTGCCAGTTATTGCTCTGGTATGGCTATGGTTCTCGATTCTGCCGAGTTGTTGAACAAGTGGCAATCAATTGCCAGCAAAGCTATAGAAAATATGTTTGGTTGTCCTGGTCAGGCTTTTGGCACTATTGCAGAAGCCGAACAGTGGACTTTTGAACAGAGCAACCGAGCCGAACAGCCGGTTGATTGACTATTCAATCAAACTTCCAAAACAAAGCAAAAAATGAGTACTAATAACTCTCCCAGTATCTTTCCTTTATTGGCACCTCAAAAAGGTAAAATAATCACCGCCAGTCTCCTATCTATTATTGCTAAGGCCTTGGGATTAGCTCCCTTTATTATCGTCTATTTAATGGCGATCGCCCTTTTAAATCCACCATACGATCAAACGTATATATGGAAACTGGTGATTGCCAATTTCATCATCGCTTTAGCACGATGGATTCTTTCGTGGATTTCTGGTGTCCTTTCCCACATAGCTGCTTACAATTTTTTGTACGATATCAGGATTAAACTTTCCGAAAAATTTGGCACACTATCTCTGGGATATTTCAACTCTCATTCGACTGGCACTTTACAAAAAGTGATGAATGAAGATGTAGAATATCTCGAACTTGCTGTTGCTCACGGCTTCTCGGATGGAATTTCTTTAATTACTACTTTCCTTTTCACAACAATTTATCTATTTACTGTTGATTGGCGAATGACTTTGGCGGCATTAGGAGCGTTTCCACTTACTATCCTCAGTCAGATATTATTGTTTGGGGATTTGAAGCCATTCACGGAAACCTTTTTCTCGAAAAAAGACCGGATGAACTCGACAATTATCGAGTATATACAAGGTATGCCTGTGATTAAGGCTTTTACTCAAACTACAAAATCCTTCACACAATTCCAAGATACAGTCAGCGACTACCAAGGATTTCAAACAAGTTGGGTGAAAAAATCCTTATTTCCCTCAGCTTTGTTCACGATGAGCATCACCGCTAATCTCATCGTGATTTTGCCAGTGGGTATTTGGTTCTTAAATAACGGTACTCTCTCAATACCAACGCTAATTCTTTTCCTTTTATTAGGAATAGGTCTTTGCGCTCCTTTGTTCAAATTTATCAGTGTCATTAGGATTTATGTCCAGACTCAAGAGGGAATTAAGCGAATTTTCGATATTTTGAATGAGCCAGCCCTCTCGGAACCTCAACAATCTAGTATCACCAATGATTTAACTATCGAGTTCAAAGACGTTTATTTTTCCTATCAAAACAAAGAAGTATTGCAAGGTGTGAATTTAGTCATTCCTGAAGGCAGTATTACTGCACTAGTGGGTCCATCCGGTTCCGGAAAAACTACTATTGCACGTTTGATAGCCCGTTTCTGGGATGTCAAATCTGGAGAAATTTGCCTCGGTGGAGTCAATATCAAAAACCTGAAGACACAAGACTTAATGTCAAAAATTGCTGTTGTATTTCAGGATGTGATGTTATTTAATGATACGGTTTACGAAAACATCCGTATGGGAAATCCGGATGCAGATGAAAAGGCTGTAGTTGCCGCAGCTAAAGCAGCTGCTTGCCATGAGTTTATTGAAGCAATGCCTGAAGGTTATCAAACAGTTGTAGGAGAAAAGGGAGTAAAACTAAGCGGTGGTCAGCAACAACGAATTTCCATTGCTCGAGCAATTTTAAAAGATGCTCCAATTATTATCCTAGACGAGGCGACAGCTTTTATAGATCCAGAGAATGAAGCTCAGATTCAAGAAGCTATTAACCGATTAGTTCAATCTAAAACACTGTTGATAATTGCTCACAGACTTTCAACAATTACTGAGACAGACCAAATTATTTTAGTGGATGAAGGTCGAATTGTCGGTAATGGAAAGCACGAAGAATTACTGAAAAATAATGCCTTATACCGTCAAATGTGGTCAGCCCACGTCACCGCACAAAGTTGGACTTTTGAAGTCAAACAACCTGTAGGTTTTGTTGAATAAGCATCAAGAGTTTCTGCTGTCGCAGTTTAGCCATACCTTCAGAATGGAGAATATAAATGGTTGAGAATATATTCGATTTAGCTGGTGAAAGAAAGCCCTTGTTTATCCGGGGTACAGTATTTCACGTCATTGCCTCGATGTTTGCAGCTGCTCCCTACTTTTTTGTCTATCTCGTCCTGAAAGAATTATTTGAAAACTCGATTAACCTTCAAAAAACTTTAGCGCTAATCGCGGCGATTGCTATTTGTATTCTGTTGCAAGGACTTTTTTTGTATTTGGGTAGTACCCTCACTTTTGTCAACGGTTGTCTGATGATTGGCGATTTGCGTTTGGATTTAGGCAATCATATCCGCAAATTGCCTATGGGATTTTTCACTTCCAAGCAGGTCGGAGATTTAAACGTACTTATGACCGAAGACCTGTGCAAAATTGAAGATATTCCTTCTGTAGTCTATCCCAAAATGGTGAGTGGAATTTTAACACCTGCTTTCATTGGTATATTTCTTTTCATCATCGATTGGCGATTAACTTTAGCTACCCTTGCTGGTGTTCCTATTGCTTTTGCAATCTACGTTGGCAATCAGAATCTGCTCAAAAAATTGACAAGACTCCAAAAAAAATCTTTAATAGAAGCCAATTCCCGAATGATTGAATACATTCAAGGAATTCCTGTACTCAAAGCTTTCAATCAAACCGGAGTGCGGTTTGAGAAATTAGAGAAAGCTTTGGATAGTTACAAGGAGGCTAATCTCAACCTGGTAACTCAGCTAGCAACTCCTACCGTAGCTTTTTCTGGATTCTTGGAATTGGGGTTTGTTGTAATTTTGATTGTTGGTACTTACATTCTGTTTGGTGGTGAACTAACTGTATCGACTTTCTTATTATTCCTGATTTTGGGTTTGCGGTTTTATGAACCTTTATCTGAGCTTTTTGAACTTTCTGGAATGACACGGATGATGGATGTGGCATTAGAACGTGTAATAGCAACACTAAAAGAACAACCACTAACTGAACCAACTGAAGAACAGCATCTAAAGTCATTTGACATTGAGTTTAGAAATGTTTCGTTTAGCTATGAGAAAGTTCCTGTACTGCAATCGCTTAATTTTCAGGTTCCCCAAAAAAGTGTGACTGCTTTGGTTGGTCCGTCAGGTTCTGGCAAAACGACAATTACAAATTTGATTGCCCGTTTTTGGGATGTGGATAGCGGTGAGATTTTAATCGGCGGGGTAAATATCAAAAATATCAAAAATGATGCGCTTTTATCCAAAATTAGTATTGTATTTCAAAATGTCTATTTATTTAATGACACAATTTTAAATAACATCAAATTCGGTAACCCTAATGCTACTCTTGAGGAAGTAATTACATCTGCCAAAGCAGCTCAATGCCATGATTTTATTGAAAAACTACCCAAAGGTTATGACACTGTAATTGGGGACGGTGGGGCTAGCTTGTCGGGAGGAGAAAAACAGCGAATTTCTATTGCCAGGGCAATTTTGAAAGATGCCCCAATTGTACTTTTAGATGAAGCCACTGCTTCCGTTGACCCAGAAAATGAGCTTTTACTCCAAAAAGCAATTAACTTACTGGTGGAGTCGAAGACATTAATTATTATTGCTCACCGACTTTCTACCATCACTTCATCTGACCAAATTCTGGTAATAAATGATGGCAAAATAGCAGAACAAGGTAAGCACGAAGAGTTAATTAAAAATGGCAATGGATTGTACAGCAAACTCTGGAATTACCAACAAAGAGCAAGAAGTTGGAAGCTAAGTATGGGGGAATTAAGTAAGTTGTCATAAATAAATTAAACTATAGCAATCATATTTTATTTTTAAAAATTTTCGTCTGAACTGTCATTGTCCATTTGTCCTTATGTTCTTTTCACGAATGATTTAGGATTGCTATAGTGGGCAAGAGAGAAATTGACAAAAGTCAAATTAGAAAGTAACAATATTTAAAGATTTTTTGGAAAAACACAAATCTAGGGATATACTAAACATATAGAAAATTTTGTCATCTTCATCCCAAATTAAAAAGGGCAAAATTGTTGCTTTGCAGGAATAGGCATAGTAATTACTCAAAACAAGTACTGATTTAGTGAATAATAAGTCAGCCAAATAGATTGCTAAAAATTTAGTAAGAAGCTCAATTTTTTAAAAGATTTTCTTTAATTGACTGGGAAGCAAGATTTGAAGGCATTGAGAAAACCATTATAAAATTTCAGCAATGGTCAAAGTATGCCAAAAGAAATTATTTAGATAAAAAATTTCATTGTTTGCAAGGGTTATCGAGACTGGTAAATAAGAAATAGAGGCTCGCTCGATTTAGACCAAAATTAAATTTATCTAGTAACCCATTTCATCATTTAACTTATTAATCACCACCCACTAATCATTAATTACTCATACTGATGAAACTACCTCAAGGACCGAAATCTCCTGCTTGGTTGCAAAATGTGCAATTAATGGCTAACTTCCTCGGATATTTGGAAGAAGCTGGCAAACGATATGGTGACATTTACACTATTGAGTTTTTAGGTAAACCCACAGTCTTTGTTAGCAATCCAGATGGGATTAAAAAGATTTTTACTAATACAAAAGAAATTACAGCCCCTGGTGAGTTGAACCAAGTTACAATCCCACTAACAGGAAATAAGGGAATGTTAGCACTCGATGGCTTACACCATAAACATATGCGTAAGCTATTAATGCCTGCCTTTCACGGTTCTCAGATACAAGCTTACGGACAGAGTATTTGTGAGATTACCAAGAGAGTCATGAGTCAGCAGGCGATCGCTAAACCCTTTTTGGCTTGTCCAGTTATTGAAGATATCACTTTAGAAGTGATTTTAAAAGCTGTATTAGGCTTGGAAGAGGGAGAGCGATACCAGCAACTTAAGCAACTAATTCCTTCGGTGTTGAATTTTTCCTTATCTCCCTTAATGGCCTTATTTTTCTCTTTCCCTGTCCTGCAAAAAGATTTAGGTCGTTGGAGTCCTTGGGGACACCTTCTTGATTTGAGGCAGCAACTCGATCAACTCCTTTATGCAGAAATTAGCGCCTGTCGTGAGCAAGCAGATCCTTCTCGCACCGATGTTGTTTCTTTGTTGGTATCAGCACGTGATGAAGCAGGTGAGCCTTTAACGAATCAGGATATACGAGATATGCTCCTCTCACTCCTGTATGCTGGTCAGGATGCCTCAGCAACTGCAACCGCTTGGTCTTTGTATTGGGTTCACAAAAATCCCACAGTCCGTGAGAAATTACTCACCGAACTAGATAGCTTGGGCGAATCTCCAGATCCGATGAGCATTGCCCGACTAACATACCTAAGTGCTGTCTGCAATGAAGCATTGCGACTTTACCCGACTCAAGTGTTTACCTTCCCACGGAAAGTAGAATCATCAATCGAGGTGGCTGGCTTCCCGTTAAGTCCGGGTACGGTGTTAATAGTCAATATTTATCAAACTCATCACCACGAGGACTTATATCCAGAACCGAAGCAATTCAAGCCAGAGCGGTTTCTAGAGCGACAATTCTCTCCTTATGAATTTTTGCCCTTTGGCGGCGGCGATCGCGGCTGTATTGGTGTAGCTTTGGTTTTATTTGAAATGAAACTAGTATTAGCAACAATTGTTTCATCCTATAAATTAGCGCTAGCTGATAAACGACCAGAACAACCAAAGTGCAAAGGTATTCTTTTTCCTCCTGCCAATGGCTTGAAGATGGTCATGCTTAGTCAACGTCAACCTCAAAGTAAACCCCAGCAAATCATTGCTGGCTCTCTATAGAAACTTGAATTTTGTTTTTGTTGAATTTTCATCCAACCCAATCTTGCAAATAAAGAGTATTTTATTCACAAAAACTGTGCTTACTTAAATGCTGAATTTTCACGTTATTTGGTTTAGTGAGATTGATTGCACAACATTTTTCTATAAACTGCACTAAAACTAATTACAAACATCGATGAAACTACCTGAAGGACCCAAAACTCCCGTTTGGTTGCTAAATATTCAATTTGCATCTGACCCCTTAGGGTTTATGGATGCTGTAGCTAAAGACTATGGTGATATCTTCACCATAGACTTTGGTCATGCACCCACAGTGTTAGTTAGCAACCCAGAGGGAATTAAGCAGATTTTCACCAAAACCAAGGAGATTACAGCCCCTGGTGAGTTGCAACAAATTGTGGCTCCCCTGATTGGAAATAACGGATTACTCTTGCTTGATGGATTACGCCACCAACATCGGCGGAAACTGATTATGCCTTCCTTTCATGGCGCTCGTATCCAAACCTATGGACAACAAATCTGTGACTTAACAGAGAAAGTTATGAACGAGCAGGTGCTTGGTACATCTTTTTTAGCCTGCCCTACAATACAAACTATTACCCTACAAGTGCTGATACAGGTTTGGTCAGGCTTGCATGAAGGAGAGCATTACCAAAAACTTAGTCAATTGATTCCTTCTTTGCTGAATTTTGCTAGAACTCCCTTATGGGAAATTTCTGCATCTTTCCCGTCTCTACAACGGGATTTAGGTCGTTGGAGTCCGTGGGGCAAGTTTCTTGATCTCCAGCGACAATTAGATCGATTGCTTTATAAAGAAATTAGCGATCGCCGCCAACAAACAGACTCTTATTCTAACAACCTCCTCTCAGAACTGATCTTGGCTCGTGACGAAGCAGGAGAGCCTCTGACAAATCAAGATGTGCGTGATATGTTCTTGACATTGCTACTTGGTGGTCGAGATGCAGCAGCTACTGCGATCGCATGGGTATTGTATTGGACTCACCGTTTACCCACAGTTCGTGAGCAATTACTTAAAGAACTCGATAGCCTTGGTGACTCTCCAAATCCCATGAGTATCGTTGGACTACCTTATCTCAGTGCTGTCTGTGATGAAGCACTACGGCTTTACCCAACTCAAGTCATCACATTACCGCGAAGGGTAGAATCACCAATTGAACTGATGGGCTATGAGTTAAGTCCAGGTACACTCTTAAGAGCCTGTATTTATCTAACTCATCATCGTGAAGATTTATACCCAGAGCCGAAAACATTTAAGCCAGAACGGTTTTTAGAAAGACAATTCTCTCCTTATGAATTTCTGCCCTTTGGTGGTGGTACTCGTCGCTGTCCTGGCGAAGCTTTAGCTATGTTTGAAATGAAGTTGGTATTAGCAACGATCCTTTCACACTATCAACTAGCGCTAGCCGAGCCACAACAACCAGTAAAACCCCAACGTCGGGGCGCTAACTACCCCCCTGCTAGCTTAAAAATGGTGATGCTTGGTCAACGCCAGCAGGAAAAGCGATCGCCACAGTTCGCCGGAGGCTCAATTTAGTAACTATAATTTTCAGTTTATTAAGTTTTCTCATGCACACGATTTTCTAATTACATGATGCATATTGCACAACTTTTCTAACACAAAATTTGTTTTCACTATCTGCTTTCAATGCAATAATAGACTCCTAATTTTCATCTTGCGATTATTGAGGTTAGTCATAGTAAAAGCTGAATAACTCACATTCTGCAACCGAAAGTTTTATGAAAACTATCTCAACCTTTAACCCTTGGGTGATCTGTCCCCAACCGAATCCCCAAGCAAAATTGCGAATATTTTGCTTTCATTATGCTGGTGGTGGAGCTTTGAGTTTTCGCAACTGGGTAAATAATTTGCCATCTGTAGCTGAGGTCTGTTTAATAGAACTTCCTGGACGTGGAATTCGGTTGATGGAGCCTCCATTCACTCAATTGCAACCCTTGATTCAAGCACTGGAAACAGCTATTTTACCCAGCCTAAACAAACCTTTTGCCTTCTTTGGTCATAGTATGGGCGCACTAGTGAGCTTTGAACTTACCCGACAACTTCACAAAAATCATGATTTGATTCCGTCACATCTATATGTATCAGGTCATCGCGCCCCACAAATTCTTGACCCAGAGCGGCCAATTCATGCTTTACCAGAACCAGCTTTTCTCAATGAACTACGACGCTATAATGGCACGCCAGAAGAAGTTTTAAATAACGCTGAACTAATGCAATTGCTCCTTCCGACCCTGCGGGCAGATTTTGCTGTTTTGGAAAATTACGTTTACACTCCTTCTACTCCACTAGATTGTCCTATTACAGCCTTTGGCGGTGTCCAAGATTGGAAAGCTACTCACGATGATTTGCTAGCTTGGCAACACCATACAAATGCAGCATTTTCATTACAGATGTTTCCTGGAGATCATTTCTTTGTCCATTTATCACAGTCAATTCTCCTACAGTACATTTCTAAAGAACTAAATAAATACTGGTAGCAAAATAATTTGTCTATCTCAAAAAACATACATCCAAACAAGTCTAACACCTGAAATAAGTTACGGAATATGTCAAGTAAAATCTTGTTTTTATTGCCTGTAAGAAATTAACTATGCAGCAACTTACCCTCCCCAAAATCCGCTTTTATCACGATACGAATATCGATTCTTTGCCTCAAATTCAAAAAATGCCAAAAAGCGAAATATTGGCAATGAAAGCAGTAGCTCAAGTTCTACCTTTCCGAACTAATAACTATGTGATAGAGAAACTAATTGATTGGGACAATATTCCTGATGATCCCATCTTTCGATTAACCTTTCCACAGCAGGGTATGCTGCCTTCTGAAGACTTTAACCAGATGTTCATGCTGCTTGAGGGCAATGCATCGAAAGAAGAAATTCGGGAGCTAGCTAACAATATTCGTCGCCGCCTGAATCCTCATCCAGAAGGACAGAGAGAGTATAATGTCCCCGTTCTTGACTTAGAACCTGTACCTGGAATACAGCATAAGTACCGAGAAACCGTTCTCATCTTCCCAGCTGCTGGTCAAACTTGTCATGCTTATTGCACATTTTGCTTCCGCTGGCCGCAATTCGTCGGAATAGATGACTGGAAATTTGTCACTCGCGAGTCAGGTCGTTTTCAAAAGTATATAAAAGAGCATCAAGAGATAACAGATGTTCTGATTACTGGTGGTGATCCTATGACGATGAAAGCTTGGCAGTTAGCTCTTTATATCGAACCACTTTTAGGTCCAGGGTTTGAGCATATTCAGACTATTCGTATTGGCACTAAATCGATAGCCTACTGGCCTTATCGATATGTCACAGACTCAGATGCCGATGAACTACTACATCTATTTGAGAGGGTAGTGCAGGCGGGCAAGCATTTAGCTATTATGGGTCATTACAGCCATTGGAAGGAACTTGAAACCTCTATTTCACAAGAGGCTATTCGGCGCATTTGCTCTACAGGAGCACTCATCCGGACTCAAAGTCCATTAGTGCGACACATTAATGATCAAGACGAAATTTGGACTCGGATGTGGCAAACACAGATACGTCTAGGCTGTATTCCTTACTATATGTTTGTGGAGCGGCAAACAGGAGCAAAAAATTATTTTGAAGTTCCATTGCTTCGTGCTTGGGAAATATTTCAGGGAGCTATTCAGAAAGTATCTGGACTGAGCCGGACTGTTAGAGGCCCTGTGATGTCAACTTTACCTGGAAAAGTAGTTATTGATGGTATAGCTACAGTTAATCACGAAAAGATGTTTGTGCTTTCGTTTTTGCAGGGTCGTGAGTCTAATTGGTGTAAGCGACCTTTTTTCGCTAAATATGATGCTGAAGCTACTTGGTTGACAGCATTAAAGCCTGCTTTTGAAGAGAAAAAGTTTTTTTATGAGAGCCAACTTGAGGAAATTCTTACAACTCAATTGTTCTCAAATTAATAATTTTTCAATAATCAGTTGCTGCTGTATTTTTTTTGTAAAAAAGTTTATTTTTGTATTATTTATTCGAGTGTTATATTATGACAGTTTGTATCAACGGACAATTTTTTAGTTCTGATGAAGCGAAAATTTCTGTATTCGACCACGGCTTATTATATGGTGATGGAGTTTTTGATACAATCGCCGCCGTTAACGGAAAAATCTGGTGGCTCGATGAACATCTGGATCGTCTTTTAGAAGGTTGTAATTCAATATTGTTAAAACACCCGTGGTCTAAAAGTGAGTTAATCGATCTGAGCAAAGAGACATTTTTGCGAACAAATCAGCTTAATGGACGAATCCGCATTACCATTACACGAGGAGTTGGCGATGTGCCCAGCTACAGTATAGATAGCTGCAAACCTAATCTGATTATTTTTGCAACACCACTTGATTTTCCTGAAGAAAGCACTTACTCAAAGGGACTTTCTCTGAAATCTGTTTATTATTCTCGAGTTTTTCCAAAAGTCAAAAATCTAAGTTTTTTACCATCGGTAATCGGAACTATAGATGCTAAAAATACTGGATTTGATGATTCAGTATTTGTAAATTTCTCTAATTACATAACAGAAGGAACAAGTTGGAATATTTTTCTGTTAACTGACAATAAACTGATTACACCAGGAGATTCTCTTTTGGTTGGAGTGACTCGTAACAAGGTGATTGAACTCGCAGATTCTTTGGGAATTATCGTTGAGTTAAGTTCAGTTCCACTTGAAGCTCTCTACTCTGCCCAAGAGGTATTTATTACTGGCACAACCAAGCGCATTATTGGAATTACGCGAGTAGACGATTTCTTTATTAATAACGGTAATATTGGCAAATTAACAAATAAACTCTTCAAAGAATTTCGCAAAGTTTTTTACTGATGGGAAAGCGATTTTTTTCGGGGGAGATGGGCAAGAATTAACCAAGGGGTTTAAACATTATCCCTCTTCTGTCACTTTCCGGGTATTCTGAATAAAAGAATAAAAAAATAAAACCCTGAAAGGTAAGTAGGGCAATGGATGTAGAATTACAAATCTTGAAACATTTGGCAAGAGATGCTCACCC
>JAHHHB010000110.1 GCA_019359545.1 Desmonostoc geniculatum HA4340-LM1 | reverse complement strand
AGCCATCGTAATAAGAAAAAGAGCCGAGGGGCATCCGGTTCTTAAAGCCAAGAGTCTCCTACGCAATAGCCGGATTGTCTTGGAAGCCTACACTGACTTGCGTTGCATCAGTGTAGGAGTATGTCACATGATAGGTATATGGAAGAGTTAGCGATCGCACTTACCACAATTCTGGGATTATCGATAGAAAGTTGAAATCATTATTCCTTGCAGACTTAGGGTTTGGTTACGGGTGGTGGTTGGAAACCGCGCCTACACAAACGAAGTCCGCCTGCGCGGACTAATATCATGTCCGCATAATTAGTTATGCACAGTCGCACCCCACCCCCAACCCCTCCCCAAGGCATCGGGGAGGGGTTGGGGGTGGGGTTTTTGGGGTTTAATAAGTAATCACACGGACATGATATAAGAAGTATCTAATTAAGCTGGGTGGCGGGTTTTGTTATTGTAGCTCCGACTTAATAATCGCCTGCGTAAAATTTCCTCAATCATGATAAAGTAACATTCGGGTTAAAAACATTGCCAAAGAATCTTTATTGACCAAGTTTCGTTAGGATATTGTAACCTGGGCAATAGCCACACTTTTATTGATGTGACGCCTAGCGTATGCGTAGCCCGTCGTAGACATCGCTTTTTCACATCTATGACAACAACCATCGACTTTCTCAGTCACCTAAACCCCAGCCAACGTCAAGCTGTGGAACATTACTGCGGTCCGCTGCTAGTCGTTGCTGGTGCCGGTTCGGGTAAAACACGAGCGCTGACTTATCGCATTGCAAATCTAATTCTGAAACACCGTGTTAATCCAGAAAATATCCTGGCGGTTACTTTTACTAACAAAGCCGCACGGGAAATGAAAGAGCGGATTCAACGGTTGTTTGCGGAACAACTGGCAATGAAAGAACACGATCAGCGATATGATTTGTTGACAGAATACCAACAAAT
Source organism: Desmonostoc geniculatum HA4340-LM1 (assembly GCA_019359545.1). Lineage (GTDB taxonomy): Bacteria > Cyanobacteriota > Cyanobacteriia > Cyanobacteriales > Nostocaceae > Nostoc > Nostoc geniculatum. The sequence continues at coordinate 20,962 of JAHHHB010000110.1, read as the reverse complement.
GCAATTGCGATCGCAAGTTTATAAAAACACTATCAAAGACTTATGGTGTGGCACTTTCCACAGTCTGTTTTGTCGCATTCTCCGCTTTGATATTGAAAAATATCAAGACGAAAAAGGACGCCGTTGGAATCGCAATTTCTCTATCTTTGATGAATCAGATGTGATGACTCTCATCAAAGAAATTGTCAACAAAGAGTTAAATTTAGACGATAAAAAATTTGATGCCCGCTCTGTCCGCTACGCTATCAGTAATGCGAAAAACCAAGGTTTATCACCCCAAGAATTTGAACAAGAACAACCAAATTATCGCGGACGGATAATTGCCCAAGTCTATAATTTATATCAAGATAAGTTAGCACAAAACAATGCTCTTGACTTTGATGATTTAATTCTCGTACCTACTAGATTATTTCAACAAAACGAGCAAGTTTTGGGTTACTGGCATCGCAAGTTTCGCCATATCCTTGTAGATGAATATCAAGATACTAACCGCACTCAATATCAACTCATTCATTTATTGGTAACTAATGGTGAAACCAAAAAGAGCGAATGGGAATGGGAAAATCGCTCAGTTTTTGTTGTCGGTGATGCAGATCAATCGATTTACAGCTTTCGGATGGCAGATTTCACCATCTTGCTAGGATTTCAGGAAGATTTTGGCGATGGTTTGGTAGATGATGACACCCGCACGATGGTTAAGCTTGAGGAAAACTATCGTTCTTGTGAAAACATTCTGCAAGCGGCTAATGAACTGATTGAAAATAACACCCAAAGAATTGATAAAATTCTTAAACCAACGCGGGGATCGGGTGAGCCAATTTATTGTCACAAAGCCGATGAAGAACTAGCAGAAGCAGCATTTGTGATTAATCAAATTCGTAGTTTAGAACAGCAAAATCCAGAATTGAACTGGGGTAGTTTTGCCATACTTTATCGGACAAATGCCCAATCTCGTCCCTTTGAAGAATTGTTGGTGAAATATCAAATTCCTTACACAGTTGTGGGCGGAATGAGGTTTTACGATCGCAAAGAAATTAAAGATGTCGTCGCTTATTTAAGAGCGATCGCCAACCCAGCGGATACAGTAAGTTTATTGCGAGTTATCAATACTCCCCGGCGCGGAATTGGCAAAACCACCATTGATGCTTTAGTGAACGCCTCTCAACAATTAGGCACGACTTTGTGGGAAATACTCAGCGATGAAACATCAGTTAATACATTAGCTGGACGGGCTACAAAAGCTGTAAACAACTTTGCCGAAATGATTAGCCGTTGGCAAGGACAAATCGCCACACTTCCCGTGACTGAGGTTTTGCAAGGAATACTAGAAGATTCTGGTTACGTCCAAGATTTGATGAATCAAGGCACAGATGAAGCCACAGATAGAGTGCAAAACGTCCAAGAACTTTATAACGCTGCATTGCAATTTCAAGAAGAAAATGAAGAGGTTTCACTGCGAGATTTTCTGAGTAGTGCTGCCCTGAGTTCCGATTTGGATAATTTAAAAGAAGGACAAACAGCCGTTTCTTTGATGACTTTGCACGCTTCCAAAGGTTTGGAATTTCCCGTTGTATTTTTGGTGGGATTAGAACAGGGACTATTTCCTGGTTATCGTTCTCTCAGCGATCCCGCATCTTTGGAAGAAGAACGCCGCCTGTGTTATGTGGGGATTACTCGCGCCCAAGAACAGTTGTATTTATCACATGCCCGTGAACGCCGTTTGTATGGTTCTCGTGAACCGGCAATGCGATCGCAATTTCTCGATGAATTACCAGAAGAGTTATTAGCGACACAACGCACCAGTCGTCAAAGTTATACCAAAAATGCCTATAATCCTAGCGTGAAGCCAGACACAGCCCAAAATTGGCAAGTAGGCGATCGGGTATTACATAAAACCTTTGGTCTAGGTGAAATAACGCATGTTTTCGGAACAGGAAATAAGATGTCTGTGGCGATTAAATTTGCCAGTTTGGGGCAAAAAATTGTTGATCCAAGGGTAGCACAATTACAAAAAGTCTAGTAAGAAATATGTCATTTTTGTAGGGTAGCACAGCTGTGCTACCTTACTATATTTCAACTTCTTGAAAGTGTTCAACTGTGGGAAATGGATCGTAAAAATGATGCAGAAGTTTCTTCCACTCTTGATATTCAGCAGAACCTCGAAATCCCACAGTATGAGATTCTAAACTTTCCCATCTGACAAGTAATAAATATTTTCCTTGGACTTCTATGCATCTGTGCAACTCATGGGATAAATATCCTTTAATTGAGAAAATAATTTTAGAAGCTTTTTTGAAATCACTTTCAAAATTGGATTCCAAACCGGGTTTAACATGAAGCATTACAGCCTCAAGAATCATATAGTTTCTGGTTAGATTAATGTTATTTAGTATAGTGTAAATGCGATGTCTACACACACATCCCAATCAAAAATAATTCTTGAAAAAATAGCTAATTGCCGCGCAAAACGGAGTATATTGCCCATTGCCGTCAGGTTTTTCATACCCTTGAGCAAATAGAATATCCGGTGTTGGAGATGATTCTATAATATTGGCGATTGCAGCAGGAAGATCTGGCTGATTCATAGTTTAATCAAGCTGATTTCAATTGAATAATACCTTTATCAAAGACGCGATTATCAGTAGCGATCGCACTTACTTCTATTCTATCTGGATACACTTCATACGCGGCAAAACTCAACCTCTCGGCAGAATATTCTGTCCACTCTGAACGACCAACAGGACGAGTGCCTGCACCACCACCAGTAATTAAATAAGTGGTGCCATTAATTGCACGTGTGCGTTCATAATGATGTTCGTGTCCATTGATATAAACTTGAACACCGTATTTTTGAAATAAGGGAGTAAAAGTTTTAATAAACTCTGGATTACTTCCATATACACCAGATGCATAAATTGGATGATGACCAAATACAACTTTCCAAGCTGCATTACTGCGACTTAATTCTTTTTCTAACCAAGCTAGCTGGTTTTTCCAATCAGCATTACTATTAGTATCTAAAGCGAAAAATTGCACAGTTCCACGGCGAAATGTATAATATCGTTTCCCGTTCATATTAAAACCGACATATTTCACTTGTGGTTCGCCATTTGCAGTCCGAATATCGTGATTACCTAAACAAGCTTGAAATTTTACACCCTGCTTGAGCAAAGCTTGATAAGGACGCTCAAAAACTGCACTAATTTTCTCAATTTCGCCGTTGTTGTAAATGTTATCTCCAGCCAAAACGACTAAATCATAAGGATTTTGTTTGTGATAAAAATTCATTGCCCCAGCCACAGCATACTGTCCTTTAGCGCCGGTTCCTGTATCTGCAACAGACACAAAACGTAATAACAAGTCTTTTTTCGGTGGGTTGGCGGCTATAGCTGTTGTGGAATCCTTAATATCAGCATTTTGATGATTTAACATCCAGCCCAAAAATCCTGTACCGATGGCGCCCAGGCTACTTAAAAATAAAAATTGACGACGTTTCAAGCTCATAATTCACCAAATTTAATAAATAGTCCGTTTCCGCAGAAGTAATGTGCAATGAAGTGATACATTAAGGCAAAAGAGGCAGCACCAGTAATAATGTACGTTGTTTGTCTTTGATTCGCTGCTTTTGGTGAAAGTTCCATGTCACAAGACAATCCAAAACCGACTGATGAGCAGGTAACTCAACCTCCCCAAAAACCTTACCAGAGAGTTCAGCCAATTTGGAAGGCTAAAATTATCCAACTTCTGAGAGGAACAATTGGGGTTTTAGAAGTAACAGTCCAAAAATTGGAGACAGCGCCCCCACCTGGTGCTGAGGAAACTCCCAGTTTTTTGCAGCGGCTTCAGTTGTGGTGGGGTGGACTATTAAGGACAGTCCGTTTATTTTTGCCATCAAATTTATCAACAAAGTTATCAGATACAGCTTTGACGGGAATTGTTACTGGAATTGCGGTAATTCTCGTTTGGACAACTACGACTATTTTTACTGGTAAACCTACGGAAGTAGCAACACTTCCCCCGGTTGAGGAGATTCCCATCCCAACACCAACGATAACTACTCCGGCGGAATCAGTCGCACCAGAACCACAGCCACCAGAGGAAATTACGCCGCCACCAGAAGCACAGCAACCACCAGAGGAAATTACGCCGCCAGAGGAAATTACACCCCCGCCACCAGAACCAGAAGTAATTCCCACCCCAACGCCTACGCCAACACCAAGCATAGAATTGACACCTGAACAAGCCTTAATTGTGGCTATTGAAAATCAGGTAGCTGAAATTAGCGATCGCATTGCCTCAGGTCTGATAAAGTCAATTCAAGCTAACTTCCGCACGAGTAATCTCACTGTCAAAATTACCGACGATTGGTACACTCTCCCAGAATCTCAACAGGATAAACTCGCTGCCGAGATTTTACAACGCTCTCAACAACTTGATTTTACTCATTTAGAAATTATCGACTCTCAAAATCGCCTGATAGCACGTAACCCAGTTGTTGGTACCCAAATGGTAATTTTTAAACGACAAGCAACAGCTTCAACAACAACTTAAAAATTGGCGTTGCATCTTTTTATAAAGGGTTTTTAGATTTCATTACCTAAATTTCATCCCTTGTTTGTGCAACGCCCTAAAAATCCCAACGTTAAGCAAGAGACGCGATAAATCGCTGTCTCTACAACAATCAATTACTTGTAGAGACGGCGATTTATCGCGTCTTTGTCATATAGAATTTTGATCAAAATTTGATCAAAAAACCTTAACCGGACAGTATTGGGTCTGGAGCTTATTCTAATTCTGAATTATGCTGTAAATAATACACTTTTTTGCTTAAGTGTAAAATCTATGTTTATCACCTTTTTGTATCCACTGCAAAATTGACGACAAACTGTTGCATTATCTACTAGATAGGTGTATTTTAGAGAGTGGCTTTTCTAAAAAGCTTTAACAAAATATAATTCAGCAAATTATCAAAAGCGCTCAATTGATATTTATCAATTCAAGCGAAATTTGTTTTGTGAATTCATATAAACACTTAATCTACCAAGCTTAACTTCAAGCATTTATGTTAGACAACGTTTCGTTATTACTCCAAGCCTGTGAAAACTTAAATATCAGCTATGAAATTATTTATCCTGCTGAAAATTTAATCAAAGTAAAATTGAATAATAAACACCACTACTTTTGTAATTATAGCACTCCGTTAATTAATCAAGCAGTAGCAAAAATTGTCAAAGATAAGGAATATACCTATCATCTTTTAAATAAAAAAATTAAACTTCCTCGCACAATGGGCTTCCTTTCACCTCTTTGTGATACAAAATACAAGATATACTTAAAATTTCCAACTATTGAAGATATTATCTTGGAAATTAAGGAAAATTTTGAAACACCTGTGATTGTAAAAAGAAATTCTGGCTCAAGCGGACATAACGTTTTTTTATGCCATAATCAAGATGAAATTGAAAATGCTTTAAAAGAGATTTTTAATCTGAATAGCAAGTATGATTACGTCGCTATTGCCCAAGAATTAATTCCCATAAAATCTGAATATAGAGCGATTTTCTTAAATAAAGAGTTAGTTTTACTCTATGAAAAAGATATAAGTAACGCGAATTTTATAGGTAACTTAAGTCCTCTGCACTGGGATGGCGCAAAAGCGAAATATATCAGCGATCGCAAAATAATATCAGAGATTGATAATTTTGCCAGACCGATTTTTGAAGAATTAGAGCTTGATTATGGTGGGTTAGATATCGTATTAGATAAAGATAACCAATATTGGTTAATTGAAATCAACTCTCACCCCAATTTTACCATTTTCACCAGAGACAATGGCAAGGAACATGCATTAAAAGTTTTTGAAAAAATCCTAATTACTTTAGCCTCAAAATAATTTAGGGTATTGGGCATTGGGCAGGGAACATAATTCTTGTACAGACAAGGGTTAATCGCGTCTGTACTCACTATTGGGTACTTTCATTGTCTGAGTCGGTATCCACACAGTAAAAATTGAGCCAACACTCACAGTTGATTCTACTTCAATTCGACCACGATGGAGTTCTACAAGTTGTTTAGTTAAAGCTAGTCCCAATCCGGTACCTTCGTAGCGGCGGCGATAGGGTGTATCGAGTTGCTGAAATTTCTCAAATAATAATGGTAATTTTTCTTCAGGAATGCCAATTCCAGTATCTTCCACTTGAAAAATAACGGTGTCGTCTTCCACCCAAAGACGCAAAGTAACGCTGCCATTTTCGGGGGTAAATTTAATCGCATTGGTTAACAAATTCCAGAGAACTTGTTCTAATCGTTCAGAGTCGGCGGTAAAGCGATCGCGCTTTGGATCAATTTGCAAATCAAGTTTGAGATTTACTTGTTCGCTTGTTGCTTTTTGTTGTAATGATTCCACAGTTCTTTGTGCAACACTCACCAAAGAAAATTCCGAAATATTTAAAGCTGTCTTTCCAGCCTCGATTTGTGATAAATCGAGGATGTCATTAATCATTTCTAATAAATGTTCTCCACTATCGTGGATTGTTTGCAGATAATCCCGTTGTCGTTGACTTAATTCACCCAAAGGCCAGCGTAACAACGTCGAAGACATGCCAATTACATAAGTTAAAGGCGTAAGTAATTCATGGCTGATGGTAGCGAGAAATTCACTTCTGAGGCGGCTAGCAGCTTCGGCGGCGAGGAGGGCATCGCGTAGCGCCCTTGTACGTTCAATGACTCGTTCTTCCAGGGTTTGTTTTTCTTGGGTGAGGGTTTGCATTAACTCCGCTTGGTGAATGGCGAACGCTAATTGTTCAGCGATGGAACTCAGCAGCTTTTTATCGCTATCAGTCCACTGACGTGGATTATCGCACTGATGAGCAATTAGCAATCCCCAGAGTTTTTCCTCAAAGATAATCGGTGCAGCTAACTTTGCCCTGACTTGGCATTCCCTTAAAAAATTTAACAAACACTCTTCTAAAGCATAGGTTTTTTCGATATCATCCACAGCTAAAGTAAAGCCCTGGCGATACTTTTCCCAACATTGAGAGTTTGGGAAAAAACAATTTTTTTCTCTGTAATTCAATACCGATGTAATACCATCTTTAGCACGGGCTTCATAGACAATATAACCGCGATACTTTTGATACTCTTCTGCTAGAGATTGACTATTTACTGACAGAGAAAGCGGGGGTCTAACATTATCATTATTAGTGGAAAAATCCGAGCCTTGGCTTCCTCGAATTGAAATTTCAGATTTGATACCACTAGCTAAAATTCCCTCTGTTGTAGGTAGTGCCGTGCCATAGAAATCAATACTATCAAACTGGTATTGTTGAGTCTTGACTTTGGAAGCCTGAAATTTATAAATTACTAATCTGTCTAATTCCAAAAACTCACGCACTTGTGTAATTGCCGTTGCCATAATTACTGACAAATCAAGGCTTTTGCGGATCTGCGTTGTTACCTGATTTAACAGTTGTTCTTGGGAAATTTGTTTTTTTAGGGCATCTTCCACTGGCTGACAAATATAAACAGCCGGTCCAATTACGCTTGGAGGTGGTATTATCTCTTGGTTTGGCTGAGTTAGAAAATATTCTAATAACAACAGCGTGAATTGACTTTGGAGTGTAGGATCATTAGGTCTAATAACTTGGCGATAACGTTCGAGATTTTGGTGAGTATCAGAATTGCACTCAAACAAATCTCTCAATTCCAACACAAAAGAGGCGATCGCCTCTAAATTAAATGTTAATTTAGCATTGAGTGTTAACTGTTGACTGTTGAACGCCAGTTGCTTCAAATCGGGAAACCCGCCCAACGCACTGGCTCCTGTTGACTGTTGAGTTAGGAGTGAAGAGTTAGGAGTTATTCTCCTTGTCTCCTTGTCTCCCTCATCCCCCTCATCCCCCTCGAAATTCCCCAGCAACAGCACACTAAACGGCTCAGAAACCACCACCGTAAACCTTTGCCTTTCCCACTCTACAGGTATGCGAACCGAGGCCAACACAGCTTCTGTTAGTACCAGAGTCTGACTTCCCACTGTTTGAGCCATCTGTTCTAACAATTCCCCAAGCTGATTGAATACAACAATAGGCAAGGTTCGAGAAAAGCTCAAATCGGGAGAACTAAGCATTTTCAATCATTCTGGTAAGAGAGGGCAAAAATCCAAGGACGAAAGTTTGTTTTTATTATTTACTAACCAACAGTTTAAGACGGAAATACAGGATTATGCATCGTATAACTGGCATATCGGGTGGATGGAATCAGTCAGAGGATTTAATTTTTCTAGAACAAACTCCAGCGACTTTGGTGTTAATTACGGCTGCTGATACCGACATTCAAACCTTGGCAGCTGCGCTTGGCAAATTACCCCCAACATTTCCTGCATTCAGAGTCGCCAACCTGTTGCAATTGCAGCAACCATTAAGTATAGATACTTATGCAGAGCAAGTTTTAGAATTTGCCCAGATAATCATTCTACGCCTCTTAGGAGGACGTTCCTACTGGGCTTATGGCTTAGAAGTAGTACAGGAAATTGTGCAACGTAATGGTACAACCCTTATTGTAATGCCCGGAGACGACAGTCTTGATCCCGACTTGATATCCCACTCTACTGTGCCTTTGGGTATTGTTAACCAGGTATGGCAGTATTTTAGCGAAGGCGGAGTAGAAAATTTCGTGAATGCTCTGCAATTTATCGCCGACACTTGTTTGTCAACTGCATACAATCCTCCATTACCCCAGCGCATACCGCGTGTGGGATTGTATGAATGGGGAGTGGGGGAGGAGGGAAGCAGAGGGGCAGGGGAGCAGAGGGGCAGAGGAGAGTTAGAAGTGGATTCATCCACCTCAGAACTCCGTTCATCCACCTTTGAACCGGATTCATCCACCTCAGAACTCCGTTCATCCACCTTTGCACCTCAAAGTTTACAATCGCCAATCCCCCCCCAATCCCCAATCCCCAAAGTTGGCATACTTTTCTACCGCGCCCATTATTTAGCGGGAAATCCTAAGGTAATCGATGCTTTATGCCAAGCTTTAGTACAGAAAAATTTACAACCTGTGCCAGTTTTTGTTTCGTCATTGCGTGAACCAGATGTTCAAATTGAGTTGAGTGAATTTTTTCAACCCAAAGAAGCAGAATCAATTGCCGTGCTGCTGAATACCACCAGTTTTTCTTTAGCAAGATTGGAAAGCGAAACACCCCAAACCGAACTGTGGCAAAAATTAGATGTGCCTGTATTCCAGGTTATCCTCAGTGGCGGGTCAGTTGAACAGTGGGAATTACAGTTTAAAGGGCTTTCCCCCCGCGATATTGGGATGAATGTAGCGCTACCAGAAGTAGATGGGCGGATTATTACTCGTGCTGTGTCTTTTAAAGCATTACAAACTCGTAATTCCGATTTAGAGACAGATGTGGTAGTTTATGAACCAGTGAGCGATCGCATCGAGTTTGTTGCTCAACTAGCAGCAAATTGGGTGCGTCTACGTTCAAAACCACCCCAAGAGCGGCGAATTGCCCTAATTCTGGCAAACTACCCCAACCGCAATGGACGCCTAGCTAATGGTGTGGGACTCGATACCCCAGCTAGTTGCACAGAAATCCTTCAGGCTTTAGATCAAGCAGGGTATCAAGTAGAAAATCCACCTGCCCAAGGAGATGAGTTGATTCAGCGGCTAACATCTGGCGTAACCAACGATCCGGAAAGTCAAGAATGGCATCCAATGCAGCAAAGTGTCTCTTGGACAGAATATCAAGAATATTTCGCTTCATTGCCAGAACAAGTTAGGCAAGGTATTAGCGAACGCTGGGGAAATTTTGAGCAGGGGAGCAGGGGAGCAGAGGAGCAGAGGAGCAATCAAGAATTCTTCCCCTCTGCCCCTCTGCCCCTTTACCCCTCTGCCTCTTTCCCCGTTCCCGGAATTCAACTCGGCAACATCTTCGTAGGAATTCAGCCACCAAGGGGCTATGATAATGACCCCAGTTTGAATTATCATGCGCCGGATTTAGAACCAACTCATGCTTATTTAGCTTTTTACTATTGGGTTAGAGAATGTTTTGGTGCTGATGCTGTAGTTCATGTGGGCAAACACGGAAATTTAGAATGGCTACCTGGTAAAAGTGTGGCTTTATCGAGTAATTGTTACCCAGAAGTAGCTTTCGGCGCACTTCCCCACCTGTACCCGTTTATTGTCAATGACCCTGGTGAGGGTTCCCAAGCCAAACGTCGCGCCCAGGCTGTGATTATAGATCACCTCACCCCACCCATGACTCGTGCAGAACTCTACGGTTCTTTGCAACAGTTAGAAAATTTAATTGATGAGTATTATGAAGCGGAAAGTTTAGATCCTTCCCGTTTACCAACGATCCGCGATCGCATCCGCGAATTGATTCTTCAAGAAAATTTACATCTGGATTTAGGAATCCAAAACGCAGAAATTTTAAATTCAGAATTTTTAATTTTGAATTCATTAGATGGTTATCTTTGTGAACTCAAAGAAGCTCAAATCCGTGATGGCTTACACATTTTTGGGCAATGTCCCCAAGGACAGCAATTAAGAGATTTAATAGTAGCGATCGCTCGCATACCCAATCGCTATTCTTTAGGCATTACCCGCGCCATAGCCCAAGATTGGGGTCTAGACTTCGACCCCCTCACAGCAGACTTGTCCATGACTAGTGGTGAATATTCAGTAGTCAATGGCACAGAATGTCGCACTATCGGTGATATTGTTGAAGTCCTAGAACAACACGCCGCCCTTTTAGTAGAACAAATCATAATTCAGAACTCAGAACTCAGAATTCAGAATTCAGAATTTAGAACTCAGAATTCAGAACTCCCGATCTCACCATCCCCCTCATCTCCCTCATCCCCCTCATCCCCCCCATCCCCCTCATCCCCCCCATCCCCCTCATCCCCCCCACTCCCCACTCCCCACTCCCCACTCCCCACCGTTCTCAACTGGATACGCGATCGCCTCCTTCCTGCTTTACAACAAACCAACCAAGAAATTACCCATTTATTACACGGACTGGATGGCGGGTACGTCCCCAGTGCCCCATCTGGCGCACCCACCCGAGGACGCCCGGAAGTTCTACCAACCGGGAGAAACTTTTATTCTGTGGATATTCGCGCCATTCCCACAGAAACAGCTTGGGATATCGGCAGAAAAGCCGCTGAAACCCTCGTTGAATATTACACTCAAGAACATGGTGAGTATCCCAAAACACTAGGCTTATCATTGTGGGGAACTGCCACCATGAGAACTGGAGGTGATGATATCGCCGAGGCCTTGGCTTTACTGGGAGTAAGACCGGTGTGGGATGGTGCAGCACGGCGAGTAGTGGATTTTGAAATTTTACCTCTGGCGATTTTGGGGCGTCCCCGCGTAGATGTCACCTTGCGAATTTCCGGATTCTTCCGCGATGCTTTTCCCAACTTAATTGATTTATTCGCTCAAGCAGTGACAGCAGTGGCAAACTTGGATGAACCGCCAGAACAAAACCCCCTCGCCGTTGCAGTTCGCCAAGAGACTGATTTGTGGACTCAACAAGGTTTAACTTTAGAAACAGCAAAAGAGCGATCGCTTTATCGCATCTTTGGTTCTCGTCCAGGTGCTTACGGCGCCGGACTCCAAGGTTTAATCGAATCGCAAAACTGGACAGATGACCAAGATTTAGCCCGCGCCTACATCAACTGGAGTTCTTACGCCTATTCCTCAGGAGCAGGGGAGCAGGGAGGCAGGGGGGCAGAGGAGCAGGGGGGCAGAGGAGCAGAAATTCTTCCTAATACCCAGCCCCCAATCCCCAGTCCCCAATCCCCAATCCCCACTCCCGAAATCTTCGAGCAACGCTTAGCCCAAATGCAAGTTGTACTCCACAATCAAGACAACCGCGAACACGATCTGCTCGATTCTGATGATTATTACCAATTTCAGGGAGGCTTAACGGCGGCGGTGCGTTCTCTACAGGGAAAAAATCCTCAAACCTATTTTGGGGATAATTCTATACCCGCCCAACCACGAGTCCGCCAACTGAAAGAAGAAATCGCACGGGTGTATCGTTCTCGCGTAGTTAACCCCAAATGGATTGCAGGAGTTATGCGTCACGGGTATAAAGGTGCTTTTGAAATGGCGGCGACAGTAGACTATTTATTCGCCTACGATGCTACAACTAAATGTGTCGAAGATTATATGTATCAAGGCATTGTAGAGGCTTATTTACTCGATCCAGTAGTTCTGGAATTCATTGAGGAAAAGAATCCTTATGCACTGCGTGATATTGCCGAAAGATTATTAGAAGCACACAAGCGCAATTTATGGGAGGATGTAAACATAGGAACATTAGAAGCTTTGAGAAACCTAGTACATCAAGCTGAAGCAGTTATCGAAGAAAAATCAATGGTGTAGGAAAAAAATATGGAGAATCTAGCGTATTTACACCTAGCTTATGCCTACGAAGACGGCACACCCAGTGAATTGATTTCGTTCAGTTCTTTGTTTAACAAAGCAACTGCACCAGACTGGAAACGGCTTTCTGGAAAGGCTTGGAAGTATATGCTGCCCCTTGCTTTGTCTTTGTCGATTCTCAGTGCTGTCAGCAGCGTCATGGCACTGGAAAAAGGCGATCGAGGGCCTTCTGTCAGGAATTTACAACAAAAATTAAAATCAGCAGGTTTTTACCAAGCTCCCATCACCGAAGTGTATGACGTATCCACAGAACAATCTGTGCGGCGTTTCCAAAAGGCTGCTGGCATACAAGTAAACGGTGTTGTCGGACCAACCACCCTAGAAAAATTAGAAGACTGGCAAGCTAAAAAGCCTAGTTCCACAACTACAGCGAAAAAAACTACTGCTGCGACTACACAAGCTAAAAAAACTAGCACTACGAGTTCAGCTAGTTCAGCAACCAACCAACGCCGCAATTCCAACTACCTAATGAAGGGAGATGAAGGCGAAAGTGTCAGGGTTTTGCAAGAACGGTTAAGAGTTGCAGGCTTTTATTACGGGAACGCCACAGGAATATTTGGCCCAATTACTGAAGAAGCTGTTAAGCGCTTCCAAGATTCTTACAACTTAAGTGTTGATGGGGTTGTTGGCCCGGCAACATTAGCTAAATTGCCGCCAGTTGGTGTTGGTGATGGAGAAGAAGCTCCTAAAAAGGTAGCAAATCGAGATAAACTCCGCCTTGGCGATCGCGGTGAGCCAGTTAGATTACTTCAAGAACACCTAATTCAGGCAGGATATTTAGAGGGAGAGCCAAATGGCTACTTTGGTCCCTACACTGCGGATGCTGTCAAGAGATTTCAGGCAGCTAATTTCTTGGCAGCAAGTGGGGTTGCTGGCCCAACTACTAGAGCTAAGTTATATAGCTCAATAAATACTGCCCCTAAAAGCGAGTTTAGTGTCCTGGAAATCCAAACGCGATTACGGGAGCGTGGTTTTTATAAAGGCAAGCTCAACGGTGTGATGGCAGATGACACCAAAAAAGCAATTAAACAAGCCCAAGAATTCTACGGCATTAGTCTCAAGGATCTTAAGAGCGGACGCTTTTAGCATCCGCTTTGGCGTTGTTAGTATCAGTCCTCAACTGGTTGCTTGCCTCCAGTAACAGCAAAGAAAGGAACTGCTCAGAATTCCATTTATTTGGTTAGTTTGAGTAGTTTCGTTTTTTTTATCTACCCAAATCCTAAAGCGGCATCAGCGCTCGTTGGCACTTGGGACACACCGCATGGATGGTCATTTGACAGTCAAGCAGGTGAAAACCTTCTTTTTGAGCAGTTTTTGCCCCAATTTTTAAAATTGAGTCATTTTTAAACTCAATGGTTGAGTTACAGCGAACACAAATTAGGTGATGATGGTGATGGGGATAGGGCTGGTTGAGTTCATAATGCTTATGTCCCTCGCCCAGTTCTAATTCCCGTAGAATCCCCATTCTGGCCATCAACTTCAAAGTCCGATAAATAGTTGACAGACTGATCCCTTCACCATCAGTTTCTAACCGATGATAAAGATCTTCCGCACTTAAATGTTCACCTTGCGGAAGTTCTTGAAAAATGTGTAAAATTGTTTCGCGCTGGGGAGTCAAACGCCAGCCTCGGTCGTTAAGTTCTGCCTTGAGTGAAGTAGTTGTGTAGACAGTCATAGCTAATATTTCTCAACAAAGCCTATTAGTTGAGAATATAACAAATCTTGGGAGCAATTTGCAACAATCATTGCCTATTGAGAATCCTTACTAAATGATCGAGAAAAATTAATCAAATCTTGATAAATAACTCAGCTAACAATTGATCCCCGCCTTCAAGAGATTCTGAACAAAGGTCTGGGGAAAGTGCTGTATGCTTAGATGCAAATAATTAGCTATAAGCTTCTAATAAGTTTTATGTCTGGGGATCAAATGCGGTCTTTTGTCGCTACTAACTTGTCAGGTAAAGTTTTCAAATGACAAAGCGCAAAATCTGAGCGCCAGCTTGCAGCGCTCAGACTTTGTAACAGATGACAATTGACAATTGACAATTGACTAACTTAGAGACTCCAAATAATCGCGGATGAGGTTCCGGCGCTTGGGTTGACGTAGCTTTTGCAAAGCCTTGGATTCAATTTGTCGTACTCGTTCGCGGGATAAATCGAGAGCGCGTCCAATTTCTGCTAAAGAGTAAGGATGGCCATCTGCCAAACCAAATCGCATCAAAATTACGTCGCGTTCCCGGCTAGTCAAATCCGAAAGAAGATGATGCAAGTCTTTTTGTAAAGATTCTCGCATTAACATTTCTTCTGGAGTTACATTGTCAGTTTCCAGTAATTCTCCTAACTCAGTATCTTTGTCCTTGCCTACCTTGGTTTCCAAAGACACGGAGCGAGGAACCCGCAGCAAAACTTCACGCACCTGTGTTGGTGTCATTTCCAACTCAGCAGCTAGATCCTCTAGAGTCGGGGTGCGACCTTTTTCCTGAGCAATTTTGCGCTGGGCTTTTTTGATTTTGTTTAACTTTTCTGTAATATGAACAGGTAGGCGGATTGTGCGACTAGAAGTAGCGATCGCCCGTGTAATTCCCTGACGAATCCACCAGTAAGCATAGGTACTGAAGCGATAACCCTTAGTTGGGTCAAATTTTTCTACAGCCCTCTCCAAACCCAAAGTACCTTCTTGGACTAAATCCAACAATTCCAAACCACGATTTTGGTACTTCTTAGCAACAGACACAACCAGGCGAAGATTAGCCTTAATCATGTGTTCTTTTGCCTGGAGTCCTTGGGACTGAACTTGCTCCAACTCTTCTACTGTCAACTTGGCGATTTCAGCCCAGCGACGTTTGCCATCTGCCAAAATCGGTCTGAGATCCGATACCATAACACCAGCAGTGGCAGCCCACCTTTCCAAAGACGGGCGATGTCCTAGTTCGGAAGTTAGACGCTCTTGAACTTCAATTAACTTCTGATAAGGCGAAATTACCTCATCTCCTTGCTTTGCGGCATTAGCAAGTACTATCCGCATCCGCAAGTAACGCTGAACTTTTTGAGCTTCTGAAACCTCTTCGTCCCGCCCTAACAACCTAACCCGACCGATTTCCTGAAGATATAGACGTACAAGATCTGTACTACGGCGGTTAGCGCTAGCGGCAAAGTTAGTCTGGTCAACAGAAGCCATTTCTAGCTCCTGTAGATCGTCTACCGATAACTCACTTTCATCAACCGTGAGATCCGAGTCCAAAACCTGGCGGGACTTTTGGGTATTGTAGGCGGCATCTGCATAAAAAGATGTTGCTGGCATAAAACGTCTCAATGGCTCCAGGTAACAATAGATTAGGGTCAGCTTAAAGATTACGGTCAGCTATTCAACTGTTGCTATTGTTCCCGTGATTCACGATGATCTAACACGGTAGAGAATTCCATTACAATTTTTTTGAGAAATTCAATGGAATGGTTTGATTGGATACAGTATTACTGAACTTAATCGGCTGCTAAGCTTCTAATTGAACCAATAGCTATTCAATTGTGCAGCGAGGATTTCAATATCTAAACTACTTAGTTAAGATTTCAAATTTGATAGTTTTTGATAGTTACTTTTGTAACGCTGTATAAACATAATTCAGTGAATATCTTGTTTATAATTGTCATAGTCACATTTACATGGCTACCAAAGTAATATCCTGACGATTTATCAATTTTTTCTCAGGATTATTTGGTAATAAGTTTAACTAATAGATTAGATACAACTGATTAGTAGCCGAGGGGGAAGAAGACGCGGGGAGGGAAAAAGACGTGGGAACGCGGAGAGTGTTCGTGATAAATTCCGCCTGTCCCAAGCTCTCCGTGTCCCCGTGTCCCCGCGTTCTCATCTCAAACCACTAGTAGCCATACTCAGGCTTGATATCTCGTAACATTAGTTCATCAAGTGCTTGTCGGGGTGTGATTTGACCCTGAAGTAGGTGATAAACTTGCTCGGTAATCGGCACAGCAATGTTTTGTTGCTTGGCTCGTTGTATCAAAACCCGACAAGTGTTAACTCCCTCAGCGGTTCCTTGTAAATTTGTGAGAATTTCTGTAAGTGTCTTACCACCAGCTAGCTGATAACCGACTTGGTAATTGCGACTTAAGGGACTGTTGCAGGTTGCTAACAGATCTCCTAGACCCGATAAACCATAAAATGTTCCCGTCTTTGCGCCCCAGTTGTTACCGACGCGAATTATTTCTGTAAGTCCACGGGTGACTAAAGCAGCTTTGGCATTGGTTCCTAGTTGTAAACCATCGCACACACCGGCGGCGATCGCAATCACATTTTTCAAAGTTCCCCCTAGTTCTACCCCCAGGGGATCTGAATTGGTATATACCCGGAAACGATGTGAGGAAAATACTAACTGCACTAGTTCAGCAGCAGTGGGGATATTACTGGCTACCACGGTTGCTGCTGGTAATTGCATTTGAATTTCTTTAGATAAATTCGGCCCTGACAGAACAACTACTGCATGGTTAGGGAATATTGTTTGCCAAATTTGCGACGGTGTACAGGTGGTTTGGGGATCTAAACCTTTCGTTGCTGTGACAAAAATTGTCTCTGGAGAAAGAGTGAAAGAGTGGACTTGAGAAGCAACATCCCTGACACCTGTCATGGAGATAGCTGACAGGATTATGTGGACATCTTTTACTACTGCTTCGAGAGTTTGGGAACCGTGACGCGACCAAACACGCACCTCATGGCCATTGGCCGTTGCTAGATTTGCCACCGCCGTACCCCAAGCACCCGCACCCAAAATTGCAATGGATTTTGGATTTTGGATTTCGGATTTTGGATTAGTCATTACTCAAGAGACTCCATGAGTTGCGCCCACAAGGAAAGATGAAAATTTTTCTTTCCCACTCCCCATTCCCATACAGACGCGATGAATCGCGTCTCTACAAACTCCCCATTTCTCCATCTCTTCACTCACCAATCTAAAATCTAAAATCTAAAATCTAAAATTGACTGCGGGGATAACGTTCCATTAATTCCCTGACTTGTTCAGCATGATATGAGCTTCTTGTCAATGGTGAAGAAACAACTTGTAAAAATCCTATTTCTTCGCCGAATGCCTTCCAAGCGGCAAATTGTTCTGGGTGAATAAAATCATTTACTTTCAGGTGTTTTTGACTGGGTTGGAGGTATTGCCCAATTGTTAAAATGTCGCAATCTACAGATCGCAAGTCTTCCATGACTTGGCGGATTTCGGCGTCAGTTTCACCGAGTCCAACCATGATACCGGATTTAGTGTAGGTGCTAGGAGAAAGTTGGCGAGTTCGCTGCAATAATTGTAATGTGCGATCGTAGTTTCCTTGGGGACGCACCCGGCGATATAAGCGTGGGATGGTTTCCGTGTTGTGGTTTAACACCTCTGGTGCAGCTTGGAGAATCAACTCTAAAGCATTCCAATTACCGCACAAGTCAGGAATGAGTACTTCAATTGTGGTGTTGGGTGAGATGGTACGAACTGCATTAATACACCCCATAAATTGAGATGCACCGCCATCTGGCAAATCATCTCGGTTTACAGAAGTGATTACCACATGATTAAGTTTCATGCGGCGAACAGCTTCCGCTAGTCGTGCAGGTTCGGTGGGATCTAATGGTTTGGGTTTTTTCTCAAAATCAATATCGCAGTAGGGACAAGCGCGTGTACAAGCTGGCCCCATAATCAAAAACGTGGCAGTACCTGCGTTGAAGCATTCACCAATATTCGGACAGGACGCTTCCTCGCAAACTGTATTGAGGGTTAAATCCCGCAAAATGTCTTTAACGTTACCGATGCGCTCACGCCCAGGTGCTTTCACCCGCAACCAGTCTGGTTTTACAGTCACAATCCGCTTTAACCACTAAAGTTATACAAATTTAATGTTAGCAAGCAAAGCCTTTGGTGAATTGATTATATATAGATGTAATTTTGTCATTTGCCACGGTTTGTGATATTTTGGTTTTATAGTGCCATTTTTATGGCGGGATGTGGCGCAGCTTGGTAGCGCACTTCGTTCGGGACGAAGGGGCCGCTGGTTCGAATCCAGTCATCCCGATTGTTGGTGTAAGTTGTTAAAATATTCGTCTGTGTTGATAAATAAGTTAACCGAAGCTATTGCGATCGCAGCTTTTATTTCTTATCACAAGCACAGGAGCGATCGCTTGAGTTTATGGAGTTCGACTGAAAAACGGCGATGTGTGACGACAAGCCGCTAGGTGTCTGTGCATCTACCGAAATAAAATTAAGCTGGTTGAGATACAAAACCTGATAGTTACGAAAATTCAGTATGATTTTACTGATAGCAAGCTGAAAATGAACAATCAGCGTCAAGCACGCTTTCAAAGAAAATTTGTAGATTTTTTACTTCTAAACTGGGATTTTTATTTAGCGGCGGTGGAATTTTTCGATGAACTATTTTATATTCTATGAACTGAGTCTACAGTTTTTAACTAAATTTGAGTGAATGTAGTAATCAGCTTTGATTTTTGAAATTATCTAGGTGGTATGCGGAGCGCCAAATGATGAGTTTAATTGGAGAAGCGATTGATTCGTCAGCAGCAGACAATATAAGCTGTGCTATTCGTAGTGACTCTGAGGAGTGGAGCAAATATTTAGAATCAATAATTGTAGATGAAGAAATAACCGATCAAGTTATAAAAAAAGTTTATCCGCTACATCCCTTATCTGCGTTTGCTTTACCAACTCTCTGTCAACGGTATGCTCAAAACAACCGTTCTTTATTGGCAAGAAATTATTGATAAACTGCTAAAACAGAACCTAATTACTCATCGTCGTCAATTAGATGAATTGCGGATTTGGCAAGGTTCTGATTTTAATGTTGATAGTGAGTTAAGTACATATATAGAACAAGAGCGATCGCCTTTAGTTAAACTGTTATCTCTCCAGCGTCCTTTAAGACCTTTAGTAGCACAACGTCACAGTTATCAGACAGGAACTTTACGTTATTTTGAACGGCATTATTTAGATAATTCCCAAGATTTGAGTCAATTACGTTGTAGTAGTGTGGATGCAGATGGTTTTGTGGGGTATTGGGTAGATGACGAAATGCCTACTTCTGTTTCTTCTACAACTAGCGATGGTAAACCATTAGTTATTTTGAGTGCAACTAACTTAGATATTTTGCGAATTCGCACTCTAGAATTTGTGGCTTTAAATAACATAAAAAAAACAGCTAAAGAGTTACAAACTGATGGGGTAGCGAGAAAAGAAGTAAATTATCGTTTACAATAAGCTGAAGAATTTTTAGATGAAACTCTTAATCAGTCCTTTAGTATAAGTGTAAATCAGCAATGTTGGATTCAAGGAGAAGTAGAAATACTCAACAACATTACTGACTTTAATAGTAAGCTTTCTGATATTTGCGATCGCGTTTATCATCGTAGTGCAATTTTGTGGAATGAATTAATTAACCGTCGAGATTTAACCTCTCAAGGGGTAAAGGCTAGACGAGAATTAATTCAGGCAATGTTGGAACATCAAAATGAAGAGAGATTAGCTTTAGAAGGTTATGGTCCCGAAGTTAGTATGTATTATTCTCTGTTAGAAGAAACAGGGATTTATCGCCAAGAAGATTATTATTGGGATTTTTATCCACCATTAGAAAATTCGGGTTTGAATTCTCTGTGGGAAGCAGTTGAGAATTTTTGTTTAGCAGCGACAGAAACAAGCCAAACTTTTGATTTACTTTATCAACATTTAGCAGCACCTCCCTACGGTGTGAAACAAGGTGCAGTACCGATGATTTTAGCGGCAGTACTGTTGTATCACGCTGATGATTTGGGACTTTATCAAGACGGTACATTTATTCCTGTATTAGGAACAGAACATTTTGAATTATTAGTTAAATATCCTGAACGCTTTGCAGTTAAGTATTTTGCAGTAGTCGGATTAAGGGCAGAAGTTTTCAAAGAATTAGAAGCAATTTTACGCAATCCTCAATTAAAAAAATTGGGTAAAGTTCGTAATGCCACTCTGTTAACGGTAGTTACTCCTCTTTATCAATTTGTTAATAAACTGCCTAAATATACTCAACAAACCCGACGACTGGCAGATGAACCTAGAGCCATTTTAAAGGCATTAAAAACTACTGTTGAGCCTGATGAATTATTGTTTAAAGCTTTACCAGCAGCTTGTAACTTACCTTCTATCGGCACTGAAGCCGGGGATGATGGTGTCACTGCGAAAACTTTACGCACTAAGTTAGTTCATGCCCTCAGAGAGATTCATACAGCTTACGATCATTTATTGAGTGATTGTCAAAAACTGATTTATGAAGCCTTTGGGGTCAGAAGTAAGGAAACAAAACTCAGAGAAGATTTGCGGGTAAGGGCGAATTATTTAGCTTGAACTGACAGAAGCCTCTCACTTACCGCGATAGCGGAAGTGATGAGATGAATGGCTCTTGTGTTGACGACAGTTCCCCGACCAATGCCGATAGGCGAGGGAGGGGAACATGGAGGAAA
>JAHHHB010000109.1 GCA_019359545.1 Desmonostoc geniculatum HA4340-LM1 | reverse complement strand
TTAAAGCCAGCAGTCGGATTTGAACCGACGACCTTCCGATTACAAGTCGGAGAGGTTAGAGGACAGATGGCAGATGGCAGATGGGTTTAAGAGAAGCGCAAAAATTAGCGCACTAATTTTGAGCTAGTTTGATTTATGAAAAGTTTTTCAGGAAGTATTGTCGAGTTGGGATTGGATAGAGGCGATCGCTACACTGGGTTTTGATGTTTGCCCAGCATCAATCGCCAATCGAGCATTTAAGCCTTGAATATTCGATATGCTCTTGTTGAGTCCAAGGTGTTTTTAGGCGTTCAAATCTGTCGCAAAGGTTTGGGCGATCGTATCTTGCTGGCTCCCAGCCCTTAACCCAGTCTACTAATTCTTGATAGGTTAGATCGCAGGCTAAATCTATGGTTTCTTGGCGCTTTTGGCAATCGGCGATCGTTAGGTTTATTTCCTCTTGTTGCTCTTGCGTTAGTCGTGGAATTGTATCGTGTTCTGGTTTTCTTTGGGCGATTATAATTTGTCCAGTGATTGAGATGGCGAGTATGAAGTTGATTAGCATTTTATTTGAAGTAAGAGCTATTAATATCCATCAATAAATGGATTAGCCCGCTAAGTTCAATTGCGAACAGTGCTAAAAAAATTGATGAATAATTTTTTAGCATCCATTGAACTAGTAATGAGTTGATTCCACCAGCTAAAACTATTGGCACAAAGCAGAGCAAAGCTAAATAACTAACTCGCAATACTGTTCCTATGACCGGACTGTGTGAGAGAAAATTTCTCCGAAAAAACCTACCTCGATGCGGAATTAACTTTTGATAAGGTTTCCAAACGTAACGCAGGAATCCCCAACGATAGTAAGCCTTTGACCTTAAATCTAAATCTGGTGATAGGTACATTCCTCCAAGCAGATACGAGCTTGTGAAAATACTGCTTATCATCCAATCTTTAGATAAATAATACGTAATTCCCCCAATTATTGGGGAAGAAAGCAAAATTGAGCGATCATGCCATTTCCCGCTTGCCATGATAATTATCCAATTAATTAATTTTAAACTTGGAGGCTAATCCATCGTGGTTAGCCTCAATGATTGTTTTGATGATTGCTGTTCGGAGTTCGTGTAGGCGTGAGCCTGCACCCAATTCCTGAATAATAAAATCATCCAAATCTAAATATTTAGTGCGCTCTAGTTTGCTAATCAACATTTGGGTAGCTGTACGCTGCCTTGATTCTTGTTGTCGCTGGAGTGCGTTGTTGGCAGGTTTATTATTGTCGCGGTCGATTGCCGAATAATTGGGCATCTCTGGCAATGCGTACCATTTTGAATGCCCACCCCAGTAAACAGCGCGGTTTGCTGGAGATTCTTTAATTAGAGTTCCAAGTTGGTCTAAGCTGATCGTTTCCATAGTTGATGCTTTAGCCCACTGCTTAAGCACACCAGCATCATTTTGCCCAATAAGTGTTACCCATTTCATCTGACTAGATGACGTTAGATTTAATCCCATCGCGCCAACGTAAGGAGTTTGTGTCATCAAGTAGACGTTTTGCTTGCCAGCACCACCCAGTGATGCGATGTGCAGAATCAGGGTTCCAATGCGGGTGTTTTTGGTTTTTTTGCACGCATCCCCAATCACCATTCCTTCATCTACTACAAGCAAAGATTCTTCTTGTTGATTAGCCCATTCGATGTATTCCTTAAGAATTTCATCAAGCCAATTACATATCTCTTCTGGAGATTTGTTTTGACAGGTTTTGCGGCGAATGATATCAGCTACCCCTTCTAAATACCCGTATTCACCTTCTTCGTTTTTAGGGTCAATGTAAAAAATTTTGCGATTAGGATTGTCCGCCTTAATTTTGCGTAAAGCGTTGGAAACTAATATCCCCTTGCCAGAACCACCAACACCCAAGATGATGCAGTTTTGCGCCGGGGAGGCGATCGCCTTAACTATGTCAAATACGTTACTCGTTTCATGAATTGAGGACTCGGTTACTGTTGAGTGTCGATTGTTAGCTGTCGAGGATGAATGGTTAGCTCTACTCTCTTCCAGATAATCTAAGGCCGAGTCAGAGAGTGAATAGCCTTGTTTATTTGCAAAATTTAATTCTGTTTGTATTGCGTCCTTTCCCACTTGCTGGCAATAAGCTTGAAAATCATCGCTATCTAGCACATGGGCTATGCACCCATACTCTCTGATCGCTGCTTGATTTCGCTGCACCTCCCGCGCTTGCTGCCATGCACTGAAAATAGACCAAAAAGCGATCGCGATTCCAGTAATTGGGGAAGTTGCAGAAGCAGCAACGGCAGCCACTATCACGCCTAAAGCTATCTTCCATTGGATATTATTTTCTGTTGTTTGCTTAAAGGCGATCGCGCTCCAATCTTCGGGGGATCTCTGGATTTTTTGTATATCAAAACGGCTCATTATTTAGCTGATTCCTGAATCGCGTAACTCAATTTGCCAACCCAAATAATTAAACTGACAATCACTTCAATTGCAAATAACGTAACTAGTGTTAGTGCAAGATTACCATAGTCCAATTTACCCCATTGCCCAGTAGCAAGGATAAAGAAAAAGTCTGAAAACTTACCAGAAGCCACTGGGGAATAAACGGTAAGGCAAATCAAGAAATCAACTGTGTAGGTAAACACTTTGAGAATTTCAAGGTTGCTAATCACCGAAGTAGGGAGGCTGTTATAAGCTTTTTTCAGCATTTTTAAGGTGGGATCGTCATTCTCTTTCATCTGGTAGTGGCTGCGACTGTCAGCTGAAGAAATAACGGTCTGCACGAATTTTTCGTTGCTGTAGAGAACTAGGGGTAATACTTCAATGATTTGAATAATTCCCCACAGAATTGTCCCTAATATCCAGGTAATTCCTTTGCCGATAATGGCGGCAATCCCGTTAACAACTGGAATTACAGAAATCAAATAACCAAAAGCCCCATTGACAGCTTTACCGCTAAGTAATGCCACCACTTTCTCGTAAGGCTGGATATTAAGGTATGCAAACCATATTCCAGCAGCTACCAGTCCCCAGTACAGGATTCTTAACCAAGTATTGGGTTTTGAAGAAGTTTTAT
The DNA here is from genome assembly GCA_019359545.1 of Desmonostoc geniculatum HA4340-LM1. Lineage (GTDB taxonomy): Bacteria > Cyanobacteriota > Cyanobacteriia > Cyanobacteriales > Nostocaceae > Nostoc > Nostoc geniculatum. Next base: position 19,002 of record JAHHHB010000109.1, on the reverse strand, counting down.
TTTTACTAGGCCAAATGAAGTTCATTGGATTTTGCGGCCTCGCCCTGAAATTTTATAGCTTGATATCTCCATTTTTGCTTCGTGAAAATCCCTGCAATCACGCGATTCTCCTTTTTGAGTTACTACAACCTTTATGACCTCTGTTTTGTTGTCGTCACACACAAAGGCTGGAAAAATGTGAGTTTCGATTCTACGACCTGTAGATTTATCTGCCATAATTTTGTGTTTGCTTGTCAATAGGTTGGCTGTAAATACCACCACGAAATCTTTTGAGGCGTTTGGCAACCATATCTCTGTTGCCAGTAAACGCGATCGCTCCTACTGTTCCGCTACCTTCTATTGCCCCAGTGTTGCCTTGCCCATCACAGATGACAGTACCAGACGGAAGTGCCTTACCCGTGTGCCGATCAGTCAAACTCTGACCCTTAAAAATTGACACATAGCGGATATTCGGGTAGCTCCCAGACACGACGGGCAGACACCCTTTTTCATACCTAGCGTCAGCAATCTTGGACTGTTCCTCCTCGAATTGGTACTGCTGCTCTAATTTTGTTTGGCGCTCAGATTGATCGGCAATTTGGGACTTGATTGACGAAATTGATTGCATATTGCGGGAGATATCGCCGCTTGAGAAGGCGAGGGAGATAAGCACAATTGAGCCAAAGGCAATACTGGTTTTGTGTTTGCGCCAAGTTATATTGATAATCATTTATTTGGGATTATTCCAAGTTTTTCAATTGTTTGGGCTGTTTTGCCAATCGGGCAAGCAAGCGGACTGGCCTCTACCACAACGGATGTTTTGTCTTGAACAGGAGTGGTTAAATCTTCCTCGTTTCCCACCACTCGAAAAACCCCATTCGTTTCGGTTGGTTCTTGCCAAACAATATTTACGATTTTTTCTGTTGACATAATTTACTGTCCTGCTTCCAGCAAGAACGCATCAACATCAAAATCCTTGTTTTGGGATGGGACTAGAGCTTTGACGCCGTTTTTGGTTCGATCTGAGTTACCGCGCACTTCTTCTAAAAATGCATCAATATCAACTCTGTCAACGCCATAGCCAGCAGTCATTTTGTTGATGCGTGAGCTATCACTCGCCAAATCTTGAATATAGGTAGATGTTTGCTGTCCCCGGTTTAAGATTGATCGAGCGATCGCCATATCCCCTTGTTCCAAAACCCGCTCCAACACCTGAGATTTGATTTGAATTAGCGCTGCACCTTGGGTGATCGCTTCCTCGGTCACTACCCGAATCATTGCCGCCATTAGTTGAGGGCTGGAGTGTTGGGAGAATTTAGAGGCGATGGCGCTGGCCTCAATCACCGTTAATTCTTCGGATTGTCCCAGTTTCCTTTGGTTGTTCAGCGCCGCACCCACCGCCTTGAATATCTCCTCCAGTTCCTCTGTGATATCTAAAGAGAATTCGTTGCCGCTTGGGTCAATATCTGCGCCATTCTGGGCAAAAATTTCTAAAGCCCGGTTAACCTGTGCGTCTGTGTATCTGTCAGAAAAGTATTCATGCAGTTGCTCTCTACTAAACTTGGACATTATTCTTTCTCCACTGCTCAAATTGTTCTCGCTTTAGACTAGTGAAGTTTAACTTGAGAAAATCTACTGCGAAGGCGTGAGGTTTATTTAATCTGTCTAGACCACCTTTGACCACATAAATCAACGCTAAAACAAATCTTTGGTAGGCGTCGAGATAAGGCGATCGCATTCGGCTGACTGTGTAGTAATTCGATTGAATGGGCGCAACTTTATTAATAATTTCTTTTTCCCATCGCCTGACGGATTGGCGATGTATTCCTAATACATTTGCCCATTCTTCACGAGTTAGTAAGTTATCAAACATGAAACCACTAAAAAACGATTCTCGCTTGATTTTCTCTAGAATCATTGGTAAATTCGTCTGTTCCATTGCTACATCATCAATTTACTAATTCAATCTCATTGCTTGATAATCCTTGTTTTAGTTGAGCTAAATTGCTTTTTGGTCGCTGGACGTAGTTGAAGTGTTGGAGCATTGCGACTCAGTTACTCATTGGCGCAATGCGACTATGCAGCTATGCAGCTATGTAATTGTTAGTAGTTGAAACCTTGTTATTTTTGGCGGTGACGAAGACTGTATTGTTTATTTTTGTACCGTAAATTACTTTCTGCGCTTCCCAATTGAATCAGCAAAATCTTGTGTTGGAGCTTCATATATAGTGGTGGTTTTATCACCTTTGCTATCAGTTCTTGTCTCTGAGTATGTAGTAGTTTCGTCATCAATAATTAGGTTTTGGCTGCTCAAAATAGTGTTTGGTGTGTAAGCTGGGTTGGGCATTTTGTTTAAATTGGTTTTGTTGTTGCATTGCTACTTTTAAATAATAAAAAACCCGCCGATGTGCGGGTAGTCAAAATTATCAACAAAACTAACTTCAATAATGTCCGTCAAAGCTTATAAAAAAATGGCGTAGTCCCTGCCATTTTTTTCCCATTCTTCGTTAATTCGAGCCAGCACCCATTTTGCGTACCTTGGCGTTTCGCTCATCCACCGCCTAATGGTACGCTCATCTCTCTCAAAAAATGCGGTTACTAGCAGTCTCAATCTATTCTCTTCTGTAGATTCCCATTTGTGAATGAATTCCAGTAAGCTCATAATTGCTCCTTCTGTAGGTTCTGTCTACGTTGGGGAAGTCGTCTTTCAGTGTCTTCAGCACTGGGAGGCGCATCTCTTTATTGATTGGATGATATCACAATCTCAGCTACTATAGAGTAGCAAGAGTGAGCTTGTTGAAGGTAGTAAAAGGTGGATATAGATAAATTAATTGAAGCTCTAAAACAGCGCGGCATAATTAAGGAGATTATTGATAAACGTCCAGGCGTTCCTAAGCTCCCTGCTCAGTTATACGTGAGGCTGATCGTTGCTTCGCTGGCTACCCGAAAAGATATCAGTGCTTGCATTAGCACTGCTCTGGAAACATACACGATGCGGAACGCTGACAAACACTTTGACGAAATCAAAATTCAAGCTGCGGCTGCGGGCATTGAACCAGAAGAATATCTAGCTGATGAGATTGTCCAACGCCTTCAGAAAAATCAAGAGTGATTCTTCAATCAAAAACCCTCCTGAAAAATTTTTCAGGAGGGTTCAAAATTTCGGGGTATAAATTTGTTTACAAACGGTGAAAGAGTGATTCCGCGTCCCAAATGTGATGAGCTAGAGCTTCCATCCCCTGGTCAATGGTTGAAGATTTTCTTCACGGAAGCTTTCTATGTCATCATCTTGTGAACCACAAAGTACGAAATAAGTCCAGTATTCACCGTATAAGTTTGCTCTTTTAGTCCCTGGCGGGTGGTATTCCATTGCAACAATTTCCCCTTGTTGCATTAGTTGACCCAAGCGATACTTAGGTTTTTTCCAGTGGCTAGGAAAGCGGATTTTAGACTGTTGGGCAATGTTACAGATATTCGAGAACAGTACCCATTACTGCCTTTAGAAGAGACACAAGAAATTGCCCAGCAACTGAATATCCGACACCCAGCCAATCCGCGAACAAAAGACCCAATTGTCATGACAACGGATTTTGTAGTGACACTTGGCCTTGTAGCGGCGAAGGGCTTCTGCTTGGTCTTCAGGGCTTGCTTTATAAAATTGCTCCCAAGATTCTGCTTTTATATCTGGTGTTTCAGATTTTTGTACGCTTTTTATTTTCGCTTGCTGAACCAGATTTAAAAATAAACTCTTTTTCAGTTGAATTAATTGCTCAAGTTCATCCTGTAAAGTAACTTCAGTGGATTGTCAACAGGTGCAGGTTTTAGAAGAGGTATGTTTGTTTTTGAATTAGAATCAGAATATGACAGCAATTGTGAGGCTGACGCAGGTATTTCTCCTGTTTTCACGTATTCGTCTATTGGGCATAAAATTAGAATTTAGTTGCTCACTACCCTGAGAATCTCCTTCTCCGTCTGTTCCCCCTCTACTCTCCCTACCTTCGTTATCTTCCCTTTCTCTTACAACGTGAGCAATTTCATTTAAGGCACTTATAGCTAAATCTACCAACTGTGGATGAGCCGGAATTAGTGTTTCCACTGGCTCAGGAGAATTTTCAGGGAAACAACGTAATAATCTGAATTCTTCAATTATCTATTTGCTTCGCCAAAGGGGCGGGAGGCGATCGCGTTGTAGCTGTAGTTCAACTGGTACTTGCCAATTGAAAAATATGGTGATAGTATTGGTACATACAAAAAACAAAGAATAAACAACAACATGCTTACTTTTAAAGAGTTTTCCGATAAACTAGATGCAGAAGAAGATTTGTTTATCAATTTAGGTGAAATGGGGGATGAAGGGATTCCTTTGCAGGAAGAAATCGGAGGCATAATCGCCTTCGATAGATATGCAGAAAAGTATGCCGAGTACTTGAAGCAAATTGGAATTAAAAATTTGTTCGTCGGAGTTTTCAACTCCGACGAACAATTGCAGATGATTGAAATCTGGAATAACAAAGTTCAATACAAAGTCGGATCTGTATTTAAAGGGTTGGCGCTGCAAGTCATAGCGCTAAAAAAGCCTGAGACGATCCAAGAATTTTGTGATCGCGCAGAAAGATCCTACGAATCAGATGGCACCTGGTTTATAGACAAGGAGGCGGAGGTGGCAACCTTCGTCTCTTTTACAACTTATGATTTAGACGATTGGGATGCAGTTTATTTTCCAAATCGTCGGAGCTATGAAATGTTTTTAAATCGTTGATTTTTGTGTGGTCAATCTTATCCAAAAAGGTCTTAGTAGGCTAATTAGCCTATCATCTCTGATAAGTGCAATACAGCACTTATCAGAGATGATGAAAAGGAGTAACATGAAACCTTTTAGTAATTTAAGAGATCAAATGTCTGCGGATCGAAGAAAAAAAATTCGGAGATTGCCGCAAGAACTCTTGCGGCAATGAATAAGTGGGAAAAACAAGAGATTCAATCTGCTTACATAGCAGATGACAATCTCTGTTCCGTTGTAGTCAACGGTGAAGTCGAGGTGTTTGACAGCCTTGATAGAGCGGAGGAATTTTTAGAGTTCCTTAAAAATTTAGATTAGAAGTGAGTGAATCAGCGATCGCTATTGCATGACGCAGCTTTATCAAATGAAGTGCGATCGCCTGTCCGTAACAAGTTTTTCAATGCGGACTACAAAAGATGACAAACTCAGATTTGATTGCATTAGGAATTGGACAAGACGGAGAGCCTGTTCTCTTGGAAAAGGTTAATGAATCCTGTTATTTTGTCCATTGTGCGGGAAATGAGCAAAGCCCCTTCGAGTTTTCTGAGGATGTAGATCCTAGAAAAAACGAAGCAAATGCACGTGCATTTGCTTCGTTTTTAGGCAAATTGCGTGTGGAAAAAAATATGGAGGATGCAATAAATGAATAAAGCTTTAGCCCGTCCATCAAATCCAAAAAATTCAGTAATAGTGATTCAATCACTGGGGAGAAATCCGCATAGAATAGTTGCGGCATCCTCCCCAGCTAAAAAAATTCTGCTAGAAACTTGTAACTTGGCAGAAATCTTTCAGTATGCAAATGCAAATTCCTGTCATATTCTCAAAGTAGAATATGACACTGAAGGTAGGCAGCAGTCAAATTCCTTCCAGCAAGGAATCATTAAAAAACATTCTGACAGAAAAACCAAGCAAGTTGATTCTCGATTTCCCGAAATTGAGAAAATCAAAAGCGAAGAAAGACAACACAGGGTTCTTGTGAAAAAAGTCAAATCGGCTTTTAGACTTAATTGCCTAGAAGACGCTGAAAGATTGCTCCCCTGTGTTGATGCAATTTTGCCCGATTTCAAGTCTTCTGCAATGAGTGGAGGCATCAATCTCAATCAAATTGATTGGGATGATATTGAAGAAAAGGCGGGAAATGCGATCATCATCCTTGAAGAATTAGGATATCTCTAATGGCAAGATTGCGCCGGAGTACTCCCAAACCCCGGCTTACGTTGCAGATAGAACCCGAAGCTCAAAATAAATTAAAAGCGATCGCGTTTGCTTTGGGTTTTACGATTCCCAGTGGTAAAAATTTCGGGGAGGGAAATATTTCTTCTTTAATAAGTGCGATCGCAGAAGTAAACCCGGAAAAATTGAAAAAAATAATAACGAGAAATAATAAAGCTCGGAATCGGGTTTGGGGTAAATTATGGTGAAAAACCCGAAAGGCGGAAAAGCTACTATTGACGGATACGTCAATAGTGGTATATATTAGATACATACGAAATAAACGGGTCGCCGCCGATACGGGCGAGGTGAAAACCAAATGGAGGCACTAACAAAAGTTGCTCAATACCTTGGATACGCTTCGGAAATTAGAATCAAAAATTTAGAAGTCCGTGAATGGGCAAATGTATACTGGGTACACATCAAAGGTCAAAAGCCCACATTGCTATCTAAAAAATTAGTAGATCGCACCTCACAAATTAGAGTTGGCTACACAATAGCAGGCGAGTTTTTAATCAAGGATGAGAAGCAAGGTAAGTGCTATATCATCCGCACTCCCGGTTATTACGGTACGGGTGAATACAGTATTCGTGAAATCAAAGAATATCAGGTTTCGTTAGGTGCGGATTTTTCAGATTTTCGCTCAGAAATCCATCGTGCTAAATACACTCAAAAGCCCCAAAATCTGCGCGAATTAATGGTGTTTAAGGCGGTGAGGAATGCTGCCTAATTACTTTTATAAAGAAGGCAGTTGCCTCCACATTGTTCAAGGATGTTCCGCAGTTCCTGAAAATGTGGAAGAATTCTGCAAGTTAGAAGATGCAATTGGTCATGTGCAATGGCTAGGATGTGCGCGTCAATCCCAGCACGTAATCAGAAATGAGTATCATGCCTTGGTATTAGAAGTATTGGCATGGTCTATTGAAAATCAGGGTGAGTTGTTTCCTGAAATCTATCGGGGTGTGCGTTCACTCCGTCCCGATACAGAATACAAAATCCTGTTCGGGACAAGAGACATTGAAGTCGCCAAATTTTACGGCGACACAATTAAAACTTACGCCAATATCAGAGGCATTAAAGTGAGAATTTCAACAGCTAAATCAGTAAAAACTGATAGCTGGGATGAAACAGATGATGAAATTATTTTCTTTCCATAAAAAGAGTTGGAATTTTATGCAAGAAGCAAAAGGCAGAGAAAGAGAATTGGCAAGGGTAAGAAGCCAAAAAAACCAGGCTTTGGCATCTTTAGAAAAAGTAGCAGTATCCTTGGGGGTTTTCATCCCTCCTGGATATACTACCGCAAGTGCTGGTGTTGAGATATCCAAAGAAGAATTTTTAAGCAGCGTACAAAAAATGTTGCAAAGTGAAAAGTTGTTGCCTGTAGCTGTCATTGATGATGAGAAGTTTGCTGATTTGTCCGTATTTTGGAGCGAGGAAGTCTCTGGATGCCCACAGTTAAGGTATCAGGAGTTCAATTTGAAAGGGTTTGTTACCTCTTATCAAGAGATTGAGAAAGCGGTAAATAAAAGAGGAGTTTCAGCTAAATTTGTTAAATCTCAAATCATTTCCTCTTTTTGTGATGATGTGGCTAATTTAATTGCTAAAAAGTGCAAATAAACTTACTACCCTTATTTTCCCGATTAGCTGATATCAAAGCTACGTCGGGAATTTCCTTGCATCAACAGGCTACTTGGGATGCATTGGTTGACCCAGATGTTGATGCGATAATCAACGTTGCCGCCACCGGCGATGGTAAAAGCTACGCCGCCTTTGGTGCATATCCAGAGGGCGGGGTGTTGGCGATGTACCCCACAAACGAGCTGGTACGCGACCAAGAGCGGCAATTTGCCACCTACTATCAAAATCCCAGTTTCCGTATACAACGCCTCACGGGATACGATTTAGAAGCTTGGGCACGCACCGCCAAGCAAAGTAAAGCGGAAACGCTACTTGACCTAGCCAAGACAGGCATCTTGTTGACTAACCCCGATCTATTTTATTACCTGCACCAAGGTAATTACATTAAAGATTTCATCGCTTCAGGGATGGGCGACAGACTAGACCTGTGGCAACAAATTGATTCTAAATTTAGAGCTTTAATATTTGATGAATTCCACATCTACCAACCTTCGCAGGTATCTGGAATTATCAATACCCTATTGTTGATGCGCTCGGTTGGCATCAAGCATAAATATATTTTTCTTTCAGCCACACCTAATCGCCATTTAGTTAAATTCTTAGAATTGGCGGGACTAAATTACCGTATAATATCTGGCGACTACAGTACCACCTGTGGCATGGGGTGGCGGCAAATCAACCAGCCTGTAACTTTAAACTTAGAACCCACTACCCGCGCAGAACAGTGGATTTACGAAAACGAAGGGACAATTGCTCAATTCTTCACTCAATACCCCAATTCCAAGGGTGCAATTATCCTCAATTCCATTGCTTCAGTAAAAAGAGTCCGGCGGCGACTTGCTGCACGGCTTTTGCCATTGGGATTAACGGTGAGCGAGAATACCGGCTTTACAGATAAAGATCGGGTGCAAGAGGCGATCGCATCTGATTTGATAGTTGGTACTTCCACGCTTGATGTCGGGATTGATTTTAGAATCAATTTCCTGATTTTTGAAGGTCACGATGCCCCGACTTTTATTCAAAGATTGGGTCGAATTGGTAGACACCCAGGATTTCCTTTCTATCAAGCTTATGCCCTTGTACCGCAATATTTTGTGGAAAGGATGCAATTGGATGCGGGCGATACTTGCGATAGGGCAGAACTTAATAAATTAGTTATCAAACACCACTGCCAAACCAATTCTTTCATCCAATACTACAAGCGCTGGAGTCCAATTCAAGCCCTGATAATCGGGCAGCAACTCAAAGGGCATGAAGGAGCAAACCTGTACAGAGCGCAGATTGAGCAAATGTACGGACAAAATTTGCACAAAGTTTATGATTTGTGCAGTAAATGGACGCAAGAAGCAGCGGATCTCAGAACCAGTAATTTAATTGTGCAAGAAGCCAAGTCTTTTCGCGGCACATCTAGCTTGCAATGTGCGGTGCTGGATTGGACTGGCGGCAAAGAATACCCAACTATCAAAACTTACAACCTCCCTGGGATACTTGGAGGATTTAAATACTCTGCTCTTACTCAAAAAGAATTTATCCAGAAAACTGGACGCAGAAAAATCCAGTTACCTTCATTCGTGGAGCATTGCCGACTATTTTGTGAAGTGTTTGATTTAAATGAAAAGTATAATCCCTGGTCATTTTACGTTAATTACAGCGTTGAAAAAATCGCCGGGAAATTGAAAATACTCAAAGGATTAAGTATTTACCAAGACTACGGCGGTAATACTAAGAACTTTGGATTAGCCCAAATCAGAATGTGCGCTTTTGCCATCAACTGCCCAGCCGAAATGATCAAATCCGATTTAAGGCTACCCTCTTTTTTCCCTTTGTATCCACTCAAAGATAATTATTCGATGCACGATCGCTCTGCGCCGTATTGCATCGCCTTTGACCAGGCAGCACTCATGCTAGATGCCTATTTAGGGCAAGGTGAGCTAATTACTAGAGAGATGATCGCTCATCACTCACACCAAGTATTGCAATCAGAAATTGACGAAGGTGACGCGTTCCTGGAAGCGTATTTCTCGGCTAAATTGATGGATGAGGAATGGGCAGAATCAGCAGAAATTAGATTCACTAAAAAAATTCCTGAAGATATTTTTGGATTTCCAATTGATGACGCGATTGCTGCCATCCGTCATGGTTACACTAATTACGAAGAGGTTTTGTCCTCTCGTTGGTTCAAATCCGACTCAGCTTACCTCATACTTAAGGGGCGATTTAATCAAGCAATCACTTTAAAATATGCTGATTCATTTAGGTAGGCATCAATTATGGTGTGGTGATGCCAAAGATGCGCCATTTCCAAAAGCGGATATGGTGCTGACTGACCCACCTTTTGAAATGAGTGCGAATGAAGTTGCTCAAGTTATTAAAAAGTTTTCAGAAATTTTTGTAGTTGCAGGGCATGGCAAGAATTACCACCATTTGTGTGCTGCTTTTAGATACCACTTTGAAATAGTTTCTGTCCGATCTAAGCCTCAATCGACACCTCAAAGAAAGTCGCCCCAAATTTTGCATTGGAATAACGCATTTTTAACTACGGGGTGCGAGCATTGCTTTGACAGAGATTTAGTCGGTACATACTTCCCTTCAGTGATGGAATGTAAATCCTTGCAATCCGGCTACGCAAAACCTTTGGAATGGGCACTAAACATCCTTCGCGCTTGCCACGCAGCAACTGTGGTTGATTGTTTTGCTGGCACTGGCACAACTTTAATTGCTTGTGAAAAGTTGGGCAAAACTTGCTACGCCGCAGAAAAAGATAACCGACTATGCCAATTGATTCAAGAGAGGTTTCTAGCTTCTTAGTAGCCTCCCACCACCTCCGCCCATTGGATCTGGGCTTGGTGGCAATCTTTTTGTTTTAGCTAAGGTGAATGGCATTGTTGAGTGAAAAGGGATACGACCAGAGCAAATGAAACTCTGTAGGCGAGATTAAACGTAGCTATTTGTGATTTTACCCCCCGCGTGACCAAATTTTGAACCATAGCCTGACCAAAAGTGAACAGAATTTCAAGGTTAAGAGCCAATCCATCACCTCATGCTATGAATCAAATCATGTCCCGTGTGAATTTTAATTAAGCAGGATCGTTTCTGGTATTTCCTGCCGCAGTCAGAAAGGGATCTATATGGACAACATTTTCCTTTTTAGCTACAGATAGAGACGGCGTGGTTCCCCCCGCTGAGTAGGCCGCAGCATTGCCAGCGAAAGCGTAAATCAGTGAATTAAGAGTAATAGTATTATCAGTGTCAGACTCCAGGATTGAGTAAGGTAAAATCACGCGGAACAATACCTTATTAGCAGTTCCGCCGCCATCCAAGGCAACTGGGGTATAGATATCAATAATAAAACTATCATCTGCACCGTCCGCGATCGCCGCATTTAAATTGAAAGCGATCGCTTCTTTGGGTGCATTTGTTAGCCGATTAATCGTTTCACTCTTCATCGTCGTCACCTATAAAATCTTTGATATTTACGGTTTTCTCGTCGCCAGCAGCCGATTTAAATACAAAGGTTTGATTTTTATTTTCAGCTAACCATTTTTGGGCTTGCTCCCTTTCCCATTCCTCAAGGCGATCTTTGGGGTCGCGTCGTAGCTCTACGGTTTGTTCGAGTAAGTCGTTGAGGAATTGGGCGGGAAAGCTTTTAACTAGGTAGGGAACTAAACCGCCCTTACCATAAGCTTCAATCAGGAGCGCAAATAAATCTACTTCAAGGTTGCCGGAACTTTTGATTCCTGGTTCAGTTTCACTAGCGTTTGTTCGAGTTTTGCCATTTGGGTTTGGCGCTGTCCGTCCTCCCTCTCCCGCACGAAGCGGAACAGGGTTGCCGAAAAATTTATATCATGAATACGAGCGATCGCGCTTGGGGAATTAATCACATTATCGTCAGCGTCTTTCTCCCGCCCTAAGTCATCTTTGATACTCTCGGAGAAGAAGATCCTGCCAAGTTGAGCTAAATCAGATGAGTTAGTGATCGCTTCTCTATGAATTAGTCGAATCAGAATAGCGATCGCCCAAAGGTGAAAAGTTTTTCATAACCCCTCTTGCAAAATCACACAGGCTTTCAAATTGTGCTGTGGATTTGACAATTCCCCTCTAATCCTCTCTTCCAAAAGGGCTAGCCAGTCCATACGCTCCATTTGGCTTTGCCATGAGAAAGAAGGATTTTTTCTGCTATAAATCATCCCCAGAGGCTTCAGAGCGACTCCTGCGACTGCGTAACGGGATGCGAGTTGCCGCCTATTAAGATTTTGGGCGAACCCTTCCAAATCAACGTCCCAAACGCCAACAGGATTGCTGCTGCCATTGGGAAAAACCCGCCAGACCGCAAAGCGATGCGTGTGTGGAGAGCTATCTTTTGGAATTTTGATAGCGGTGCCCTGGAACTTCCCAAGTATTTCTGCATATAGCTCTGGGAGATAATCCAGGGTGATGAGGTAATCGCAGCTGCCGTAGGGAGAAGTAATTCTGTATGTGGCGATTCCACCTGGGGTGCTTCGCTCAATTCGCAGTACGGCGCAATGTTGCCCATACCAGCGCTTAATAATTTTTGGGTAAGCGCGGCGTTTTTTCTTGGGGTGGAATAGTCCTGTAATCCAGCGCTGTAATCGTTCGAGCCATCCCACATCACTCGCGCCCCTTGGTCAGAAAGTGTCCCACAGCAAGAGCAACTGCATCAGTTGGCAATCCTAAAATTCCAGCAATCAGCACAACACAGGGGTAGAAGATTTGGGCATTGAGTTCGCGGGAGGCGATCGCAAATTCAACCCCAGATTTGCTGAATTTAAAGGAAATATCTGTAGATTGAGCCGCGATTAAGGCGGTCAGAAAAAGGGCAAATAAATAACTGTATCCCTTGCCAAGGCGAGAATCGTTTTTTGGTGGGGTAATGGCCATTGTTTCTGGCAAGTGGTGTACTCTCTAAAAATTCCCCAATGACTTAGGCGTATCGGCAGAGGTAGCCCTTGTGAGCGATCGCAGTACCACGAGCGCAGTAGCTCATGTCAGTGTTAGTCCATTTTGTCGGCAAAATTCTGCCATATTTCTAACGTGAATCGCTCGTGTTTTGGTGTCAAAAAAACATGAGTCACGCTTTTGATCTGGAATCATTATACTACAAAATAAAAGCTCAAATCTTTGCTATACCTAAATTTGAGCTTTTTAGATATTGAATTATATTTCTGGTTTCTAAGTTAAAGAGTAACGGGTAATCGTTGGCGATCCTTGTCCTTGGAATGTTGTCGAAAGCGTAAGTATCGCGTTACTTTGAAGTGACTTCTGAAGGTTCATCACCACGCAAGCACCCTTCAATCCATCGCCTTTTGCAAAGCCATTTGGAGGTGCATCTTCTTGCCACACAAAAACTTCTCTGCCGGAAACAGCTTGAGAGCCTGCGTAAAATACTCGACGGAAAGCCTCGTCATCAGAGAGTAAATTTGCAGTCCAGGGCAGTTCCCAAGATTGTCCTGTGATGGCGCCGTCTTTGTAGCCGAGTTCATCTTCAAATACCAACACATCAGTGCGATCGCTGTTAATATTCGCATTCAACTGCGTACCGCCAAGCAGCCTCAGCTTCGCCACATATTCAGCCGTAGAACTGCCTGTCAATGCAGCGGACGCAGGTTCAATAGTGAGAGTGGTATCGCCTTCTTTTGCATCTTTGGTCAAGTAAACAAGTAATTTATTTGTGCCGTTATCAAAAGTTAGCGGCGTGCCGCCGGCGATGGGGCCGTCTAAAGCAGTTACAGTGACGCTGGTGGCTGCTGAAGTAATGCCACTGCTGGCTGTAACTTCTACATCTTCTGGTTCGGTGCGATCGCCCAATGGCAATAAAGCCACATACAGCTTTACCTTATTGCCTGCACCAACTTGAAAAGTTTTCGACATTTGAATCTCCGGAGATTTTAATCCGGAGTCAGGATTCCCTCACCTGCCAATCTCTCAAGAAAATCTTGCACTGCTCGACGGTCAAGAGCTTATCTGAAGCTGGCATTGGGCTAACTCTTTCTATTAAGTAATCGGCGGGTAATTCCCCACTCAAAAGTCCGATAGCTTCCACTAAACTTTGATTTGTATCCCACTGCTTGAGATGAATTTCCCATGAATTTGTGAAAGTGCGATCGCCCCCAATATTAGCCTCTACATCAGGATATGGCTGTTTGATTACTACTTCTAATCCTGAAACTTTAGTGCCGTTTTCTGGGTAATTCCAGCCTTTATCTGGGTCGGGAAGACAGGCGATCGCTTTATCGGTTCCGCCATCAGGAAATACATAATCTCCTAATCTATTAGCAAGTATCGCTAATATGTCGTTTCTTAATGTTAGAGTTTCTATCACGATAGTATTCAATAATATTACTAATCCAAGATGCCCAAAAGCATGGCGTTAATAACATGAAAAAATTTGAAGAAGTTATTGTGCAAGCTGATTTAAAAGGTATCAATAAATCTTGATGTAGTAGAGCTTTTGGGCATGATAAACTACGCTACTACAGGTGTAGTTTTCGCCATGAAATATTTTCTCTCCAACGAAAAATTAGTCAGTTTGTCCGAGGAGTTTCACGTGATGGATGGCGAAACTGCCCATCTGATTAGATTGCTTTGCAAGTGAGAGAATTCCAGGAAAATATCAAGAACGAACAATTATTGAGAATGGCGGCGGAAATGGATAATGGAATTGCGAACGCTATCCTTAGGCAATTAGCTTGTTGAAAAATTTTTCAACAAGCTAGAGATCGTGGTTGATTTCTACTGTTGAAAAATCGCGATAGGCGGATCTAATCAAGACCGCCAAAACATTAACCAATGTCCAGTGCTGTCTCACGTAGCGCTTGAGAACCGCGTTTGCTACGAACCAAGGCAGATAATCTTTCTATCTCAAGATAATATTTCACAAGTATTCATCAAGTTGTTTCTGCATAATACCTGCTGCATCGCACTCCTCAAGACCGACTTTTGTCCAAGGTCTTGCAGGTAGTTCCGTGCCATTTTTGGTAGTCGCACCATCGTGAACAATTGCGGCATGATCGGACTCCCAAGTGTACTCTGCTGCGTTAGCAGTACGGCTGATTACCAGTGAATCGTAGAGTTTTCCTGTATCGTAAATATCCCGTGGACTGTCAACTAAATCACCATTGTTGCGGAGAGTTTCGCGGGGCCATTCCCAAATATCGGAGGCGATCGCATTTTGAAACGCCTCGCCTTGCGCTTCGACCACTACATCAAAAGCTTTGTTGATCGCAGAATTTAATTTGTTTAAATCGATGTTAATTTTGCCCATCAATTCCTCCGAAATATCCCTCGGATTGGCGTAATTGCATCAATCCCCATCGCTACCACATAAGGGGATTGAACTACTGGCAGCAACTTAAATCTCCCCGTTTCTGGCTTGTTAATTACCACATTTATTTCAATGTCAGCTTCCATCAAAAAATCAACCCCTTGGGGATAAACTTGCGGCTCGACTAAGTAACCCTCTAGCAACACTGCATGACCATCAGCGCCAGCAAATTGCTGAATTTCGTCAGCATAGCGTGAGACTGTGCTGTAGTCTGTCGTGGGCTTAAGGAGAGCTTTAATTATCAGGGATTGGTAGTTAGGGGAGCGGTTGCCGACTGCGTTAATTGTGTAGGTGCGATCGGCAACCTGAAAGGTGAGGGTGGTGTTTTCAAATCCTGAGAAGGGAGAGGTCACAACACACCTTGTTCGTACAGCCTGTTTTGTAGCAAGTATCCTTCAAATTTCCACAGTTGATTTTCGGCATCCTCTCTAGCAACTCGTCGCCCAATTTCAATGTCAAAGTTTGCAGGATCGACGCACGCACCACGACCACAAATTGTAAAGCCTGAAGGCAATTTGAAACTGACTACCAGTTCTTTGCCCCAAAATATAGCTTCTTGTGTTTCTGCGCTATCCAAGAGTGTTGTGATTTGCTCTGGTGTTACTCGGTTGTTGCTCATAACTTAAACTCAATGTTTGCTAGTTTTGTTCAGGTACATCGACTGTCTGCCCTGCAAGTGCATGGGTACAGTCACCAAGAAATTGAATTCTGCCATCAGTCACAAAACTGTGGCAGATAATTGTTTCCCCACCAGTTCGCTCAACCCTAGCCAAAATGCTTGGGGTAAAAGTTGGCTTGTCGAAGTCTCCATTGAAAGTCCAGCTTGCCCCAACCTCGTTTTTATAAGGCTGGACATAGGGAGCATGACAGTTGCCGCATCCAGGACAATCAAAGAGGTAGCCAACAATTTGTCCGTTGTCTTCAATTGGAAGCAGTTTGCTCACTCTCTCACCCCGCAGAATAGACAGTGAAACTTCCCGACACGACAGTGTAAACTCTCCCCAGCCCATCGCTGAATTTGAGAGTGTAACTCAACTCCACCTCCGAATCGGGAAAATCTTCCGTGTCGCCAGGGTCGATACTAAAACTCCCCATCACAGTTTCAATCTTGCTTTGGTTGTCCACCGCCGGATCGGTTTGGTGGACAGACGCACCAGTTTTGATGATTGGCAAAGCTAACGGATCGTCTTTGCGTTTGGCTGTAAATTCGGCGTCCAACCCGTCTAACCTTTGACCCTGAATCTTGAACGACACAGGGGTTAAATCTCCCTTCACCAGTCTTGAACCACTGAACGCGGGTGCTGACGATCCTGGTTGCAACAAAGTACTTAAGTCAGCACGGTGCAATGAACCCTTGGGCGGGGCAACAGGGGAGACATTAAGGAAGAATTTTACTTGAGATTGGGCTTGAGAAGCGATCGCCCCTGCCGGAAAACGCAATTTCCGCTTGAGTGTGCCGGATAAGTTGGAAGTGATGGCGATCGCATCGGGGCGAACGGAGCGTTTTTTACCCAATGCCCCAACAGAAGCAGCTGACACTGTGGCTATGACCCCAGACTTGCCCAAATTTTTGCGGATTTTGATTGTGGCGATGTCGCTGGTAGTAGTCGATGCGATCGCGCCACTGGGAAAATTTAGCTGTGGCATTAGTCAAGACTCAGTGTAAGGGTATTGGCTCCGATGGCTCCGATGGTGCCAGCACTAATCGCCTGAGTGGGTGACAAGGCATAGCGTCCGAGGTAATTACCGCCACTAGAAGCATCGAATAATTGTACGTGAGTGGCTGTGCCTTGAGAGCCTGTGGCTTCAGCAAAGTTGATATCTAAGGCGTTCACTTTACTGCCAAGGGTAGCGATGGGAAAGTTGTTGGTGTTGTTGGTTACGCCTACCCGTGCATAGCCGTTGCCGCTAGGTTCTGTGCCAGCCAGGGCATCTGTGGGGCTGCTAGTGGCGTAAGCTGCGTACAAGGTGGTAATTACGTTGAAAGGGACACCGCCAAGTAACTGGTTGAGCAGCGCATTCTTCACGTAATTGCTCAATCCCCCGGCGGCAAATTGTACTGTGAGAGAGCCAACCGGAATCCGCATTGCATCGCCGATGGTGATATTGATTGGCGCACTCAAGGGAAAATACACCAGCATGTTGCCACTGGTGGGAGAGTCGAAGATTGCTAGAGCCTGCACCAAGCCATGATTTGAGGTAGCCTCGACAAACTGAATCTCTGTAGCGTTGGTCTTGATTTGATTGGCTGTGATGGCAAAGTTTGTAGTGTTGTTGGTGACGGCAACACGGGCATAGCCGCCGCTATTGGGTTCAGCGCCAGGGCCAGTCTCCCCAGCCACGCCGACCATGTAACCAAAATACAGCGTATTGGGTGTAGCGTAGGGCACACCACCAAATAATTGATTGAGTAGCTGTGCTTCGCAAAAATCGCTTAGAGAACCTGACATGGTTTTTGAATTCAAAGCAAGAAACATCACCCGCAGGATTCCCAGGATTCCCAAACTTTAAGTTATTTTGTCCGCATGCTTTGTACTTGACACGGACAAATCTGAGGCATAAAATAAAGTCATCCGCACAAGACGGACGACTCAAATAAACCATTTTAATTATGTACGGCGCGAGAGTTGCTTTATTGCGAGGGTATTCCAGCTTTTATTGAGGAGAATGTAAAATGAGCCGAAAAGGGGAGAGTGTGACGCTCTCCCTGTCTGCTGAACAAAAAGAAAAACTAGAGCAAATCGCTCTTGATTTTGGGCAGACATGGGGGAACGAAAAGCCGAATGTTTCTCAACTAGTTAGAGCGATCGCAGATGGCGAACTTCGAGTTGTTTGGGGGGATGAGGAAACCCCAGTAACAATCAAACAGCGCAGTGCTATGAAAGCCGCGATCACCCTCATTCAAGAAGGACTCAGTAAATTAATTAAATTAATATGAATCGAGACACGTGCCAAAAGCTTAGGGATGCGGCTTTATCTATTGAAAAATTACGTAGCTTGCATGATTCTGAGCAGGAATGGTTGTTACCTTTGCTTGGTAAATCGGTACTGTTGGCGCTCAAAATATTAGATGCGATCGCCTTCGACGCTCTGACATTTGAAGAGATAGCCTCAGAATGTGATTGCTCAAAGCAAGCTGTATCGCAAATTCTTAACGCCTTAGAGCAAGGTGGCATGAGCATTCAAATTCAAGAATCATCCGCTTTTGCTCCTGTAGGCAGATTAAGGAAATTGGCAAAAAGATAATTAACTCCTTAATAACATCCCACCACCTCCGCCCATTGGATCTGGGGATGGTGGCAGACTCAATTGATAGCGTAATTTTTCGATTAAGTCATCCCTTTGGGCGAACATTCCTGATGTTCTAAAGCCAGTCTCCCACTCCAAAACATCGGCTTTTTTGAGTGCTGAATTAACAGAACTTCGCTCATTCACGATTGCCCTTTCTACATTTTTCAAGTCAATCAAGTATTGCAAAACTTGATTGACCAAAAATTCAGATTCTTGCTCAATTTCATCTAGCCTCTGCCAGATATCATCTTTTTGAAATAGCAATGGTACTGGGCGATTTTTCTGGTATTCAGTGGGCGTTAGCGTGGCATCAAAGCGGTAGAAGTCGCTTGGAGAATCGGCGTATTGCGATCGCATCTGATCGGTGCGTAGCAGTGCCTCGTTGAGAGCGGTTAAAATTTGATAGCGTTGTTCTAAAGTGAATGGCATGTCAGTAATCTTTCCCCAGGCTTAGGGCTACAAGCCACAGAAATTCTGCAATTAAAACACTTGCTATCGCATTCATCCATGAAAAATGCGCTAGTTCCCAAATAGCAAAGCAGTAAAGAGCGATTTTAATTACCAATGAAATCGCGGTTACGATTACAACTAAGATTAAAAATTCATCATCTACCATAAAATAATAATCCTTTATATAGGACTCCTATTTGATTTCTGAACAAGACTAAGAGAGAATACGGTAAGGCATACAGGTCTAACTCTTAACAATGGTAAGTCAGCATCCAGAAACTGCCACATTGACAGTAGAAGTATCGCAGGA